>NZ_JAUALB010000001.1:4048440-4712660 GCF_030345795.1 Micromonospora sp. WMMA1363
TTCCAGCCACCGGAAGTCGTTGTCGGCGGTCAAGTCCAGCAACGTTCGCCGGGCCCACCTCGGCGATGCCGCCAGCAGTACGAGATCCTGCGAGGCCGTGTCTTCGCAGCCCTCTACGGCGGCGAACCAACGCAATCCACGCAGCCGTGACGGCCGGCGAAGAGGCCGAGCGCACGAACGGCGGCAGGTCCGCACGGGTCAGGACGTGCTCATGACGATCTCCGCTGACGACTCCCGGTCGGGTGCGGATCGTGACGGCCGTTCTTCGCGACGGCGATCGGGTGTTGCTGTGTCATCGAAGCGCCGGACGCCGTTGGTATCCGACGTGTGGGACCTGCCGGGCGGTCATGTTAAGGAGAGGGAGGATCCGAAAGAGAGCCTTCTCCGCGAGCTTCGGGAGGAGTTGCGAATCACGGCATCGGAGCCGCCCAGCCCGCCGGTGCATGAGATCCGGACCGCGACGTACGACATGCAGATCTGGTTGATCGACAGGTGGACCGGAACACCCGTCAACGCCGCGCCGGACGAGCACGACGCTGTGGCGTGGTTCGAGACGACCGACCTTGACGGCCTGAGTCTCGGCCACGAGTCGCATCTCTCGATGTTCACCGCAGTCCTCGTCACGTGACGTCGCTCCGGAAGCCAGGGGTGCGCGCTCATCGGCACGACCGCGCACTCGACCCCACCGCGCCTCGTCACGCAACGTGACCCCCGGTAGGCCAGATCAGGACGCTGGCCAGACAAATCCACGAAGATGGCTGCGTGAAGGCGATCGATCCAGACAACGGCGATGGTGACCGAGATGCCTACCCCAAGGCCGTGCCCGGCTTGCGTCCCGAAACCGACGGTGCGGCCGACGACACGGCACTCACCCTCGAAGTCGATGGAGAGATGTTCGCCCTCCGCCCAAACGAGTTGGGTGCGGCTCTGGTGAGGTGCGGCGACACGCTGTGTGGCCTGGGGATGTGTTACTGGTTGTGATGGTGAAAGGGATCCTCCCGCTATGTTCGTCGGTTGCGAGACACGAACATCAGCAAAGAGGGAGCCCGGTGCAAGAGTACGCATCCGAGACGGCGGACGATGCTTTCGCCGGCTCATCCGTGCGGTTCGGCGCGATGGTGGACTTCCTGTCCGGTGAGCATGCGGCGGGGATGACTCACGCCGAACTGGAGGAGCGGCTGCATACCGATGGCATGCGGTTGCTGTGTCAGTTGTTGCAGGACAGTCTGGATCTTCGTGCCAGTCGGGAGGAACGGCTCGACGAGGTGACCGACGCCGATAGCCATCTGCGGGGGTGGGCCGAGCGGGGGCGGCAGCGGACGCTGGCCACCCGGTTCGGTGAGGTGGTGGTGACGCGTATCGCCTACCGGGCGCGGGCGCGGGCCGATCTGAACCCGGCGGACGCGGTGTTGAACCTGCCCGTGGAGAAGCACTCGCATGGACTGCGCCGGTTGGCCGCGGCCGAGGCGGCCCGCGGCTCGTTCACCGACGCGGCGGCCGCGATTGAGCGGGCCACCACGGTGCGTATCGGGAAACGGCAGGTCGAGGCGTTGGCCGCCGCAGCGGCGATAGATGTGGATGCCTTCTACACCGCCCACGCCCCGGACTGGTCGGCCGATGATGATGTGCTGGCGTTGTCCTTCGACGCCAAAGGGGTGGTGATGCGCCCCGACGGGCTCCGCGCGGGCACCGCCAAGGCCGCGGTCAGCCAGAAACTGGCCGGCCGCCGGTCCAAGGGCGAGAAACGCAACCGCAAGCGGATGTGCGAGGTCGCCGCGGTCTTCGACGTGACCGGCAAGCCGCGCACCATCGCCGACATCCTGCCCGAGGACCCCGAAGCGGCCCAAACTGCTACCCCGGCGCCGGTCACCTCCGGCAAGTGGCTGCACGCCAGCGTGACCGACGACGCCGCGGCGGTGATCGCCGCCGGGTTCGCCGAGGCCGACCGCCGCGACCCCGACCACGCTCGGACCTGGATCGCCCTGGTCGACGGCAACACCCACCAGATCGACCGGATCCACGCCGAGGCCAAAACCCGCAAGATCACCTTGCCGGTTGTTGTGGACTTCATCCACGTCATCGAGTACCTCTGGAAGGCCACCTGGTGTTTCCACCCGGAGGGCGACCCGAACGCCGAACGGTGGGTCCGCGCCCAGGCCCGGCAGGTGTTGGCCGGACGGGCCGGCATAGTCGCCGCAGCCATCCGACGCAAGGCCACCTACCACGGCCTGGACCCCGGCAAACGCAAACCCGCCGATGTCGCCGCCGCCTACCTGCTGGCCAAAAAACCGTACCTGGACTACCCGACCGCGCTGGCCAACGGGTGGCCGATCGCCACCGGGGTGATCGAAGGCGCCTGCCGCCACCTGGTCAAAGATCGTATGGACGTCACCGGCGCTCGCTGGGGCCTCGACGGCGCCGAAGCAATCCTCAAACTCCGCACCCTGATCAGCAACGGCGACTTCGACCAGTACTGGACCTGGCACCTGGCCCAGGAACAACAACGCATCCACAACAGCCGCTACCTCGGCGGTGCCATCCCACAATAGACGATCACCTCAGAGGAGCCGCACCCAAACGAGTTCGGTGGCACCGACTACACGTGGCTCAGCGGACCGAGCCCCGGCTACGGATTCGGCATGAGCCCGACCTCGAACCTGTCACTCGACGAGCACACCGAGAACATCCGCGATTTTCTGGCCATCGTTGACCCCACCACGGGATACATCGAAGACGATTGAGCGGTAAAGCCGTTTGACGTTGCAGTCCACGAAGCGCACAACTCGGCTACGGCCGTGCGCCCAGCTACACGAGCCGGACGTGACGCTACGTAGCGAACGTTTCGCGGCATGAGCGAGCGCGCGTTCACACGGTCCCTCGGTGCGAGCCTGGCGTGCCTGAGAAGTTGTTCGGCCACCCAGCCCTGCCGGCGCCCGGGAAGGCGACCACAGCGTGAGCCGGGATGCACTCAACGGCGCCACCGGCCAACTGGCGGAAATTGCTGACCACCGGCCCGGCACCCCACCGCCGTACGCGTTCCGGTCGACGGACCGCCGGCCACCGGCGCCCGTCTGTGACCGTCCGGAAAGCCGGAAATGCGTTTCTCCGATTGGCGTTCGCTCCGTTAGGATCTCCAGCGATCAAGGGGGATGAAGCGGTGGGCGATTTCCAGCAGTTCGTGACGGATGTGACTTCGCGTCTGTCCATCATGTCCAGGGGTGAGTTGTACGCCGTCGGCGACGGCCTCGACCGGGACTCACTCTGGCTCACCTATCTCGATTCCTTCCCCGCCGACACCAATCTGCGGTTCCGCGAGCGATCCGAGTACGACTGCTCGACCTGCCGCGGTTTCATCAAGCACTTCGGCAACGTCGTCGAGATCCACGCCGGGCGGGTCCGTACCGTCTGGTCCGGGGTGTCGGCCTCCGACCCGGTCTTCTCCGTCGTCGCCGCCGCTCTGGACGAGTTCGTTCTTTCGCTGCCGTTGTCCACCATCTTCCGGTCCACACAGGCGCAGTACGGGACGAAGACCACCCGAACGCTGTGTGACGGCCAAGTCGAGGTGTGGCACCACCTGCACGGCCGGGTGGAGAAGCGGCATCGCATCGAAGACGTCGGCGCGGCACAGGGCACCTTTGACGCCGCGGTGCAGGTCTTCCAGCGTGGCCTGGCCGAGTTGACCCAGCACGCTCTGGACACCGTCGTCGACCTTGTCGACGACAACGCCCTCTACCGCGGCACGGAACATCGTCGGGCGGTGACCGAGTTCCGGTCGCTGCAGAACCGGTGGACGACGGCGACCGACAGACCGGCCTTCGTCTTCGCCAACGCCATGAACCCGGCGGCACGCTTCCGCAACACGGTGATCGGCACCCTCGTCCAGGACCTCTCCGCGGGCGTCGACCTGGAGCAGGCGGTCCGGTCGTTCGAGACGAAGGTGGCACCGCAGAATTACCAGCGCCCCACGGCGTTGATCACCCCGGCCATGGTCAAGGCTGCCATGAAGACCATTGACGAGTTGGGCATCGAGGAGTCGCTGCAGCGACGGTTCGCCCGGCTGTCCGATGTGTCGGTCACCAACGTGCTGTGGGTCGACAACGACACACAGCCGCGGATGAAGGACGGCATCGAAGGGCTGCTCATGCAGGCCACCATGAAGTCGGCAGGTGCGTGCCTTCGTGACGCGAAGCCGGAGGAGATTCCCGTGGTCTCCTTCATGAAGGACATCCTGCCCGGCGCCACCACCATCGACCTGTGGGTCGCCAACACCTACGAGCCGCACTTCGTCAGTCTCACGACCGGCCGGCACCCGGCTGCTCCGCGGTTGTTCAAGTGGGACAACGATTTCGGCTGGTCGTACGGCGGCAACGTCACCGACTCAATCAAGGAGAAGGTCAAGCGGGCCGGCGGCAACGTCACCGGCAAGCTGCGGGTGAGCCTGTCCTGGTTCAACCACGACGACCTCGACCTGCACGTGTTCGAACCCAACGGCGACCACATCTGGTACCAGGAAAAGCGCAACAAGCTGGACGTCGACATGAACGCCAGCGGGACGCTCTCCCGCGAGCCGGTGGAGAACGTCACCTGGACCGACCGTGTCCCCGACGGTGAGTACCGGATCGAGGTGAACCAGTACCGCAAGCGGGACAGCACCCAGGTCGGCTTTGTTATCGAGACCGAGAGCAACGGGAAGATCGAGCATTACAGCCACGATCGCGCGGTAGGCCACAAGGAGACCGTCGAGGTGGGCCGGATGACGGTTACCGGCGGGGAAATCACCGCTTTCCTGCCGGGTAAAGACGTACAGCCGGGCAGTGCGGGCAAGGAGTTGTGGGGCATCACCACCGAACAGTTCGTACCGGTGTCCACCATCATGTACTCGCCGAACTACTTCGACGACAACGAGGTCGGCAACCGGCACTACTTCTTCATCCTGAAGGGGTGCGTGAACGACCAGCCGACGCGGGGGATCTACAACGAGTTCCTCCGCGGCGACCTGCAACCGCACCGCAAGGTGTTCGAGGTTCTCGGCGACCGCACCAAGTGCGAGCCGTCTCCGGATCAGCTTTCCGGCCTCGGCTTCAGCTCCACGGTCCGCAGCTCTGTGGTCGCCAAGGTGACCATGACCGGCGGCCAGCGCCGCCTCATCAGCATCCAGTTCTGATTCCCTACCCAGAAATCGGAGAAGGCCATCGTGACCATCTTTGAAAAGGCCACGCGGGAGAAGTTCCGCTATCCGTCGGCCAAGGGACTGCTGACCACGGAACAGTTGTGGGACCTTCCGCTGACCGACAAGTCCGGCTTCAGCCTCGATGATGTGGCCAAGGCGGTCAACGCCGAACTCAAGGCCGTCGACACCGAGTCGTTCGTGGCCACCGACGCCAATCCGGCCAAGTCGACCTTGGAGACCAAGTTGGAGGTCGTCAAGCACGTCATCACCGTCCGCCTCTCAGACGACCAGGCGGCGAAGGCGGCGGCAGCCAAGAAGCTGGAGAAGGAGAAGTTGCTGGCAGTCCTGGGCCGCAAGCAGGACGCGGTCCTGGAAAACCTGACCGAGGCAGAACTGCTGGCCCGAATCAACAACCTGTAGCCCGCCTACAATCAGCATCTGCCAGAAGGTCCGCACATCGCCGGGAAGCACGGTCGCCATGCAAGACCTGCGCGGCCAGGCCTACATTCAACGGCCACTTCTCGGCGAACTCACATCGGTACAACAGCGACCGCGACGCCCTCTATCGGCACGACCGGGCACTCGACCCCGCCGCGCCTCGTCACGCAACGTGACGCCCGGTCGGCGGCAGATCCGGATGGCGTCGACCGGTCGCGGTCATCGCTCGGGCACGACCTGGATCTCCACTCGATGCCGGAGGTAGTCGTCGTTTGAGGTGCGAGCGATCTGCACGGCCTGAGCAACTTGGTCGCGCATTTGGTTGGGGTACATCTGTGGGTCCAGGGTGAGGCCTGGCAGTATATGCATCGGCGGAGGTCCAGGTCGTCGTCGGCCAGGAAGTGGCGTAGTGCGGTAAGGCGGTACCGCTCGCGCAGGTCGCTGACCGCCTCGTATTCGGCGGCGCTTTCCGGGGTCATGGTCGTCGTTTCCGGTAGGTACTTGACTCCCGCGAGGCGTTCGAGCTGGAAGCCGACCAGGTCCGCGCCCTGGCCGAGGAGTGCCCTGCCCATCGCACCCGCAACCCAGGCACCCACTGCTGCGCCGAGATCAGCATTGGCAGAACTCGCCGCCACCCCGACCAACGCCGGCCGTACGCCGAACTCCACGCCGAATACTCACAGTAATGATCGGTCCGACAGAAGCGGGCCACGGCAAGCAACTCGCGGCTCCGGATGTTCAGTCGCGAGGGCCGCCCGGCGCGTACTGCTGTTGGTCCGGGAGATTACGAGGGCAACTCGTACTCCTCCGCGAGCCGCTCGGCGTAGCCACGTACCAGGTCGTCACCGGTGGCGCGTACACGCCCGATCAGCTCATTTGCTTCGCTGGTTGCACCCTGGTCCAACAGCAGGCAGCGAGCAGGCATCGGCAACGGTTCTCCAACAGCGCAGCACCTTGACCTCGATTCGTCAGAGGGTTTTGATCCCTCGCCGTCCGTTTCGGTTTGACCGTTTTGTCCCACGCGGTTGGGGGTCGGGGTCGGCGCGTGTCGCTGCGCGGGCGCCGGTTCTCCAGGTCCGGGTGGTTTCTCTGCTGGTAGGGCCGGGGGGACGGGTCAGGTCGGCGGGGGTATCAGGCCTAGGCGGTGCCAGCAGAGTTGGAACGCCTCAGCCCAGGGCCAGGTGTCGGGGATGGACAGGATCTTCCGGCGGGCGTGGCTGGCCAGCTTGGCGGGTAGGTGCAGCAGCCGGTAGCGCAGGGTGCCGGGTTCGGCGTCGGCGAGGTCGGGCTGGTCGTGCAGGCCGAGCAGTCGGGTCCAGGCGGCCAGATCGGCGGCGATGTTCGCGGCTAGGACCCAGCCGCGGTTGACGGTCCAGGCCTTCGAGGGCAGGTTTCGCAGGCCCATGGCCTTGTTCGTGCGCACCTGATCTTCCACTCCGGCGTGCGAACGGTGCAGCACGTCGAGCCATTGCGGCTGGTGAGAGCCGGCCACGCCGTGGATGCGGCGGATGTTGGTGGCGACGATCGCGTACCGCCAGCCGGTACGTTTCTCCAGGTCGGTTAGGTTCCTGACGTGTCGGGTGGACGGTCTGGTCCGCCGCACGATCAGCCGTAGCCCGTCGATCCAGTTGCCGACCCGCTGGTTGAGGCCGGTCAGCTCGGCGACCTGCGCCTGATCGGTGGCATTACCGTCGGGTTCGAGGCTGCTGGTCCAGGCATCGGCGGGCAGCACGGCGATCGCGGTCTCGTCGGCGTCGGTGATCGTCCAGCCGACAGTGAACTTCACGCTGCGCCACAGCCGGTTCATCTGCTCCAGGTGGGTCACCAGGTCGTGGGTGGCGCCGGCCCCGTCGACCCGCACCAGGATCTTGCGCCGGTATCTGACCGGCAGTTGGGCGACCGCCTCACCCAACACCCGGATGTGATCAACCACGGTGTTCGAGCCGGCGTTGCCCGGCCGCAGCAGCATGGCCAGGCTCTCACTGGTGTTCGCGCACCACGCCCCGAGGGGGTGGAACCCGAAGCCTTTCTTGAACGTGGCCGCCGCGCCCTGCTTGTCGGAGTGAGCGGTGATCAGGGTGGCGTCCAGATCGATGACCACCCACCCGGTCAGCAGCTTGCCCGCCACCAGCAGCCACGGAAACCCCTGCGGCCGGCGCTCGAGAAGCTCCCAGACCCGGGCGCGGGCCTTCGCCCGCGCCTTGGCGATCCGGCGCAGGGCGGTCTCGTCGAGGCCGGCCAGAGCACGGCGCACGGTCGCTTCCGACGGTGGCTCGGCGAACACCAGCGCCTGATGGGCGAGCAGCCCGATGTCGGACATGCTGGTCGCGCCGAGCACGATCGCGGTCGCCAGGCAGATCAAGACCGTGCCCCGGTCCCACCACCCCGGCCCCGCACCGCGAGGCAGCACCGCGTTCAACGCCCAGGCCAGCCCGGTCCGGTCCGCGCACCGCCGCAGCAAAACCGCGCCGGCATGCCCGACCAAACCCTTCCCACCCGCCGCGACCTGCAGCCGCTGATCCCACCCGCTACTCTTACTCACCAGAAAGGTGCACCCGACTCTGCTGTGGACATGACGTAGACACTCACATCCTTGCAGGCCAGGCGCACCTTTCCTTCATGACCCTCGATGAATCAAATCCGCTCTGAACGGACGAGGTTGACGCAGGACGGCCTCCGCTTCGACCTGTCTATGCGGCACCGTCAGCAAGAGCGCGCCGAGGATCGGCAGAGAACCGATGTCGCCGGCCACCACCTGCCGACGGTGATGCTCGATCGCTTCACTGAGCTCGCCGGGCTCGCCGTGGTTGTGCAGGAAGGCCGCACATCGTCAACGCCCTTGCGACAGATCCGCGTCTTCGAGAGGGCTCCACGTGATTGCCTATCGTGCCATGGTCGACGTCCCCAGGGAACTTGTGCAGCACCTCGGTCGGCTTCTTGCCGCCGAACGCCGGGCTCGGGGAACCCGTACCGGCACGCGGGCGTTGACCTGCTTCTACCAGGCGTTGATGGTGCTGGTCTGGTTCCGTAAGGCCGAGGACGTGGCCTTGCTCGGCGCTGGGTTCGGCGTGTCTCGGGCGACCGCGTACCGCTACCGCGACGAGGGCATCGCCGTGCTCACGGCCCAGGCGCAGGATCTGCACACGGCTCTGCGGCGGGTGGCCGACGACGGCTGGTCGCACGTCATCCTGGACGGGAAACTCTTCGACTGTGACCGGCTCACCGAGACCACTTTGTCGGTGAAGGGCGAGGTGATCGACGCCTGGTATTCCGGGAAGCACCGCGACTTCGGCGCGAACATTCAAGCGGTCATGCGCCCCGACGGTCTGCCGATCTGAACATCCGAGGCGCTACCCGGGCACCTGCACGACACCAGTTGCGCCCGTGAGTTGGGCATCACCGCCGCGCTGAACTGGTCCGCAGCCGAGCTTGATCTTCCCACGCTGGCCGACTCCGGCTACGAAAGCGCAGGCCACGGCATCAAGACCCCGATCAAACAGCCCGCCGACGGCAGCCGGCTCGCGTCCGACAACCGCGCCTACAACCGGCTACTACGCGGCCTGCGCTGGCAGGGCGAACGCGGCTTCGCCATCCTGATCGGACGCTGGACAACACTTCGCCACACCACCGCCAGCCCACGCCGAATCGGCGACATCGTCGCCGCCGCTCTGCACCTGACCCACGTCGAATACAAATACCTACCGCAAAGTTGCTGAGATCACCTCACTGCCGTCTTTCTTGGTGTCGTCGCCGGACCGGCGCCGGTCCGCGGTACTCGGTGGTTCTGGTTCTGGCTGATCTACATCACATCGCACGGCCTCGGGCTGTTGTTCTGGTTGGCCCGAGAGCACCGTGGTCGCGTTCGGCAGCTCCGGCCGCCGCCCCCGGCAGCGTGGAACGGCGAGACCGCGGCATTCTTGGTTTCGGTATCGGCGTCCTCGCGACGACCCTGATCAACGCTCTCCTGCTGATCCTCCACGAAGCCCTCGGCGACTGGTGGGTGCCACGGCTTGGCGTCTAGCACCACGCGCTGTCATCGGCAGATCCGCACGCCGAGCAGCCGGGCGAAGGAATCACGTAGCGTAGCGAGCGGATCGCGGACGAGTACACCTGGGGCGTGATGACCGCCCAGTGATCGTTTGCCGCTCGCGATCGGATAGGTTCCAACGGTGATGCCGTTCACGGGCGCTCTGCCCCCACCCCGCTCCTAACGGAGCGATGCACTGACAGCTGACCGCGAAGGCCGGTCAGCGGCCTCTTCATGCCTGCGCTCCGTCGACGTTCCCGTTAACGGCTCACTCCTGCGGAGCGCAGATGTCTCGATCCTCCGTGCCATCGACACTAGCGTCATCGTCTTCCTCCCGTTCGGGGACAGATGCACGGCTCGGCCTCATCCATATCACTGTCGCGGGGCTCCTCTGGGGCACTACCGGAATTGTCGTACAACTCCTCCACCAGTCGACAGGTCTGAACCCGGTAAGCATCGGTTTCTACCGCCTGTCAATCGCCGCCGCAGTTCTCATCGTGGTCACAGCACGGCGCCTGCGGGATGTGATCGCGGCGGTCGGCTCGGCACCGCAACTTCTTATCTTGATCGGAAGTGGCCTTGGTGCTTACCAGGCTCTCTATTTCCTGGCAGTCGCCATGAGCGGTGTCGCCGTGGCGACTGTTGTCAGTCTGGGGTTGGCACCTCTCCTCATCGCCGGCTGGGAGGCTCTGCGAGCCGGGCGCCTGCCTGCCCGCATCACGCTGTACGGCCTGGGCGCCGCGATCACCGGTCTGGCCTTGATAACCGGATTCGGGGCAGCCTCGACCGCAGTTGGGCCGCAGCCACTCGTGGGCCTACTCGCGGCCACTGGTTCGGGCCTCGGCTACGCCGTCACGACGGTCTCGAGTCGGCACGTCTCCGATCGTGTGAACCCGCTGACGCTGACCACCGCGTCCACCGTCACAGGGGCACTTGTTCTCCTTCCGGTCGCCGTGCTAGCCGGGGGTATCGCGTTTCCCACGAACCTGTTGCCCGCCGGGCTGCTCGCGTATCTGGGCGTGGTCACCACTGCGGTGGCATATGCGCTTTTCTATGCCGGGCTGCGGACCACAGCGGGTAGCGCCGCCGCGGTGTTGACCCTGCTCGAGCCGCTGACAGCAGCGCTGCTCGCGGGACTGTACAAATAACGGCTGATCGACCGATCAAGGGAGAGACGCCAGATGACGACCGAGACCACCGTGGGACAGCCGGCCGTGGAGCCGGTGGGTGCGGTCACGGATGAGCAGTTGATCGCGATGCTGGTCGATCGGGCTCGTGGTGACGGGTTGAAGCTGACCGGCGAGGGTGGGCTGCTGCAGCAGCTGACGAAGCGGGTCCTCGAGTCGGCGTTGGATGGGGAGATCACCGACCACGTCGGCTACGACAAGCACGACCCGGCGGGTCGGGGTAGCGGGAACACCCGTAACGGCAGCCGGACCAAGACGGTGCTCACCGACGTCGGGCCGGTCGAGGTGCGGGTCCCACGCGACGCCGCCGGGACGTTCGAGCCGCAGATCGTGCGTAAGCGGCAGCGGCGTCTGACCGGCGTCGACGACATGGTCCTGTCGCTGTCGGCCAAGGGCCTGACCCACGGCGAGATCGCCGCGCACCTGGCTGAGGTCTACGGCGCTGAGGTGTCGAAGCAGACCATCTCCACGATCACCGACAAGGTCATGGACGGCATGGCCGAGTGGCAGAACCGGCCCCTGGACCGGGTCTACCCGGTCGTGTTCATCGACGCCATCAACGTCAAGATCAGGGACGGTCAGGTCGCGAACCGGCCGATCTACCTCGCGATGGCGGTCACCGTCGACGGCCACCGCGACATCCTCGGTATCTGGGCCGGTGACGGCGGCGAGGGCGCCAAGTACTGGCTGCACGTGCTCACCGAGTTGAAGAACCGCGGCGTGGCCGACGTGCTGATGCTGGTCTGTGACGGGCTCAAGGGACTGCCGGAGACGGTGGAGACGGTGTGGCCGCGCACGATCGTGCAGACGTGTGTGGTGCACCTGCTGCGCAACTCGTTCCGCTACGCCGCCCGGCAGGACTGGGACAAGATCGCCAAAGCGCTGCGGCCGGTCTACACCGCGGCGACCGAGGACGCCGCCACCGAGCGGTTCCTCGAGTTCGCCGAGGCGTGGGGCCGTAAGTATCCGGCGATCGTGAAGCTGTGGGAGAACGCGTGGGCGGAGTTCGTGCCGTTCCTCGCCTTCGACGTGGAGATCCGCAAGGTCATCTGCTCCACGAACGCGATCGAGTCCGTCAACGCCCGTATCCGCAGGGCCGTGCGAGCTCGTGGCCACTTCCCGAACGAGCAGGCCGCACTCAAGTGCGTCTACATGGCCTTGATGAGCCTCGACCCGACCGGAGCCGGCCGCCGACGCTGGACCATGCGCTGGAAAGCACCACTGAACGCCTTCCAGATCGCCTTCGAAGGCCGGCTCACCCCGGCCAACAACTGACCACCTCAACAACCAAGATCAGCCGTTAACTTGACACTCCCGCAACGAGCGTGTGTTCGGGGCCAAGGCCGCCATCTCGGTGGTCTGGTGTTAGCCCGCAGTGGTCCTGTCCAGGATCTGCTGTATGTGATCGACCGTCAGGGCCGGGTTGGCCGCGGCGGCCTCGGCCAGTTCGGGGTCGTTGAGAAGCGCGGTGACCCGCGGTGCCGGAAGGCGTGGGCTGCTTGCCATCGCCTGTCGCACGGTGGCGTCCAGGTCGGTGCTGAGTCGGTCGACGACTTCGGGGTCGGCATGTGGGTCGAGGGCGACGAGCCGTCGTATCCCCGGGTCCGGGTTTTCGGCGAAGCGGGCCAGTCCTTCGGTGGGGAACTGTGGCAGCTCGCTGAGCCGGTCCCGGCCGCAGCAGTAGTACTCCAGGTAGCAGCGCAGCAGCAGCGCCGGCGACGCGGCCGGGTGGTGCTGGGCGAGCAGGACCCGTACGCCCGGGTCGGGATCGTCGGCGAGGATATCGACGATGTCCGCCGGTATCTCGGCGTTGCGGGCCGTTCGTCGGCGCAGCAGCGGATTGGCCGAACGGGCCCACCGCAGCGCATCGGTGATCTCCGGCGCGGCATCGTCGGGATACGGGATCCCACGGCAGCGGACGTCTTTGGAGCCGAAGTGGCCATCGCCCGGCACAGTGGTCACGTCGATGTCGATGCCGGCCCGCTGCTGCTCGGTGAGGCCGGGATGGGTGGAGACCGCGGTGCGGACCTCGACCGCTGGGTCGGTGGCGAGCCTGACGAGTTGGTCGCCGGTCAGATCGACGCGACCGGTGACTCCCTGCCGGACCGACGGGGCAGGGTGGCGCAGCAGCGTTCCGACCACGTCCGGCGGGACGCTCGGGTTCTCCCCCATCGCCCCCAGCGCAGCCGTGTCGCCGCTGGTGAGCACCTGATCGATCAGCGCCCGGGACAGTGGACGCCGCAGTACGTACCAGAATGCGTGACAGTGCTGATCCGGCAGATCCGGCAGGCTCCATCACCTGCTGCCGGTGCGCGATGGACGCCTGGGCGGCCGCCCATACGTCGGGCACCTCATCCTCCAGCATCGCCTGGCGCGACCGCTCGTCCAGCCAGCACAAGGACCGGCCGCGAACCGGCGCACACCCGGCCGGGGGTGCGCGGCGGCCAGCCGGAACAGACGCTGGTCATATCTGGTCGCTTCGAGCAACTCGCCAATCAACTCCTCTCGGCTGAACGGCATGTCGGAGGGCGGGCCGTCGAGCTCGGTCAACAACCTGACCAGCACGTCGTCAGGCAGCGGCTCCTGACCGGGTCGGCCAAACGCGCGCATTCTCACCCGCCACGCCGGGTCGGCCAGCAGCTTGGCGCGCGCCAGAGGGTCGACCTGCGGGTGGGCGGCCAGCGCTCCGCAGATCCTGGGCGAGGGATGGTGCAGCATCGCATCCCGCACCGGCGGCGGCAGCTCACGGCGGCGTCGTAGCCCATCGCACACCTGCTCCGGCCACGAATCCACCAGCCGCAGCAGAACGCTGACCGGCGCTGCCGGGTTCCTCGCCAGCCCCCGCAGCATGGGTGAAGGAGACGAACACCGATCCAACCAGGCATCACCGATCATCGGCTGCACCTTACGCCCACGCCTCTCGTCGCGGCATCCGCTCATCGGCATCTCCGCACGAATGATCTTGTTGGTCGTTGGCGGGTAGCCCGCCGTTCAGCACCGCGGCCTTCGGTCACGCGGTCGGTACCCAGAAGCGCAACTTCCCGCCGCGTTGATCCTCAAAGATGCCGCCGTTGGCCTCGATCACCCTGCGGGATGCGACGTTGTCTGGGTCGCACGTCACCAACGCGGACTCGATGCCCAGGCCGCACGCCACCGGCAACGCGGCGTGCAGCATCGCGGTGGCATGGCCCCGCCGCCGCGCCGACGGCCGCACGTCGTAGCCAATGTGGCCGCCGAACTCGCGCAAGTGAGGGGTCAAGCGATGCCGGATCGCGAGGCGGCCAAGGTAGTCGTCGTCCTGGATCCACCACAGCGTGGTTGACGGCACGTAGCCGTCAGGTCGGGGTGAATCCTCCAGGATCTGGGATCGCAACCAGTCGACGTACGCGGCGAAGCCCTCAAGTACCGCCCAGCGGTGCCCAAACTCGCGCAGCTCAGCCCCGATCATGCTGTCATCTCCGGAGCTACCGCGACCCTCGGCGCGGAACTCGGCCATGGCGGCAACGAACGATCGACGCACTCGTACGACGGGTGGGCTCACCGCCCACCCGTGTTACTGGGGGATTTCGGGGACGATTCAAAATCGCATCGATAGATGCCGAGGCCCTGGTCAGCTTTTTGCTGGTCAGGGCCTCCTGTTGGTGCCCCCGACAGGGTTCCAACCTGCGCCACCCGGGTCGATGACGGCAGCAGTCGCGCGCTGGCTGGAGTTTCGGTAACGAACGAGAGGTTGCCGACGTCAGCCCCGGCGGACCGAGGCGGCACGCCGACTAGGCTGATCATCAAGATGACCGACGCTGCGCACCGCCGTACCCCGTTGCTGCTGGTCGAGGCGGCGACGCTGCTCTCAGCCACCGGCAACGGGGTCGCCGTCGTGGCGTTGCCCTGGCTGGTGCTGGAACGCACCGGCAGCGCCACCGCGGCCGGCGTCGTCGCGGCGGCGGGCGGGCTGCCCCTGCTGCTGTCCAGCCTCGTCTCCGGCACGGTGGTCGACCTGCTCGGACGCCGGCGGACGGCGCTGGTCTCCGATGCGCTGTCGGCGGTCTCGGTCGCCGCGATCCCACTGGTCGACGCCGCACTCGGGCTGAATCTCGGCTGGATCGTCGCGCTCGCCGTCCTCGGCGCGGTTTTCGACCCGGCCGGGATGACCGCCCGGGAGACGCTGCTCCCCGCCGCCGCGCAGGCCGCCGGCTGGCGGATCGAACGGGCCAACGGGGTGCACGAGGCGATCTTCGGAATCGCCTTCCTGGTCGGGCCCGGCCTCGGCGGCCTGCTGATCGCCACCGTCGGACCCGGTTCGACGTTCTGGGTCACCGCCGCTGGCTTCGCGGTCTCGGTCCTGCTGATCGCGGCCGTCCGGCTGCCCGGCGCCGGCCGCCCGGAACGCCCGCCGAGCGGCCTGTGGCGGGGCACCGTGGAAGGCCTACGCTTCGTCTGGCGGGACCGGTTGCTCCGCACGATCGCCCTGATCACGATGGTGCTGGTCGCGCTCTACCTGCCGGTCGAAGGGGTGCTGCTGCCCGCCTGGTTCGTCGCCCAGGGGGAGCCCGCCCGGCTCGGCTCCGTCCTGATGGCGATGAGCGCCGGTGCTGTGTTCGGCGCGCTGAGCTCGTCCGCCGCCGGCCGGTTCGTCCGTCGCCGCACCCTGATGGCCGTCGCGTTGGTGGTCACCGGCGGGGCGCTGCTCGGGCTCGCGTTCCTCCCGCCGTACCCGGCGATGCTCGCCTTCGCCGTGCTGGTCGGGCTGGCGTACGGGCCGGTGAACCCGCTGTCGAACTACGCCATGCAGACCCGGACCCCGGAACGGCTACGCGGTCGGGTGGTCGGGGTGATGACCTCCTTCGCGTACGCCGCCGGGCCGGCCGGCTACTTGCTCGCCGGACCACTGGTCGAGTGGCTGGGCCTGCGGCCGGCGTTCCTGGTGCTGGCCGGCGCGCTGCTGGTCGCTGCCGTGGTGGCCGCCCCGCTGCCGATCCTGCGGGCGCTGGACGACCCGCCCCGCCACCCGCCCGCCCCACCGGGCGGTACGTCCGGCCGGACCGAAGGGCCGGTGCCGCTCGGCGAGCAGTGGGCTCCCGCGGCGCACCGAAACCCACCTGCCCAGGAGTGACGCGGCAAACCCGACGCCCCGGGACGGAATGCGTTCCCCGGTCTCCGCGGCAGCCCACCGCTCGGGTCCGTGGTCGTGCGGGAAGGGGTGCCCGGTCAGCGCGGAGTCGTGATCCGACCGTCGACCGCCGCGGCGGCGATGTCGGTGCGGTGGTGCGAGCCGGCCAGCCCGACTCCGCGCACCACCGCGTAGGCGGTGTCCCGCGCGGCGGCCAGGTCGGGGCCGGTACCCGTGGCACAGAGAACCCGACCACCGGCGGAGAGCAACGTTCCGTCGGCGGCCCGGCGCACGGTGCCGGCGTGGATGATGCCCGGCCGATCCGCGCCGGTGATCACGTCCCCGGTGCGCGGCTTCGCCGGGTAGCCCTCGGCGGCGACCACCACGGTGACGGCCGCGCCGTCCCGCCAGCGCAGCGGTGGATGCGCGGCCAGCGCACCGGTGGCCGCCGCGTGCAGCAGCCCGGCGAGCGGCGACTCCAGCAGCGCCAGGACGACCTGCGTCTCCGGATCACCGAAGCGGGCGTTGAACTCGATCACCCGGGGCCGGTAGCGGTGATCGCCAAGCCGACGTAGAGCAGGCCGGCGAACGGGGTGCCGCGGCGGCGCATCTCGGCCAACGTCGGGTGCACGACGTCGCGCATCACCTCGTCGACCAGACCGGACGGGGCCCAGGGCAGCGGGGCGTACGCCCCCATGCCGCCGGTGTTCGGGCCGGAGTCCCCGTCGCCGACGCGCTTGAAGTCCTGCGCGGGCAGCAACGGCACCGCCGCCTCCCCGTCGGTGACGACGAAGAGCGACACCTCCGGGCCGGCGAGGAACTCCTCGATCACCACCCGGCCGCACTCACGCGCGTGCTCCTCGGCCCTGCCACGATCGTCGGTGACGACCACACCCTTGCCAGCGGCGAGGCCGTCGTTCTTCACCACGTACGGGGCGCCGAGCTCGTCCAGCGCGCCAGCCACGCTCGGGGTGTCCGTGCAGGTGTACGCGCGGGCGGTCGGCACGCCGGCGGCGGTCATCACGTCCTTGGCGAACGCCTTCGAGCCCTCCAGCCGGGCTGCCTCGGCGGACGGGCCGAACGCGGGGATGCCCTTCGCGCGCACGGCGTCGGCGGCCCCGGCGACCAGCGGCGCCTCCGGCCCGATCACCACCAGGTCTGCGTTGGCCTCGACGGCCAGCCCGGCCACGGCCGCGGGGTCGGCGGCGTCGACGTTGCGCAACTCGGCCACCGCCGCGATGCCCGGGTTGCCCGGTGCCGCGATCAGTTGCTCGACGGCCGGGTCCGCCGAAAGCCCGAGCGCGAGGCTGTGCTCCCGCCCTCCGCCACCCACAAGAAGTACCCGCACAACCGAGCATCCTACGCAGGGGCCGGATCCGCTCCGGCGGAGGCGGACCTCAGGTGCCGGGGTGTCTCAGAGGAGGGGGTGGCGGACCACGTTCTCGTCGCGGCCGGGGCCGACGCCGACCACCGACACCCGGGTCCCGCACAGTTCCTCGACACGGGCGAGGTAGCGGCGGGCGTTCTCCGGGAGCTCCGACTCGGTGCGGGCCGTCGTGATGTCCTCCCACCAGCCGTCGAGCTCCTCGTAGATCGGACTCGCGTGGTGGAAGTCGGTCTGGGTCATCGGCATGTCGTCGACGCGGCGGCCGTTGATCTCGTACCCGACGCAGATCGGCACCTTCGGCAGCCCGGTCAGCACGTCGAGCTTGGTGACGACCAGGTCGGTCACGCCGTTGAGGCGGCACGCGTACCGGGCGACGACCGCGTCGAACCAGCCGCACCGGCGTTCCCGGCCGGTGGTCGTGCCGTACTCGTGGCCGATCTTGCGCAGGTGCTGGCCGCTGTCGTCGAACAGCTCGGTCGGGAACGGCCCGGAGCCGACCCGCGTGGTGTACGCCTTGCTGACCGCGATGACCTTGGTGATGGCGGTCGGCGGGATGCCCGCGCCGACGCACGCCCCACCGGCGGTCGGGTTCGACGAGGTCACGAACGGGTACGTGCCGTGGTCCATGTCGAGCATGGTGGCCTGGGCGCCCTCGAGCAGCACCGTCTCGCCACGGTCCAGCGCGTCCCAGAGCATCACCCGGGTCTCCGCGATGTACGGGGTGAGCCGCTCGGCATAGGCCAGATACTCCTCAACGGTCGCGTCGACGTCGATCGCCTTGCGGTTGTAGACCTTGAAGAGAATCTGGTTCTTCTCGCGCAGCGCGAGTTCCAGCTTCTTGCGGAGGATGCCCGGGTCCAGCAGATCCTGCACCCGGATCCCCATCCGGGCGACCTTGTCGCCGTACGCCGGGCCGATGCCCCGGCCGGTGGTGCCGATCCGGGACGAACCCAGGTAACGCTCGACCACCCGGTCCAGTGCCCGGTGATGGGGCATGATCAGGTGCGCGTCGCCGGAGATTCGCAGCCGGGAGACGTCCACGCCCCGCTCGGCGAGCCCGTCGATCTCGGTGAGGAGCACCTTCGGGTCGACCACGACACCATTGCCGATGACGATCTTCGCGTTCGGCGAGAGGGCACCCGAGGGCATCAGGTGCAGCGCGTACTTCTGCCCGTCCGGGGTGATCACCGTGTGACCGGCGTTGTTGCCGCCGGAGTAGCGCACGACGTAGTCGACCCGCTCACCCAGCAGGTCGGTAACCTTGCCCTTGCCCTCGTCGCCCCACTGGGCGCCGAGGAGCACGATCGCTGGCATCTTCTCCGCCTCCAGAAGGCTCGGGTGCCAGGTGGCGACCGGTCGGCGAGCCCGGGGTGTCAGGCTAACAAGTAGTGACGGCGCGACCGGCAGGGGTTCGCGTCGAGAGGCAGGAGGCGCCAACCCGTGTACGACGTGGTGCTGCTCACGCTCGGCTCGGAGCGGGACGCTCCCGGTGGTTGTGGCAGCGGCGGCGCCTGCTGCGGCGCGGGCCCGGCCAGCGCGAAGCCGGCCGAGGAGCTCTGCGAGACGCCGCGCGTACCGGTGCTGGCCTGCGCGGACGCGCTCACCACACGAGGTGCGCGGGTCGAGATGGTGACCGCCCGATCGGACGCGGAGATCGACGGGGTGCTGGCCCGGCTCGACGGCCCACCCCGGCCGGACGACCTCACCTGGCCCGATGCCGACGTCAAGACCCGGCTCGTCGTCGCCACGGCCAGTGACGCACAGTTGCGCGCCGTCCTGCGCAGGCTGGTCCGGCGGTACGCCCCGCCGCCGAGCCGCCGCCCGGCGGACCTGGCGGCCAACCGGACCGTGCCGGATTTGCCGCCGGTCGGACTGCTTCCGCTCGACCCGGCCCACAGCGGCACCCACCGGGACCTCGCGGCGCAGCTTGGACTGCCGCGCGACCCGGCCGCGGTAGCCGCCGCGGTGCTGGACGGCACACCCCGCCGGCTGGACCTGCTGCGAAATGACGGCGGTTCGGTGACGCTGGACGGTGCCCTGCTCGGCGCGGCTGACGATGAGGGCCGGCCGCTGCACTGGCGGGGCCGGGTCGAAGTGGACGACACCGTCCTCTCCACCGGCGACGACCCGCTGCTGGCCTGCGCGATCGGCAACGCCGGCGGGTACGCGCGGCTAGCCGACGTAGCGCTGCTCACCGCCCCGGACCCGGCCGACGGTCTGGTCGAGGTCGCGGTCGCCGTGCCGGTGGTCGCCCGTTCCCGGTGGGGTGGCAGGCGTGTGCGTCTGGAGATCCGCCGGACCCGCGGCCGGGCGGTGGCCGTGGTGCCCCGCGAGGGCGGCGTCCCGTTCCTCGACGACGGATCCGCGGGCGAGTTGAGCCGGAAGCGATCCTGGTGGACCGAGCCGGGCGCCTGGGCGGTCTGGACGGCCTGACACTCCCGGCCATCCGCCCCCGCCGATCGGGCATATCCTCGGCAGGAGGAAGGGGGAGGAACCATGGTGGACGATCACGCCAACCGCTCGTACGCGCCCGGCCAGCAGCCGGAGCGGGAGCCGGAGCGGGACATTGAACCACTATGGCCGGGCGCCCAGGCCGATCCGGCGCCCTCGTGGACGCCAGCGCCGGGCACCCCCGGCCAGCCCTCCTCACCCGCAGACGACCCGTGGCTCCGCAGCGGGGTGCCGATGCCGGGCATCTGGACGACGGTCGGCCCACCCGGAGCCCTCCGCCCCTGGGCCGCCGACGCGAACCCCGGCCTGGCCGGTGGGGCAACCGGCCCGGCACCGGACTCCGGTACGCCGTCGGGCTGGGCGCCCGCCGAAGGCCTCTCGTCGGGCTGGGCACCTGGTGGCACACCCGCGTCGGACTGGACGCCCCGGGATCTCCCCCCACCACCGCCATCCGGCGACCTCACCTGGCGGGACCGGCAGACACCGCCGTCCGTGCCGACGTCGGGGACGAGCCGACCCGGCGCGTACCCGGCCCCGAGCGGTGGCGGACACAGCTTTCCCACGCCGGACGCCGGCCCGGCCTTCCCGCCCCCGCCCGACGGCCCGGATGGTGGCGGCGGCAGGACGGTCGGCCGCCCGGCCGAGTCCCCCTGGGCCCACCCACCGCAGCGGCCCGCACCGGCCAGATCCCCCGGTGATCCGTCAACCGTCACCCGAGCGGCGCCCGCCGCACCCGCCACCCCGGCCACCGGGGCCACCGCACCGGCCGAGCCGGGCACGTCGGCCGCCCCCTGCTGGGGCGCGCACGCCACCGGCGTTCCCACCGCCCCCGCGTGGGCCACGCCCAGCGAGACGGTGCCGGCCGCGACACCACCCTGGCCGGGGGCTGTCGGCCGGTCCGACGACCCGGGAACGGCCGCCGCCGGCGACCCGCCCGCCGTCCCACCACCCGGCCCCTTCCCACCCCAGCCCGGTGGGTATTCAGCACCGTGGCAGCGGGGCCCGGCGGTGCAGTCGGGGCACCAGCCGGCGGTCGAGCGCGCCCAGCCGGCGCACCCCCCGGCGGGGTGGAGTCCCCCCGTCGGCATCCCGCCCACCGCGGAGGACTTCGCCCGGCGCCGGCAGATGCCGCCGGCGGATCCGGTGGCCACGATGGGCGTCCGCGCGGTGGCGAACCGGGTCGGCCTACGCCTGCCGCCCAGCCGGCACGAGCAGGAACTGCGGCGAGACATCGAGATGGTCCGCCGCAACTTCGGTGGCCTGCGGCAGGTGACCGTGGTCAACCCGAAGGGCGGCGCGGGCAAAACCGTCGCCATTCTGCTGCTCGCCATGACGTTCGGTCAGAAGCGTGGCGGCTACGTGCTGGCCTGGGACAACAACGAGACGCAGGGCACCCTGGGCATGCGCGCCCAGCAGGACTTCCACGCCCGGACCGTGCGGGACCTGCTGCGGGACCTGAACCAATTCCACGGCTCACACGGGCGGGTCGGCGACCTGTCGCAATACGTCCGCTCGCAGGGCGAGGGGATGTTCGACGTCCTCGCCTCGGACGAGTCGGCAACCGGCGGTGAAATGCTCACCGCGGACGCGTTCGCGGAGATCCGTGAGGTGGTCAGCCGCTTCTACAAGCTGATCTTCGTGGACACCGGCAACAACGTCCGGGCGCAGAACTGGCAGGCCGCGATGGACGCCACCGACCAGTTGGTGGTCACGATGTCCGCGCGTAACGACTCGGCCGAGACGGCCGCCCGAATGCTCGACCATCTGGAGCAGAGCGGACGGCAACGGCTGGTCCGTCAGGCGGTGACGGTGGTCTCGATGCCACCGTCACGCAAGGAAATCGACCTGCCAGCCATCCAGGGACACTTCTCGGCTCGGACGCGGGCGGTGCTGCTCGCCCCGTACGAGCGGCTCATCGACACCGGCGAGCCGCTTCGGTACGGCGGGCTCTCCACCGCTACCCGGGACGCCTGGCTGAAGATCGCCGCTGCCGTCGCCGAGGGCCTCTGACGCACGGCGCGGGCTGGCCCGGGAGTGAGGCCGGCCCGCACCGCACGGTCAGTTGCTGGCCAGCGCGTCCGCCGCGGCCGGATCGCAGTCGCGGAGGAACTGGGCGCAGCGTGCCGCCTCGTCCGCCTCACCGATGGCGTCGGCGGCCCGGCTCAGCACGTAGAGGCAGCGCAGGAAGCCCTGGTTCGGCTCGTGCGACCACGGCACCGGGCCATGCCCCTTCCAGCCGCTGCGACGCAGTTGGTCGAGGCCGCGGTGGTAGCCGGTGCGGGCGTACGCGTACGCCGGGACGATCTGGCCCGCCGCGAACGAGCGCGCCGCCAGCGCGGCCCAGCCCGCGCTGAACGTCGGAAAACGCGCCGCCACCTCGGCGAACGCCTCGTCACTGCCGGCCTCCTCGGCAGCGGCCAGCGCGGCTTCGGCCTCGACGTGCGCGGACAGGAGAGTGGCCGGTGGTTCCGGCAACAGGTTCTGCATCGCCCCATTCAACCCGCTTCGCGGCGCGACACGCGAGAGGGTCGGCGGAGCCGGTTGACTGAACGGGTGAGGAGTTGGTCACGCCTGCGGCCCATGCCGGCACGGGGCAGTTTCCACTACAACTATTAGTCCGGAACCTCCCCAGGACCCGGTTTCGCAGGGGCCCGGCGGTCGCACCCGTCGGGCCCCTGCCCGTAGGGCCTGGTTCGGCTTGCCCGCACCGGGCAGGATGAGCCGGTGCCGACCCCACCACCCACAGACGTCATCGAGCCACACACCTGGAACGACGAGGTGCAGACCCGCGCCGAGTTCGACCAGCGGCTGGCCAGCGGAATCCTCACCGGGCTGACCGTGCAGGGGCTCCGGCTCGACCTCGATCCCCCCGACCTCACCGGCGTCACCGTCGCCGACACGCTCTTCGTCGGCTGCCGGTTCGCCTCCCGGGAGGTCGGCGCTGACCTGGTCCGGCGCGGCGCGGACGTGGTGCCTCCCTTCTCCGAGCTGCCGTACCCGACGCAGCCGTCGCACCTCTACACCCCGGAGGACCTGGCCGCCGGGTTCGCCGAGGCGGGCTTCGCCGGGATGTACGACACCCGCGTGTACGCGCACTTCCGGGCGCACGGCGGGGCGCTGCCGGATGTCCGGGAGGCGCTCGGCCAGCGGCTCCACGACCACGGGGTGGACAACGCCCTCGCCGACGCCACCCGCACCTGGCTCGCCACCCATGGTCCCCAGTCGGTGGTCGGCATCATGGGCGGGCACGCTGTGCCGCGCGGCAGCGCGC
Source organism: Micromonospora sp. WMMA1363 (assembly GCF_030345795.1). Lineage (NCBI taxonomy): Bacteria > Bacillati > Actinomycetota > Actinomycetes > Micromonosporales > Micromonosporaceae > Micromonospora > Micromonospora sp. WMMA1363. Next base: position 4,071,479 of record NZ_JAUALB010000001.1, read on the forward strand.
CGTACCGGATGGCTGCCGTGCTGGGCCGCGAACTGGCCCGGGCTGACCGGCTGGTGGTGACCGGTGGCGGCCCCGGCGTGATGGAGGCGGCGAACCTCGGGGCGTACCTCGCGCCGCGCCCGGCCGACGACCTGGATGCGGCGATCGACCTGCTGGCCGCGGCGCCGGACTTCACCGATCACGACCGTTACACGGCGGCGGCGCTGCACGTCCGGGAGCTGTTCGGCCCGCCGCTGCCGCCGCCGGGCGGCAACAGCGACGCGGCGAGCCCGTCCCGCGCCGACTCCGCCGCCCTCGCGACCGGCGAGCTGGACTGGGCCCGCAGCGGTGGGCTCGCCGTCCCGACCTGGCTGTACGGGCACGAACCCGCGAACCTCTTCGCCGGGCGGATCGCGAAGTACTTCTCGAACGCCATCCGGGAGGACACGATCCTGCGACTGGCCCGGGGCGGCATCGTGTTCGCGCCCGGCCGGGCCGGCACCGTGCAGGAGGTGTTCCAGGCGGCGACGAAGACCTACTACGGCACCGACGGGGCCAGCGGCGCGTACGTGTTCCTGGACCGCGCGTACTGGACGGCGGAGTTGCCGGTCGAATCGTTGCTGCGGCCGTTGCTGGCCGCCTCCCCGTTCGGGAACCTGTCCCCCACGGTGCACCTCACCGACGACATCCGTGAGGCCGTGCAGCTCCTGGTTGGATCAGGCCCCCTGGTCAGCGCCTCAGGTAACGGAAGGGGCCGCTCCTGACCGCCATCGGCGCCGCACGCGCCGACGGCCGGCCCCGGAGCGGGAGCCTGCCGTCGGGACGCGTCGGACGATCAGGTCATTTTGGTGCCGGTGGAACGCAGGTGCTCGCAGGCGTCGACCACCCGAGCGGCCATGCCGGCCTCGGCGGCCTTGCCCCAGACCCGGGGGTCGTACATCTTCTTGTTGCCGACCTCACCGTCGACCTTCAGCACGCCGTCGTAGTTGCGGAACATGTGGTCCGCGACCGGACGGGAGAAGCAGTACTGCGTGTCGGTGTCGATGTTCATCTTCACCACGCCGTAGTCCAGCGCCTCCCGGATCTCCGACAGCAGCGAGCCGGAGCCGCCGTGGAAGACCAGGCTCAGCGGCTTCTCCTTGCCGTACTTGGCACCAACCGCCTCCTGAATCTGCCTCAGCACCTCGGGGCGGAGCTTGACGTTGCCCGGCTTGTAGACGCCGTGCACATTGCCGAAGGTCAGCGCCGCCATGTAGCGGCCCTTCTCGCCCAGACCGAGCGCTTCGACCATGGCCAGGCCATCCTCGACGGTAGTGTAGAGCTTCTCGTTGATGGCGTTCTCGACGCCGTCCTCCTCGCCACCGACGACACCGACCTCGATCTCCAGGACGATCCTGCCCTTGGCCGCCTCGGTGAGCAGCTGCTCGGCGATCTCCAGGTTCTCCGCGACCGGAACCGCCGAGCCATCCCACATGTGCGACTGGAACAGCGGCTCCTGGCCCGCCTTCACCCGCTCCTGCGAGATGCCCATCAGCGGGCGGACGAACGTGTCCAGCTTGTCCTTCGGGCAGTGGTCGGTGTGCAGGGCGATGTTGACCGGATACTTCTTGGCGACCTCGTGCGCGTACGCCGCGAACGCCACCGCGCCGGTGACCATGTCCTTCACCGAGGGACCGGACAGGTACTCCGCGCCACCCGTGGAGACCTGGATGATGCCGTCACTCTCCGCATCGGCGAAGCCCTTCAGCGCCGCGTTGAGGGTCTGCGAGGAGGTCACGTTGATCGCGGGGTACGCGAACCGGCCTGCCTTGGCGCGGTCCAGCATCTCCGCGTAGGCCTCGGGGGAAGCGATGGGCATGTCGAACGCTCCTTACTTACCACTCTCGGCCGCAGCCGGCCGCTGTTGTCCTTGTGCGCCGGACCGCGCTGTCCACCGCCGGCAGTATCCCGTAGCAGGCGCCGGACGGCACAACCGGCCCGGGTGCGGTCATCTCCGCTCCCCGGTGTCCGGCACGACGATGCTGATCAGCCAGGTCACCACGGCCATCACGATCGCGCCCCAGAACGCCGCCCAGAAACCGTTCACCTGAAACGGAAGGTCCAGCGCCCGAGCGATCCGGTCGGTGAGCAGAAAGAGCAGAGCGTTCACCACCAGCGCGAACAGCCCGAGGGTGAGCAGGTAGAAGACACAGCCCACAATTATGATCAGCGGCTTGAGTACGGCGTTGACCACACCGAAGATCAGTGCCACGGCGACCAGGGTGAGGGCCGTGTTCGCGCCGGACCGGCCGCTGACCTCCACACCGGGCACGATGAGCGTGGTGATCCACAACGCGACCGCAGTGGTCGCCAGCCGGATCAGGAAGCCCATGCACCCATCGTGGCACCGGGTACTGGAACGTGGGACACATTCCGGTTTCCCGGCGGGCGGCGCCGTTCGGCCGGCTTTGAGCGCGGATGGTGACCAGCCCCGTACGGTGTGTGGGTAGCTGTCGGTAGGAGATCCAGGGAGGGACGATGGGTCAGCCCGACGAGGACTTCGCCCCGAGCGACCACCTCGCTCCGGAGGAGCGGGACCTGGAGGCGGAGCCGGCCGACGCGGTCGAGCAGGCGGCGGTGATCGTCCCGGACGAGGTGGACGGGGAGCCGCACCGCGGGCTGGAGGTCGACGACTGGGACGCGATGGAGCAGGCCCGGGTCGTCGCCGGCGACGAGGACGACTACCGCTGAGACGTCGCAGTTCCCCACTCCTCGACGCCCGGTGGATGAGGTCGGCGACGCGGAGCGGGGCACACACCTCGTACGTCACCGCGCCTTTCCGCACCAAAGGGACGGTAGAGACCAGCGAATCAACCGGCTTCGGTTCGACCGGAGCCGGCGCCCACACCTGGCGCGCTGGACGCCGTCACCACACGTGACGGCGGACCGGCCGTTACAGGTGGACTCGGTCAGCCGTTCGGATCATGTTGACCGGCAGCAACCTTCCCGGGGCAGCGGCAACACTTAAGGACTCATTAAGATCCGCTGGCCAGCTTTGCTGACCCCTCATCCGAAGGAACTCCATGCTCAAGCACTCGACCCGGCGCTGGCTCGCCGGGCTGGGCGTCGTAGGCGCGTTCGTCGCCGCCTCCGCCACCCCCGCCTTCGCCGAGGAAAGCGGGGACGAGGTCTTCTCTTCGCGAACAACGCCCTCCTGGCACCCGATGGTGGCCCGAAGTCCGTCACGCTGTATGCCTTCACCGAGTCCTTCCCCGAGGACCTGACGGTCACGGTCGACCGGGGCACGGTCAACGACTTCGCCGACGTCAGCCTCACCCACACCCGGGCCGACTGCACCGAGACGGCAAGCAGCATCACCTGCGATCTCAAGGGCGGAGAGGTCATCGACTTCCTGCTCGACCTGACCGTCGAGGCCAAGGACTCCGCGGGCGCCGGCGACACGGGCGAGCTGACCTTCACCGTCGACGCCAAGGGTGAAGAGAGCGTCCGCACCACGGCGACGGTTGAGATCGGAGAGGGTATCGACCTGACGGCACAGGAAAGCTTCGCGTTCTCCGGCGCACCGGGTACGTCGAAGAAGGCCCCGCTCGGCGTGTCGAACGTCGGTAAGACGACCGCCCGCGACGCGGTGCTGTTCCTTGCGATGACTCCGGGACTCGCTCCGGCGGAGCGCCACTCGAACTGCTCCTACCTCTTCGCGCTCGGCACCCAGTTCGCCCAGTGCACTGTCGGCGAGATCGCGCCTGGTGCTGTTCTTCAGCTCGATGACTCGTCCGCGCTGAAGATCGTCGACGATGCCTGGGCGCCGGGCGAGCAGTACGGCACGGCGGTGTGGTTCGGCAGCGGCGACTGGTCGGAGTTCCTGACGGAGTTTCCCATCCCGACCGAAGAGTGGCAGAAGGGGAGCGGGGACGCCCTGGAGTTGGTGTCGGCCGTGATGACCACGGCCGCTCGCGGGCTCAAGCAGGTCGATACCGATCCGTCGAACAACATCACCGAGATCCTGGCGACCGTCAAGGGCGACCAGCACGCGGACGCCGCCGCCACCGGCGCGGAGGTCGCCGGATCGGTCGGCGAAACGGTGACCGCGAAGGTCGGTTTCGTGAACAACGGCCCCGCCATGATCAACACTTACCTGCCGGGTGAGCTCACCACCACCGCCGAGGTCACCATTCCCGCGGGCGCGACCGCCGTGGCCGCGCCGGAGAGCTGCGCGCCGGTCAACGGCGACGACATCGGCGGGTTCGGCGAGCCCGGCGGACGTGTCTACTTCTGTGAGTGGTTCGACGTTCTGCGCAAGGGTGAAGCCGCCCTCCTCGAGTTCGGTCTGCGGATCGACAAGCTTTCCGGTGCCGCCGGCTCCGTCGAGCTGCTGCACTTCGATTTCGGCGATGACGACAGCCGCGTCGCCGATCTGAACCCGAACAACGATGTCGCCCCGTTCGCCCTCAAGGGCGCGGCCGGTGGCCAGGGCGGCGGCGACGGGGACGGCCCGACCCTGCCGATCACCGGTGCCAACGCCGGCCTGATCGCCGGCATCGGCGGCGTGCTGCTCGCCGCCGGCGCGGCCGGCTTCGTGGTGGCCCGCCGACGGAAGACCCGTTTCGTGGCCTGACGCCTCCCACCGCCCGGTGCCCCGCCGACCCGCGTGGTCGGCGGGGCACCGCCGTCAGGGGCGCCGTAAAGGGGACGACACAAGATCGACCTGGCTGGGACCATGGGCGGCGTGCTGCTCACCGTCTCCACCACCCACCGGCCGGCGACCGACCTCGGTCACCTGCTGGTGAAGCACCCGGACCGCGCGCACTCCTTCGACGTGCCCACCGGCACCGCGCACGTCTTCTATCCCGAGGCCGGCGAGGACCGCTGCACCGCCGCCCTGCTGCTCGAGGTGGACCCGCTACGCCTCGCGGGGGCGCGCGGCAAGGGTCGGCAGGCGGCACCGGCCCCCGAAAGCTTCACCCTCGGGCGCTACGTCAACGACCGACCGTACGCCGCGTCCAGCCTGCTCTCCTCGGCTCTGTCCCGCGTCTACCGGTCGGCTCTGCGCGGCGAGTCCCGGGAGCGGCCGGAGCTGGCACGGACGCCCATCCCCCTCACGGTCCGCGTGCCGGTGCTGCGGTGCCGGGGTGGCGCGGACGTGGCGGTACGGATGTTCGGCCCGCTCGGCTGGACGGTCGACGCCATCCCGATCCCGCTCGACGGGGAGCACCCCGAGTGGGGGGACAGCCGGTACGTGGACCTCACGCTGACCGGCACACTGCGGGTCGCCGACGCCCTGAACCACCTGTACGTGCTGCTGCCGGTGCTGGACGACGCGAAGCACTACTGGGTCGCCCCGGATGAGGTGGACAAGTTGCTCCGGGCCGGTGCCGGTTGGCTGGCCGGCCACCCCGAACGCAGCATGATCACGCGCCGATACCTGGCGCACCGGCGCGCGTTGGCCGGGCAGGCCCTGGCACGTCTCGCCGAGCAGCGCCTCACCGACGAGTCAGCCGCCGTCGACGCGGACACCATTGACACGGACAGCGTTGAGGCGGCCGACGCGGCGACCGCCCCGGCCCGGCTCTCACTCGCCGTGCGGCGGCGGGAGGTCGTGCACGCGGCGCTGGCCGCAGCTGGCGCGAACCGCGTGCTGGACCTGGGCTGCGGCGGCGGGGCACTGCTCGCGACGCTGGTGGGCGATAGCCGGTTCACCGAAATCGTCGGCACCGACGTGTCCACCCACGCGCTCGACCTCTCCGCCCGGCGACTGAGGCTGGACCGCCTGCCGGAGCGGCGACGCAACCGGATCCGGCTCTGGCAGTCCGCGCTGACCTACCGGGACGACCGGCTGCGCGGATACGACGCGGCGGTGCTGATGGAGGTGATCGAGCATGTCGACCCGGCCCGACTGCCCGCGCTGGAGGACACCGTGTTCGGCCACGCCCAGCCAGCCACAGTCGTGGTGACGACGCCGAACTCGGAGTACAACGTGTGCTACGAAGGCTTGGCCGCCGGCCGCTTCCGGCACGCCGACCACCGGTTCGAGTGGACTCGCGCCGAGTTCGCCGACTGGGTCGCCCGGGTCGGATCGACCTACGGCTACGCGGCGGCGCGGCGCGGGATCGGCGACGAGGACCCCGAAGTGGGGGCGCCGACCCAGCTCGCCGTGTTCACCCGGACGGAGGCCGACCGATGACCGTCCTCGACCTTCCCGAGCTTGCCCTGGTCGCGCTCGTCGGGGTGTCCGGCTCGGGCAAGTCCACGTTCGCCCGCCGGAACTTCGCGGCCACGCAGGTGCTCTCCTCGGACGCCTTCCGGGCGATGGTCGCCGACGACGAGAACGACCAGTCCGCGTCCGCCGACGCGTTCGGCGCGCTGCACTACGTGGCTGGCAAGCGACTGCGGGCCGGCCGGCTCACCGTGGTCGACGCGACGAACCTCCAGCCGCACGCCCGGACGGCCCTGGTCCGGATCGCCCGGGAACACGACGTGCTGCCGGTGGCGATCGTGTTGGACGTGCCCGAGGCGTTGGCGTGGGAGCGCACCCGGGCTCGCGCCGATCGCACCTTCGGCCGCCCGGTCCTCACCCGGATGCAGCGGGATCTGCGCCGCACGTACGGTCAGCTCACCCGCGAGGGATTCCGGAAGGTGCACGTGCTGCGGGGCGTCGAGGAGATCGAGGCCGCGCAGATCCGCTACGAGAAGCTGTTCAACGACCGGCGGGAGCTGACCGGTCCGTTCGACATCGTGGGCGACGTGCACGGGTGCCGTGCCGAGCTGGAGGCGCTGCTGGTCCGGCTCGGCTGGGAGCTGGTCCGCGACGACGCGGGTCGGCCGGTGGACGCTACACACCCGGCGGGACGTACTGCGGTCTTCGTCGGTGACCTGGTGGACCGCGGCCCGGACTCCCCTGGGGTGCTTCGCCTGGTGATGGGCATGGTCGCGGCCGGGCACGCGCTCTGCGTGCCCGGCAACCACGAGCAGAAGCTGCTGCGCAGGCTGCGCGGCCGGGACGTGCGGCTCACGCACGGCCTGGCCGAGACGATGGCGCAACTCGCCGCCGAGCCGGCGGACTTCGTGGCCGCGGCGGCGACGTTCGTCGACGGCCTGGTCAGCCACTACGTGCTGGACGGCGGCCGGCTGGTGGTCGCGCACGCCGGGCTGAAGGAGGAGTACCAGGGCCGCGCGTCCGGCCGGGTACGCGCGTTCGCCCTGTTCGGGGAGACCACCGGGGAGACCGACGAGTACGGGCTGCCGGTGCGCTACCCGTGGGCACGGGAGTACCGAGGCTCGGCGACGGTTGTGTACGGGCACACGCCCACCCCGGAGCCGGAGTGGCTGAACGACACCATCTGCATCGACACCGGCTGCGTGTTCGGCGGGCGGCTCACCGCGCTGCGTTATCCGGAACGGGAGCTGGTCTCGGTGCCGGCGGAACGGGAGTGGTACGCCCCGGCCCGCCCGTTGACGGCCGCGCCGGCCAGGCCAGACGAGGTGCTGGAGCTGACCGACGTGACCGGCCGGCGGCACGTGGAGCACGCCTATGGCTCGCTGACCGTGCCGGCCGAGAACGCCGCCGCGGCGCTGGAGGTGATGAGCCGCTTCGCGGTCGACCCGCACCGGCTGGTCTGGTTGCCACCGACGATGGCGCCGTGCTCGACGTCGACACTCGACGGCTACCTGGAGCACCCGGCCGAGGCGTTCGCGGACTACCGCGCGGCGGGTGTGGACCGCGTGGTCTGCGAGGAGAAGCACATGGGCTCGCGGGCGGTGGTGCTGGTCGACCGGAACCCGGGAGCCGGGCCGTTCCGGGGCGGCGCGGTGTACACGCGGACCGGCCGGCCGTTCTTCGGGGAGCCGTTGGACGGCGAGCTGCTCGGCCGGCTCCGCGCGGCGGTCGACGCCGCCGGGCTCTGGGCCGAGCTGGACACCGACTGGCTGCTGCTGGACTGCGAGCTGCTCCCCTGGTCGGCCAAGGCGGGTGGGCTGATCCGTGAGCAGTACGCGAGCGTCGGCGCCGCCGGCCGGGCCGCCCTGCCGGCAGCACTGGCCACGCTGGATGCCGCGGCCGCCCGGGGGCTCGACCTGGGCGCGCTGCGGGAGCGGATGGCCCGCCGCCGGGACGACGTGTCCGCCTACTCGGCGGTGTACCGGGCGTACGTGGGACCGACCGACGGGCTGCGTGGGGTGACGTTGGCGCCGTTCGCGGTGCTGGCGTGCGCGGGGGCGAGCTACACCGACCGGGACCACGGCTGGCACCTCGGCTTGGCCGACCGGCTCTGCGCCGCCGATCCGGCGTTCTTCACCCCGACCCGCCGGCAGGTGGTCGACCTCTCCGACTCGGCCGCCGAGACGGAGGCCACCGACTGGTGGCTCGCGCTCACCGCCAACGGGGGCGAAGGCATGGTGGTCAAGCCGTACGCCGGGCCGGCGGCGCGGTCGGCGCGGGGTTCGCTGCTCCAGCCCGGCGTCAAGTGTCGAGGCCGGGAGTACCTACGGATCGTCTACGGTCCCGAGTACACCGAGCCGGAGCGGCTGGCCCTGTTGCGCCGCCGCTCGCTGGGGCGCAAGCGCGGCCTCGCACTGCGCGAACACGCCCTCGGGCTGGCCGCCCTGGACGCGCTGGTCGCCGGGGCGCCGCTGTGGCGCCGCCACGAGTTGGTGTTCGCGATCCTCGCCTGCGAGTCCGAGTCGGTCGACCCACGGCTGTAGGACGCGACCGCTGTTCCCTGGCCCCGTCGCTCCGCTTCACGGCACGCACAGGTGTCGACCGCTTCCTGTGCGCCGGTTGAGGCAGAGCGGAGGGGGAACAGCAGGGTGGCCCGGTGCCGCCGGACACGGCGGCTCACCGCCAGCCCGCCTATGTGACGTCGCCCACCGGGCGGATCGGACCGCGACCTAAACTACGGGCATCGCGTCGCCTTCAGGCGACATCCTGTCTGCCAACGCTCGGAGGTCACCTCGTGTCGACGCCCACCACCACCCTGGCCCTGGGGCCGGACTGGCTCGATCCCGAGGTGCTGATCTCGACGTTCGGCCTGCTCGGCATCCTGGTGATCGTTTTCGCCGAATCGGGCCTGCTGATCGGCTTCTTCCTGCCGGGTGACTCGCTGCTGTTCACCGCGGGCCTACTCACCGCCGACGGGCAGTACATCACCTGGCCGCTGTGGCTGGTCTGCCTGCTCATCACGCTGTCCGCCATCGCTGGCGACCAGGTGGGGTATGCGTTCGGCCGCAAGGTGGGTCCGGCGCTGTTCCGCCGACCGAACTCAAAGCTGTTCAAGCAGGAGAACCTGCTGAAGGCGCACGACTTCTTCGAGAAGTACGGCGCCCGCTCGATCGTGCTGGCCCGCTTCGTGCCCATCGTGCGGACGTTCACGCCGATCGTCGCCGGGGTCAGCCGGATGAGCTACCGCACGTTCGTCATCTACAACGTGCTCGGCGGCATTCTCTGGGGCACCGGCGTGACGGTGCTCGGCTACTTTCTCGGTCAGATCCCGTTCATCAAGGCGAACGTCGAGCTGATCCTGATCGCGATCGTGGTGATCTCGGTGGTCCCGATCGCGGTCGAGCTGCTGCGGGCACGCCTGGCGGCGAAGCGCGGCACCACCGCCGAGGAACGGGCAGCTGCCGAGGAGGCCATCCGGGAGACCCGGGAGCACTACGGCAAGCACTGATCGGTTCGGCCCCGACCCGGGTGGCGCGGACGACCGCCGGGCAGGCCCGACCGACCGTCCGGCGCCACCCCGGTCGGGGTGGCGCGGACGAGCGGTACGGTCAGCGTGCCTTCTTGGTGGCGCGCTTGCGCGGCGGCGTCAGCAGATCGGCGATCGTCGCGATCGCGCTCGGCACCAGCCGGTAGTACGCCCAGACTCCACGCTTCTCCCGCTCCAGCAAGCCAGCCTCGGTAAGGATCCGGAGGTGGTGGCTGACCGTCGGCTGGGAGAGCCCGAGGGGCGCGGTCAGGTCGCACACGCACGCCTCGCCCTCCGGAGCCGACTGGATCAGGCTGAGCAGCCGCAGCCGGGCTGGGTCGGCGAGGGCCTTGAGGACCCCGGCCAGCCGCTCGGCATCGGCACGTTCGATCGGCTCGCCGGCAAGCGGCGAGATCTGAGGCATGGTCATTTCAGCCAACGCAGTTCCCACGTAATCCATCCTTCCACCAGCAGCATCGATCCGCCTGCATATCAGCAGATCCGAATCGGCAAACTTTTACGCCACAAGGCCGAGGTCAGCCAACGTATAGGCCGCTCGGTACGGCAGTCCGGCGGCTCTCACAGCGTCGCCAGCGCCTCGATCAACAATAACCGCCACCCCCGCCACCTCCGCCCCGGCCTCGCGGAGGGCCTCGACGGCGGCCAGCACGCTCTGCCCGGTGGTGGAGGTGTCCTCCACCGCCAGCACCCGACGCCCGGTCACGTCCGGCCCCTCGATCCGGCGCTGGAGCCCGTGCGCCTTGCCCGCCTTGCGGACGACGAAGGCGTCCAGCGTCCGGTCGGTGCCGGCGGCTGCGTGCAACATCGCGGTCGCGATCGGGTCAGCGCCGAGCGTCAACCCGCCCACCGCGTCGAACGCCCAGTCGGCGGTCAACTCCCGCATCACCCGGCCCACCAACGGGGCCGCCTCGTGATGCAGCGTGACGCGTCGCAGATCGACGTACCAGTCCGCTTCGCGCCCCGAGGAGAGCACCACCCGTCCGTGGACCACCGCCAGTTCGCTAATGAATTTACGCAGGTCGTCGTGGTCCGCCATGGCGAAGAGCGTACTGCGCGACGCTGTGGGCCGCGTGCGGGGTCGGCTCCGATCAGCCCTGCGGGCGATGAGACGGACGGCGATGTCCGGCTACGCTGAGCGAGCACCCAACGTGGTGGCGGGCCCGCGGCGGGGTTGGCGGCTCAGCGACCGTCGCGACCGATCCGGCCGCGGGTGTCCCGCGAGGCCGCCCCCAGCAGGCGCCGGGGCGCGTACCGCAGTCCTGCCACGGCCAGCTTGTACCTCCAGGTGGGCACGCTGACCAGTTTGCCTTTTCGCAGGTCACGCAGGGCTTCGTCGACGACCTCGTCGGCCCGCAGCCACATCCACCCTGGAGTCTTCGACATGTCGATTCCCGCGCGGTCGTGGAACTCGGTCCGCGTGTAGCCGGGGCAGAGCGCCAGCACCCGCACGCCGAACGGACGGACGGAGAGACCGACCGACTCGCTGAAGTTGGTGACCCACGCCTTGCTGGCCGAGTATGTCGAACCGGGCATGGCCACCCCGAACCCTGCCACCGAAGAGACATTAATCACTGCCCCATGCCGCTGCTCGGTCATCGGACGCACCGCGGCGAGGGTCAGCCGCATCACCGCGTGCACGTTGAGCCGGAGCAGGCGGGCCTCCGCCTCGGCCGACGACCGCAGGAACGGCGTGTTGAGGCTGATGCCCGCGTTGTTCACCAGCAGCTCGACCGGCGCTCCCTCGGCGATCCGTCGCTCCACCTCCGCGCAACCGTCGTCGGTGGACAGGTCCACGGAGATCGTCTCGACCTCACCGCCGTGCCGGCCGGCCAGCTCCGCGGCGAACTCCGCCAACCGGACGGCGTCCCGGGCGACCAGGACAAGGCGCCAACCGTCGGCCGCCAGTCGCCGTGCGAAGGCGGCGCCGATACCGGCGGTCGCTCCGGTGACGAGGGCCCGACGCTCGGTGGTCGGCTGGTCGAGGTTCACGGGTGGTCCTCACCTCGGGGGTACAGGGGCGGGTGGGCCGGGGCGTGCGAAACCCGTGCCGGCCGACGGAACCAGGTGGTCGCTGGCGGAAGTGCCAGCAGCACGGCCACCACAAGGTAGCCGAGTACCTGCCCGACGGAAAGCCCCGCGCCGAGCGGGATTTACCAGCCCGGGTACGCCTCGTCGAGCCGGGCGAGCAGCCCGGCGGCGGCCCGATCGTCCTCCCCCAGCTCCACCGGACCGGCCCGCTGCACGGCCAGCCCCACCGACGGCGGCGACCGCCATCAGCGCCAGCAGCACGACGACCGCCACCACCGCGGGGCGACGGGGTCGGTCGGGGTACGACACGACTGGTCCCTCCGGTTAGGAGTTGCGTTGCAAGACCTATCCGGAGGACCGTCGTCGCTATCCGGCGCTCAACTCACCGGTGGTGGGGTCGGACCCGGCCGGTCGGATCCAGGGTGCGACTCGCCGCCCTGCTCCGGTCCGCCCGGCTGACCCGGCTGACCCGGCTGACCCGGAGTCTGCGGGTAGCCCGGAGTCTGCGGGTAGCCGGGAGTCTGCGGGTAGCCGGGCTGGTCCAGGGTCGACGGGTACGCCGGGTAGGCGGCGCCGGGGACCGGCGGCTCCCAGGCCGGCTGGCGCTTTCGGAAGAACTCGTTCGCCGCCGGCAGCGCCAACAGGATCAGCGCCGCCAGCAGGGCGATGATGCCGAGCACCGTGAGCAGCAAACTCACCGGCTCGTACCAGGAGGGAAGCGCCTCGTCGAGACGGCGGTTGATCTCCTCCTGGCTCGGCGCGTCCCCGGTGCTGGGGCCGCTCATCGCGCCACCGGCCGCGGTGCCGGCCAGAGCCAGCCCGGAGCAGCAGAGCGCGATGCCGCCGACGATCCACGTGATGATGCGGGCGACGTTCTTCCCCCGGTTGTTCAGCAACGCGAGAACAACCAGCCCGATCGCGAAGAGCAGGCTGACCACGCTGCCCGCGAGGACCCCGAACACGATGAAACCCTCGGTGCCCTCGGCATCGGTGCCGGCATACGCGTCGCGGAAGACGTCCCGGTACGTGTTGATGGTGGTCAGCCCGATGATCAGGCTGATCACGGAGAGAACAGCGTAGGAGATGAGCAGATAGCTGGAAATCGTCACGACGGCGGGGCGTACCCGCGCCGGTCCCTGCTGGGGGTCGACCACGATTCTCCTTCCCTAGATCGCGCGCACACCGTACCGAGTACGGACCAACGTGGCGGGACGGCGCGACGGTCGATGTCGTCAGTAGCCGCGCCACGCGGCTACGGGCAGGCTACCTGCGGTACGCCGCACGGCTGGCTGCCACGACCGGCTCGGGTCAGCGATCGTCAGACGAGGAGCCGGGGACGTCGGGTCGGCGGACCTCCGTGTCTACGCCGGATGGGCTCCCCGGGTCTACTACCTGCGCGCCGGACGGGGCGTGCGCGGAGGGGTCGGGACAGCTCAGGTATCCGGGTGGGACCGTGAAGTAACCGGGCGGCTGGTAGCCCGGCGGGACGTAACCGGGTGGGGCGTAGTCGGGCGGGGCGTAGGCGGGCGGGACCGGTTCTGCTGCGAGGTACGGCGCGGGGATGGTGGAAAGCGGCGGCGGCACGGGCCGGGCGGCCACGAACCAGCGGTGCGCCGGCGGCAGCACCAGCAGCAGCACCACCGCGGCGGTCAGTAGGAACACAAGCAGCGCCCCGAGCACGCCCAGCGGGAAGAACACGGCGTCGAACGGATCGGTCGTGCCGTACAGGGCATCGAGGAACGCGCTGTCCTCCCAGAACTCCGCCGGCGGATCACCATCGTCGGGATACGCCTCGTCGAAGCCTGCTCCCGCGAGCAGCATCGGGAGGAAAACCACCCCGAGGCACCCCTGCCCCAGGCACACCAGTAGTTGCAGGCCGGCGCCCACGAAGACCAGGATCCGGGCGACGTTCCCGCCCCGGTGCACCGGCCGCGCGGTCGCGGCATACCAGACCGCCAGCAGCAGGACCGGCACACTGATGAAGAGCGCTCCGGTGACGTTGCCCCACCGCTCGGCGCTCACCTCGCCCGGGTCGACGTCGGGAACCGCCCGCACCGCGCGGTCGATGTGGCCGTCCCACTGGACGGCCTGCACGATCACGAGCGCGACGAGGCCGAGTAGAACCAGCACGGAGGCGAGCTGCAGCCAGACGGCGACGGTGACGGTGCGCGGCCGAGGCGGTCGCGCCGGGACGTCGGTGGGGGCGGTCATGGCTCGCAACGTACGGGTCGGCCGGGCGTATCGGCAGAGCCGTTCGGCCGGCTCGTACCGGCCAGTTGATCAAGATTTGCCGAGTCGGTCCCGGTGTACTCGCGCACCCTCGTGCGGGCCATGTTTCAGCCGGTGAACGTGGCGACGTCGGCCGGGTCGCGGCGCCGCCCAGGCCGCCCGGCCGACCACCGGGTCCAGCCGGTCTGGCCGCGTACACCCAGTCCGCCGGGCGGCCGGCAGCTGGTCGAGCTGCCCGCGTTCCTCCTCCGGGTGGTCGGCCAGCGCGGCCTCGACCCGCTGGTACGCCTCGATCACCGGCAGCAGCGCGCCGAGGTCCCCATCAGCCCAACGCCACGATCTCGGCACGGCGCAGCTCCGCAAGGGCCGCGGCGAGCTGACGCCCGGTCTTCCTCCCGATCCGCGACACGCCCCTGTCCTACCCGACCGATACGCGCCCACCCTGTTGATCATGAGGTTGACGAAGATCCCTCGACCGCCGCCAAACTCATGATCGACACGGGCTGCGGTCAGGCGGCCGTGACCGTCAGGCCGTCCTTGGCGTCCGACAGGTCGACGCGGACCGTGTCGCCGTCGCGGATCCCGCCGGCCAGTAGGGCCTTGGCCAGTTGGTCGCCGATCGCCGACTGCACCAGGCGACGCAGCGGGCGGGCGCCGTAGATCGGATCGTAGCCGTGTTCGGCCAGCCAGGCCCGGGCCGGCTCGGTGATCTCCAAGCCCAGGCGGCGGTCGGCGAGCCGGCGGCGCATCCGCTCCAACTGGATGTCCACGATAACCCGCAGTTCCGCACCCTGAAGGGCGGCGAAGACCACGATGTCGTCGAGGCGGTTGAGGAACTCCGGCTTGAAGTGCGACCGGACCACCGCCAGCACACCCTCGCGACGCTGCTCCTCGGCCAACGTCAGGTCGCCGATCACCGACGACCCGAGGTTGGAGGTGAGGATCAGGATCGCGTTGCGGAAGTCCACGGTGCGACCCTGGCCGTCGGTGAGCCGGCCGTCGTCGAGCACCTGGAGCAGGATGTCGAAGACATCCGGGTGGGCCTTCTCCACCTCGTCCAGCAGGACCACCGAGTACGGCCGACGACGCACCGCCTCGGTGAGCTGGCCGCCCTCCTCGTAGCCGACGTAACCGGGCGGAGCCCCGACGAGCCGGGCCACCGAGTGTTTCTCGCCGTACTCGCTCATGTCGATGCGGACCATGGCCCGCTCGTCGTCGAAGAGAAACTCGGCGAGCGCCTTGGCCAGCTCGGTCTTGCCGACACCGGTCGGACCGAGGAAGAGGAAGCTGCCGGTCGGACGGTCCGGGTCGGCGACGCCGGCCCGGGCGCGGCGGACCGCGTCGGAGACCGCCGCGACAGCCTCGGACTGGCCGACCACCCGGGCCCGCAGCGACTCCTCCATCCGCAGCAGCTTGGCCGTCTCGCCCTCGAGCAGCCGGCCGGCCGGGATGCCGGTCCAGGAGGCCACCACGGCGGCGATGTCGTCAGCGCTGACCTCCTCCTTGAGCATCGCGCCGTCGGCTTGCAGCCCGGCCAGTTCCTCCTCGGCCTTTGCCAGGTCGGCCCTGAGCGCAGGAATGCGCCCGTACCGCAGCTCGGCGGCGCGTTCCAGCTCACCGTCGCGCTCGGCACGTTCGGCCTCGCCGCTGAGCCGCTCCAGTTCCTCCTTTGCGGTGGAGAGCTTGGCGATGTGACTCTTCTCCAGCTGCCAGCGCTCCGACAGCGCGGTGAGCTGCTCACGCTTGTCGGCCAGCTCCTTGCGCAGCCGTTCCAGGCGCTCGGCGGAGGCGGCGTCCGGCTCCTTGGCCAGCGCCATCTCCTCGATCTCCAGCCGACGCACCGCTCGCTCGATCTCGTCCACCTCGACCGGCCGGGAGTCGATCTCCATCCGGAGCCGGGACGCGGACTCGTCGACCAGGTCGATCGCCTTGTCCGGCAGGAACCGGTCGGTGATGTAGCGATCCGACAGCGACGCGGCGGCGACCAGTGCGGCGTCGGTGATCCGTACGCCGTGGTGCACCTCGTACCGCTCCTTGAGACCGCGCAGGATGCCGATGGTGTCTTCGATGGTCGGCTCGCCGACCAGCACCGGCTGGAAGCGGCGCTCCAGTGCCGGGTCCTTCTCGATGTGCTCGCGGTACTCGTCCAGCGTGGTAGCGCCCACCATCCGCAGCTCGCCCCGGGCCAGCATCGGCTTGAGCATGTTGCCGGCGTCCATCGAGCCCTCGCCCTTGCCGGCCCCGACGACGGTGTGCAGCTCGTCGAGGAAGGTGATGACCTGCCCGTCGGAGTTCTTGATCTCCTCCAGGACGGACTTGAGCCGCTCTTCGAACTGCCCCCGGTACGACGCGCCAGCCACCATCGCGCCGAGGTCGAGCGAGACGAGCTTCTTGTCCCGCAGCGACTCGGGCACGTCACCGGCGACGATCCGCTGGGCCAGGCCCTCGACGATGGCGGTCTTGCCGACGCCCGGCTCGCCGATCAGAACCGGGTTGTTCTTCGTACGCCGGGACAGCACCTGGATCACCCGGCGGATCTCCGAGTCCCGGCCGATCACCGGATCGATCTTGCCTGCGCGTGCGCTGGCGGTCAGGTCGACGCCGTACTTCGCGAGGGCCTGGTAGGTCTGCTCCGGGTCGGCGGTGGTGACCCGCCGATCCCCACCGCGCACGATCGGAAACGCGGCGACCAGTGCCTCGTCGGTGGCTCCGGCGCCCTTGAGCGCGGTGGAGACCCCACCGCCCACCCGGGCCAGACCGGCGAGCAGGTGCTCGGTTGAGGTGTACTCGTCGCCGAGCGGCCGAGCGATCTGCTCGGCGGCGCCGATGGCGTTGACGAACTCGCGGGCCAGCGTCGGCTCGGCAATGCTGGACCCGCGCGCGGCGGGTAGCGCGTCAACCGCCCGCTGGGTGACCCGGCGCAGCTCGGCGGGGTCGGCCCCGACGGCGCGCAGCAGGCCGGCCGCGGTCGAACCCTCAGTGTCCAGCAGCGCCAGCAGGAGGTGCCAGGGCTCCACTGTGGCGTGGCCCCGCTGGTTGGCGAGTGCGACGGCACCGGTGATGGTCTCGCGGCTCTTGGTGGTGAGACGTTCGGTGTTCATGGGCTCCCCCGGGGTCGGCGTGTCCACTAGCAAGGACACTCCCAGAGTTGAGCCTATTCCGCTCAACTTCAGGAACGTGATCTGGATCACTATCGACCGGTATACCGGCAACGACACCGGGAGCCCCCCGGGAGGGGCCGCCCTGCCGAGGTGCCCCAACTGCGGGTATGGGTAGCCTTGCCCAGGTGCGAGTACGTGTCGAACAGACCTCCCTACCGGGGATCGGTGTACGTCACGATCTGGTGACGGAATCCGGCCGCCGACTGGGGGTGGTCTCCCACCGCAGCGGCCGTCGTGACCTGGTCCTCTTCGACCCCGACGATCCCGACTCGTGCCAGGCCGACATTCCGCTGACCGACGACGAGGCGGAGGCACTCGCGGACATCCTCGGCGCCTCGCTGGTGCTCGGCCAGCTGTCCGGCCTGCGGGAGCAGGCCGCCGGTCTGCTCACCGAGCAGATCGCCATCCCGGCCGGCTCGTCGTACGTGGGCCGCAGGCTCGGCGACACCAAGGCGCGTACCCGCACGGGAGCCTCGATCGTGGCGGTGCTGCGTGACGGCGACGTGATTGCCTCTCCGGACCCCTCGTTCCGCTTCGCGGCCGGTGACGTGGTGGTGGTGGTCGGGACCCGGGCGGGTCTCGACGGCGTGACCGCCATCTTCGCCGACGGTGACCCGGACGGCTGAGGCGGATGCACGAGACCACGTCGCTACTCATCGAGGTCGGCGCGCTGCTGTTCCTGCTCGGCCTACTCGGCCGGCTCAGCCGCCGGATCGGCCTCTCCCCGATCCCCCTCTATCTTCTCGCCGGCCTGGCCTTCGGGCACGGCGGCGTGTTCGAGTTCAAGGCCAGCGAGGAGTTCTTCGCGGTCGGCGCGGAGATCGGCGTGATCCTGCTGCTGGTCATGCTCGGCCTCGAGTACTCGGCCAACGAACTGATCGGCAACCTACGGGCGGCGGCTCCGGCCGGCCTCATCGACGGGGTGCTGAACGCGCTGCCGGGCGCCGCCTTCGCGCTGCTGCTGGGCTGGGACTGGGTGGCTGCGGTCGTCCTCGCCGGGATCACCTGGATCTCCTCGTCCGGTGTCATCGCCAAGGTGCTCGCCGACCTGGGCCGGCTCGGTAACCGGGAGACCCCGGTGGTGCTGTCCGTGCTGGTCATCGAGGACCTGGCGATGGCCTTCTACCTACCGCTGCTCACTGCCGTGCTGGCCGGCACGGGTCTGATCGGCGGCGGGATCTCGCTTGCCATCGCGGTAACCACCGTGCTGATCGTGCTGGTGGTGGCGATCCGGTACGGCCGGCTCATCTCGTCGGTGATGTCGGCGGGCGACCCGGAGGCGCTGCTACTCGGCGTGCTCGGCCTGACCCTGCTGGTCGCCGGCGTGGCCGCGAAGCTCCAGGTGTCCGCAGCCGTCGGCGCGTTCCTGGTCGGCATCGCGATATCCGGGCCGGTGGCGCACCACGCGACGGAGCTGCTCACGCCGCTGCGCGACCTGTTCGCGGCGGTGTTCTTCCTCTTCTTCGGGCTGGTCACCGACCCCCGGGACATTCCGCCGGTGCTGCTGCCTGCGCTCGGGCTGGCAGCGGTGACGATGGGGACGAAGACGCTCACCGGATATTTCGCCGCCCGGCGGGCCGGTATCGCCGAGCCCGGCCGTTGGCGGGCCGGCCTCGCCCTCGTGCCGCGCGGGGAGTTCTCCATCGTCATCGCCGGGCTCGCGGTGGCCTCCGGCGGCGTCGAGCCGCGGTTGGCGGCGCTGGCGACGGCATACGTATTGATCACGGTAGTCACCGGGCCGATGCTGGCGCGGGTGCCCGACCTCGACTGGTTCAAGGGCTGGCTGCGGCGCCGGGCGGCGGCGCAGCGGGCCCAGCCGGCACCCGTCCCCGACTGACGGTCGGGGGCCATCGCTGGCCAACCCACCTGCACGTCCACGCTCAGCCAGGACGGTCAGCCAGGCCAAGCGGTTGCCGAATTGCTCCCGCGGGGTCTACCGCTGGTGGCACTCGCGGGTTACCGTTTCGCCCCAGCAGCGATGGGTCCGCGGGTGCACGTCGCCCGCGCAAGAAGCGGAAGGTTGGCCGGTGAGCGTGCAGGAGTCGACGTTCCACGGCTTCGTCAACCCGGTCGACCCGTCGCCGGCGGAACTGCGGTCGTGGGCCTACCAGCCGGATTCTGTGCCACTGACCTCCATGCCGCCGGACTGGGACCTGCTGGTCTCCGGTGACCGGCTGGTGCTGACCCTCTTCGACCTGGCCACGGATCCGGCCTGCCCGGCCCGCCGCTTTGCGCTGCACTGCCTCTACATCTACGCCGCGGACGGGATCCGGACGAACTTCCGGGCTCATCCGAAGCGGCGATTCCGCAAGCTGGTGGAGCAGGCCGAGCGGGACGGCGACGAACTGATGCGGACGTGGGCGCACAACAGCCGGGTGCTGCTGGCCCGGCCAGACCTGTTCGTCTACCGCGACTGGTGCGAAGGCGGCTTGGTCCGGGGCAACCACCGCCTCGCCTGAGCGGCGAGGCGGTGGCCGTCTGATGCCCGATGCCAGTAACGGCTACTTCCTGGCATCCTCCGGGTACGGTCGCGGCCCCGTGGGTCCCGGCCCGTACGCAGTTGACGCTGATCGGTCAACGCGCCTGTCGGTCGCTGCTCTCGCGACGCCCCTCGTCGATGCCGTGATCGGCCGAGTCGGCGAACCGCCCTTCGCGGATCTTGTCGCGGAACTTTCCGTGGGTGACCCGGTCGAATCTCTCCCTGACGTTCTCGGCCACCTGTTCGAGCCGTTCCTCGGTCTGTTCGGCCACCTTCTTCGCCGATTCCGCCATGCGCTCCCCCTCGCCATGCCGGTAGGTCTGAATTGAGCTGAGAAGACCTCAATCGCCAGCCTAGTCAGGGCGGCCCGTTCCCGCCGGAAAACGGGGACGGCCCGGGCCGCACGCCGTGATCGTCTCAGCGCTCGGGGTTTCGGCGGGGGCGCCAGACCACCAGCGCGGTGGAGGTGCGGTTGGCCGGCACCAGGTCGCTGCCCGGGAAGCGGGCCAGCGACTCCAACTCGGCGATCCGGCGATACGCGGCATCCAGCTCCTCCTCCAACCGCGCCACCCGCTGCTGCGCCTGCTCCAGCAGTCGCTCCAGGCCGATGATTCGCTTCACGCCCGCCAGGTTGATCCCGTCGTCCTGGCTGAGCCGCTGCACCTCACGCAGCAGCACCACGTCCCGGACGCTGTACCGGCGACCCCCGCCGGCCGCCCGGCCCGGCTGTACCAAGCCGAGCCGGTCGTACTGGCGAAGCGTCTGCGGGTGCATCCCCGCCATCCGTGCCGCCACCGAGATCATCAGCACCTTGGCCTCGTAGGCAGGGTCATCCGCACCGATGAATCTGTCCGACATCCCCGATCACCTCCGCCTGTACCGCACCCGAGCCACCGAAAACACCGGTCAACTGACTCGACGCACCCGCGCGTCGAGATGTTCCCGAGCGGCCGGCGAGCTCTGGGCGGCGAAGGTCTCCAACGCCGCCCGCGCCTCCTCCGACAGCGCCGCCGGAACCACCAGGTCGAGGGTGACCAGCAGGTCCCCGGCCCGACCGTCCTTGCGGGCCACCCCCTTGCCCCGCGCGCGTAGGACCCGTCCGCTGGGCGTCCCGGGCGGCACCCGCAGGGTCACCGCGCCGTCGAACGTGGGTACCCGCAGATCGGTGCCGAGCACGGCCTCGGCGAAGGTGATCGGCACGGTCAGGGTGAGATCGTCGCCGGTCCGCCCGAACAGGTCGTCCGGGCGGACCTTGACGTGAACGAAGAGGTCGCCCGCCGGGCCGCCACGCTCGCCGGGCTCACCCCGCCCGGCGAGCCGGATTCGCTGGCCGTCGGCCACCCCGGCGGGGAACCGGACGTTGAGCGTCCGGGTCTTGGTCACCCCGCCTGTGCCCTGACACTCCGGGCACTTCTCGTCGACCAGCGTGCCGACGCCCTGACAGCTGCGACACGGCTCGGAGAAGCTGAACGACCCCTGGTTGCGGGTGGTCACGCCGGCACCGTGGCAGACCGGGCAGGCGCGAGGCTGGGTGCCGGGCTTCGCGCCGCTGCCGTGGCAGGTGTCGCACACCCCGGGGGCACGTAGCGTCAGCGGGAGGGTCACCCCGCGCACGGCGTCGTCGAAGTCGAGGGCGACCTCGGCCTCGATGTCCCGCCCACGAGCCGGGCCCCGGGGTGCGGCACCGCCACTGCCCGAAAAGATCGAACTGAACAGGTCCTGGAAGCCGGCACCGCCGAAGCGCTGGTCGCCACCCGCCGTGCCGCCGAACAGGTCGGAGACGTCGAACGGCTGGCCGCCGCGGGCGTTACGGCGGAATGCCCCCGAGCCGAACAGCGAGCGCATCTCGTCGTACTCCCGGCGCCTGGCCTCGTCACCGAGCACCGAATACGCCTCGGATACCGCCTTGAACCGCTCCTCGGCCTTCGGGTCGCCCGCGTTGTGATCCGGATGCGACTCGCGCGCCAGCTTCCGGTACGCCTTCTTGATCTCGTCAGCGGAGGCGGCCTTCTGCACGCCCAGGACGGCGTAGTAGTCCTTCTCGATCCAGTCCTTGGAACTCACCGGTCCGCCCTCTTCCCACCGAACGGTCGTCCCGCCCGCCCGGTGCGGGCGGACGGGACGATCCGATCATCGTGTCGTACCACTTACTCGGGGTCGGCGACCGCGACCAGCGCCGGCCGCAGCAACCGCTCGCCGATCTGGTAGCCCCGTCGCATCACCTGCACACAGGTCGGCTCGGTGACGTCGGCCGAGGTCTGGTGCGCCACCGCCTCGTGCCGGGTCGGGTCGAACGGGTCGCCCTTCTCACCGAACGGGGTCAACCCGAACTTGCCGAGCGCGGCGGTGAGCTGCTCGGCCACCGAGCCGAACGGACCGACCAGGTCGCCGTGCTCGCGAGCCCGGTCCAGGTCGTCGAGGATCGGCAGCAGCGCGGCGAGCACCGCGCCGGTCGCCTGCTCGGTGACCAGACCTCGGTCCCGGTCGACCCGCTTGCGGTAGTTGGCGTACTCCGCCGACACCCGCTGTAGATCCCGGGTCCGCTCGTCGAGTTCGGTGCGCAACGCCTCCAGTTCGGCGCCGAGCGAGGTCGCGGCGGCGGCGTCGACGGGTTCGGCCGGGGCATCCACCACCGGCGGGCCGGCCGGAATGCCGTCGTCCCCCGCGGCGGTCTCGACCTGGATCTCGTCGACCACCACCTCGGCCTCCTCGACCAGTCCCTCCGCCGGGACGTCCGACCCGGCGTCGGCGGCGGCCCCGTCGGACCCCGCAGTATCAATGATCTTGCGGTTGTTACGGATGACGACCCGCGACTCCGCACCGGCCTCGCCGGGGGAAGCGGAGCCACCCGGCGCCGCCCCGGTGCTGCCCGGGCCGGCGGCTCGTGGCTTCTCCGTCATTCGGTTACCTCATCCCTGTGCGTGGAGTGCGTGTCCGAGGAGGGCTGTCACTTCTTGTCCTCGTCCACGATCTCCGCGTCGACCACGTCGTCCGCACCACCGGGCGCACCACCGGCCTGCGCACCACCAGGCGCACCACCGGCCTGCGCACCACCGGTCGCCCCGGCGCCCGGCTGGCCCGCCTGCTCGCCCTGCTGCTGGCCGTAGAGTAAGGAGCCGGCCTGCTGGGAAACCTGGGCCAACCGCTCGTGCGCCGACTTGATCTTTTCGATGTCCTGGCCGCCGAGCGCGCCACGCAGCTCGCCCAGCGCCTCGTTGAGCTGGTCGCGGGACTCGGTCGGCAGCTTGTCGCCACTCTCGGCGAGGAACTTCTCGGTCTGCCACTGGAGCGCCTCAGCCAGGTTCCGGGTCTCCGCCTCGTCGCGACGCCGCTTGTCCTCCTCGGCGTGCTCCTCGGCGTCCCGGCGCATCCGCTCGATGTCATCCTTCGGCAGCGACGAGCCGCCGGTGATGGTCATCTTCTGCTCCTTGCCGGTGCCGAGGTCCTTCGCGTGGACGTTCACGATGCCGTTGGCGTCGATGTCGAAGGTGACCTCGATCTGCGGTACGCCGCGCGGCGCCGGCGGGAGGCCGGTCAGCTCGAACGTGCCGAGCTTCTTGTTGTACGCGGCGATCTCGCGCTCACCCTGGAAGACCTGGATCAGCACCGACGGCTGGTTGTCGTCTGCCGTGGTGAAGACCTCGGAGCGCTTGGTCGGGATCGTGGTGTTGCGTTCGATCAGCTTGGTGAAGATGCCGCCCTTGGTCTCGATGCCCAGGCTCAACGGGGTCACGTCGAGCAGCAGGACATCCTTGACCTCGCCCTTGAGCACACCGGCCTGGAGCGCGGCGCCGACGGCGACGACCTCGTCCGGGTTGACGCCCTTGTTGGGTTCCTTGCCGGTGAGCTGCTTGACCAGGTCGGTCACAGCCGGCATTCGGGTCGAACCGCCGACCAGGATGACATGGTCGACGTCGGAAATCTTGATCCCGGCGTCCTTCACGGCCTGCTCGAACGGGCCCTTGCAGCGGTCCAGCAGGTCCTGCGTCATCCGCTGGAACTCGGCTCGGCTAAGCGTCACGTCGAGGTGCAGCGGGCCGGCGGCACCGGCGGTGATGTACGGCAGGTTGATGTTGGTGGTGGCGGCGGCGGACAGCTCGATCTTCGCCTTCTCGGCCGCCTCCTTGAGCCGCTGCATCGCCATCTTGTCCTGGGACAGGTCGATGCCGTGCTCGCCCCGGAAGGTCTTCACCAGGTGGTCGATGATCCGCTGGTCCCAGTCGTCGCCACCGAGGTGGTTGTCACCGCTGGTTGACTTGACCTCGATGACGCCCTCGGCCAGTTCCAGCAGCGACACGTCGAAGGTGCCGCCGCCGAGGTCGAAGACCAGGACGGTCTGCTCCTTGGAGCCCTTGTCCAGCCCGTACGCCAGGGCGGCCGCGGTCGGCTCGTTGACGATCCGCAGCACGTTGAAGCCGGCGATCTCACCGGCCTCCTTGGTGGCCTGGCGCTGGCCGTCGTTGAAGTACGCCGGGACGGTGATCACCGCGTCGGTGATCTGCTCGCCCAGGTACGCCTCGGCGTCCCGCTTGAGCTTCATCAGCGTGCGGGCCGAGATCTCCTGCGGCGTGTACTTCTTGCCGTCGATGTCGACGGACCAGCTGGTGCCGATCTCCCGTTTGACCGAACGGATCGTCCGGTCCGGGTTGGTCACCGCCTGACGCTTGGCGACCTCACCGACGAGCACCTCGCCGTTACGGGCGAACGCGACGATCGACGGGGTCGTCCGCGAGCCCTCCGCGTTGGCGATGACGGTGGGCTCACCGCCCTCCAGGACGCTGACGCAGGAGTTCGTCGTGCCGAGGTCGATACCGACCGCACGTGCCATCTTCGCTTCCTCGCTTCGTTCGGTTGAGCAGGTGACGGGCACCGCCCGCGGCGCACCCACCACAAGTTGAGTGAACTGGACTCAATAGTGCCACGCCTTCGCCAAACGTCAAGTGAGGTTGAGCCGACCCGACGCAACCCACCTCGGTTATTACCGTCTGGTTGTCTTCCCATGCATCGGTCGGGCACGCTTTAGCGGTGACGACGCACGGCGATTCCGCCACCGAACCCGCCGTGCCGACCGTCGCAGCCCGCACCGGCCCCACCGGTTCCGGTGAGACCCCGTACACCAGCACCGGGGACGACACCCTGCCCACCGCGCTGACCGGCCTGCGCGCCGCGATCGGCGCGGCGCGCTTCCCGCTCCCGCTGCCCTCGGCGGAGGTCGCCCGCCGGGCCGGGCGGGCCGTCACCGACCAGCTCGACGACTATTTGCTGCCCCGGCTCCGCCGGCTCGACGCCCCGCTGCTCGTGGTGATCGGTGGGTCCACCGGTGCCGGCAAGTCGACCCTGGTCAACAGCATGGTCCAAGCCCGGGTGAGCGCCGCCGGGGTGCTCCGTCCCACGACCCGCTCCCCGGTGCTGGTGTGCAGCCCGGCCGACTCGAGCTGGTTCCGTCAGGGTGCGCTGCTGCCCGGCCTGACCCGCACCAACTCGCCCAGCGAGGACCCGCGGGCCCTGCACGTGGTCACCGCACCGGCACTCCCGCCCGGGCTGGCCTTCCTCGACGCCCCCGACATCGACTCTGTGGTCGACGCCAACCGGGCCCTGGCCGGTCAACTCCTCGCGGCCGCCGATCTGTGGCTCTTCGTCACCACGGCCGCCCGGTACGCCGACGCCGTCCCCTGGGACGTGCTCCGCACCGCGCGGTCCCGGGGCACGGTGATCGCCATGGTGCTCGACCGGGTACCGCCGGGGGCTGGCGACGAGGTCACCGCCCACCTGTCCGAGATGCTCGCCGAGCAGGGCCTCGGCGCGACACCGCTGTTTGTTCTCCCGGAAACCTGGGTCGACGGGCAGGGGCTGCTCCCCGTACAGGTCACCGCGCCACTCGCCGACTGGTTCGCCCGGCTCGCCGCCGACGCGGACGCCCGGGCCGCCGTCGTCCGGCAGACCCTGGACGGCACGCTCGCGACCCTCCACCCGACCGTCGAAGGGCTCGCCGAGGCGGCCGACGAGCAGGTCGTCACCGCCGACACGCTCGACGAGCGGGTCGCCGCCGCTTACCGGAGCGCCCACCGCACCGTCGAGCAGGGGCTCTCCGACGGGCGACTGCTGCGCGGTGAGGTCCTCGCCCGCTGGCAGGAGTTCGTCGGGACCGGCGAACTCCTCCGCACCCTGGAGGCCCGCCTCGGGCGCCTGCGGGACCGACTCGCCGCCGCGGTGACCGGTCGCCCGGCGCCGGCCGCCGGGCTGCGCGTCGCGATCGAGTCCCAGCTGGTGACGCTGCTGTGCGGGGTCGCCTCGGAGGCGGCGGAAACCGCGCACACCGCGTGGCGGGCCCATCCCGCCGGGGCGGCGTTGCTCGACCCAGCGCTCGCCCACCCGTCGCCCGAACTGCCCGACCGCGCCGAACGGCTGATCCGCGACTGGCAGCGCGGCGTGCTGGACCTGGTGCGCACCGAGGGCGACGACAAGCGTTTCATGGCCCGGACAGCCGCGTACGCGGTCAACGCCACCGGGCTCGCCGTCATGATCGCCGTGTTCGCGTCGACCGCGTTCATTCCGACCGGGCTGGAGGTCGCCACCGGAGCCGGCACGACGGTCGCCGGGCAGGCCGTGCTCCAGGCCATCTTCGGCGACCAGGCGGTGCGTACGCTGGCCGACAAAGCCCGGACGGACCTGTTGGCGCGGGTGCGGGCGCTGCTGGACGAGGAGGCCGCGCGCTACCTCACCCGGACCGCCGCGGCGCGGCCGGCCGCGGAGACCGCCGAGTCGCTGCGCCGGGCCGCCGACCGAGTGGAGTTCGCCCGGCGTCGCAGCGGCTTCGCCGTGGACGCGCCGACCGAAGGGGCCGGGCCGCGGTGAGCAACATCGTCGGGCGGATGCGTGGGGCGTTCCGCGGTGACCAGCGGGTGGACGTCAACGCCCTGGTCGCCCGGCTGGAGGCGGTCCGCCGGTTCCTCGGGCTGGTCGACGGTTACCTGCCGGACAACCAGCTCGGCGCCGCGCACACCCTGATCGAGCGCGCCGGCGCCCGGCTTGCGCTCTCCCGGAACCACACCGTGGTCGCCCTGGCCGGGGCGACCGGCAGCGGCAAGTCGAGTCTGTTCAACGCCCTCGCCCGGATGGGACTGTCCCCAGTCGGGGTACGCCGCCCGACCACCGGCGCCACGCACGCCTGCGTCTGGGGACCGCCCGACGGTGGTACCCAGCTGCTCGACTGGATCGGCGTGCTACCCCGGCACCGGTTCGTGCGGGAAAGCGTGCTCGACGGTGACGACGAGAGCGCCCTGCACGGGCTGGTCCTGCTCGATCTGCCCGACTTCGACTCGGTACAGCGGTCCCACCAGCTCGAGGTGGACCGGCTACTCGGCCTGGTCGACCTCGTCGTCTGGGTGGTCGACCCGCAGAAGTACGCCGACTGCGTCATCCACACGAGCTACCTGCGCGAGTTCCACCGGCACCGGGATGTCACCCTCGTCGTGCTCAACCAGACCGACCGGCTCCCCCCGGCGGAACTGCCCCGGGTCCTCGCCGACCTGCGTCGGCTGCTCGACGCGGACGGGCTGGACGGCGTGCCGCTGCTGGCCACCACGGCCGTCGAACCGGACAGCATCGCCGGGCTGCGGGAAGCGCTGGAGCACACCGTCGCCGAGCGGCAGGCAGCGCTGCGGCGGCTGCGCGGTGACCTGGAAGCCGCGGTTACCGACCTCGCGGAACTGGTCGAGCCAGGTGAACCGAGCGGGCTGAACGACGCGACGGTTGTCGCCCTGAACCGGGCGCTGGCCGGCACCGCCGGGGTTCCCGCCGTCGCCGACGCGGTCGAGACGGCTTACCGGCACCGGGGCGCGGCGACGACCGGCTGGCCACTGGTCCGGGGCTGGCGGCGGCTACGGCCCGACCCGCTGCGCCGGCTGCACCTGCCGCACGGCCCGGACGACGCGGCGGAGAGCCTGGTAGCCGCGACGTCGGTGCCCGATCCGACCGCCACGCAGCGCTCGGCACTCGGGCTGGCGATCCGGTCGGTGGCCGATCGCGCCGGGGCTGGCCTACCCGCTTCCTGGCCCGCTGCGGTGACCGCCGCGGCCCGCTCCCGGCTCGCCGACCTGCCCGACGCGCTGGACACCGAGATCGCCCGCGCCGACCTGGGCATGGGCCGCCGACCGCTGTGGTGGCGGCTTGTCGGAGGCCTCCAGTGGCTGGTCACGGCCACCGCAATGGTCGGCCTGGGCTGGCTGGTCCTCGGCTACGCGCTGCGCGCGCTCGGGCTGCCCGAGCTGGATCACCCGACCGTCGGCGCGGTTCCGCTGCCGACCGGGCTGCTGCTCGGCGGCCTGCTCGCCGGGCTGTTGGTGGCCGCGCTGACCCGGCCGGCGCTGCGGTGGGCGGCCCGACGGGCCCGGCGGCGGGCTGAACAGCGGCTCACCGCCACGGTGGCGGACGTCGGGGCGGCCTACGTGCTCGCGCCGATGCGCGCCGTGCTGTCCTCCTACACCGAAGCCCGCCAGGCTCTGTGGGACGCCACCGGCCACTGACCGGCGCTCCGGCGGACCTGACCGCCGCTCGCGGCGTAGGGTCGGTGAATGGGAACTCCGCAGACCCCCTACGACGCGGTGCTGCACGCGGCCCGCGACGTGGCCAAGCTCGACAACGCTCTGGACGCCGAGATGCTCGGCGCGGCGTTGCTCGGCAGCGTGTACGCGGTCGCCGAGACCCGGCGGGACGACGCCGTACGCGAGTTCGTCGGCGACTTCCTCGCCGCCACCTCCCGCCGACGCGCGGCCGCGGCGACCACCATCCGGTCGGTCTTCGCCGCATTGGTGCCCGACGCGACAGGAGCCGAACGGGTGCGTCCGGGCACCACGGCGCCCGCCTGGTCGGGCCAGCTCGGCCGGGTCCACCTCACCGGCTGCTGGTCGTACGGGGACGTGTACGGCGACCAGACCTCGTACCTGGCGACCTTCGCGTACGACGATCCGGCTGGCGGACCGGAGCATGCGCTGGTGACGCTCGTCGATCACAACATCGGTATCACCAAGGACGTCTTCGTGGGCGGCCCGCCGTCCCGGGTCCTCGACCAGATCCGCCAGATGTGCGCCGGGGACGAGCTGACCTGGTTCCGCGACGAGGAGCCGGTGCGCATGCACACCGAGGTGACCCGGCACCTGGCTGTCACCGACGACCTGAGCGAACTACCCGGGGAGGGATCGCTGGCCACCGACCGGGCCCTGGTCGGTGCGCGGCTGGCCCTGCTTCCGGTCGGCCGGCCGGCGCCCGTCCGGGTGGTGAAGCCGCCAGCCGCCGCCGAGCGTACGGAGCTGGTGCGGCGGTTCCTCGCCGCGCCGGAGGCCACCCGGTTCGAGTTGGACGCCGTCGACGGCGCGCAACTCGCCTCGCTGCACTTCTGCCTCGGGCTGCTGCTCGACCACGCGGCGACCTTCACCGACCCCGACCCACTGCGGTGGAGCCCGACGGTGGCCGGGCTGTTCCTACTGGACTGGGTGCACCGGCGGGCCGTGCTCGACATGGACGACGCGGCGATGCTGCCCCGGGTGCTGCGCGGCTGGGCCGCGTACGCCGGCCGCAAGCGGGGGTTGCCGGAGACGGCGACGGCCGGAACGGACGCCGCGATCGAGGAGATGGTGCCGGAGTTCGCCCGCCTCTACACCACCGGTGAGCGGCGCAGCCCGGCGACCGCCGCCGTCGCACAGTTGTTGGCCGACGGTGTCGACCCGGAGGACCCGGCCGCGCTGGACGCCTGGATATCGGCCAACCGCCACCACCTGACCGATGACGGAACCTGACGGATCTCGAGTGCTGGAAAGGTCGTTCACCTACCGCAGGCGTCGACCGGGACCCCGCCTGCTCCACCAGCGCAAGCCGGCGGGGTACCCGGACACGGTGCGGAGCTGGCCTTGGTTCAGGCAGCGGCGGTCGTAGGCCCATCGGTCGGCTCGGGTCCGGGCTCGGACGGCTCGCCTGTCGGCAGGGGCGCCGACGGCTCACCTGTTGACGGGGGCGCCGACAGCTCGCCTGTTGACGGGGGCGCCGACGGTTCGTCGACAACCGTCTGATCGGACGGCGGCCGGGACAGGGTGCTCGTCGGCTCCGCCGACGTGTCCGGGCCGTCGGTCGGACCCGAACCCCCTGGCGGGTCCGGCGTCGGAGACGGGCTCGGAGACGGCGTCGGAGACGGGCTCGGAGACGGGCTCGGAGACGGTGCGGGGGCCGAGGTCGGCGACGGTGTGGTCAGCGAGAGCGACACCCTCGTCGGCGGCGGTGCCGGGGCGGGGCGGACGAGACCGACCCGGGACGGCCGGGGTGCGGGAGGCGCCGGACGCCACACCGGCGGCACACCGGGGCGCCAGGCCGGGTCGTCCGAGGCAGCCGCCGCAGGCGTCGAGGTGGCCGGCGGCGCGACGCCGGACTGGCTGCTCGTGGGCAGCGGGAGCACCACCGGGCCCACGGACGGGGTCGGAATGAACGGGGTGCCGGCGTCGGGCAGGGCGGTACTGCCGACGGTGGCCGAGCCGGCGCTGATCGCGGCGAGGATCGGCATGGCGGCGGTGCCCGCGAGCAGCGCCACGGTGAACAGGTATCCCCGGGATGGCCCGCCACCGCCCGGGGCACGGTGGGCACCGACGATGCGGCGGTAGGTCACTGCCGAACGGTAGGTCACACCCGCACGATGCCGGCCGGCGTTCGGAGTACCCGGGGCCTCACCTGGCTCGGACACGGCACCCTCCTCGTCGTCGTCCGCACGGCCGGCGGGCGACCGTGGCCGGCCCGGGAACGGCGCGGCCCACGATCGGCGGGCGGTCCCGCGCTCTCACCCTGGCCCAGTCACGCTGAGTCGGCCAACCCGGCACAGCGTGTCGAACCACGGATCTACCCGAACGGTGACAAACGACCACCAGATCGGCGGCGCGCCGATGGAGCAGACACTCGGCAATCCGTGTAACGAAGCGGGCAGGCCACGAGGTACGGGCCGGCCGGACTGTGGGCGCGCTCACGTGTGATGCGACTATGGAGCACGACGGCAACGCAGCCGTGGCCGCCGCGCACCCCGCGGACGGCACGGCTGGGCGCCGGCGCTCCCGAACCGGATCCACTCCCCTGGATCCGGCTCACGCCGCGCGGCAACCCCCACCGGGGCTAGGCGCGGTTCGCCAGGAACCGGTCCGGCACCAGCCGGGCAGGCGCAGGAGTTGCGCGTTGCCGGGTGACCCCCCGGCGCCGACGCAGACATGACAGGGAGAGACGGATGGCAAAGGGCGACCCCGGGGTCACCACCCGCGGCCGACGGGCCGCACCCCGTTCCAGGAAGAGCGTCACCAGCGACCCCGAGCTGGTGCAGCTGCTCACCCCGGAGGGCGAGCGCATCGACAGCGTGACCGGGCCGGACGGCACCGAATACCGCGTCGACTTCACCGACGAGGAGTACCGCGGCCTGTACCGCGACCTCGTGCTGGTGCGGAAGCTGGACGCCGAGGCGACCGCCCTGCAGCGGCAGGGCGAACTCGGCATCTGGGCGAGCCTGCTCGGCCAGGAGGCGGCACAGGTCGGTTCCGGCCGGGCGCTGCGTACCCAGGACATGGCCTTCCCGACCTACCGGGAGCACGGCGTCCTCTACTGCCGGGGCATCGACCCGATCATGCCGCTGGGCCTGTTCCGCGGCGTCGACCAGGGCGGCTGGGACCCGAACGAGTTCAAGTTCAACATGTACACGATCGTGATCGGGGCGCAGACCCTGCACGCGACCGGGTACGCCATGGGTGTCGCCATGGACGGCAAGACCGGCACCGACGACGGCGAGGCGGTGATCGCGTACTTCGGCGACGGCGCCACGAGCCAGGGCGACGTCAACGAGTCGTTCGTCTGGGCCGGGGTCTTCAACTCCCCGCTGGTCTTCTTCTGCCAGAACAACCAGTACGCCATCTCGGAGCCGCTCGATCGGCAGACCCGCATCCCGCTCTACCAGCGGGCCGCCGGCTTCGGCTTCCCCGGCGTCCGGGTGGACGGCAACGACGTGCTGGCAACGTACGCGGTGACCCGGAACGCGCTGGACAACGCCCGGCACGGGCAGGGCCCGAGCCTGATCGAGGCCTACACCTACCGGATGGGGGCGCACACCACCTCCGACGACCCGACTCGGTACCGGATCGCCAGCGAGGTCGAGGCCTGGCAGGCCAAGGACCCGATCGCCCGGATGAAGACCTTCCTGGAGAAGCAGCGGATCGCCGACGCCGACTTCTTCGCCGAGGTCGACGAGCAGGCCCGGCGCGAGTCGGTACACCTTCGGGAGCGGGTACTGGCGATGCCGAACCCCGAGCCAGCCACCCTGTTCGACCACGTCTACCCCAACGGATCGCCGCTACTCGACCAGCAGCGGGAGCAGTTCAGCCGGTACCTGGAGTCGTTCGAGGGGAGCGCGCACTGATGGCCACGGAGACGCTCACCCTCGGCAAGGCCCTCAACGTCGGCCTGCGCAAGGCTTTGGAGAACGACCCGAAGGTCGTCATCCTGGGCGAGGACGTCGGCAAGCTCGGTGGTGTGTTCCGGATCACCGACGGCCTCCAGAAGGACTTCGGTGACCAACGGGTGATCGACACCCCGCTCGCCGAGTCCGGCATCATCGGCACCGCGGTCGGCCTGGCCATCCGTGGTTATCGCCCGGTCTGCGAAATCCAGTTCGACGGCTTCGTCTACCCCGCGTACGACCAGATCGTGTCGCAGGTGGCGAAGATGCACTACCGTTCGCGCGGCAAGGTGCAGATCCCGATGGTGATCCGCATCCCGTTCGGCGGCGGCATCGGCGCGGTGGAGCACCACTCGGAGTCGCCGGAGGCGTACTTCGCGCACACCCCCGGCCTCAAGGTCGTCTCCTGCGCCAACCCGCAGGACGCGTACTCGATGATCCAGCAGGCCATCGCCTCCGATGACCCGATCGTGTTCCTGGAGCCCAAGCGCCGCTACTGGGAAAAGGGCCCGGTCGAGGTCGACGCACCGCGGTCCGAGGCGTACCCGTTGCACGCCGCCCGGGTCGCGCGGCCCGGCACCGACGCGACCGTGCTCGCGTACGGGCCGATGGTGCGCACCTGCCTGGACGCGGCGACCGCCGCCGCCGAGGACGGCCGCGAGCTGGAGGTCATCGACCTGCGTACGCTTTCGCCGCTGGACCTCGGCGTGGTCTACGAGTCGGTGCGTCGCACCGGTCGCGCGGTGGTGGTGCACGAGGCACCGTCCAATGTCGGCCTCGGCGCGGAGATCGCGGCCCGGATCACCGAGGAGTGCTTCTACTCCCTGGAGTCCCCGGTACTTCGGGTCGCCGGCTTCGACACCCCCTACCCGGCCGCCCGGGTGGAGGAGGAGTACCTGCCCGACCTCGACCGGGTGCTCGACGCCGTCGACCGCGCGTTCGGTTGGTGAGCGGCATGTCGCGGATCAAGGAGTTCAACCTTCCCGACCTGGGCGAGGGCCTGACCGAGGGCGAGATCCTCAGCTGGCTGGTCAAGGTCGGCGACACCATCGAACTGAACCAGCCGATCGTCGAGGTGGAGACCGCCAAGGCGGCCGTGGAGATCCCGGCGAAGTGGGCCGGGCGGGTGCAGTCGATCTTCCACGAGGAAGGCACGACCGTCGAGGTCGGTACGCCGATCATCGCGATCGACACCGACCCGAACGCCGGACCGGTGGCACCGTCGACCACCGACGCGCCGGGCGGCGAACTGCCCACCCCGTCGGCCGCCGCGCTGGCGGCGGTCGAGGTGGCCCCCGCCGAGGGCGCGGTCGAGCCAGGGCTGATCGGCGGTCCCGCACCGGGTGGCCGGACGCCGGTCCTGGTGGGCTACGGTCCGCGCACCACCGCCGCGAAGCGCCGCCCGCGCAAGGGGGGCATTCCGGCGCAGGGCGACCCGGCCGCGGCCGCCGCGCCGGTCGAGTCGGCCCCCGCGCCGGTGGCCCCGCCGGCGATCGACCGCAACGGGCACGGTGGCGGCCCCGTGCTGGCCAAGCCACCGGTACGCAAGCTCGCCAAGGATCTCGGGGTCGACCTGTCCACCCTGACCGGCTCGGGCCCGCTCGGGTCGATCACCCGGGAGGACGTCCAGCGGGCGGCGAGCACGCCCGCCGCGGCGGCCGAGCCGCTGACGGTGGTCACGCCGGCCGCATCGGCGGCGATCTTCGGCGCTGACCGTGAGCAGCGGATCCCGGTCAAGGGCGTCCGGAAGCTGACCGCCGAGAACATGTCCCGTTCGGCGTTCACCGCCCCACACGTGACGGAGTTCCTGACCGTCGACGTGACCCGGGCGATGAAGGCACTGGATCGGCTCCGCCAGCGGCGGGACTGGCGTGACGTCCGCGTCTCACCGCTGCTGCTGGTCGCCAAGGCGGTGCTGCTGGCGGTCAAACGCCACCCGATGGTCAACTCAACCTGGGCCTCCGACGAGATCGTGGTCAAGGAGTACGTCAACCTCGGCATCGCGGCGGCCACCGAGCGCGGCCTGATCGTGCCGAACATCAAGGACGCCGGGCGGCTCACCCTGCGGGAGTTGGCGGACGGGTTGACCGACCTGGTGCAGACCGCCAAGGCGGGGAAGACCGCCCCGGTGGACATGTCCGGCGGCACCCTGACCATCACCAACGTCGGCGTGTTCGGGGTGGACACCGGCACGCCGATCCTGCCCCCAGGTGAGTCGGCGATCCTGGCCTTCGGGGCGGTGCGCGAGATGCCATGGGTGCACAAGGGCAAGGTGCGTCCGCGTCAGGTCACCACGCTCGGCCTCTCGTTCGACCATCGGATCATCGACGGGGAACTGGGGTCGACGTTCCTCCGGGACATCGGAGACTTCCTCGCCGATCCGGAGACGGCGCTGCTCGCCTGGACCTGACCGGTCCGCCCCGGCTGACCGATGGATGGCCGGTGTGCCATGGGTGAACGCCCGGCACACCGGCCATTTCCATTGGACGACGGAACGTCGGAGGATATCGCAGTCAGCCTTCGATTATTCGGCGAGTGTCTCAGCTCACCTAACAATCGATGGAAGTCGGCGATGGGATGCGGTTCAATGGAGTCATCCGGGGCCAACAACCGAATAGCCAGGAGACCAGACCCATGAGCATGATCGAGAGAATCCGCAACCGCCGCGACGCCAGCCGCCGTGCCCGCGCCATCGAGAGCGCGCTACGCTCCGCCAACTCGCCTGCGGTGCGCGACGAGATCCTCGCCATCGCCCAGCGTCACATGCACTGACGCGCCACGACGTTCCACGCCTCCTCAACCGACGGCCCGCCCGGCCCCATCCGGGCGGGCCGTCGGCATTTCCCAAGGCGGCCTCGCCCCCTCCAGTCGCGCGTCGAACACCGGGATTCCCCCATCACCGCGCGCCCGGTACGGTGGGTCGGGTCGTCGCGCGCCCATCGCGCAGATCGGTCTCCGATTGAAGCTGATCGACACCGTTCGGCGACGCTGAGTGACGGCCGCTGCACCCCGACGCCCCTCCACGGGGCACCCGATACGTTCGGGGAGCCGGCACGGCTGGTAGCCACCGGCGATCCGGCCGCCGGGCCGCGCACCCGGCGCCGGCGGCAGACAGGTGATGGAGGAGGCGCACGCATGACGTCCGAGGGCACGCACCACCCCGGCCAGCAGCCGGACGAGGCGTCGCCGGGCGCTGGCGGACCGACGCCGTACGGTGACCGGCCGGCGCAGCAGGACAACGGGCACGTCGTCGGCAACCCAGACCTGGGATGGGCGCCACCGCCGCCCGCCCGGCCGAACCCGGCCGCGCCGGCCTGGCCGACCGACGCGCCATCGCCCCCCACCCGCGCCGTCGCGCAGGCGCCGCAGCAGACGGAAGCGCCCGCCCCAGGCGCCTGGGCGCCCGACGCCGGTGCCACCCCATGGCTCGCCCAGGCTGACCGGTCGGCCCCGGCCGAGACCCTCGAGGCGCCGACGTGGGCCCAGGCCAACCCGCCCGCTGCCTGGGCACAGCCCCCGACACAGTCCGAACCAGGCGCCCGCGGCGCCGCACCGGTGCCGCAGGCCGCGCCGGCCTGGCCCGCCCAGGACCTCCCGGTCCACCCAACTCCCGGCCAAACCGAGCCGACCACCGGCTGGAACAACAGCACCGACCGCCCCGACGCGGTTCGGTCGGGCGGCTGGGATCCCGGCGCCCAGCCCAACCAGTCCCCTGCCGCCGGGTGGGCGACCGGCACTGCCACCCGTCAGGACGACCAACCGCAGCAGCCCGGATGGGCGGCACCGCAGGACGAGACCGCCGGTGCGCCGGAGCAGCCCGGCTGGGCGCCGGCGGCGTCCACGTCAACCTGGGTGCCGCCGGCGCGGGGCGCGGCACAGGTGCCTGCTGCCGCCCCACGGTCCTGGCCCGGCCAGGACGAGTCGGGCCGCTCGGTTGACCCTACCCGGCGGTCCACAGACCAGTCCGAAAGCCCCGCCGGCTGGGTCACCGAGCCGGCGCCCGCACAGGATCGGCAGCACCACGACGACGACCCGGCTCGCTCGGGCGGCTGGAGCACCGGCGCGGCGCCCCCGGACCGGGGGCACCAGGACGGCACCAACGGGTCCGGCGGTTGGGCCGCTGGCCGGCAGGACGATCAGCCGCAGTCCGGGTGGCCGTCCGCCACCGACCGCGACGGCTCCGGTGAACCGCACTCGACCGACGGCTGGGCAGGCCGTGACACGCAGTCGCCGGCCGGGGATTGGGCAGCCCGCGCCACGCCGGTGACCGGCGACGGTGGCTGGTACCCGGCCGAGCCGGCCTCGACGCCCCCTGCACGGGCCACCGTCCCGGCACCCGCCGAGGGCCCGCCGCAGCCCTGGCTGCCGGCACCGCGCACCGCCGCCGACCGGCCCGCCGTCCCGAACGTCGCACCGTGGGCCCCAGGCGAGGCCTGGGGTCACGCAGAGCCGGCCGCGGCTCGGGACGCCGGCGCCGGGGAGCCGCGACGGGCCGACCAACCACCGGTCTACCATCCCGCGCCGGGCCCGGGCATCTCGCCGGAGAACGCGGTTCCGCTTCCCCCGCAGCAGCAACGGGTGCCGGGCGCCAGCCTGGCCGCCGCCCCACCGGCGGATTACGTGCCATCGGCGCAGTTCGACCTCGATCAGCATGCCCGCGACGGCGGGACGGCGTACGAGGCCGAGCAGCAGGGTTGGCCGTTGACCGCCCAGCATGACGAGTCTCCGGCTGCGCTGGTGCTGCCCGCGCCGCGTACCTCGCCGGAGTCCACCGGCTGGGCCTCGGTTCCGGCAGTGGCCGGTGATGTCTCCGGCAGCGTCTCGGCGAGCGCCTCGGTGCCGTTGGCCAGCCGGGTGGTTCCCCCGACCGACCAGGCGCTGAACCCGACGGCGCCCGCACCCCAACCCCGCGTGTACGGCCGTCCGACCCGTCCGGAGCCGGCCGAGGAAACCGAGTCGGCGCACGACCAGGCCGACCCACCATCCCGGTTCGGGCCGGACGTCCGGCCCGAACCCGGCCTCGACGGCGGCTTCGGCGCTGATAACGGCTTCGGTCGCGGCGTCGACGACCGGGCCGCCGGCCCGACCGCCTTCGCGAACGCCGCGCCGGTCGCCCCGGCCTCACCGGCGGCGCCTGCGCCGTTCCCGCCGGGCATGCCGGCCTTCGCCGATGCGCCGAAGAACGACCGACCAATGAACGGCGTCCGGCCCCGCGACGACGCCGACCGCCCCGAAGAGCACTTCGGGGCACCCAGCACCGGGGCCGCTCCCGGCAACGGCTTTCCGCCCTCGCCGGAACCGGTGTACCCACCGTCTCCGCAGCAGGCGACTCCGTCCTGGGACCAGCAGGACCAGGCTGCCCCCGACCCGGACCAGGGCCGCTTCGACGCGTTCAAGCCGATCGCCGAGCCGGCCGCCGACGCGCCCGTCCCGGAGGTACGCAACGGGCGGGTGTTTGCCGCCGTGCTCATCGCCGCAGTGCTGATCCTGGCCATTCCACTGGGTCTGCTCACGCTGTTCGGTCAACTCGGCGGTACGGAGGCGCCGGCCTTCGACCCGCCGGTGGGCAGCTGCGTCAAGCAGGAGGGCACCAGCGCGACCGCGGCGGACTGCGGCGAGGCGAACGCCTTCACCGTCGTGTCCAAAGTGGATGTCCAGGAAGAGTGCGCCGACCCGACGCAGCCCTACGTGCAGCTCCCGGGCTCAGGCACCAACCGGGTGCTCTGCCTCAAACCGGCGGGCTGACCGGCACGCCCAGAGTCGGCGGTGACGCCATGGTCGACCGTGGTCCGCCGCCGATCTGCCGTCGCCACTCAGTGGTCCACCGCCCGCATGCTGCGGATTCGGACACGCCTAGCGAAGCGCGGGAGCCCCACCGGCCGTTCCGGTCCGCCTCGGCGGTACTGGTGCTCCGGCAAGGCGGTGTCACGTACACCTCTTCCTCCGCCCCGTCGGGCCGGTTGACGGCCGGTGGTGCGGCACGATGGGGTCATGAGCGCACGCGTACGCGCCCCCGAGCTGCGGGGCCGGGCATGGTTGAACACCGGCGGTAGGGCCCTCCGGCTGGCGGACCTTCGCGGCCGGATAACCGTCCTGGATTTCTGGACCTTCTGCTGCATCAACTGCCTGCACGTGCTCGACGAACTCCGCCCGCTGGAGCAGAAGTACTCCGACGTCCTCGTCGTCATCGGCGTGCACTCGCCCAAGTTCGAGCACGAGAAGGACCCGGACGCCCTGGTCGCCGCCGTGGAGCGGTACGGGGTGCACCACCCCGTGCTCGACGACCCCGAGCTGGACATGTGGCAGCAGTACGCGGCCCGGGCCTGGCCGACCCTGGCGGTGATCGACCCGGAAGGGTACGTGGTGGCCACCATGGCCGGCGAAGGCCACGCCGAGGGGCTGGCCCGGCTCGTCGACGACCTGATCGCCACCCACGAGGCCAAGGGCACGCTGCACCGGGGCGACGGCCCCTACGTGCCACCCGCCGAGCCGGAGACCACGCTGCGCTTCCCCGGCAAGGCCGTCGTACTCGACGACGGGAACCTGCTGGTGTCGGACTCGGCCCGGCACTCGCTCGTGGAGCTGGCACCCGACGGCGAGACACTGGTCCGGCGAATCGGCGTCGGTGAACGCGGTCGGGCCGACGGCCCGGCCGGCGTGGCCAGCTTCGCCGAGCCGCAAGGGCTCTGCCTGCTACCGGCACACGTCGCCGAGGTGGCTGGTTACGACCTGGTCGTCGCCGACACCGTCAACCACCTGCTGCGTGGCGTCCACCTGACCACCGGCGAGGTGGTCACCGTGGCCGGCACCGGCCGGCAGTGGCGCTCCACCGTCGACGACCACGCGCACGACGCGCTCGCCGTCGACCTCTCATCCCCGTGGGACCTGGCCTGGTACGACGGCAAGGTTGTGATCGCGATGGCGGGGATCCACCAGCTCTGGTGGTTCGATCCGGTGAAGCGCACGGCCGGCATGTACGCGGGTACCACGGTCGAGGCGCTGCGGGACGGTCCGCTGCCCGAGGCGTGGCTGGCTCAGCCCTCCGGCCTGTCGGTCTCCGCCGACAGCGCCCGGCTGTGGGTGGCCGACAGCGAGACCAGTGCGCTCCGGTACGTCGAGAACGGCGTACTGCGCACCGCCGTCGGTCAGGGGCTCTTCGACTTCGGGCACGTCGACGGTCCGGCCGCGGAGGCGCTGCTCCAGCATCCACTGGGGGTGTGCGCGCTGCCGGACGGCTCGGTGCTGATCGCCGACACGTACAACGGCGCGGTCCGCCGCTACGACCCGACCAGCGACGTGGTCGGCACGGTCGCCGACGGGCTGGCCGAACCGAGCGACCTGGTACTCACCCCCGACGGCGGCGTCCTGGTCGTGGAGTCGGCCGCCCACCGGTTGACCCGGCTCGCGCCCGGCGCGCTCACCGCGGCGGGCGCCAGCACGGTCGACGGCACGCGGCACCGCACCGAGCGGAAGCCGACCGACCTGGCGGCCGGCGAGGTCACCCTGGACGTCGTCTTCACACCGGCACCCGGGCAGAAGCTCGACGAGACGTACGGCCCGGCGACCCGGCTGGTGATCTCGGCGTCCCCGCCCGAGTTGCTGCTGGCGGGGGCGGGCACCGGCACCGAGCTGTCCCGGCGGCTGGTGATCGACGGCACTGTTGCGGAGGGCGTGCTCCAGGTGACCGCGCAGGCCGCAACCTGCGACGCGGACGTCGAGCACGCGGCCTGCCACCTGACCCGGCAGGACTGGGGGGTACCGGTCCGCGTGGTCGATGGCGCCACCACTCGCCTGCCGCTGGTGTTGCGCGGCTTGGACGCGTGAGGCGCGCAGCGCGCCGGGCAGCACCGCGGCCACCTGGGCGCGGTGCTGCCCGGGCCCGGTTTGTCGGGCCGGATGCGGGTGTCGCCCCGTGCTGGGTGTCAGGAATCCCTCCGCCACGGCAGGCGCGTCACGGTGGTGCCCTTCACGCGAACGGGGTGAGGGGAACGCCCGCGTCGATGAGGGCGGCACGGACCAATTCCGCGCAGCGCACCGAGCCCGGGGTGTCGCCGTGCAAGCAGATCGACTCCACCGGGCACGGAATCACCGTGCCGTCCACCGCCACCACGGTCCGTTCGGTGGCCATCCGGACCGCCCGCTGCGCCATCTGTTCCGGGTCGGCGATCAGGGCGTTCGGGGCGCCTCGGGGCACCAGCTGGCCGTTGGGCAGGTATCCCCGGTCGGCGAAGCCCTCGGCGACCACCCGAAGCCCGGCCCCCCGGGCGAGTTGGGCGAGCACCGAGGCGGGCAGGCAGAGCAGCGGCAGCTGGTCGTCGTACTGACCGATCGCCGCGACCAGCGCCGTTGCCGGTGACTCGTCGCAGGCGGCGGCGTGGTAGAGCGCGCCGTGCGGCTTGAGGTAGCGAACCCGGGTGTGGACGATCCGGCAGAAGGCGTCGAGGGCGCCGAGCTGGTAGGTGACTTCGTCGCGCAGTTCGGCGAAGTCGTACGCGATGTGCCGCCGCCCGAACCCGGCGAGGTCCCGGTAGCCGACCTGCGCGCCCACGGAGACGCCGCGCTCCGCGGCGTCGGCACAGGTTCGACGCATTGTGGAGGCGTCCCCGGCGTGGAAGCCGCAGGCGACGTTGGCGGAGGTGACGAGGTCCAGCAGCGCCGCGTCGTCGCCGAGTCGCCAGATGCCGAAGCCCTCCCCGAGGTCAGCGTTGAGGTCCATGGAACCTCACCGTAGTCCCTGGTCGGGCCTGGGCGAGCGGGGTCACGTCGGCCACCACCCCGATCACCGGGTAACCACCGGTCGGGGGGTGGTCGGCCAGGAACACCAGCGGCTGCCCGTCGGCCGGCACCTGCACCGCCCCGAGCACCAGGCCCTCGCTGGGCAGTTCCCCGGCCACCGCGCGGGGCAGCGCCGCGCCGACCAGTCGCGCGCCGACCCGGTTGCTCACCGCCGAGACGGTGTACGGGGTGTCGAGCAGCCGGTCGAGCGCGAGCGGCGTGAACCAGTCGTCGCGGGGGCCGAGCCGCAGTACCAGCCGCAGCTCGGCCGGGAGTGGCGCGGTAACGGTGAGGTCGACCGGAGCGGGCGGGCCGACGATCGGCCCCAGGGGGAGCCCGTCGCCGTCGCGCAGCGGGGGTGGGCCGAGCCCGGAGAGCGTGTCGGTGGCGCGGCTGCCGAGCACCGGCTCGACGGCCACGCCCCCGGCCACCGCGAGCCATGACCGTAGGCCGGTACGGGGCGGGCCGACCCGGACCACCGAGCCGGCTCGAACGGCGAGTGGCCGCCCGACGTCGCCGGGCCGGTCGCCGACCCGCACGTCGACGTCCGCGCCGGTGACCGCCACCGTCGTGGCGCTGGTGAAGCGCAGCGCGCACCCGGTCAGCGTGGCCTCCAGGCCGGCGGCGGTTTCGGGGTTGCCGACCAGCCGGTTGGCGAGCCGGAGAGCAGCCGGATCCAGCGCGCCCGAACGCGGTACCCCGAGGTGCGCCCAGCCGGGACGGCCGAGGTCCTGCACGGTCGTGAGGACACCGGCCCGCAGCACCTCGATCGTGCCCCTTGGCGCTCCGGCCATGCCGGACGCTGACGCTCGAAGCGGCCCGACGCCACGATCCGGGGTTGGTTGGCCGGGCCACGCAGCGCCGGCGGGTGGGCCGGTCACGTCGCCACCAGCCGCACGTGGCTGCCCGGGCTGAGCCGGGCCGGCGGATCGGCGTGCACGTCGAACAGCGGCAGATCGGTCCGCCCGACGAGCAGCCAGCCGCCGGGGGAGGCGGTCGGGTAGATGCCGGCGTACGGTCCGGCGAGTGCCACCGACCCGGCCGGCACCCGGGGCCGCGGGCTGGGTAGCCGGGGTACGGCCAGCTCGGCGGGGAGCCCCGTGAGGTATCCGAACCCGGGCGCGAAACCACAGAAGGCCACCCGGAACTCGGTCGCGGCCAGCCGCGCCACGACGTCCGGCACGTCGCTGCCCCAGTGTCCGGCGACGGCAGGCAGATCCTCCCCGTCGTACATCACGGGCACCTCGACCGTGGCGGTGGTGGCCCGGGGTGCGACCGACGCCGGGGCCCAGCCGGCGACGAGCGCGGCCGTACCCGCCGGGTCACGTACCCCGTCGAGCAGCACGGTGGTCGCGGCCGGCACGATCTCGACGACGTCCAGCTCGCCC
This sequence comes from Micromonospora sp. WMMA1363, assembly GCF_030345795.1. Classification (NCBI taxonomy): domain Bacteria; kingdom Bacillati; phylum Actinomycetota; class Actinomycetes; order Micromonosporales; family Micromonosporaceae; genus Micromonospora; species Micromonospora sp. WMMA1363. The sequence continues at coordinate 4,113,688 of NZ_JAUALB010000001.1, forward strand.
CGCTCTCGGCGGCGCCACAGCTCGGCCCGCCACCCTTCCACCCGCGCCGCGATGTCGGCGTCGATGCTTGCCGCCGGGCCGCCGGCGGTCCCGCTGGCGCAGTCGAGCAGCAAGCCGTGGGCCCCGACCGGTCGGATCCGCATCCCGCCATCCTCCCGTACCCGGGCCACCTCGCCGCCCGCGCCGCGTCCCGCACTCCGGTGGGTGGACGCTTCATCAGGCGTGACCGGGCACACTACTTGCAAGTAACCTACGGCGTCGTAACCTATTGGCGTGACCACCTCCGCACCGCTTCGTCTCAAGCCGGTCGACATCGGCAAGCCGCGAATGCGCGGCTGGCTGCACACCTACGCCTTCTTCGTCGCCGCCGTCTGCGGGATCGTGCTCTGCTCGATCGCCGCCACCCGACCCGGCTGGTCACCGTTGGTGAGCTGCCTCATCTACAGCCTCACGGTCTGCGGCCTCTTCGGCACCAGCGCCCTGTACCACCGTCGGGTGTGGTCCGAGCACGGCTACCAGATCATGCGCCGGATGGACCACTCGATGATCTTCGTGTTCATCGCCGGCACGTACACCCCGTTCTGCCTCCTCCTGCTGGAACCTCGGCCCGCGACCGTCATGCTGTCGCTGGTGTGGGGTGGCGCGCTGGGCGGCGTGGCACTCAAGCTCGTCTGGCCGCACGCCCCGCGTTGGGTCTCCGCGCCGCTCTACCTGGCACTCGGCTGGGTGTCGGTGGCGATGCTGCCGGACATCCTCCGGGTGGGCGGGGTCACCGCCCTGGTTCTGCTGATCGTCGGTGGGGCGATCTACAGCGTCGGGGCCGTCTTCTACGCGCTGCGCCGACCGAACCCGTGGCCCACGGTCTTCGGGCACCACGAGTTCTTCCACGCCTGCACCCTGGTCGCCGCGATCTGCCACCACATCGCGATCTATTTCGCCCTCTTCGCCTGAGTGGGCCCGGCGCCCCTCGGCGACCACCCGGCGTTCCGGTCACCGCGGTCATCGGTGTGGTGGCGGCAGCGTCGGCTTGCCTAGGCGGTGGGATCGCCAATCGGGCAAGCTGGTGACATGACGGACGCGTACGCCCAGGACCGCACTCTGGTGTTGCTCCGGCACGCGAAGGCGGATCCGCCCGGCGACGGGCCGGACGTGGAACGACCGCTGGCACCGCGGGGGCGGGCCGACGCGGCGGCGGCCGGCGGGTGGCTCGCCAGGCACGCACTGCTGCCGGACGTGGTGATCTGCTCGGTCGCCCGGCGTACCCGGGAGACCTGGCACAACGTGGCGATCGGCATGACCGGGGCACCGCCGGAGAACGGCTCCGCCGGCCCGGCGCCCGCCGTCCACTATGAGACGGACGCGTACGCGGCACACCCCGAGGATCTGCTGGCGCTGCTCCGACGGGTCGGGCCCGACGCCCGGACGGTGCTGCTGATCGCCCACAATCCTGGCATCTCACTACTGTCGGCGCTGCTCGCCCCGGAGCGGGAAGATCAGGACGGGCTGCGCACCAGCGACGTCGTGGTGCACAGGACGGCCGTCGGCTGGGAGGAGTTGGCCGGCCGTTCGACCGTCATCACCGCATGGCACACCGCACGCGGCTGAGCCACGCACCGGGCAATGCGTGGCTCAGTCGCTGCCGTACGGGACTCAGGAGGGTGGCGCCGTGGGTGGCGGCGGGTCGGGCGGCGGCGGCATCATCGCGGTCGGGTGCGACAGCCGGTTCTCCTCGACGATCAGCGTCCGCGCCCGCTTGCGCCGGTCCTGCCAGAACCACAGCGTGGTGAGCAGTACGGCAAGCCCGGCCAGGATGAAGACCCAGCCGACCGCGCGCAGATCCACCCACCACACGTTGGCCCGGATGGCGAAGGTCAAGATCGCGCCGATGGCGATCAGGAAGATTCCGCTACCAATGCCCATGTGCGCTGCACTCCCCCGTGCGGTTGCTCCGGGCGTGCTCTGACTAACCCCGCGACGATTACCCACCGCCAGCCCGGGCTACCCAACCCGCGGGCCGGGAGACACCGCAACCCGATTCGCCACCTCTGCTCGCGCGCCGGAAAACCCGCAACCTGTCCACACGCCCTTTGTGTTGCTTGAACACCAGAAACGGTATGAACCGGCACGTTGATTGAAACAGCCCAGAACAGGCAGGGCGGGTGGTCGGACGACACACCTCGGAGCCGACTGGACAGCGCGACGGCCGACGGGTGCAGCCCGCCGGCCGTCGTCATGCCGGGTTCGCCCGGGATCAGCCGTCCATCGCCGTACGGATCAGAAGGCCTCTTCCGGGAGGTCCATCACGTCCAGGTCGACGTTCTCGATGATCCGCCGATCGGCACCGATACGGGGCAGCACCTCGCGGGCGAAGAACCGGGCTGCGGCCACCTTTCCGGTGTAGAACGCCTTGTCGGCTGCGGAGACCTCGCCGGTGAGCGCCGTCAGGGCCACGTCGGCCTGCTTCTGCAGCAGCCAGCCGACGACCAGGTCACCCACCGCCAGCAGGAACCGACGGCTGCTCAGGCCAACCTTGTACAGCGCCCGGGCGTCGCCGCCCTGCGCCTCGCCCAGCCAGCCGGTCATTACGCCGAGGATGCTCTGGATCTCGGCGAGCGCCTTGCCGAGCGCCTGCCGCTCCTCCTTGAGCTGGCCGTTGCCGCCCTCGGTGGTGATGAACTCCTGGATCTCGGCGGCGACCGTCATCAGGGCCTTGCCGTTGTCCCGGACGATCTTCCGGAAGATCAGGTCGAGGCTCTGGATCGCCGTGGTGCCCTCGTACAGGGTATCGATCTTGGCGTCCCGAACGTACTGCTCAAGCGGGTAGTCCTGGAGGAACCCGGAGCCACCGAAGGTCTGCAGCGACTCGTGGCCGAGCAGCTCGTACGCCCGCTCCGAGCCGACACCCTTGACCAGCGGGAGCAGCAGGTCGTTGACCCGCTTGGCGAGCTTGGTGGCCCGCTCGTCGCCGGCGGCTTCGGCGATGGCGACCTTGTCCTGCCAGGTGGCGGTGTAGCAGACCAGCGCCCGCAGTCCCTCGGCGTAGGACTTCTGCAGCAGCAGCGAGCGGCGTACGTCCGGGTGGTGGGTGATGGCGACCCGCGGCGCGGTCTTGTCGGCCAGCTGGGTCAGGTCGGCACCCTGCACCCGGTTCTTGGCGTACTCGAGCGCGTTCAGGTAACCGGTGGAGAGCGTGGCGATCGCCTTCGTACCGACCATCATCCGGGCATACTCGATGATCATGAACATCTGGCGGATGCCGTCGTGCCTCTCACCCAACAGCCAGCCCCTGGCCGGCACGCCATGCTCACCGAAGGTGAGCTCGCAGGTGTTCGAGACCTTCAGGCCCATCTTGTGCTCGACGTTGGTAGTGAAGACGCCGTTACGCTCGCCCAGCTCGCCGGTCTCCTCGTCGAAGTGGAACTTCGGAACGACGAAGAGCGAGAGACCCTTGGTGCCCGGGCCACCCGCGCCCTCGACACCGACCGGCCGGGCCAGCACATAGTGGACGATGTTGTCGCTCAGATCATGCTCGCCGGAGGTGATGAAGCGCTTGACCCCCTCGATGTGCCACGAGCCATCCGACTGCGGGATGGCGCGGGCGCGGCCGGCGCCGACATCCGAACCGGCATCCGGCTCGGTCAGCACCATCGTGGAGCCCCACTGCTTGTCGATGAAGAGCTTGGCCCACCTCTTCTGCTGCTCGGTGCCCTCGACGTGCAGCACGTGCGCGAAGGAAGGGCCGGAGGCGTACATCCAGACCGGGGCGTTGGCCCCGAGCACCAGCTCGGCGAGGGACCACCAGAGTGCGCGAGGGGCATTGCTACCCTCCAGCGCCTCGGGCAGGTCCAGCCGCCAGAACTCCGAGTCCATGAACGCCTGGTACGACTTCTTGAAGGACTCGGGCAGCGGCGCGGTGTAGGTCTCCGGGTCGAAAACCGGCGGGTTGCGGTCGCTGTCCGTGTAGCTGGCGGCGAGGTCCTCGCGAGCCAGGCGGTCGACCTCGGAGAGGAAGCTGCGGGCGGTGTCGACGTCCAGCTCCGTATACGGCGCCTGGCCGAACGTCCGGTCCGCCCCGAAGACCTCGAACAGGTTGAACTCGAGGTCCCGAAGGTTGCTCTTGTAGTGGGTCATGCTCGCTGGCCCCGCTTCCGGACAGTGTTACCGATCAGTAACCACGACTGTATTACTCGCGGGTAGGCAACGACAAGCCGGTGGCTGAAGTGACAGCGATTACACACTTTCCGTTCAGGTGCCAGGCACGAACCGCATCGAGACGACGGCGGCCCGGCGAATCACCCCTCGGCGGCGCCGACCTCCCAGCTCGGCACGGGAGTGGTGACCCCACTTCGGGCACCCATGTACTCCATCAGCACGAGCGCGATGTCGTCGTCGAGTCGGTCATGCACCCACTCGACCAGGGCAGTCTCCAGCGACGCCAACCCGTCGGCGACCGTGCCGTGGCCGAGGAGCCGCCAGGCGCGGTCCGCCGTCGGAAAAAACTCACCGTCCCGCCGGGCCTCGCCGAGCCCATCGGTGAACAGCAGGAGCCGGTCGCCGGGCTCCAACCGCTCGACCCGGGGTCGGACCACCGGCATGAACCCCAGCGGCGGCGCCGGCGCCGGCGGCTCGAGCGGGATGACCGCACCGCGCCGCAGCAACAGCGGGGACGGATGCCCGCAGTTGACGATCGTCAGGGTGCCGCCCCGCTCCTCGATCAGCGCCGCCGTCACGAAGTCCTCGTCGCCCACGCTACGGGCCACCGCCCGGTCCAGGTCGGCGACGACTGCCCGCAGGTCGGCCCGCTCATACGCCACATGCCGGTACGAGCCCAGCACGATGCTCGCCAGCCGGACCGCGTCCAGGCCCTTGCCGCGGACGTCGCCGATGATTATGCGTACGCCATACGGGGTGTCGAGCGCCTCGTACAGATCCCCGCCGATCTCGGCAGTAGCGGTGGACGAGATGTAGCGGGCCGCGACCGCCAGGGAACCCACCTGCGGACCGAGCGGACGGAGCACCGCCTGCTGGGCGACCGCCGCGAGCTTCACCAGCTCCGTGATCCGCTCAGCCTGCCGCTGCCGTACCGCCGCTGTGGTCGCGGCGAGCGCGGTACCCAGTGCGACGCCGGCAACCGCTACCGCGGTGGAGATTGAGACGGTCTGCTCGCCCAACGCGAAGGTCGTGCCGAGGACGATGGCCGCGGCACCCACACCCAGCACGATCCGCCACGACGCCAAGGCGGCGGCCAGGAACGGCGCGGCGACCAGGAGAGAGATGTAGTTCGCGCCCCGGCCGTCCGCCAGCTCCGCGCCGGACACGAGTGCGAGCAGGACGAGGGCCGCGCCGAGGCCGGCGCGGGATCCGGGACTCAGCGGGCCACGGCCCGGCTGGAACGCGTGTGTGGGTACGAGGGACAGCATGCCTGATGGACATGAACAGGTGAATGAACCTGGCCCGACGTCCGACTCGGATCTGGCCACGCAGCCCGCGCCGACCGCCCGATCACCGCCGGCACCGGCTCAGCCGAGGACCTCGTACCGAACCTCGACGTGCCCCGCGTCCACCGGGGCGATCGTGGCGAACGCGGCGCGGGACAGGTCCAGGCACCGCCCAGCGACGAACGGGCCCCGGTCGTTGATGCGAACCGTCACCGACTTGCCGGTGGCCGGGTTGGTCACCCGCACCCGGGTGTCGAACGGCAGCGTCTTGTGCGCGGCCGTCATCGCCGCTGGGTCGAAGTACTCGCCGTTGGCGGTGAGCTGCCCCTCTGAATAGAAGGAGGCACCGCAGGAGCCGCTCGTCACGACCGTTCGGGGCGCACTCGACGTCTTCGCGGCGGTTGGCGTCGGCGCGGCGGTTGACGTCTTCGCGGCGGTGGACGTCGGGGCGGTGGTACGCGGCTTGCTCCGAGACGGGGCCCACGCCGACCGGCTGACCGCCGGGCTCGGGGTCAGGCTCGGCGACACGCTGGCGCCCGGCGGCGCGGCCGGCGAGCTGGCCCCGGCGCCGCTCGTCACCTCGGTCGGGGTCAGATCAACCGCGACGGGCCGCTCGGGCTCGGCGCCGGGGGCCAGCTGGACGATGCCGACGGTGCCGCCCGCCGCGAGCGCCACACCAAGAGCCGCGGTGGCCGCGATACCGGTCGGGGAGGAGAACCTACGGGTACGCGCGTGCCTGCCAGCCACCGGACCGGTCCTTTCGTCCTCTGAACAAACCGGATCGGACCATAACGAGAGAGCCACTTCGGAAGTCAACCTGATCATGGTGATATATCCGTGGTTGTGGTGAAACGTGTGACCGATCATCCAATCCGAGGTGGCCCGGCCGACCCACAGCCGGTCCCAACACCCGGTGCCGCAGGATGGGAGACATGCACGCGGAGCTGGGCAGGCGCCTCACCGAGCTGATCCGCTGGATCGATCCCGGCCCCGGCGCCAGCCACCTGGTCAGCGACGTCTCCGGCTGGTGGCGCGACCCGGCAGTGCTGGCCGGTCTCGGGCCAGCGCTGGTGGACCGGTTCCGGGAGACCCGACCCACCGTGGTCGTCTCCCCGGCCGTCACCGGGTACCTGCTCGGCCCCCTCGCCGCGACCGCGCTCGGCGTCGGCTTCGTCGCCGCCCACAAGCCGGGCGACGGCCGGCTACCCGCCGGTGCGCTGACCTGGGCACAGAGCCCGCCGGACTTCCGCGACCGTCGAGTCGACCTCGCCGTCCACGACCGGCACCTCGGGCCGGGCGACCGGGTGCTGGTGGTTGACGACTGGGTGGCAACCGGAGCCCAGGTGCGCGCCCTCTACGAAATCTGTGCGGCGCGAGGCGCCGAGGCGGTCGGCACCTCGACCATCGTGGCGGGCTGCCCGCCGCAGGTCGCCGCCGAGCTGCGGATCCGGGGCCTGCTCACCGGTGCCGACCTCACCGGGTAACGGGGGCGCCGACGGACGACGACGGCGACACCACCGGGCACCTCGTCACCTGAGGTACGCCTCAGGCGCGGCGCAGCTCGGGCAGGAGACGGGCGGCCACGTCCACCAAGACCGCCTCGTCACCCGCATACCAGCTGCTGGCACGGGGCCAGTGGGTGACCACGTCGGTAAATCCCAACGCGGCGGCGTGCGCCACCTGCTCGGCGAAGAAGTCGGCGCTGCGCAGCGAGAAGACCGGCGCGGAGTCGAGGGAGAGATACCGGTCCAGCGTGGCCGGGTCCCGTCCCGTCGTGGCCAGCGTCTTGTCCATCCGCGCCGCCAGCTCGGCGACGCCGTTCCACCAGGACGCAAGATCATCACCGCCGGAGCCGGTGGTGACCCAGCCCTGACCGAGGCGCGCGACGAGGCGCATCGAGCGCGGCCCGTTGGCGGCCACCACGAACGGCACCCGCGGGGTCTGCACACACCCCGGGTTGTTGCGCGCGTCCACGGCGGTGAACCAGTCACCGCGCCAGGTCGTTCCGTCCTCGCGCAGCACCAGGTCGAGCAGCTCGACGAACTCAGCGAACCGGTCCACCCGCTGGCGCGGCGGCAGGGTCTCCCCGCCCAGCACGGCGGCGTCGAACCCAATTCCGCCCGCGCCGACGCCGAGCAGGAGCCGCCCGCCGGACACATCATCGAGGGCGGTTATCTGCCGGACGAAGGCCGCCGGGTGCCGGAAGTTCGGCGAGGCGACCAGCGTGCCGAGCCGGATCCGACGGGTCACGGTCGCCGCCGCGGTGAGGGTGATCATGGAGTCGAACCACGGCCCGTCGACCAGATCCCGCCAGCCGAGGTGGTCGTACGTCCAAGCATGGTCGAAGCCCCACTCGTCCGCCTGCCGCCAGCGGCGCTGCGACTCGGGCCAACGCTGGTCGGGGAGAATGACGACTCCGATTCGCATGGCTGCCAGCGTACGGCCCGCCGGCCAACACCGATTAGCACCCACCTGATAGCCGAGGTTCCTTGACGCACCAGACGGCGACCCAGGACGCCCGCGACTGGAGGAGATTCAGCCGGAAGTGCAGCATTTCAACACGCATACACCCCGAGGCACGCCGCCTGAAATATGGCGAAATGGGACTTTAGGTTGCGGCAACGACAACAAGGTCCGACCGTCCCCGCCGGGCCCTTCGATTCCGCCCAATCAGCACAGAGCGTCGCGATACCTCGACGGCGGCATTACCCGCCATGGTCAGGTGCTAGCCTGACCGCGCTTCCCAGCGGGTCAGCCAAGGACATTCCCTTGCAGCGGAATGCTGCCTCATCTCACCCCACAAATGAGAACGGGATAGACATGGACGTTGCCACCATCGATAGGAGCCGACGCGGGCCGCGACAGTCCCCGGCCGAGATTCCACCTCGAGGCCGCCGCCGCCTCGTCGAGGTCGCGGTCCGAATGCGTGGCGCGTTCCGCTACGCCTGCCGGCCCTGGTGGGCTACGCGACCGTCCGCATGGTCGGGCTGTTCACCCTCTACCTCTGGGCCCGCGAGACGGGCCAGCGTCCCGGTCAACTCTTGGCCGCGTACGACGGCGTGTGGTATCTCGGCATCGCCCGCGACGGGTACGACGCGTTCGACACGCTCCAGAGCAATATGGCGTTCTTCCCGCTCTATCCCGGCCTGACCGCTGCGGTGGAAGCGGTGTCTCCGCTGCAGCACCGTAACTCGGCACTGCTCGTCGGGTGGCTGGCGGCGGGCGTAGCGGCCTGGGGCCTACTCGCCGTCGGCAACCATCTGTACGGCCGCCGCGCCGGGGTGGCCCTCGCAGTCCTGTGGGGTGTGCTGCCGCACTCGGTGGTGCAGCTGATGGCCTACAGCGAAGCCCTGTTCACCGCGCTGGCGGCTTGGTCGCTGTATGCCCTGTTGCGCAGCAACTGGCTCACCGCAGCGATGCTGTGTCTCCTCGCCGGCCTGACCCGACCGACCGGGACTTCGTTGATAGCGGCTGTCGGGCTTGCTGCGCTGGTCACAATCATCCGGCGGCGGGATGGCTGGCAGCCGTGGGTGGCGATTGTACTGGCGCCGCTGGGCTGGCTCGGCTACATCACGTGGGTCGGCTGGCGGACTGGCCGACCTGACGGCTGGTTCTATATTCAAGACGCGGGTTGGGGGTCGCGCTTCGACTTCGGGGTGGACACCGTCGAGCGCGCACAGCAGGTGCTCGGCCGCCCATCCGCGCTGGAACTCTACACGGTGACCGTGGTTTCACTGCTGGCGATCATGTTGTTCTTCCTAGCGGTGCTGGACCGGCAGCCCTGGCCCCTGCTGCTGTACAGCGGCGCGCTACTCCTGACCACGCTGGGCGCTGCTGGCTACTACCATTCCAAGGCGCGATTCCTGCTCCCCGCGTTCCCGCTCTTGTTGCCGGCCGCCCGAGCGCTGGCGCTGGCCGGCTGGGCCCGGGCGGTGTGCGTGCTGACCGCCCTCGCTGCCATCTCCGCCTTCTTCGGCGGCTATCTGATGCTGATCTGGGGCTACTCGCCGTAATACCAGAGCGGGACCTATTCGCACGGCGAGCCGCTTGCCGCCGTGGCTTGGATGCGTAGTCTTCGCAGGGCCCGCGGAGATGCGGGCGGTGTTGACGCGAGCCCCAAGACCATCGCCAGCCCACCTGACAGCTATTGATCCCGCCAACCAAGGGGAGCCACCACAATCGTCGGCCGGACCGTAACGGCACGGCTGGCTCTCGTTGATCCCGAACAGCGAAAGGCCCTGACTCGGACTGTCGTCCTGGTCAGGGCCTTCGCTGATGGAGACGGGCCGTCCTTGCCAGGCACGCACCGCCGACCATGACCCGGCCGCGCCTCAGAGTCCTTGCCGGCTGCTCGCTCCGCTGGAATCAGAGCCCGTCAGTGGCGGACCGTTGACTAAGGCGGGCTAATGGCCCGCTAATGGCCCACGGTCGGTTTCAGCTCCCCTGGTGGCGCGAAAGCCCTGGTTGGGACTCACGTCCTGACCAGGGCCTCGATCGTGGAGCGGGTGACGGGAATCGAACCCGCACTGTCAGCTTGGGAATCGGGTTGATCGTCACTGTCGGTCGACAAACGACCAATCCCACGCGAGATACCAACTACAGAGCGTCAATCTTGCGGCGCTGCTCTCGGTGGTGTTGACCCCTGTAGACCCGGTCTTCGGGCACGCATCGGGCACGCCCACGAGCCACGCGGTGTTTGCCATCCCGTCTGCCGCCGACCCGCCCTCCGGGGAGCGGGCCGCCGCCCGGTCCGCCACGTCAAGCGGACCTTGACGCACGTACGGACGCTGGCGGGCCGGGCGGTGGTCTGCTCGGCTCGCCCGGGTCGGTGGCTGGCGGGATGGCCCTGCGCAACCACCCACGGACCGCGACCCGCCGACGGACCCCCGGCCATCCCGGAGTCGTTGCGCCCCCGCCGGAGGCGCGGTAACCGCGACCAGCTCGCCGCCGCGACCCGCCGCGCGGACCCGGCGTGCCCTTCGCTGCGCCGCGCCGCTCGGGGCGCGGCCCGGCCGGCTGCCGGCCACGAACACCAACCACCCTCGGCCCCCCACCGTCTGCGGCGGCCCCGGGCTTACCGCTCTCCGCGCCAGCCGCCGGGCGTTGGCGTGACGGCCGCAGAGCGACCAAGCGGCGCGGCCGGCGCGCGCCTAGGCGGCGGCGCGTGCGGCCCGTTGCGGGCCGCCTTGAAGACGTACAGAAACTTTGCACATCGTCGCCGGCAGCCGGCCGCCCGTCCTGGTCGCGCCAACCGCGGACCCCCCCGGATCAGGCGCGAGCAACAGGGAAGGACGACTGCAACGCGACAGCTCGTGACTCGATGAGCTGCATGCGGAGCTGCCACTCCTCGGTTGCAGCCCAGTCGCTCTGGGCGGTGATCTGGTCCGGGTGCTTGCGGTAGAGGAGCCCTGGTTCCGCGATGAAGTATCCGTCAGCGATGACCGACGCGGCGATCAGTAGCCCGGTGTCCTCTCCGCCGGGCAGGGCCATCCATCCGCCAAGGGCGAGCGCGAGATCATGTCGGATGCACAGCGTCGCTGGGTGGACCGGAAGGCGATACCCGTTGTTTCGGAAGTAAGTCAGTACGTCACCCTGCCCGAGGGTGCCGCTCGGCGGGTCAGCGTGTTGCCAACCAATCGTCGACCCGTCCGGCATCAAGTCGAGCACGCTGCATGTGGTCCAACCGACCTCGGCTCGACCGGCGAGTATGCCGATCTCACGAGCTAGGGCGCCTGGTGTGAGCCGGTCGTCTGCATCCAAGACTCGCAACAGTTCTCCGCTGCTGCGAGCCATCGCCATGTTGCGAGCGGTCCCTGGACCGCCTGGTTTGCCGGTCCCACTCAAGACGCGTGAGTCATCGGGCAGGGCAGCAGCAACCTTGCCGCTGCGCCCGTCCTCCTGGACTAGCCACTCCCATGTCCAACCGTCTGGCAGTTCCTGCGCGCACAAAGATTCGTAGGCGTCTGCCAGGTAGGGAATGCTCGGCGGGTGGACCGGCGTGATGACGGAGATCTTCACTCGGACCACCGCGCAAGCTTCGTTGTGTAGACGAACTCGGTCCGGTCGCCAGGAAGCACGACGTTTGACACCTCAACGACGCAATCCTTGGTGTCGATGGAGATCTTGCGGAGGATGAGCACTGATACTCCTGGGGGCAGCTTCAGCGCTTCGGCTTCGTCGGCTGATGGCGGCCTCGCGGTGATCTCGTCGACAATGCGGTCCACCTCGATGCCGATGGTGAAGAGCTGATTCTGGGTCCCGCCTGGCCAAGGCTCGTTGTGGTCGTCGAGCAGTGCCGGGTTCTCGGCAACGACGTCGTAGACCATGTAGGAGGTGTTGAGGCTGAGCGGGACATTCTCCTTGCGGGAGCTCGTTCGATAGATGCGCTCAAGCATCTTCGCCCCAACTGGAACACTGAAGAGTCGGGCGAGATCGGCGCTTGCGGCCACGGTTCGATACTCCGCCGAAAACTCAAGATCCTGCATGGTCAATCCGGTGTCCCGCTCGGTTGCGCCTGTGCGGCGTCGCTGGGACTCGGGCAGTCGGGCTCGGTCCTTCTCCCACTGGTACCGCTCGGGAGAACGACGCACCCGCTGTCGAGGCGCGCGCACGTAGGTGCCTCTACCGTGGCGACGGTCGACCAGGCCCTCTGCCTCAAGCGCGTCGAGCGCTTGCCGGACAACGGGCAAGCTGACGTCGTAGTCAGCCTTCAAGGTCTGCTCGTTCGGCAGCTTGGTGTCGGGCTTGAGTTCTCCTGAATGAATCTTTTCGCGCCAGTCTGCGGCGATTCGCTCCCATTTGGCCATGACTTCTCGCTCCTTCGCGTCAGGTCTCAGTTTAGGTCTTCATGAAGTCTTGACGCGATCGGACGGCCGTCGTACCTTGTCTATACGTCTTCATGAAGACATGAAGACAGCGGAGTGCACCGACGAGCGGTGCCGCAGCAGACAGGAGACGGCTTTGAAGCTGTACGTGGACACCACGAGCAAGCAGGTGACGGCGTCGAAGGACCCGGAGCCGAAGAACGACCAGAACGGCAACCAGAAGTCCGAGAAGAACACGGGCCGGCTGATGTGGTCCACCCAGGTCTTCGTTCTCGACGAGACGGGCGGGGAGGTCATCACCATCACCACGGCGGGTGAGAAGCCGAACGTGAAGGTGGGCGACTTCCTGGCGGTCGAGCAGTTGGAGGCCATCCCGTGGGCGACCAACGGGCGTAACGGCGTCGCGTTCCGGGCGGTGTCCCTGAAGCCGAAGAACGGTAGTTCGGCCGGCAAGTAGGTCCATCGCACGTCGTGCTGTGTGTGCCACTGGTGTCCGTGGCCACCGCGCCAAGCGGCCTGACGGTCCGCTGAACTCCAACCCATGCGGTTCCGGGAGTTGTTCCTGACTCCTACTTCTCCCGGTCCGGTCGCCACCTGGCAGTGGTGACAACCCCGAAGAAATGGCCCGGGGTCGGTACTGACTCCTACGTCTGCCGACCCCGGTGCCGCCACTCATCCGACCCAACTGGCATTGGGAGGACTCGTCGTGTCCAAGTCTAGCCCCCGCCGCTTCGGCGGCAAGTCAACCGGAACGGTGACGGTCATCGAGGCCAAGGTGCACCGTTCCTCCGCGCGTAACGCCCGCATGGCGTTCATCCTCACCGCCGTCATCGTCGGCGTCCTGTCGGCCGTGGTGGCCGCCGCCTACTGGCACCCGATCGTGGCCCTGTTCGTCGGTGCCCTGATCGGCGTTCCGACCGGCGGCCTCGTGTGGCTGCTCGTGCGGATCTGGCCGGTGATCCGGCTGCTGTGGTGGTGGACCCCGGAAACCCTGCTGAGTGCCGGACTGCTGACCGGCTGGGTGCAACTCGCGAACCACACCCCGACCGTGGTGACCCTGATCGTTGTCGCCCTGGTCGTCGGCGTCCCCGCCGCCATCCCGGCAGTTCGCCGCCAGGTCAAGGCGTGGGGATGGTGCCTCGTGGTGCGCCACCGGCTGCGCGTGTGCTTCGCGCAGTTCATCATCGCCAACCAGTCCGGCTCGCTGCCGCTGATCCTGTGGGCTCGTCCCACGCCGGTCGGTGAGCGGGTCTGGGTGTACCTGCGCCCGGGCCTGTCGGCCAAGGACCTGGAATCGCGGCTCGACAAGATCGCCGTGACCTGCCACGCCTCCACCGTGCTCATCGAGCGGGCCGGGGAGAGCAACGCCGCCTACCTGCGGTTCGACATCAAGCGCCGCGAGGTGCTCAACGCCCGCGTGGGCTCCCCGCTGGTCGACGCCATCGACCGCAACGCGCCCGTGTCGGCGTCGCCGCTGACGGTGCCCACCGCCCTGGACCTGCCGGACGTCGACGCCCCGACGATCACCCTTCCGACCCAGGGCAAGCCGGCGAAGAAGCCGGCCACGACCGCCAACGGCAGCAAGCCGGCGGCTTCCTCCGCGTCGTCCCTGCCGGACGACGACACCTCCGACTGGATCTGACGGGAGCAACCCCTGATGAACCGATCCGACTACATCTCCTGCCCCCGCGAGTGCGGCGTGGACGTGCGCGAGCACAACTCGTCCGGCCTCGTCAACGGCCACTGCGACACCGGTCCCGAGCTTCCGTTGCTCGACACCGGCGGCTACCTCGCCTGCGGCTGCCACGGCTCGCAGCGCGAGCACACCTGCACCCCTTCCGACTGACCGTTCGACGGGCGCGGACTCTCCACCTGTTGGGGTTCCGCGCCCACCTAAGGAGCGCATCTCATGACCACCACGATTCCCACCACCGCTGAGGCGGTGCCGGTGGGTGCTGGCCTGTCGATGTTCGACCCGGTGTTCATCGGGATCGACGAGTTCGGCCAGCCCGTCTACCTCGACGTCGTCTACCACAACCTCCTGGCTGCCGGTGAGCCCGGCGGCGGTAAGTCCGGCCTGGTCAACAACATCTGCGGCCACGGCGTCCTGTGCGACAACACCCGCCTTGTGCTGTTCGACGCCAAGCTCGTCGAACTCGGCCCCTGGCGCGACCTGGCGGATGCGTTCATCGGCCCCGATATCGAGCAGGGCATCGACGTGCTGCGTCGCCTCCTGGTCGTGGCCACCAACCGCTACACCTGGCTGCTCGCCAATCGGCGCCGCAAGCTCGCCCCCGGCGACGGCATGTCGGTCATCCTCACCGTCATCGACGAACTCGCCATGTTCTCCACGGTGCTCGGCACCAAGGCGCAGCAGGAGGAGTTCTCCACCCTTTTGCGCGGGCTCGTCTCCCTCGGCCGGGCCTGCGGCATGCCCGTCGTGGCCGCCACGCAGCGGCCGTCGTGGGACATCATCCCCGCCAGCCTGCGGGACCTGTTCGGCTACCGGGCCGCGTTCCGCTGCACCTCGCTGAACAGCTCGAACATCATCCTCGGCCAAGGCTGGGCCGAGCAGGGCTACACCGCCTCCGACATCGCCCCCACCAACCAGGGCGCGGCCTACCTCCTGGCCGAAGGTGGCGTTCCCCGCCGCATCAAGGCGGCCTACCTGACCGACACCGACATCTACAACATCGCCGACTACGCCGCCTGGACCCGCCGCCCCACCGGCACCAGCACCCCGGCCGTCGACCCGACCGGATGGGAGATGGCGGCATGACCACCCGCGAGCGCACCTACGCCAAAGCCAACAACCAGTACGCCGCGACCTTCACCGAGCTGTGGATCGTCGGTAGTCCCGAGGACATCGCCGCCATGATCCGCGTCGCCTCGGCCAGCGGCCGACTCGTCTACGTCTCCGCGCCGACCCGTATGGGCGGCGACGACACCAGGCACCGCCGCTACCTGCGGCTGCGCACCACCTGAATCGGCCGACAGGACCAGGTCCCGCCTGGCAGCAGCTCTGGTCCTGCCGACCACCCACCAAGCCCATCTGAAAGGACGTGGCTGCCATGAAGGCTACCCACAACCCACCCACCGCCGCACCGGTCACCACTGCTGACCTGCTGCGGATGGCTGCTCTCTACCTGAGCCGGCACGGCTGGCACCAGGGCAGCTACTACGCCACCACCGACACCCCCACCCCCTCGGCCTGCGCCGTCGGGGCCATCGGCATCGCCTGCACCGGCCACCGCATCGAGCACTTCGCCCAGCTCGACCCTGACGCCTTGGTCGACTACCTCTTCGCCGTCCGCGTGTTCACCGACTACCTCGACACCGACACGCCGGCCTACTGGACCGACGAACTCGGGTTCGTCCTCGACGACGACTCCGGCTGCCTGCCCTACTCCTGGAACGACGTTCCCGGCCGCACGGCCGAGCAGGTCATCACCGCCCTTGAGGCGGCTGCCGACGAGTGGGACCGCCTCCACACCGAGGAAGGCGAGAACTGATGTTCACCGTCAAGGCGTCCTTGACGCGTATCCCCCGTCAGAAGCGCCGCGAGGTCGTCGAGAACGACGCCTTCGCCGCGTTCGCCCGGCGCATCATCCGCGCCCACGGCCGCCGCGTCGCCACCGGCGACGTCGAAGCCCTCCGCGACCTCGTCGCCCTCTCCGCTGTCATCGACGAGGCCATTGGTGAGGCCGTCGTCGGCCTGCGGGCCTTCGGCTACTCCTGGTCGGAGATCGGTACCCGGCTCGGCATCTCCAAGCAAGCCGCCCAACAGCGATGGGGCGGTGAGAAGCCGTGACCACCACCTACCACTTCGCGGGGACTGACGAAGAGTTCCCCACCTACCGCTACCGCCTCGCCCCGCAAGGGCTGGCCACCCGCCGGCAACTGCGCGCCGCCGGCCTCCGTCCCGGAGGCAACTACCCGGTTGCCCAGATCCTCTGGCGTCGCGGCAAGCGGGTCGCCTACCTCTACCGCCTCGACCTGGCCGCGCCCAAGCGCACCGCCACCGAGGCCCAGCGGGCCGCCATCGCGAAGGCACTGCGCGCCCGCCGCACCTGCCGCGTCTGCGGCCAAGTGCAGCCCTACTACATCCCCCGCCGCTACGGCTGCTGCTTCGACTGCCACGAAGGGAACCCGTCGTGAGCTTCCACCTGTCCGACCCGTGCCTGTGGTGCATCGAGGGCAGCAGCCCTGCCGGCATCCACGACATCCTCGGCCCGGTCTACAAGCCCTGCCCCGTCTGCATCGGTGCCTGCGCACTGTGCGAGGGCGACGGGCTGTTCCCGGCCGACTTCACCTGCCTGCCCTGCTTCCGCGACCAGCTCGCCGCCCAGGGCCTGGCCCCGATCATGTGCGCCCACTGCTCCGGCGTGGTCGACCTCATCCCCCTCGACACCATCCCGGCACCGGAGGTAACTCCCCATGTCGAGCACTGACCCCGCCGCCGTCACCGAACAGTTCGCCGCCGAGTACGCCCGCAACGCCGTACCCGCCATGCTCAAGGCGATCGCCTCCATCAAGCGGTACAACCGCTTCGTTCTGCTCGGCGCACTCGCCACCAGCTACCTACACCAGGGCCACTACCTGTGGACCCAAAAAGCCGGCTACTTCGCCTACCTCGTGCCGCTGATCTTCGATGCCGCCATGGTGTCGATGCTGACCGTCGTCCGCACCTCCGGCATCGCCAAGGACGCCAAGCGCGGAGCCCTGGTGGTGTTCGCCTGCGCTGCGCTGCTGTCGGCCACCATCAACTTCGCCTCTCCCGGCAGCCTCGGCCTACGCCTGGTCTTCGCCCTGGTCGTCGTCCTCGTCATCGGCGTGGAACTCGTCGCCGGACGCATCCGCCCCGACTTCGCCGCCATCCAAGCCGAAGCCGCCGCCCTGCTCACCGCCGCCCGCGACCTGGCGAACAAGGCCGAGCAGACCACCGAACCCACTCCCGAGACCGTCGAGGCGACGGCCGTCGTCGACACCCCGCCGGCCGCCGCGCCGGTCGCCATGGCCGCACCCGCGCTCACCCCGATCCCGGCCGCCCGGCCGGAGGTCCCCGCGCACCTGGTGCCCACCGCCCGCTTCGCCATCCGCCAGCACGAGCAGACCAACGGCCGACCCATCACCGCCGACGAACTCGCCGCCCTGCTCACCGTCACCCCGGCCATCGCCCGGGAACTGCTGCACACCATCAACGGCCACACCGCAGCCGTCAACGGCACCCCCGTCGCCGGTGGTGCCCGATGACCATCCACGTCGTCGACATCAACCACCTCACCCACACCTGCCCGGCCTGGCCGGACGAGCCGCACCCCTACGACACCCGACGCACCATCGTCGACATCACCCCCGGCGGACCCTGCCGAACCCCGGTCACCATCCGCTGCGGCCAGGTGACCACCACCATCGCGTGCCACCGACACGAACCGGCCGACCGCCAGTGCGGCGCCTGCCGGCTCATCGTCACCACCCGACGCATCACCGAGGTCTTCATGGGCCACCACGGCCCCGACCACACCCGTCCCCGCAAGGACGCCGCCTGATGGCGTCGACGCTGGACCTCACCCCCCGCGCTTCGGCCCGGGGGTGGGCTCGAACGCCGACACCACCGCCACCATCTACGGCTACACCGCCGCCGGCTCCGCCTTCCAACGCGCGACCCAGCCCGACTACTTCGGCTGGATCGAACACGTCCGCGCCGCCGCCGGCTGCACCCGCCCCATCCGGCTGGCCGGCAGTCTCTACACCGTCGAACCTGCCACCGGCAGGCTCCTGGACGCCCGGCACACCGACTCCATGCCCGACGCCGCCATCTACAAGGCGTGCGGCAACCGCCGCGCCACCGTCTGCCCCACCTGCGCCCAGACCTACCAACGCGACGCCTACCAACTCCTGCGCGCCGGCCTCGTCGGCGGCAAAGGCGTCCCCGCAACGGTGTCCCGACACCCGGCGGTGTTCCCGACCTTCACCGCCCCGTCCTTCGGCACCGTCCACGCGCGCGTGGTCAGTCGGCACACTTGCACCAACCGCAAGCGGTGCGACTGCCGGCCCGACCCCTGCCACGCCCGCCGCAACGCCGGCTTGTGCGTCCATGGGCGGCCCGCCGTGTGCTGGGCACGCCACGAACCCGGAGACACCGTCCTCGGACAGCCGTTCTGCCTCGACTGCTACGACCACGACCACCAGGTCGTGTGGAACCTGTTCTCCGGCATGCTGTGGCACCGCACCAAGCAAGCCGCGGAACGGTGGCTCGCCCAACTCGCCCGCCGACGCGGCATCCCCCCGGTCGAGCTGGTTACCCCGTCCGGGAAGATCCGCAAGGTTCCCCCGGTCCGGCTGTCGCACGGCAAGGCCGCCGAGTTCCAGGCACGCGGCGCGGTTCACTTTCACGCTCTCGTACGCCTGGACGGCGTCGACCCGCACGACCCGGCCGCCGTCGTCCCGCCACCGCTCGGGTTCACCGTCGCCGACCTCGTCGACGCGCTCCGACAGGCCGCCGAGCGGGTTGCCTTGACCACCCCCGGCCACCCCGACCGGCCACAGGGCTGGCACATCGCCTGGGGCGAGCAAGCAGAGATCCGACCTATCTCGCTCACCGGCCGTGGTGAGGTCACCGACAGCCAGGTCGCCGGCTACCTCGCCAAGTACGCCACCAAGAGCACCGAAGCCACCGGACACCGCTCCACCCGCCTCACCGCCGACAGCATCGGCGACTACGCCGACTGCGACGGCGACCACACCGCCCGCCTCATTGACGCCTGCTGGCGTATCGGCCGACCCACCAGCACCCCCGTGCCCCTGTCGCAGCGACCTCGGGAGCCTCGGCCCCGACCCGGCTTCGTGGAGCGCTGGCAGTGTCCCGACTGCGGCACCCACACCCGCTACGCCGCCTGCCCCGTCTGCGTCGCCCAGCGTCAAGCCGCCCTTGACGCTGAATCGACGAAGCCGGCCAACGCTAACCCCTACGCCCGGCTGCGGCGGTGGGCTCACATGCTCGGCTTCGGCGGCCACTTCCTCACTAAGGCCCGCCGCTACTCCGTCACCTTCCAACTCCTGCGCGACACCCGCGTCACCTATCGCCGCAGCGAGGACCAGGACCAGGGCGCCGAACCCATCCGGGCCGTCGACCACCTCGACGACACCACCCTCATCGTCGGCACCCTCACCTTCGCCGGCGTCGGCTGGCACACCACCGGAGACGCCTTGCTCGCCAACACCGCCGCCGCCCTCGCCCGCGCACGACACGCCGCCGGCCGCGAAGAACTCGCCCATGAACTCGGCACCCCGACCGGCACCGTGCCGGCCGCTGCTTGATCGGTCTGGAAGGAGATCGCCCTGAACGAACCCCATGACGTCGACATGCTCACCGTCGAGCAAGCCGCGCAACGCCTCGGCACGGGTGTGCGCTTCGTGCGCCGCATCGTCGCCGAGCGCCGCATCCGCTTCTACAAGGTCGGCAAGTACGTCCGATTCGACCCTGACGACGTGGCCGACTACATCCAACAAGGGCAGGTCGAACCCATCCGACCGGTCCTCACGTACACGAAGGGAGAAACCCGTTATGCCGCCTAAGAAGCGCCGCTTCGGCCGCGTCCGCAAACTGCCGTCCGGCCGCTTCCAGGCCCGCTACCCCGACCCCACCGGCATCGACCGACCCGCGCCCCGGACCTTCGCCACCGAGACGGACGCCAACCGGTGGCTCACCGCGATCGAGGCGGACATGATCCGGGGCACGTGGCGCAACCCGGATCTCGGCCGGATCTCCCTCGGTGACTACCTCAGCGAGTGGATCGACCACCGGCCGGGTCTGCGACCTCGCACCCTGGATCTCTACCGCTGGCTCCACCGCAAGTACATCGCGCCGAGACTCGGCGACTACTTGCTCACCGACCTCACTCCCGGTGCCATCCGGGCTTGGCGTGCTGACCTCGTAACCGAGGGAGTCAGCGCCACCATGACGGCCAAGGCGTATCGCCTTCTCCGCGCCGTGCTGAACACCGCCGTTGACGACGAACTGATCCAACGTAACCCCTGTCGCATCCAGGGCGCGGGCATCGAACGGCCGGCCGAACGACCGACTGCGAGCGTCGCCCAGGTCTTCCAGCTCGCGGACCTCGTGCCTCGACGCCTCCGCGTCCTCATCCTGCTGGCCGCCTTCGCCAGCCTCCGCTACGGAGAGCTGGCCGCCCTTCGCCGCCGCGACTTCGACCCGCGCTGTCGGACCCTGACGGTCCGCGCGACTCTGGTCGAGCGCCAGGACGGCACGCTGACTTTCGGCCCGCCCAAGACCGATGCCGGCCTGCGCACCGTCACCATCCCGGCGGCGATCCGCCGCGAGGTCCGCGCACACCTGGACGACTTCGTCGACGAGGACCAGGACGCGCTCGTCTTCACCGGCGCTACCGGCGCGGTCCTGCGCCGCTCCAACTTCCAGCGCACCTGCAATTGGCGGGCGTCCGTGGCGGCGGTTGGCCTGCCGGGCTTCCACTTCCACGACCTGCGGCACACCGGCAACACGCTCGCCTCACGAACCGGGGCCAGCCTCGCCGACCTGATGGCCCGGATGGGCCACGCCTCGACCCGCGCCGCGCTGATCTACCAGCACACCGCCCAGGAGCGTGACCAGCACATCGCCGATGGCCTCAGCGAGCAGATCAAGAAGAGCCGCGATCGGGCACGCAAGGGGCACGGCAAGACCAAGAAGTGACGGGCATGATTGAGGCCCAGGTCGGAAACGTGTCCTGACCTGGGCCTCAACCCGGAGCGGGTGACGGGAATCGAACCCGCACTGTCAGCTTGGGAAGCTGATGTTCTGCCATTGAACTACACCCGCAAGCGGCACCACTGTACCTGAGGCAACGCCCTCCGCGCACCCAGGTACCCGGCGACACCCAGGGCCGGGTGACGGCCACGGGGTGGTACGGATGGGCAGCAGCCGCTGCAACGTCGACCATGAGTCGAACCATGACAGGAAGAAGCATCATCCCTGCATACATGGGTATCCCTCGATCTATCTGTGGAACGGGGCGCCTGCCACACGTTTCCAGCCACGGCGCAGCACAACCCCTTCGCGCCGCCAGAAAAGGTGAGCCCATGGGACTCGGCCCCAACCTGCTGACTCGTCGTAACGCCAGCATTGGGTGCACACCGTTCGCGCTACTCCTCGGCGTCACCACGGTCGACATCTGCCGGTGGCAGGCTCCGCCAGCACGCCCCTCGCCGCCTCCGCGGCGAGTGAGGTGTGCGGGCCGGGCAACGCGCTGGCCACATCCAAGGCTCGGCCCGGGCGGCGGTCAAGCACGACGCGAACCAGTTGGCCCTCGCCCGGTGGCCGGATCCGACTCGGAGCCCGCACCGACGCGGCACCGGCTGCCCCGTCTGTCAGGCCGCTGGGCGGAAAGCGGGGCCGGCCACACAGTCCTCGGGCACACGGCGGGCCGCCGGATCCAACCAGACCTGGACGGCGGGCCGGGCCCGCCCACCCACCGAGTCATGCCGGGCGAGCATCGCGACATCGACGGTCAACTCGAACAGCCGCCAGTCCACCTGGGAGGTCGCGCGGTGTAGGCGGGCCAGGCGGGCCACCCGCGCCGAATCCGTCACCGGCCGGGCGTGGCCCGCGACGTACGCCTCGTCGTCACTCTCCTCGGCGGGGAAGGAGTGAAGCGCGTAGCGCCCGTCACGCTCCAGGTCACGCCGCTTTGGTGAGTCGATCACGAAGCAGAACAGGCCCTCGTCGGCGATGACGGGGGAGACCGGGTGCACCCGGGGACCACCGTCCGCGCGGACCGTGGCCAGGTAGCCCAGACCCGGTCCGTACTGCTGGAGGAGGCGACGGATCCCGTCGGCGAGGCGAGGCTCGTCGGCGGCGAATTCGGACCAGGTAGCCATGCCGGCAGTCTATCGAACACCCGTACGAAGAAACATACCGACACGGGCGCCGGACAACCGGCTCGCTATGGTGGTGCGATGCTGCTCTCCGACCGCGACCTGGTCACCGAGATCAAGGCCGGCGCACTGGCACTGGAGCCGTTCGATCCCGCCCTGGTCCAGCCGTCGAGCATCGACGTACGGCTGGACAAGCTCTTCCGGGTCTTCAACAACCACCTGTACACCCACATCGACCCGGCACGGCAACAGGACGACCTGACCTCCGTGGTCGAGGTCCCCGACGGTGAACCGTACGTGCTGCACCCGGGGGAGTTCGTGCTCGCCTCGACGGTCGAGGTGATCTCGCTCGGCGACCAGCTCGCCGGCCGGCTGGAGGGCAAGAGTTCGCTGGGCCGACTCGGGCTGCTCACCCACTCGACCGCCGGCTTCATCGACCCCGGCTTCACCGGCCACGTGACGCTGGAGCTGTCCAACGTGGCGAACCTGCCGATCACGCTGTGGCCGGGCATGAAGATCGGTCAGCTCTGCATCTTCCGCCTCTCCTCGCCCGCCGAGCACCCGTACGGATCGGCCGTCTACGGGTCGCGGTACCAGGGGCAGCGCGGGCCGACGCCGAGCCGTTCCTGGCAGAACTGGCGTACCTGGCCGACCCGCTGACGTCCTCCGCCGGCTGGCCTCCGCACGAACCCGGCCGCCGGGGCAGTTACCGGTCACCGACCGGGGCACGCGACGAGGGCCCCGGCACGACAGGGCGGCGTCGTCCCGGGGCCCTTGGTCCGCTGCCGCCGGATCAGCCGGGCCGGCGGAACCCGGCGACCGGCATGGTGTTGATGCTGGAGACCTGGACCGGCTTGCCGGTCCTGGGCGCGTGCACCATCTTGTCGCTGCCGAGGTACAGGCCGACGTGGTGCAGGTCGGTGTAGAAGAACACCAGGTCGCCGGGGCGGGCGTCGGCGCGCTTGATCGCCTTGCCCTGGCCCCACTGGGCGCCCGTGTAGTGGGTCAGGTAGATCCCGGCCGCCTTGTACGCGTACTGCGTAAGGCCGGAGCAGTCGAACGAGTTCGGCCCGATGGCGCCCCACACGTACGGGTCGCCGATCTGCGCGCACGCGGTTTTGATGGCGGTCCGGGCGGCCTCGCTGACCACGCCGTTGATCGTCGGGCACTTCTCGGTCTTCACCGTCGTCACCGGCAGCGCGGCCTCGAGGCGCTTGATCTCGGCGTCGATCTCCTTCTTCTTCGCCGCGAGCTGGCGCCCCTGCTTGTCCTGCGCCGCGATCAGCGTGTCGAGCGCGGCCTTCTGCTCGTCGTACTTCTTACGGATGGCCAGTACGCCCTCCAGTTGCTTGCGCTCCTGAAGCGCGAGCCGGTCCAGCATGGCGAGCTGCTCGCCGAGAGCGCTCGGCCGCGTGTTGGTCAGCAGCGCGCCGATCTCCTGCGACGGCCCGGTGATGTAGTACCGCGAGGCGAGGTCGCCAACCCGGTTCATCGCCATCTCGCTCTGTAGGGCGAGCGGCGCTATCTTCTCTGCCAGCTCGTCCGACTTCTTGCGGTTGATCCTGAGCTGCGCGCGGACCTTGTTGTACTGCTCGATCGTGGGCTCCAACTGGGCCCACTGCTTGTCGATCGCGGCCTCGATCTCGTCGACGGACGGCTCGGCGAACGCGGGCGCCGCGAGTGCTCCGGCGCCGACGGCAACGGCGGCCACCAAGGTGAGCAGACGGTGGACGACCCGGCGCAGGCCGCCTGGACGGCGGACCCGTCCCGAGGCGGGACGATGAGGGGGCGTGGTTGCCACCGGCACCGACTCCTTTTGCAACCTGACCGCCGGGCGCCTCGCGACGGGGAAGGGGCGAGACAGACGATCCACAGCGGCCGACGCCTCACATTAGGGAAGGTCCGATACAGAATCAAGGCGACCGACGCCTCCGTCACTGCTGTGCTACCGGGCGCGCACCATGGGTACCCGCGGGAGGCGGAAGGTCACGGGTGCCGATACGGAGGGCGTACGCGCTGACGGCGGCGGCACCGGTGCCGCCGCCGTCGATCCAAGGGTACGCGTCAGCCGACGACCGGCTCGTCCTGCTTCTCGCCCGATGCCCGCTCCGGTCGGACGGAGCGAAGCAGCACGCTGGCCACGTCGACCACCTCGACCTCCTCGCTGGCACCCTTGCCGTTCACACCGTCGTTGAGCATCGTCGAGCAGAACGGGCAGCCGACCGCGACCGTCTTCGCGCCCGTGGCCATCGCCTCTTCGACGCGGTCCACGTTGATGCGCTTGCCGATCCGCTCCTCCATCCACATCCGGGCGCCGCCGGCGCCGCAGCAGAAGGAGCGCTCGCTGT
Source organism: Micromonospora sp. WMMA1363 (assembly GCF_030345795.1). Classification (NCBI taxonomy): domain Bacteria; kingdom Bacillati; phylum Actinomycetota; class Actinomycetes; order Micromonosporales; family Micromonosporaceae; genus Micromonospora; species Micromonospora sp. WMMA1363. The sequence goes on from NZ_JAUALB010000001.1 coordinate 4,138,192, forward strand.
TGCGCGGCATCTCGATCAAGCCGCCGTCGCGGCCAGCGGCGTCCTCGGCACCGCCGAGAGCAGCGCCCAGCACCTCGCGAGGCGGGGCGAAGACCCGGTTGTGCCGGCCCAGGTAGCAGGGGTCGTGGTAGGTGACCCCACCGTCGACCGGCTGCACCGGGGTGAGTTTGCCGGTACTGACCAGGTGCGCCAGCAGTTGGGTGTGGTGCACGACCTCGAACTCTCCGCCGAGCTGGCCGTACTCGTTGCCGAGTGTGTTGAAGCAGTGCGGGCAGGTCGCGACGATCTTCTTCCTGCTCTTCTCCCGACCCTCGAACGCCTCGTTGAGCACCTCGACGTTCTGCTGGGCGAGCATCTGGAAGACGAACTCGTTGCCGATCCGGCGGGCCGGGTCGCCGGTGCAGGTCTCGCCCTCGCCGAGGATGGCGAAGGAGACGCCCGCCTCGTGTAGCAGCGTGGCGACCGCGCGGGTGGTCTTCTTGGCCCGGTCCTCGAAGGCGCCGGCGCAGCCGACCCAGAACAGATACTCGAAGTCCTCGGCCTCGCCGACCCGGGGCACCTCGAAGTCGAGACCCTTGGTCCAGTCCTCCCGGGTGTTCGGCGGGGCACCCCACGGGTTGCCCTTGTTCTCCAGGTTGCGCAGCATCACGCCGGCTTCGGACGGGAAGCTGGACTCGATGAGCACCTGGTAGCGGCGCATGTCGACGATGTGGTCGACATGCTCGATGTCGACCGGGCACTGTTCGACGCAGGCGCCACAGGTCGTACAGGACCAGAGCACGTCCGGGTCGATGACGCCGTTCTCCTCGGCGGTGCCGACCAGCGGATTCTCAGCCTCGGCGAGCGCCAGCACGTCGACGTGGGCGAGCTGCGCGGCGGTGGCCTTCTCCGCACCGGTCAGGTCCTTGCCGCCACCGGCCAGCAGGTACGGAGCCTTCGCGTACGCGTGGTCGCGCAGGCTGAGCACCAGCAGCTTCGGCGACAGCGGCTTGCCCGTGTTCCAGGCCGGGCACTGCGACTGGCAGCGGCCGCACTCGGTGCAGGTGCTGAAGTCCAGCAGGCCCTTCCAGGTGAACTGCTCGACCTGAGCGACGCCGAACTGGTCCTTCTCCGGGTCGGCCTCCTCGAAGTCGAGGGGCTTGCCCTCGCTCATCATCGGCCGCAGTGCCCCGAGGCCGGAGCCCTTTCGACCCGGGTCGCGTTTGAAGAAGATGTTGGGGAAGGCCAGAAAGCGGTGCCAGGCCACGCCCATGGTCACGTTCAGCGCGATCACGATGAGCCAGGTCATCGAAATCGTGATCTTGATTAGGGCGGCGACACTCACGCCGGCCGCCCAGTTCGGCAGCAGGCCGCCGACAGCGTGGCTGAGCGGGGCCGCCCAGACCGGATACTCGAAGTGGTCGGTGGCGACCTTGAAGCCCCGGATGACGAAGCCCATGATCAGCACGGCGAGGATCACGGCCTCGACGAAGTAGCCCTGCCACATGGTGGAGCCGGTGAACCGCGACTTCCCGCCGGGCCGGGTCGGCCGGTTACGGAGGCGGATCGTGATCAGTAGCAGGATGCTGACCAGGCCGAGGATGCCGAGCCACTCGGTGACCAGGCCGTAGAGGACCCATCCGCCGACCAGCGGCAGCCCACCGGTGGGCGAGACGACCTCGAAGTACGCCTCCAGCACCAGCAGCGACAGCACGATGAAGCCGACCATCACGAACCAGTGCGCGGCCCCCACCAGGCTCCACCGGAGCATCCGGGTGTGACCGGCGGTCTCAGCCAGCATGGTCTTCGTACGGGTGGCCAGGTCGGTGCGGCGGGACGGATCCGGCTGACCCTGCCGAACCACGGCCAGCATCTTCATGACCGCCCGCACGGCGAGCCACACCGCCACGGCGGTGATGGCGACCGCGACGATCGTGGTGACGATCTGGACGCTGCCCATCGAGTCGGCCTCCCGGTCTACTGCTGCGTCGCGGCTCCGCGGCCGGCCGGGTCAGGGCACGGTCGGTGCGTCACCGCTGCCGCGCCCTCGACCGGACCGGTCGATGACCTCGCTCCGCTCGGTCATGCAGTGCAGCCTACGCGCTAGGTTACCCAGCGGTAACGTGAGCCTTCTCGCATCCAGACCGCGCTGCCCTGCGCACACACCATAGGTCGCCCCGCCCGGTGCCGCCGGGCAGGGGGCGGGACCAGTGACGCGATTCCCGCCCGCATGGTCGGAGCAGGCGGTGCTCAGCGCCAGCGCGGCGGTGCTCAGCGCCAGCGCGAGAGCAGGATCAGGGAGCCAACCATGGCACCGAAGCCCACCGCGAGGTTCCAGTAACCCCACGACATGACTGGGTACTCCTGGGCGGACAGGTAGTAGATCACCAGCCAGCCGATGCCGAGGACGATGAGCGAGACCGCCGAGATCGGCAGCCACACCGGGCTAGGCTTACGCGTCGCCGCCGTCGCCGTCGGACGCACGTCCGATGGCGGGGTGTACACCTTCTTCTTGCGGACCTGAGACTTGGGCACGACGCTCTCCAGAGGGGGTGACGACCTCGTCCGGCCTGACAACCGGGCGCGAGGGCGACGGTCCTTGGCCAATAATGTTCGACAGCTAGCGTAGTCCCGAAGAACCGTCCAGGCCACGAAAGGGTCTGCTCCGACGTTCCCGACCCCCGAAAGAGGGACGGGTCGCGGTACCGGCGGCGTAGCCGGGACGAGCTGGCACGTGACGAGGGGAGGACACCCCGTGGAGTACACATCCGGCACCGCCTCCTGGCGGAAGGCGCTGCGACGGGCCGTCGCCGCGCTGCTGCGCCGCCCGCGGCAACGACGCCCCGGATGGTCGATCGGGGTGCCACTGATCGCCGCGACCGCCGGGTTGCTCATGACCACCACCGCCACCACGGCTGGCGGTACGACCCTGCGCGAGGACCGGCGACCCGAGCTCAGACAGCTGATCGAGGATCGCCGAGAGGACGTGGTCGCGCGCGAGGAACGGGCCGCCACGCTCCGAAGAGACGTCGAGGCGCGCACCGCCGCCCTGGCCGAGTCGGACGGGCCGGTCAACGAGCAGCAGGTCCGGGTGGGCGCGAACCGAGAGGCCGCCGGATTCACGGCGCTGAGCGGGCCAGGGCTGACGGTGGAGTTGAACGACGCGCCGTCACGCCGGACGGACAACCCCCTTCCAGGCGGGGTGACCAACGACGACCTGGTGGTCCACCAGAGCGACGTGCAGGCGGTGGTGAACGCGCTGTGGGCCGGAGGCGCGGAGGCCATGTCAATCATGGATGTCCGCGTACTCGCCACCAGCGCGGTACGCTGCGTAGGTAACACCCTGCTGCTACACGGCCGGGTGTACTCCCCTCCGTTCACGATCGTAGCGATCGGCGATCCCGCCGCCCTTCAGCGGGCCCTCGCCGAGTCTGAGGGAGTCCGGTTGTTCAGGGACCTGGCCGACACCTACCAGCTGGGTTACAAGGAGACCGTCGCCACCGTCACGGTCCCGGCGTTCGACGGTTCGACCACGCTTCGCTCGGCGACGGTGCCCAGGTGACCAGGGCACCGGAGGGCTGGGACGGCCGGCACCGGGATCGCGGCGACGACCCCACGGCGTTCCTGCCGACGGTCGACCGCCCGAACCTCCAGTCGTCGGCCCGGTCCGTGACCTCCCTGACCAGTCAGACCCGAGCCGACGGCCCGCCCGGCCGCGAGCCGGTGGCCGCTCCACGGGACCTGGACCCCACCCGAGCCGACGACCCACCCGGTCCACCGGATTCGCCCGCGCCGCCGCGCTGGGCAGTTCCGGCCGCACCGCCGCGCGACCAAGTCGCCCCGACGGCGGTGACAGACGCCCCCACCGCGTTCATCCCGCCAGCGACTACGGGCCGGAGTACCAGCCGGAGGCCGCAAGCCGACCCGAAGCCGACGACCGACTCGGCGACGCGGAGTGCCGGGGCACCGCCGGCCGCTACTCAGCCGCCCCCCGGCGACCCGGGCGCCACAGCGCTCATCCCAGCGGTGTCCGGTCGTACGCCGCCCGCACCGGCGCTGGACTCGACCGCCCTGATGGGGGCGGTCCCCCGTCCGTCCCGTACGGAGGAGCCCGCCAGCGGGGCCGGTGAGTCGGAGCCGCCGCAGCCACGACGGGGTGAGCGGGTGGTCAAGCTGCGCCCGGAGCAGAGCGGCCTGGGCTACAAGAGCGTCTACTCGGAGCTGACCCGCCCGACGTTCGGCTCCCGCCTGCGCGCCGGCGTCCGGGTCGCCGGTGAGCTGCTCATCACTTTCGGCCTGGTGGTGCTTCTCTTCGCCGGGTACGAAATCTGGGGCAAGTCGGCCATCGTCGACGCCCACCAGAACGACCTCAGCCAGCAGCTCGCCGAAGCGTGGGAGCCCAGCGACGACCCGACCGTCTCACCGTCACCCAGGGCCTCCACCTCCACCCCCGCCAAGCCGCCGACCCCGGTGCAGGGCAGGCCGATCGCCGGTCTCTACATCCCGAAGCTCGACAAGAACTGGGTCGTCGTCGAGGGGATCGGCCAGAAGGACATCCGGTACGCCCCGGGCCACTACCCGTCGAGTGCACGGCCCGGCAAGGTCGGCAACTTCGCCGTCGCCGGGCACCGCAACCGTGCCACCTTCTGGCGCCTCGACGAGCTGGACGCCGGCGACGTGGTCGTCGTCGAGGACCGCGACAACTGGTACGTCTACCGGGTGACCCGCAGCCACGTCGTCAAGCCGACTCAGGTGGAGGTGGTGGCCCCCGTGCCGGGGAAGCCCGGTGCCCGGCCCACCACGGCAATGCTCACCCTCACGACGTGCAACCCCAAGTTCGACAACTACGAGCGTCTGATCATCCACGCCACGCTGACCAGCACACAGGCAAAGTCGGCGGGGCGTCCGGCGGAGCTGGGGAACTGAGGACGATGTACGCCTGGATTTGGCGGAAACTGCCGTTCGGTCTGCCGGGTAAGCTCGCTGGCAGCCTGCTGCTGCTCTCGGCCATGGTCGCGCTGCTCTGGTACGTGGCCTTCCCCTGGGCCGAACCGCTGCTGCCGTTCGACGACGTACAGGTCACCCAGGAATCCGGCGTGCCCGGTGACCCGCTCCCCGGTGACCCGCCGCCCAGCGGCGGAGAGACGCCTGCGGGCGACGAGCACGACCTGCCGTACCGAACTGACGAGAACAACACCCCGCCACCCACGCCCTCACCGGAAGAGTGACCCGTGCGCGTCCTGGTCATTGACAACTACGACTCGTTCGTCTTCAACCTCGTCCAGTATCTCGGCCAGCTCGGCGTGGAGTGCGAGGTACGCCGCAACGATGAGATCGATGTCGCCGAGGTCGGGAAGACGGGCGCGGACGGCGTCCTCCTCTCTCCCGGACCGGGCAGCCCGGACCGCGCGGGCATCTGCCTGGACGTCATCCGCGAGTACGCCGGCACGCTGCCCCTCTTCGGGGTCTGCCTCGGCCACCAGGCGATCGGGGAGGCGTTCGGTGCCACCGTCGCCCGAGCCCCCGAGCTGCTGCACGGCAAGACCTCCGAGGTGCGGCACCACGATGCCGGAGTGCTGGCCGGCCTGCCGAACCCGTTCACGGCGACCCGCTACCACTCGCTGGCGGTGCTGCCGGAGACGCTGCCCGCCGAGTTGGAGGTCACCGGCTGGACCGGTTCCGGCGTGGTGATGGCGATGCGGCACCGAACCCTGCCGATCGAGGGAGTCCAGTTCCATCCCGAGTCGGTGCTGACCGAGGGCGGCCACGTGATGCTCGCCAACTGGTTGGCGTCCTGCGGCTACACCGAGGCGCTGAAGCGCGCGCCCGAACTCGCCGCCGAGGTCGACGTACGCCGCCGCGCCGCCTTCGGCTCCGGCTGAGGTCGCGAGCACACCAGAGCGACGGTCAGCCGCGCTCCTTCAGCGCGTCCCGGACGCCCTGGTCCGCGGGCGACCGGACCGCGGGCGGCCGACGTCGGACGGCGTCCCACGCCGCCTTGCCACTGGCCAGGTAGTCCCGGATGGACTTCTCGACGAACAGGCCGGGCCCACAGCCGGGGCAGCGTGCGATCACCCCGTCGGCGTCGACACCGAGATGTCGGCACAGCGTCACCGCCCGGGACACGTGCCAGGACTGCGTGACGATCAGGGCCCGCTCGACCCCGTACACGTCCCGGGCTCGGACGCAGCTGTCGTAGGTGTCGAGTCCGAACGGGTCGGCCACCACCCGGCCAGGCTCGACACCGAGCCGCACGGCGAGGTAGGCGGTCATCACCGCCGGCTCGTCACCCGACGTCCCGCCCCCGTCGCCGGACACCAGCAGCACCCGGGCCCGCCCGCTGTGTATCAGCTCGGCGGCGGTGTCCAGGCGGCCCGCCAGCCGGTCCCCCGGTTGCCGTCGGTCCGCAGCCACCTCGGTGCCGAGGACGATCACGACGTCGGTGGCCGGCGCGTCGGCCTCGTCGTACACGTGACCGCGTGCGGCGCAGGTCGTCCACAACCAGGGCAGGCTGGTGCAGACCAGCGCGACCGTCCCCAGCATCGCGACCCACACCAGGCGTCGCCGCCACCGGCCGGTCCACCCGGCTGGGCGCACTGCGTCGTCCGGCGGAGGTCTCCCGGGCCCTCCCACGCTCACCGGTCGAACGCGGTCGGCACCGCCCGTGCCCACCCCACCCGGCACGGGTCGGTCAGCCCTTCGGGAGCCGGATCGGCGGCGTGGTCGGGTCGGGCAAACCACCACCACCGCCGCCGGGGTTGGTCGGCGTGGCCGGCGGCGTGGGGGGCGGCTCCTGGGTCGGCTCCCGGGTCGGCTCCTGGGTCGGCTCCGGTTCCTCCTCGACCGTCACGGTGATGGTGACCGTCTTGCCCTTGACCAGCTCGGTGTTCGGACGTGGGTCCTGCCGCGTCACCTTGCCGGCCTCGCCCGGCGGGACCGGCTGTCCCTGCTCGATGTCGACCTTGTAGCCAGCGTCTCTCAGTTCGTCCCGCGCGTCCTCGACCGACTGGTCCACCACGTCCGGCACCTTGCCGACGTTGCCGCGGGACACCGTGAGGGTGACGTCGGCGCCTTCGTCTACTTTGCTGCCCTCGTCCGGCGACACCCGCAGGACGGTGCCCTCCCGCTCGGCGCTGTCGACGTCGGTGCGCTTGACCTTGAAACCCGCGTTTTCCAGCTGCCGCCTGGCGTTCTCGTAGGAAGTGCCGACCAGAGTGTCCGGGATCACCTTCGTCGCCGGGCCACCGCAGATCTGAACCCGGACGACCTGACTTGGTTGCAGCCGGGCGCCCGTACCTGGTTCCTGGCTGACCACCCGTCCCTTCTCGCAGTTGCTGCCGAAGACCTCCGTGCCGGTGTCCGGTGTCAGGTTGGCCTGCCGGATCGCCGCGAACGCCTGGGCCTGGGTCATCCCGGTGACCTCGGGAACGGCGACCTGATCGTCGCCCTGCTGGCTCTGCAACAGGGCGACGATCAAAGCGATCACCGCCAGCACGCCGAGTGCGGTGAAGGTAGCGATCAACCAGGATGACGCCCGGCGCTGGCGCGGGTCGCCGACCCGGGCCGGGATCTGCTGGGTCTGCGGGACGCCCGGCGCAGACGCCGGGTAGCCGGCCCCGACCGGGGCGAGCTGGGTTGCCTCCTCCTCCTGGCGCATCACCGGGGTGGCCAGCACCGGCCGGCCGGCGGCGGCGCGGAGCAGGTCGGCACGCATCTCGCCGGCGCTCTGGTAGCGGTTCAGCGGGTTCTTCGACAGCGCCTTGAGCACGATCGCGTCGACCGCCGGGGAGACCTCCGGGTTGAGGTCGCTCGGCGTCGGCGGTGCCTCCCGTACGTGTTGGTACGCGACGCTGACCGGGCTGTCCCCGACGAACGGTGGGTGCCCGACGAGCAGCTCGAAGAGCACGCAGCCGGCGGCGTAGACGTCGGAACGGGCGTCGACCGCCTCGCCCCGGGCCTGTTCGGGCGACAGATACTGCGCGGTGCCGATCACGGCGCTGGTCTGCGTCATCGTGGTGGCGCCGCTGGCCAGGGCCCGCGCGATACCGAAATCCATCACCTTGACCTGGCCGGTCTGGGTGAGCATCACGTTACCGGGCTTGATATCCCGGTGGATGATGCCGTGCCGGTGGCTGAACTCCAGCGCCGCGCACATGTCGGCGCAGATCTCCAGCGCCCGGCGCGGCTGGAGCCGGCCCTCGGCGCCCAGCACCTCCTTGAGGGTGCGCCCGTTGACGAACTCCATCACGATGAACGGCAGTGTCTCGCCCGTAGGCGCCTGTTCCTCGCCGGTGTCGTAGACGGCGACGATGGCCGGGTGGTTGAGAGACGCGGCGTTCTGCGCCTCCCGGCGGAACCGCATCTGGAAGGTGGCGTCCCGGGCCAGGTCCGTCCGGAGCATCTTGACCGCGACGTCCCGACCGAGCCGCAGGTCACGACCGCGGTGCACCTCAGCCATGCCACCGTAGCCGAGCAGCTCGCCGACCTGGTACCTGCCACCGAGCAGGCGGGCCTGCGCTGTCATCGCGTCTGTCGTCCTTCGCTCGTCGTGGTCTCGTTGCCGCCCGGCCGGGGCAGTTGCTGTCGACGGTACGACGTCCGGGTCGGATCGTCGCGTCCGTCGAGCCGCTGCGCGCCGGACGTCACCGTCGGCGCCGGCGCCGGCGTGCCGGTGTATCCGGCGCGTGTCGCCCCCCACCGGGAGTAGGAAACCACGCCGGCACAGACCAGGACCAGTACGGCCAGGAGTGCGACGAGGAAAGCCTTTCCGGCCTGGGACTTGCGCGGAGGAGGAGGCGGTGGCTTCGGAGCGTACCCGGATCGGGCCGACGCGCCCGGTGGCCGGACCGCCGGCGTGGCCCGCGGGGCCGCCGCTGCGACCGGCGCCACCGCCGGCGGTCGGGGCGGCTGCGGCGTCGCGACCGGCGGGCGGGGCGGCACCGGTGTCCGGGCCGCCGACGGTGGCGACACCTGGGCCCGGCCCGGGGCCGGCGACGCGGGCGCCGCGGAGATCGGGGTGGCCCGGCCGGCCGCACGGGCCGCCTGGGAGAGCTGGGCCTTCAGTTGGCGGGCCACCCCGGCCAGCGCCGCGGCGCTGGGCCAGCGGGCGGCCGGATCCTTCGCCATGGCCCGCTCGACCACGGCGCGGACCTGCGGCGGGATGTCGGCGGGCAGCGACCGGGGGGTATCCCGGACATGCCGCATGGCGATGTCCAGGGGGTTGTCACCCTCGAACGGCCGCCGACCGGCGAGGCACTGGTACGCGACCACGCCGAGCGCGTAGACATCCGACGCGGGGGTGGCGACGCCGCCGGTGGCCTGCTCGGGTGAGATGTACGAGGCGGTGCCGAGCACCGACCCGGCGGCGGTGAGCTGGGCCACCAGGTCGGAGCGGGCGATGCCGAAGTCGGTGAGCACCAGGGTCCCGTTCGGCCGGACGAGGAGGTTTCCCGGCTTCACGTCCCGGTGCACGATCCCCTTCAGGTGGGCGGCGTGCAGCGCGTCGGCGGCCTGGGCGACCAGCGCCATGGTGCGGGCGGGGGTGAGCCGCCCCACCCGGCTCAGGGTCGCCGAGAGGGCGTCGCCCTCCACGTATTCCATCACCAGGAAGGCGACCTGTTGGTCGTTGCCGAAGTCGTAGACGTCCACGACGCCGGGATGGTTGATCGTTGCCATCGTGCGCGCCTCGCCGCGGAACCGCTCGGCGAAGTCCGGGTCGTCGAGCAGGGCGGGAAGCAGGCTCTTCACGGCGATCGTCCGGCCGAGCACCTGGTCGGTGCCGCGCCACACGTCCCCCATGCCACCGCTCGCGATCCGCTCGTCCAAGCGGTAGCGGTTGCCGAGCTGCACCCCGGGGCTGAGCATGTCAGCGACTCCCGGGGTCGTTGATCGCCGCCCGCATGATCTGCCCGCCGATCCGGGCCGCCTCGGCGCTGCCGCCGCTGCCCGCCTCCTCCAGCAGGACGCAGACGGCGGAGACCGCGTTGCCGTCCTTGTCCAGTGCGAAGCCGATGAACCAGCCGTGGTCGAGCTTGTTCGGCGCGGACTGGGCGGTGCCGGTCTTGCCGCCGACCGTGTAGCCGCTGAACCGGGCACTCCGGCCGGTGCCGTTCTCGACCACGCTCACCATCATCTCCCGCAGGTCGGCGGCGACCTGGCCGCTGACCGGCTGGCGCAACTCGCGCGGCCTGGCCGTGTAGTAGTCGGTGGTGCGGTCCGGGCCGAGGATCTGACGGACCAGGTACGGCCGCATCTGGCTACCGCCGTTGGCCGCGGTGGCGGCGATCAGGGCGCCCTGCAGCGGGGTCATCCGAACGTTGAACTGGCCGATGGAGGACTGGGCGAGCGCCGCCGGATCGTCGCCGCCGTCGGCGTTCTCGATGCTGCCGGTCCGGCTGGCCGCCACCCGCTGCCCGTCCTCGCCGAGCCGGCCGACGGTCAGGTCGTCCTGTTCGAAGCCGAACTGTCGGGCCTTCTCCTTGATGGTGCCGGCGCCGAGCCGGACGCCGAGCTGGGCGAAGCCCGTGTTGCACGACTCGGTCACCGCGTTCATCAGGGTGACCTGCGCCTCGGGGCAGATCGACGGGGCGGCGTTGCTGATCGGGGTGCCGGAGGTCGGCGCCGTGTACTCCGGTCCGGCGGGGATCCGCGTCTCCGGGGTGACGCCGTTCTCCAGCGCGGCGGCCGCCACCACGATCTTGAAGGTCGAGCCCGGCGGCAGCACCTCGCCGAGCGCCCGGTTCCGCAGGGGGCGGTCCGGGTCCTGATCGAGCTTGTTGTACGCCGCCGCCGCCTCGTCGGTGTCGTGGCTGGCCAGCGGGTTGGGGTTGAAGCTCGGCATGGAGACCAGCGCCTGCACCGCGCCGGTGCGCGGGTCGATGGCGATGGCCGCGCCCTTGGTCGCCCCGTTGCGGTTCTCGCGCAGTTGCTCGTACGCGACGTCCTGGGCTCGCTTGGAGATGGTGAGCAGGACGTTGGCGCCGGCGGTCTCGTCACCGGTGACCAGGTCTCGAAGGCGGTCGGCGATGAGCTGGTCGCTGGTGCCGGCGAGGAAGTCGTTCTCGGACTTCTCGATGCCGGTGTCGGCAAGGTTCACCGGTTTGTACCCGAGCACGTGGGCGTACTTGGCTCCGCCCGGATAGGTGCGCAGGAACTCCAGCTCCCCGCCGGTCTCCTTGCTCACCGCGAACGCCGTGCCGCCGGCCTCGATGTTGCCACGCTTGCGCTTGTACTCGGCGACCTGGACGCGGCCGTTGTAGTCGCTGTTGCGATACTCGTCCGCCTTGTAGGCCTGGATCCAGTTCAGGTTCACGAAGAGCAGCCCGAACAGAACCATCACGACGATACCGACGCGGCGCAGTGGCGCGTTCACGGCTTGATCACCTCCGTGGGGGCACCGTGCAGCTGTTCCGGCGGCCCACCGGATGGTCGGGGCACTCCGCCGCCCCCGCCGGACACCGGCCGCCGGGCACCGTCGGAGACCCGGAGCAGGACCGCGACGAGCAACCAGTTCGCCACCAGTGAGGAGCCACCGGCGGAGAGGAACGGGGTGGTCTGTCCGGTGAGCGGGATCAGCTTGCTGATCCCGCCGACGATCACGAAGACCTGGAGCCCGAGGGTGAATGCCAGACCACCGGCGAGCAGCTTGCCGAACGAGTCACGCACCGCCAGCGCGGCGCGCAGCCCCCGCTCGATGATGAGCAGGTAGATCACGAGCAGGGCGGAGAGGCCGAAGAGTCCGATCTCTTCACCGATGCCGGCGAAGATGAAGTCGTTCTGCACCTCGGGCAGCTTCAGCGGCTGCCCACCACCGGGCCCGGCCCCGAAGAGGCCGCCGGTGCCGAGGGCGAGCAGGCCCTGGACGAGCTGGTAGCCGTCTTCGTACGGGTCGGCGAACGGGTCCAGCCAGATCTCGGCGCGCAGGTAGAAGTTGGCGAACGGCCCCCCGACCGTGCTGCCGAGCACGTACGCGAGGTAGGCGCCACCGAAGAAGAGCACCAGACCGATGAGTAGCCAGCTGACCCGCTCCGTGGCGATGTACAACGTCACCACGAACATGCCGAAGTACAGCAGCGAGGTGCCCAGATCCTTCTCGAAGACGAGGACCAGGAGGCTGATCAGCCAGACCACCACGACCGGGCCGAGGTCCCGCCCGCGCGGGAAGTCGATGCCGAGGATCCGGCGGCTGGCCAGCGAAAGTACCTCCCGCTTACGGACCAGGTAGTACGCGAAGAACGCGAGCAAGGCCAGCTTGGCGAACTCACCTGGCTGGATGGAGAAGCCGCCGACCCGGATCCAGAGCTTGGCGCCGTTGATCTCGGAGATACTCGCCGGCAGCACCGCTGGGATCATCACCAGCACGATGCCGGCGAGCCCCAGGGTGTACGCGTACCGGGAAATCGAGCGGTGGTCCCGCACCAGGAGGAGCAGCCCGGCGGCGAGGCCCACCGAGATCAGCGTCCAGGCGAGCTGCCGTCCACCGGTTCCGGCGAAGGTGGCCAGGTCAGCCCGTTCGGCGGGAGTTGCCCGGGCCAGGTCCAGCCGGTGCAGGAAGCCGACGCCGAGGCCGTTGAGCAGCGCGACCGCCGGCAGCAGGGCGGGATCGGCGAAGGGGGCGAGGAACCGGATCGCCACGTGCAGGCCGAGGAAGACCGCGCCGAGCGCCGCGGCCGGCACCCAGAAGTCCGAGGTCACCGTGTCGAGCACATTCGCCTCGACCATCGCCGCGTACGCGGCGACCAGCACCATCGCCAGCAGCAGCAGGGACAGCTCGGCGTTGCGCCGGGACCGGGCCAGACGCACGCCGGGCTGCCCGCCCGTCGTGGCGGGCGGGGATGCCGGGCTGGCCGATACGGTCACGGATCGTCCTGACGGGTCGAGCCGACGCTCACTCGGGCGACCGGCACGCGGCCGGGTCAATGGCCGGCGCGGCCGGATCCGAGGGCAGGGCGTCGGGCGTGGTGGTCGGGGCGGCCGGCGTACCCACCGGAGCGCTGGCGGTGGGTGTGGGCGACCCCGGTGCCACCGTCGGCGTCAGCGGCGGCATCGGCGTCGCCGTGACGGTGACCGCGCTCGGGCGCGGCGGGCAGATCGGCTTGAGATTGGGGTTCGCCGGGGTGTCGGCGGTCAGCTCGGCCAGCCGGCGTGCCGCGTCCGGCTCGTTCTTGGCCGGGATGCCCTGCTTGACCTGCTCCTGCGCGGCGAGGGTGAGATCGTCGAGCTCGGCTGGGCTGGTGGAGTGCACGGTGGAGAGGTCCATGCCGGCGATCTGACCCTGGATGCCGCGGAAGACGGCGACCTGGCCGTCCTCGGTGGCACCCACGTAGTACTGCCGCTGCATGTAGCTCCACCCGCCGAACATCGCACCGCCCAGGAGGAGGACCAGCGCCACAGTCACCGCCGTGGCGCGCACCGGACGCCGCCGGCGGCGCTCCGGCTCGTCGTCGACGACCGCCGACGGATCGTCCGGTGCGGCGGGCCGGGGCGCGGCGAGCGCGGAGGCGCGAGCCGCCGGGGTGGAGACGTCGGCGGAGGTTGCCATGCCTCGGTCCCGGGAGGCGGCACCGCCGACGATCGGGGTCGCTTCGACGATGTCCTGGTCGGTCGCGTCGGCGATGATCACGGTGATGTTGTCCGGACCGCCGCCGCGGAGCGCGAGCTGCACCAACCGCTCCACGCACTGTTGCGGGTCGGCGTACTCGCGCAGGGTCTCCGCGATGGTGTCGGCGCTGACCACGCCGGACAGGCCGTCGCTGCAGATCAGGTACCGGTCGCCGGCGAGGACCTGACGAACCGAGTACTCCGCGTCGATGTCGCGGCCGTCGAGCGCCCGGGTCAGCAGGGACCGTTGCGGGTGGCTGCTCGCCTCCTCTGGGCTGATCCGGCCCTCGTCGACGAGCATCTGGACGTACGTGTCGTCTTTGGTGATCTGGGCGAACTCGCCGCCCCGCAGCAGGTACGCCCGGGAGTCGCCGATGTGCACCATGCCCAGTTTGCTGCCGGAGAAGAGGATCGCGGTGAGTGTGGTCCCCATTCCCTCCAGCTGAGGGTTGGCGTCCACCGTCTCGCGGAGGTGCTGGGTGGCGTTGGTGACGGCCGAGCGAAGCGCGTCCACCAGGGCGTCACCAGGGACGTCCTCGTCCAACGGTGCCATGGCACCGATGACGATATTGCTGGCGACGTCACCGGCGGCCATGCCGCCCATACCGTCGGCAACGGCCAGCAGCCGCGGACCGGCGTAGACGGAGTCCTGGTTGCCGTCTCGGATCAGACCGCGGTCGCTGTGGGCCGCATAGCGCAGGGTCAGAGTCATGGCCGTAATTCGAGTGAAGTGCGGCCGATCCGGATCGGCACGCCGAGGGGGACGGGGGTCGGTCCGGTGACCTTAGCGCGATCCAGGTAGGTGCCGTTAGTCGAACCGAGATCCTCGACGAACCACTGCCCGTCGCGCGGCACGAGCCGGGCGTGTCGCGCCGAGGCGTAGTCGTCGGTGATCACGAGGGTGGAATCCTCGGCCCGACCGATGGTGATCTGCGCTTCACCGAGCGTGATGCGGGTGCCGGCCAATTGACCCGCGGTCACCACAAGTTGGTGGGCCGCCCGTCCGCGCTTCGCCTTGGCCGGCTTGGTCACCTGCCCGAGAGAGGCACCGACGGCACGGGGCGCCGCCACCAGCCGACCCGACCGGGCACCCGCGAAGAGGTCTCGGCGGATCACTCCGACCACCGCGAACACGAAGATCCACAGCAGGATCAGGAACCCGAACCGGGCGACGGTGATGACGAGTTCCGGCAAGGCGGATCAGCCGTCCACGCGGAAGGTCAGCGTCGTGGTGCCGAGCTGGATCATGTCGCCGGGGTTCAGTGCGACCGCGGAGACGCGCTGCCCGTTGACCATCGTGCCGTTGGTCGACCCGAGGTCGGTCAGCACCACCTGGCCACCGTCGAAGTCCAGCCGGGCGTGTCGGCGGGAGATACCGACGTCGGGCAGGCGCAGGTTGGCCTGGTCGCCACGGCCGATGACGGTCGAGCCCATCTGAAGCGGGTAGGTGCGCCCGTCTCCGGAGACGAGCCGCACGTTGCGGCCGCCGCCGTGTCCGGGCGGCGGGCCGTAGCCACCCCCCTGGTCGTACGCCGGGTAGGCCGGCGGGCCGGCGTCGTAACCCGGCGCGGAGACCGGGGCGACCTCGCCGCCGGTATACACCTCTGCGGTCACCCGGAACATGCCGGTGTCCAGGCCCTCGCCCCGTTCGATCTCGACGATCACGTCGCCGTAGACCGTCCAGGCCTGCTCGCCGATGAACTCCGCCTGCGACTGGGCCAGTTCCTGGGCCAGCGCGGCGGCGTACGGCGCCAGGCGGCTGTGGTCGTAGGGCGAGAGATCGATCACGTAGCGGTTGGGCACCAGAGTGCGCCCACCAGCCAGAATGGCCTTGTGCGCCTCGGCCTCCCGCTGCATGGCGTTGAGGATCTCCACGGGGTGGACCACCCCTTTGAAGACCTTGGCAAAGGCTCCCTCTACCAGGCCTTCCAGACGCTTCTCGAAGCGTTGCAGCACGCTCACCGGCTCCTCCTCGGGTTCCGAGGACATGATGGTATCCGGCCGGCGAGCGCGCAGCTCACACGCCGCTCGGGCCGCCTGGCGGACCCGTTCGGCCGGACCGATCTCCTCGTGCTACTCTTTCGTCCGCCACGAACGGTAACCGCACCACGAAGGTAACTGTTAGTGGCAAGGATCGGGAACACGTACGATGTCCGGAGCCCGTCGGCGACAGCGGGAGCGGCACGCACTAGGGTGTTCCGGGTCGAAGCCACGGGGAAGTGGCGGAATGGCAGACGCGCACGGTTCAGGTCCGTGTGCCCGAAAGGGCGTGGGGGTTCAACTCCCCCCTTCCCCACCACTGTGAGGGCTCCGCGTTAGCGGAGCTCTCGTTGCGTGTCGGGACATGTCGTACACGCTATGCTCCGATGGTTTCGGCCGCCGACAGACCAGGAGTGCCAGGTGAGTGTCGCATTCGTGACCGGGTCGGGTGGGCTGATCGGCTCCGAGGCGGTCCGGCACTTCGCCAGACTCGGTCTCGACGTGGTCGGTATCGACAACGACATGCGGCAGGAGTTCTTCGGCGCGGAGGCCTCGACCGCGTGGAACGTGCGGCGACTGACCGACGAGCTGGGGTCCGCTTACGCTCACCACAGCATCGACATCCGCGACCGCGACACGCTCGCGAAGCTCTTCCGGCGATACAACCGGGACGTCGCGGTGGTGATCCACACTGCGGCGCAACCGTCACACGACTGGGCCGTCCGCGACCCGTTCACCGACTTCGACGTCAACGCCACCGGCACGCTCAACGTCCTGCAGAACGTTCGTGAACACTGCATCGAGGCGCCGGTCATCCACTGCTCCACCAACAAGGTGTACGGCGACCGGCCGAACAGCCTGCCGCTGATCGAGTTGGCGACCCGCTGGGAGATCGAGCCGGGCCACCCGTACGAGCAGGGCATCCGGGAGGACATGTCGATCGACGCCTGCCTGCACTCGATCTTCGGCGCCTCGAAGGTCGCCGCGGACGTCATGGTGCAGGAGTACGGCCGCTACTTCGACATGCGGACCGCCTGTTTCCGCGGCGGGACGCTGACCGGGCCGGCCCACTCCGCCACCGAGCTACACGGCTTCCTCGGCTACGTGATGCGGACCAACATGGAGCGGCGGAAATACAAGATCTTCGGGTACCAGGGCAAGCAGGTCCGGGACGCGATCCACAGCTCGGACGTGGTCTCCGCGTTCGAGGCGTTCTTCCGTAACCCCCGGTCCGCCGCGGTCTACAACCTGGGCGGCGGACGTCACTCCAACACCTCGATGCGCGAGGCGTTCGCCCTGGCCGAGCAGATCACCGGCCACGAGATGATCTCCGAGTACGTCGAGGCCAACCGGATTGGCGACCACAAGTGGTGGATCGGCTCGAACGAGGCATTCCAGACCGACTATCCAGGCTGGAAGCAGGTGTACGACGTGCCCATGATCATGCGCGAGATCCACGAGGCCAACGCGGACAAGTGGGTGCCCCAGTCATGAGCGGGGGCAGCGAGCGGATCGCCCGCCCGGTCGGTTGCCACGCCGCTGCCCGGTCGACGACCAGCGAGGCGTGACCATGATCACGGGAAAACGCAACGTCCTCGGCGTCCTGGTCGACGCCACCGACTACGCCACAGCGACTGAGGCGATCGTCTCGGCGGCGCAGGAGCGCCGACCTCTGGCGCTCACCGCCCTGGCCGTGCACGGCGTGATGACCGGAGTGCTCGACCCGGCGCACAACGCCCGGCTGAATTCGTTCGACCTGGTCACTCCGGATGGACAACCGGTGCGCTGGGCCCTCAACCTGCTGCACGGCGCCGGCCTGACCGACCGGGTCTACGGGCCGACGCTGACCCTGCACGTGCTCGCCCGCTTCGCCGACGAGGGGCTCCCGGTCTATTTGTACGGATCGACCGAGCCGACGCTCGGGAAACTGATCCCGGCACTGGAGCGGATGTTCCCCGCTCTGAAGATCGCCGGTGTGGAGCCGTCCAAGTTCCGGGCCGTTCAGCCCGGCGAGGACGCCGAGATCGCCGACCGGATCAGGACCAGCGGGGCACGACTGGTCCTGGTCGGGCTGGGCTGCCCGCGCCAGGAGGTCTTCGCGTACGCCATGCGGTCGCTGCTGGACATGCCGCTGATGGCGGTCGGTGCGGCCTTCGACTATCATGCCGGTCTGCTCAAGCAGCCACCGCCGTGGATGCAGCGGGCAGGCCTGGAGTGGTTCTGGCGGCTCGGCCTGGAACCGAGGCGGCTCTGGCGGCGCTACGTGGTCCTCAACCCGGCGTACCTCGCCCGGCTGGCCGCGCAGAAGACCGGCCTGTGGAAGGCAGAGCCGCCGGCTCCCGCGACCGAGCGCCCCGTCGGCTTCGGAGTCTGACCCGTCCGGGGCCGGCACGAGGCCCCTCCCGGTCGGTCCGGAAGGGGCCTCGGCCCGTGGGAACCAGGCTCAGACGGTCAGGGTCCAGGTGTTGATGTAACCGGTGTCGAAGTAGTAGACGTCCCGCACCTGGAGTCGCCAGGTGCCGTTCGCCGCCTCGCTGGACAGGTTCACCGTGTAGGTGGTGATGACGTTGTCGGCGCCGTCGCCCCCGTTGTTGTTCTTCAGCCGGTAGGACGAGCCGTCCGGGGCGATCAGGTCGATGACCAGGTCACCGCGGTAGGTGTGGACGATGTTCACCGCGACGGTCGAGGTGGCCGAGGCGGCCCGGTCACAGCCCGAGATGGTGATCGCGCTGCTGACGGCCGACCCGCGGTCCGGGATCGCGACATCGGTGTCGTTGGTGCCGGTGCAGCCGGGCGGCGGCGGCGGGGGCGGGGTGCCGCCGTCACCGACGTAGAGCAGCTTGTTGGGCGACCCGCTGCCCGGGTTGCCGACCGCGCCGCTGGTCGCGTTGTCCACCAGGTAGTCCCGGACCTGCTGCGGGGTGTACGAGGGGTTCTCGCCGAGCACCAGCGCGGCGGCGCCGGCCGCGTGCGGCGAGGCCATCGACGTACCACTGATCGTGTTGGTTGAGGTGTCGCTGCTGTTCCACGCCGAGGTGATCGACGAGCCCGGCGCGAAGATGTCCAGGCAGGTGCCGTAGTTCGAGAACGAGGATCGGCCGTCGCTGCTGGTGGTCGAGCCGACGGTGATCGCCGTCGCGGTACGGGCCGGCGAGTAGTTACAGGCGTTGGCGTTGCTGTTGCCCGCCGCCAGCGCGTACGTCACGCCGGAGCTGATCGAGTTGGCGACCGCACTGTCGAGGGCGCTGCTCGCCGAGCCGCCGAGGCTCATGTTCGCCACGGCCGGCTTGACCGCGTTCGCGGTGACCCAGTCGACGCCGGCGATGACGCCCGCGGTCGAGCCGCTGCCGGCGCAGTTCAGCACCTTGACCGCGACCAGCTTGGTCGCCTTGGCGACGCCGTGCGCGGCACCACCGACGGTGCCGGCGACGTGGGTGCCGTGACCGTTGCAGTCGGTGTTGTTGCTGTCGGCCGTGTTGGTGCCCCAGGTCGCCCGCCCACCGAAGTCCGTGTGCGTCGTGCGGATACCGGTGTCGATGATGTACGACGTCACGTTGCCCGCCGTGTTCGGGTACGTGTACGAGTTGTCCAGCGGCAGGTTCCGCTGGTCGATCCGGTCCAGGCCCCAGGACGGGGGGTTCGTCTGGGTGCCGGCGATCGACATGGTGTGGTTCTGCTCGACGTACGCGACCGCCGGGTCGGCGGCGATACGGGCGGCCGCCTGGGCGCTGAGCCGCATCTCGGCACCCCGCACGGCTGCGGTGTACGTCCGGGCCACGGTGCCGCCGTGCTTGCTGCGCAGTCGGTTCAGCGACGGTCCGACTGCCGGCCGGCTCACCACGCTGTCCTTGAAGACCACGATGTAGCTGCCCGCGACGGCGGTGGCGCCGCCAGCGCTGCGGACCGTACCGACCGGCTCGGCGGCCTGGGCCGGTGTCGCGGTGGCCACCATGGCCAGTGCGGCCACCCCGACCAGGACGGACCTACGTGGAATACCCATCTCCTACCTCCCTCTGAACGGCAGTGGACCGTCCACCCGTTCATGGCGAGTAAATCGATGACTGCCGATCGAGCTGAGAGTAGAGCGCGGCGAACCGCGAAATAAACATGCCGAGTAGCCCATAACATCGGCGGGATGCCCCCTACGGGGCGCGGCTACGGGGCGAACCGGGGCCCGGCCCGGATTCGCGCAGCCGCCGATCAGGCGAGCCTGTACGACATGGAGAGTCATCTCGTCGTCCTACTTCCGCTCGCCGGGTTATGGCTGGCGGCTGGCACGCTGGCGGACGGACTGCCCCGGGCGACGCATGCCCGTGTCCTGCGTCGGCGAGCTGACCACGTGCTCGCTCTGACGCTGACCGGCCTCGTTCTCACAGCCGTCGTGCTGTTCGCCGGGCTTTCTGGCGCCGGCTCGACCCCGGCCGACCGGGCCACCGCCGCCGTCGCCCTCGCCGCGGCGCCGGCATTGCTGGTGGCAGCCTGCACCGTGAACCGGGTACGCCGGCTCCGGGCCGGAGCCCGCGCGTTCGCGACCGCCCCGCGCACACCCGCGCCGCACGGGCTCCGCGCCGCCGCGGCCCATCCACTGCTCGGGCTTCCGATTCAGCTCACCGGCCTGGCGATCCTGCCCGGACTCGCCAGCCCGCTGATCCCTGACGTGCTCACCGGCCCCGCGATCACCGTCGGTGCGCTCGGCGTCACCGCGATCGGCGTACGTCACGCGCTACGGCACAGCCGGCTGGCGGAGCGGGCCGGACCGCCGGCACGGGCCTCAACGCGGACGGCCAGTGCCCTGCACGTATAGCAGCTCGAGGATGGCCCGGGTCGCCTCGAACCAGCGGTCCAGCCAGCCCGGTGGAGGCACACTTCCCTTTGGCGGCAACTCCATCAACAGGCCACGCAGCAGGGGGTGGTCGACCAGCGACTCGGCTGGCTCGGTCGACCAGCCACCGGACCGGAACGACGGCTCGGCCAACGGGTCGGGGTCGAGCGACGGCAGAGTGAACGACGGACCGGACTGGTCCGGCGCGGACGCGGGCTGCCCCTCCCGCTCACCGACCTCGGCCTCCGTCGACACGACCTCGGTCAGCACGGTGTCCCGGCGCGCCCCGCGATACTTTCCCCCGAACCGTTCCGGCTTGCTTGGACCGTTGGTGAGGTTCTCTGACCCGATCGTCGTCATCCGTCTCGCCTGCCTCGCTCGGTTGCCGATCCGTGCGGTGGTGGTCGACCAGCGCCGCCGACGGGTTCAACGAGACGGGACCGATGTGGCGACGGGACAGCGCCTGGTGCCCGCATGCGGCGCGGGCGGACACGGGCCGGGACCGGTGTCCCTGTCCGGACGCGCCGGACAGGGACACCGGATCGCCGGTCAGTTCCGGCCGAAGGCACCGCCCCGGGCGCCGGTGACGAAGGTTTGCCACCCGCCCGCGTTGAAGATCAGGGCCGGACCCGACCGGTCCTTTGAGTCCCGCACGCCGACCGCCCCCGTCACGTACGCCACCTCCACGCAGTTGTCGCAGTTGGGCCCGCTCTTCGAACTCTTGAACCAGCTTGCCTGCGTCAGCTCCACGGGGAACTCCTTGGTCGCCATTTCCACAGCGGCTCCTCTGCCAGTTTCGCGATGTGTGCGATGGACTCCTCCGGACGGATGGCCGCAGCACGGATGTGATCGAAGATGAAGCTGTACTTCTGCAGTTCGTCGCTCTTCTCCAGGAAGAGCCCACCCGTGGCGTTCTCCGCGTACACGACATCCGGATCACCAGGCTCGGGGAAGCTCAGGATGGAGAAGGTGCCGTCCATACCGGCGTGCGCCCCCACCTCGAACGGCAGGATCTGCAGCGTCACGTTCGGCAACTCGGCCACCTCCACCAGCCGCCTGAGCTGGTCACGCATCACCGTGTCCCCGCCCACCGGCCGACTCACCACCGCCTCATCGAGCACCACCCACAGATCGACCGGATCATCCTGAGTCAGCAACGACTGACGGCCCAGCCGAACACGGACACGTTGTGCGACCTGCTCCGGCGTGAAGTCGGGCCGGGCGGCGCGGATCATCGCGTCCGCGTAATCCTCGGTCTCCAGCAAGCCCGGCACGACCTGCTGCTCGTACGCCCGGATCGAGCTGGCCGCCGCCTCCAGCCCGACGTAGGCCCCGACCAGCACCGTGCTGTACGGGTGCCACCAGCCCTTCTGCCGGGCTTCCCGAGCGATCTGCACCAGCTCGTCGCTCTCCGCGCCCACCACGCCGTAGATCCGGAGCATGTCCCGGACGTCGCGTGGGGTCGCGGTGGTATGACCGGTCTCGATCCGTGAGATCTTCGAGGCCGAGCACTCGAGCTGCTCGGCGACCGCCTCGATCGTGATGCCTGCCGCCTCGCGCTGGCGGCGCAGCTCCGCGCCCAGCCGCCGGCGCCGGATGGTCGGGCTCCGCCGCTCACTCACGTGGCCACCCGGTGCGTTCCTCGCGCTCACGGTGCCACCCGTCCCCTCTCCACCTCGACAGACCGCCCACGCCGGACCGGACACGCCGGCGGGCGGGCGTTCGCGGCGGGTGGGTGGTGCCGGTCATCGACCGGCCGCGACGGGCGAAACCGAACTTCAGTGTGCCGTCCGAATGCGAACAGCTTCAAGCATTGCTTCGCACGCCTGGTTCACGTATCGGCAAAAGTCGACATGCAACTTGCATGTCGCACGTCGCTGATGCACTCTGTCCGTATGGCACGGGTCACTCACCGTCTCCGTCCGCTCCCGGGTAGTGGTCACCCCACGACCCGGGGGGACGCGCGGCAGCGGTCATGTCCCGGCCACGACGACCAGACCTGCCCGGGTGATAACCACGCCGCCGCACGCCCGCCGGCTGCGGCGACAGGAACGGCACCCGGAGCAGCCGGAGTGTTCGTCGGATGGCGGCTCGCCACCAGCGGGTACGGACCGACACCAGCGACACCGGTTCCACGAGGCCGGGCCAGAGACGTCCCCCGATCAGCTCCCGCCGGCTCGCCCGCCGGCCCTCCCTCCCAGGAGCCAATGTGCTTCCCCGCTCCGGTGACGTACTGCACGTGACACGCGCGGCGAGTGTCCAGTTTCTCCGGTCCATCACCTTCCGGGTGATCCGGGTCCTCGACTGGCCGACCTACGACGGTTGGCTCTGGCTCGACGGCTACGAGTTGAACGCTTCGGGGGATGCGGTCAGCCGGCGATCCATCTTCGTCCAGCGAGCCGGCCTGCGCCTCGTCGAGGCCGCGCCACAGCACCGTCCACACACCGTCCGGACAGCGCGCCGGCCGGTCGCGCGGACCCCGATCCGGGTGGGCTGACCTCCGCGATCCGCTGCCGGTGGGCGTGCCGGCGCCATAGAATCGGTATGCCCACCCCGGCAGTTCCACCCCGCGCCTCCAGGACCCCGAACCTGGGATGGCCATGGTCAATCAGCCCGCCGCACGGCGGCATTGGTCCCGTATCGCCTACACCTTCGGAATCCTGGCGCTTGTCGGCGCCGCGACCACGCTCGTGGTCGTGGTCCGCGACCCCGCGCTCTCCTCCTCCCGACTGACCACACCGGTGCCCGCCCCGGAGATCACCGTGGTCGAGGATCCGGCCTTCTGGCATGAGGGTGACCTCGAACCGTTCGCCGCCGACGAGGTTCTTGACGAACCCGCCGAGGTCCCGCCGGCCGACCGGCCGGCGGGCCGGCCGGGCCACCCGCAGGCCGCGTCGCACCCGTCGGACGACGTTCGACGCTCGCTCTTCTGGTCTGGCATCTTCGGCCTGGCGATCTCGCTGGCCGGGCTGGGCCTGGTGGGCACCAGACGCCGGATGTGGTGATCCCAGCTCGGGCGTGGGCGACGTCGGCTTACGCGGTGGGCGTCGACGCCGGGCTCGGCGTCGCCGTCGGGCTCGGCGTCGACGTCGGGCTCGGCGTCGACGTCGGGCTCGGCGTCGACGTCGGGCTCGGCGTCGACGTCTCGGGCCGGGACACCACCACGGTGACTTCCTCCCCCTCGGGCACCAGCTCGCCGGCCGCCGGCTCGGTGTCGAGCACCGTCCCGGCGGCCCGGTCGGACGTCCGGTACTCGATGCGGTAGGCCAGCCCGACGCGGTCGAGGGTGGCCTGGGCCGTGGCCAGCGGCAGGTCGACCACCGGCGGCATCGGCACCTCGGCCGGCTTCGTGGTCGGCGGCGCGGACGGGGAGGCGCTCGTCGGCGCACCCGTAGTGGGCGGGGCCCGGGTCACCGACGGCGACGGCTCCGGCCCGCCCGGTTCGTCGTCGCCCGCGCCCAGCGCCAGCCACAGACCGACGCCGAATGCGCCGAGCAGGAGCAGAATGAGCACACCCCACAGGATCGGCAGCCACCAACGGCGGCCCTGATCCTCGGTGTACCACTCGGTCGTCTCCCGATAGTCCGAGGGCCGCGGCGGCGGCACCTCCGCCCTCCCGGACCACGTAGCCGGGCGGCCGCCTCCCGCCGCCGGCGGCAGGGGCGCGGTACGGTCCGTCGGAGGTGTGCGATCGGCGGGCATCGGCCGGGTCTCGTCGCCGACCCCGCCGGCCGGACGGTCCTCCGGGCGCGGCAACGGCTGGGTCCGGTCGGCAGGTTCCGCCACGTCGTCGGCCGAGGGCAGCCGTCGGGTCCGGTCGTCGTGTTCCCCGGCGGGTGGCTCCTGACGATCATCGCTCATCATTCGTCCTCCCTCACGGCCTGACCGTCAACCTAACGGTGCGGAGGGAAGTCGGCCGGGATCAGCGCGTAACGGGTTCGGCGGGAGACGCCGTCCGAACCGCCGCCTGGTGCCGACAGTTCTCTCCGTCACCGGCGACGGTAGCGAGCCCGGCCAACCGCGCTGCGTGACGGCCGGCCCGCACTACTCGCCGCGCCGACCAAGGGGCGTTACGCTGCCCGGCATGGCCAGACGGGGCTGGGGAGGATCGATCACGACCGCGCTCGGCGTGGCGGCCGGTGTGGCAGCCGCGCAGTTGGGCGTCGGCTACGGACTAGGCATCATCAACTGGGCGGCGCCGTCTGACCAGGCCGCCGCGGCGGCCTGGACGGCCAGCCTGATCTGGGCCACCTGGATCGCCGCCACGTCGACCGTCCTCGGCGCGGTCTGCGCGCAGCGCCTGGCCGCCCGCGGTCCGGCCGCGCCCGGTCCAGGTACGCGCGGTGTCGCCACGGTGAACTCCTCCACGCCCGTTGTCGTGGACGGTTCCGCATCGTCCGGCACGGACGGCTCAGCGACCGCCGTGGACGATTCCACGTCCGGCGGCACCGCCCCCGTGGCCGGTGATCCGCCACCCGCCACCCGCACGGGCTCCTCCGTCGGCGTTGCCGGCGCGGTGGACATCCGTCCGGCCGGCGGGATGCTGGGCAGGATCGCACTGGCCGTTACCGCCGGGTTCGGCGCACTGATCACCGTGCTGCTGGTCGCCGTACCGGCCCGGGTGGCGACGGTGCCGGACATCCCGGCACCACGGAATGTCGCCGCGGGGTACGCCGCGCTCGGCGTGCTGATCGGGGTGATGATCGCCGTCTGGACGCTGCACTCCCAGGCCGCCGCCACGAACGTGATCGCCACCGTCGGCTGGCTCTGGCTGCTCGCCGCGGTGGCCGTCGTCGACGGCGTCCTCGCGGGCCGCGGCCTGACCAGCGCACAGCTCGGCATCTGGCAGCTCAGCGCGGGCGGCGAGCAGCTCTGGATCCGGGACTGGTTCTACTGGCCCGGTGCGCTGCTGTCGCTCGGATCCGCGCTGGTCATCGGTGTCCTCGCCGCTCGTCGGACGGCGCGGGACGTCGATCGCCGGGTCGGTGCGACCGCCTCCGGCGCGGCCGGCCCGCTGCTCGTCGCGGTCGCCTACTTTCTCGCGGTGCCGGGGTTGACCGCCATCGACCCCGGCCAGGTGTCGGCGCACCTCATCGCTCCGTACGCCGTCATCGTCGGGCTCGGCGGCTCGGTCCTGGTCGCCACGCTCGGCCAACGGGCGAGCCGCCGGGCGGCCGTTCGCGTGCCCCGGCAGCGCACCGCGTCCGATGCCGTGGCGGGCGCCGTCACCCGGCGGCCCACGGGCGGGCCGGCCGACGACACCGGCGCGCTCGGCACAGCCGACAGCGCGCCGGGCGGGCCGGCGCGCTCCGACAGCGCGCCGGGCGGGCCGGCGGCTGGCGGCACCGTGACAGGAGAGGCGGGCGGTTCGGCGGACGCGGAGCCGTCGACCTCGGCCGGGGATGCCACGGGTGGCGCCCGCCGAGGTCGAGCCGGCACCGCCCGGGCCGGCGCGCGGAAGGCGACCACCACCGATCGTCCGCCCGCGCAGCGTGCCAGTGAGTTCGACGGAACGCATCCCCGGGGCTCGACCGCCGCGTCAGACGAGACGAACCCGACTGACGGCGGCGGAACGGCCGGCGAGTCGTCGACCCGGGGGAGTGGCCGCCGCACCCGATCCAACCGACCGGACCGGTGACGGCCACCGGGGGCGCCGCGGCCCTCCACAGGACGTGCTGACCGCGGGGGTAGCGGCATCGAGGGCCCGTCAGTCGACCGGCCAGGTGTGCACAGGTTCGTTGCTACGCTGCAGGTCGGCGTAGCGCTGGACCATGTGGTGCAGGGCGGCGTCCCGGTCCATGTTCCGGTGCCGCTCGGCTGACCACACGGTTTCCGTCTGCCAGATCGCACCGTTGCGCCCGGTCCGGCAGCGCTGCTCGACAACGCCGAGCAGGCGATCTCGTTCGGCGGGGGCCACCCCGAAACGGTCCAGCCCACTCGCGGCCGTCGGCAACAGGACGTCGAGGACCAGCTTCGTCACCGGGACCTCGCCGAGCCGGGGCCAGTACAAAACGGCGTCCAAGCCCCGGCGGGCAGCGGCGTGGAAGTTCTCCTCGGCCGAGCTGAAGGTGAGCTGGCTCCAGATCGGTCGGTCCGCCTCCGCGAGACCTCGGGCGAGCCCGAAGTAGAAGGCGGCGTTGGCCAGCATGTCGACCAGGGTCGGGCCGGCCGGGAGCACCCGGTTCTCCACCCGGAGGTGGGGGCGACCGTTCATGATGTCGTACACCGGCCGGTTCCAGCGGTAGACGGTCCCGTTGTGCAGTCGCAGTTCGCCGAGCCGCGGCACTCCCCCGGCGTGCAGCACCTCCACCGGGTCTTCGTCCTCGCAGATCGGCAGCAACGGCGGGAAGTAGCGAACGTTCTCTTCGAACAGGTCGAAGATCGAGGTTATCCACCGCTCGCCGAACCACACCCGCGGCCGGACGCCCTGAGCCTTCAGCTCGTCCGGTCGAGTGTCGGTGGCCTGCTGAAACAGCGCGATCCGGGTCTCCGCCCAGAGCTGCCGCCCGTACAGGTAGGGGGAGTTCGCCCCGACCGCCACCTGGGCGGCGGCGATCGACTGGGATGCGTTCCAGTAGTCGGCGAAGCTGTCCGGCGCGACCTGGAGGTGGAACTGAAGACTGGTGCAGGCCGCCTCGGGGGCGATCGAGTCGGTGTGGGTCTGCAACCGCTCGACGCCACGGATGTCGAGTTCGATGTCCTCACCGCGTGCCCCGACGATCTGGTCGTTGAGCACCCGGTAGCGCTCGTTGGTGGAGAGGTTGTCGGCTACGAGGTGTCGCTCGGTGAGCGTCGGCAGGATGCCGACCAGGACGATCCTGGCATCCGACTTGGCCGCCCGCTCGTCGGCGCGAGCGAGACTGCTCCGCAGGCCGTGCTCGTAGTCCGCGAATCCGGCGCCCTCGATCAGCCGGGGCAGGGCGTTCAGCTCGAGGTTGAACTGCCCCAGCTCGTTCTGGAAGAGCGGGTCGGCGATGTCGGCGAGGATCTGGTCGTTGCGCATGGCCGGCTCGGCGGCGGAGTCGACCAGGTTGAGCTCGATCTCCAGGCCGGTCATCGGCCGGTCCGCGTCGAAGCCGAGGTCGTCCAGCATCAGGGCGAAGACGTCGAGACAGCGACGCACCTTCTGCCGGTAGCGGACCCGGTCCTCCCGGGAGAAGGCGCCCTGCTCGACGTCCCTGCCCATGTGCCCTCCCGGCGCTGGCGACACGGAACGGTATCGTTCCGCAGCGCATTGTGAACCATCCACGGTAGGAGCGCCCACCCCTGCCGGCCAGTGGCCTCCGCCGCCCGGATCCCGCGGGGGCCGCCGGCCGGCGAGCGGATGTCCTCTCGGCGGCATCCCTACCAGCGGCGGGCGTCCACAGAGCCGGCGAACGTGTCATGCCAGTTCACTCCAGCGCGACGGGCCCGCGCCGGGGTGCGGCGCGGGCCCGTCGGGCACGGCAGTGGCGGTCAGGCCTGGCGGATGGCCTCACCTTCGATCTCGATCTTGACCTTCCGACCGACCAACACGCCGCCGGTCTCCAGGGCGACGTTCCAGGTCAGGCCGAAGTCTTCCCGGTCGATCTCGGTGCTCGCGGAGAAGCCGAAGAGGTCCTGACCGAAGGGGCTGCGGCCGGCACCCTCGAACTCGACCCGCAGGTCGACCGGCCGGGTGACATCCTTGATGGTCAGCTCGCCAGAAAGGACGAACTCGTTGCCGTTGCGGGACGTCACGCCGGTGCTGCGGAATTCCAGCGTCGGAAACGTCTCGACCCCCAGGAAGTCCGGGCTGCGCAGGTGCGCGTCCCGGTCGGCCTGAGCGGTATCGATGCTGGCGGCCTGGATGGTGGCGGTGACCGAGGATCGCATCGGATCCTCGGCGACAGTGATGGTGGCGGTGGCGTCGGTGAACTCGCCGCGCACCTTGCTGACCATCATGTGCCGGGCGATGAAGCCGACGCGTTTGTGCGCCGCGTCCAGCACGTACGTGCCGGCGGCGGGGATGGTGAGGCCGTCCCAGTCGCGGGTAACCGCTTCGGTGCTGTTGGTCATGGTGGCTGCCCTCCGGAGGAGTCTGATTGCCCAAGTTTAGTTGACTAAGCAACTATAAACTTAGCAATATTCCACAAGTCAAGTGCTGCTATCATGAACGAGTGAACCAGAACGTGTTCGACGATCCTCGGATCACGGCCGTCGGCCTCCTCGTCGAGGCACACACCGGGCTGTCGACCCGGTTCGCCGCCCAGTTGGACGAGCACGGCCTCTCGCCCGTCGAGTTCGAGGTGCTCACCCGACTCGCCCGCTCCCCCGGCAACCAGCTGCGGATGACGGACCTCGCCGCCCAAACCTCCCTGTCCACCAGCGGGGTCACCCGTGCGGTCGACCGGATGGAACGGGACGGGTTGGTCACCCGACGCGCCTGCCCCGCCGACCGCCGCAGCTCGTACGCCGTGGTCACCGCCGCCGGCCTGCAGCGGCTGGACGAGGTACTTCCCGGGCACCTGCGGATCATCGAGGAGTGGTTCACCGGACAACTGGAGCCCGAGGCGCTCCGGGCGCTCCTCGACGGCCTGCGCCGGGTGCGAGACGCCGTCAATCCGGGCGCCACGGCGGGCAGCGCGGGACCCCTCCCGATCGAGGACGCCTCGCCGGCGAGGCGGTCCTGACCGGCCCCCCACCGGCAGAAAGACCGGCAGAACCGTTACACGTCCGGGAGATAGGTGATCAAACCGGGCAGGACGGCATACCTTCGGTGGTTAATGTTCGTACAGCGGGGGACCGTCCGGGGGGACGGCGCGAGCGATGAGCAAGGGGTAGCAAGAGGGGGCTTCGTCGCTCGCGCCACCCGACCCCGTCCTCGCGGCGGCTACCTCCCGCGAGCCGCCGCGAGGGCGTACAGCAGCTGCTCCTCGTGCGACAGCAACCGGATGCCGCTACCGCGGCAGACCTCGTCCAGCCGGTCGAGCAGCGTTGGGTCCGCCGTGCTGGCAGCCAGCCCCACCAGCGCCTCCACCAGATCACGGCGGTCCTGGCTCTTGGCACCCGCCTCGACCGC
Organism: Micromonospora sp. WMMA1363; assembly: GCF_030345795.1. NCBI lineage: Bacteria > Bacillati > Actinomycetota > Actinomycetes > Micromonosporales > Micromonosporaceae > Micromonospora > Micromonospora sp. WMMA1363. Next base: position 4,167,612 of record NZ_JAUALB010000001.1, read on the forward strand.
GGCAACGAACCACTCGGCTGCCAGGTCCCGGTCACCCCCGTGCAGCGCCAGGTTACCCTCGATCAACGCGCAGATGGCGTGCGCCGACCCGGCCACCGAGTCGGGCCGGGAGGCGGCCGCACCCCACCCGGGCCGCCGGCCTGGCCTGGTGGCCCCGTCCACGTTCGCCGCCGCCGGCCGCAACTCGGCCAGCACCTCTGCCGCCTCCGCCACCCGCCCGTCCTGGGCCAGTGCCAGTCCGATCGTGCCGAGGACCCGCCGGCGGTGCCCCGGGTCGCCCAGCCCGGACAATGCGGCCAGGGCCCGCCGGCCCCGGTCGACGGCGTCGGCGTACCGGCCCTCAAGCCGGGTGACCTCGGCGAGGTTCGCCTGGGCGAGCACCCGCAGTCGCTGCTCACCGCACTGGGTGGCGAGCCGGTCGACGGCCGCGAGCCGACGCCGGGCGGCGACCAGATCGCCCGCACGGATGCTGTGCCAAGCGAGGTTGTTCTGCGCCACCGCCATGTCCCGCGTCCGCCCGTGCCGGGTGGCCAGTGCCAGCACCGCCTCGGCCTGCTCCCGCGCCTCGTCATGGCTGCCGGTCCCGATCAGCAACGTGCACAGGGCGATCCGGGCCTCCAGCTCGCCGGTGACGTCGCTTGCCTGGCGGAACACGGCCAGTGCCGCCCGGGCGGCAGGCAGTTCCGCGGCCCCGCCGCCGTGTTCGGCGGCCAACCGGGCCACGCCGAGCGACGCCCACGCCCGCAACACCGGATCGGCGTCGGCGGTCCGCGGATCGGCGAGCAGCCGCCGCAGCCACTGGCGGCCGGCCACGTCCCGGCCCCGGAAGCGCCACCACCGGGAGAGCGCGACGGCCAGGCGCAACGCGGTCACCGGGTCGTCGACGGCGGCGTGGGCCAGCGCGGAGCTGATGTCGCCGCTCACCTCGTCCAGGCAGTGCATCGCCGCCGTCCGATGGATGCCGACCAACTCGGGCGCCGTGCGGGTCACCAGCCGCGCCGTTGCCCGGGCGTGGCGCCGCCGCACGGCGGTGGTTTCCCCGGCGCCGGCGGCCTGCTCGGCGGCGAACTCCCGGACGGCGTCGAGCAGCCGGAACCGGAACGGCCCGGTCCCCCGGACGCTCAGCAGCCCCAGTTGGAGCAGCCGGTCCAGCAGCGGCACCGGATCTGCCTCGACCGTACCCGCCGGATCACCCTCGTCGCCAAGCATCTGCTCGGCCAGGTCCATGGACCAGCGGTTACCGAAGGCGGCGAGCCGGCGTAGAGCGGCCTGTTCGCCCGGCGCCAGCAGCAGGTAGCTGGTGGCCACCGCGTCCCGCAGGGTCTCCGTCACCGCAGCCCGGGCCGGTTCGGTGGTGTCCCATCCCAACCGTTCGACGGCATCGGAGGAGGTGGCGAGGTCCAGGACCCGGTCGCCATACCGGTCCAGCAGTTCGTTGAGGTCGAGGACGCGACCCCGCGCGGCCAACAGCTCGATGGCCAAGGGCAGCCCGCCGAGGCGCCGGACCAGCTGTGCGAGCGCCGGCAGCTCGGCCGGGGTCGGCGGGGCAGGGCGTACCTGGGCCAGCCTGGCGGTGAACAGGGCCACCGCCGGATAGCCGGCGAGGGTGGTCGGACCGGCGTGGTCACTGCCGGGTGGCGGAACGTCCAGTGGGGACACCGGACGGACCCGCTCCCCGCGCAACCCGACCGGGTGTCGGCCGGTGACCAGCACCCGCAGCGACGGTACCGCGACCGAGAGCCGGCGTACGGCCTCCGCGACGGGATCGGGTGACCGCTCCACCGCGTCCATGATGAGCAGGGCCGGCCGGCCGCCGAGGTGCGCCGCCAGTTCGGGGAGACGGCCCACCCTGAAGACCGCGACCGAGGCGGCGAGCACGTCGGTTACGTCCGAGCCCTCCCCGATCAACACACCGGCCACGCCGCCGGGGTGATGTCCGGCCGCCGCGTGGGCGACCGTCAGCGCCAGGGCTGTCTTTCCGACCCCGGCCAGCCCGACCAGGCTTACCAGCCGCGGTGCCGGTTCGTCGGTGAGCATCCCGATCAGTTCCACGATGTCACGCTCCCGCCCGATCAGCTCGGCGGCGGGTGGCAGGACGATCGGCGGCGAGGTCCCCGCATCGTCGCCCGGCGCGGGTGGCGAGTCGATCGAGGCGTTCCGGGGAGCCGGCGCCGGCCGGGCCGCGGCGAGGAACGCCGACCGCGCCGGTTCAGTCAACCCGAGTGCGGCGGCGAGCAGGTCGACGGTGGTGCGCTGCGGTCGCAGGGACCGGCCGCGCTCCAGCTCGCGGACGGTCCGTACGCCGACGCCGGCCCGGGACGCCAGCTCGGCCTGGGTGAGGCCGGCCGCGAGCCGGTGCCCACGGAGGAGGTCGGGCATTCCGTTGGGACCGCCCGGTCTCCGCGGACGATCATGCTCCGGGGTCATGGGCAGGAACAGTACGGGCGACGTCCGACCGCCGACAGCAGATCGTCGTCCTACCGACGGCCGGCTGCGGATATCCGACAGCGGTGGAGTCGACGGACGTGATGGCCGGGCCAGCGGAACCGGCCGGGCCGGGTCATGCCGTCACATGCCCAGGTCGCGTGCGATGATCATTCGCTGCACCTCGGAGGTACCCTCGCCGATCTCCAGGATCTTCGAGTCCCGCCAGAAGCGGGCTACCGGATACTCGTTCATGAAGCCGTAGCCGCCGTGAATCTGGGTCGCCTCGCGGGCGTTGTCGACCGCGACGGTGCTGGCGTGCAGCTTGGCGATAGCGGCCTGACGCTTGAACGGCTCACCGGCGAGCATCCGGGCGGCGGCGTCGTAGTACGTCAGCCGGGCGGTGTGCGCCTTCAGCTCCATGTCGGCGATCTTGAACTGGACCGCCTGGTAGTTGCCGATCGGCTGGCCGAAGGCGTGCCGCTCCTTCGCGTACTTGATTGACTCGTCGACACAGCCCTGGGCGAGACCGACGGCGAGCGCGGCGATGGCGATCCGGCCCTCGTCGAGGATCCGCAGGAACTGGGCGAAGCCCCGGCCCCGCTCGCCAAGCAGGTTCGCCGCCGGCACCCGGCAGTCGTCGAAGGTCAGCTCATGGGTGTCGGAGGCGGTCCAGCCGACTTTGGAATACCCGGGCGCGACCGTGAAGCCCGGGGTTCCGCTGGGCACGATGATCGTGGACAGTTCCTTGGAACCGTCCGGCTTCGTGCCGGTGACCGCGGTGACGGTGACCAGCGCCGTGATGTCGGTGCCGGAGTTGGTGATGAACGCCTTCGAGCCGTTGATGACCCATTCGTTCGTTTCCTCGTCGAGAAACGCCCGGGTCTGGGTTCCCCCCGCGTCCGAGCCGAAGCCCGGCTCGGTCAGTCCGAAGCCGGCGAGCGCCTCGCCGCTGAGCAGTTTCGGCAGCCACCGTGCCTTCTGCTCGTCCGTGCCGAAGCGATAGATCGGCATCGCGCCGAGGGAGACCGCCGCCTCCAGGGTGATCGCCACGCTGGAGTCGACCCGGGCCAGCTCCTCCAGGGCCAGGCAGAGCGCGAAGTAGTCGCCGCCCATGCCGCCGTGCTCCTCCGGGAAGGGAAGGCCGAACAGGCCCATCTTCCCCATCTGACTGACGACCTCGTACGGGAAGCTGTGCCGCTCGTAGTGCTCGGCGATGACCGGTGCGACCACCTCACGGGCGAGCTCCCGCACGCTCTCCCGCAGCGCCGCGTGTTCGTCGGTGAGCCGGAAGTCCATGGATCCTCCTGGTGTGGAAGGCCGCCGGGCGCTCGTGACGCCAGGACGGGTCGCGCTGAGGGCGTGCTCGATCAGACGGGGGTGACGCCGTGCCGGCGCTTGGCGAAGTGCCGGTCCTTGCCTCGCGCGGCGGCGAAGCGGCGGATCAGCTCGGCGCGCAGTTCGTGCGGCTCGACGATCGCGTCGACCACCAGCTCGCTGGCGAGTCGGACGATATCGATGTCCCGCTCGTACTCCTCGCGCTTGGCGGTGACGAACGCCGCCCGCTCGGCCTCGTCCTCGATCGCCGCGATCTTGTTCGCGTAGACGGCGTTGACCGCCGCCTCGGCGCCCATGACCGCGATCTTCGCGGTCGGCAGGGCGATCGTCGCGTCCGGCTCGAAGCCGGGGCCGGCCATCGCGTAAAGACCGGCGCCGTACGCCTTGCGGACCACGACACAGATCTTGGGTACGGTCGCCTCCGAGATCGCGGTGATCATCTTGGCGCCGTGCCGGATGATGCCCTGCTTCTCCACCGCGCTGCCAACCATGAACCCGGGCACGTCGGAGAGGAACAGCAGCGGCACGTTGAACGCGTCGCAGAGCTGCACGAACCGGCTCGCCTTGTCGGCCGAGTCGACGAAGAGCACACCGCCCTTGAACATCGAGTTGTTCCCGACCACACCGACGACCTCGCCGTTCAACCGGCCGAATCCGATGGTCAACTCCTTGGCCCAGAGCGCCTGGATCTCGAAGAAGCTGCCCTCGTCGAGCAGACCCTTCGCGTACCGCCGCATGTCGAACGCCTGCCGCTCGCTCGCCGGCACCAGAGCGGCCAGGTCGGCCTTCCCGGGCGCTTCGGCGGCGGGTGCCACGGGCGGTGCCTGGGTCCAGTTCGCCGGCAGGTACGACAGGTAGCGCCGAACCACATCGAGCGCGTCGGCCTCGGTCCCGCAGAGGAAGTGCCCGACGCCGGACTCGGCGCAGTGCACCCTGGCCCCGCCCATCGCCTCGAGGGAGGTCTTCTCGCCGGTGACCATCTCCACCATCCGGTCGGAGCCCAGGTACATGCTGGCGTTACCGTCCACCATGGCGACCACGTCGCAGAACGCCGGAATGTACGCGCCGCCGGCCGCGCTCGGCCCGAACAACGCGCAGACCTGCGGGATCGAGCCGGAGGCGCGAACCTGGTTCCAGAAGATCTTGCCCGCGCCACGTCGACCGGGGAAGAGATCAACCTGGTCGGTGATCCGGGCGCCGGCCGAGTCTACCAGGTAGACCATCGGCACGGCGGTGGTGTACGCCCGCTCGATGATCCGGATGATCTTCTCGACGGTCCGGGCGCCCCAACTGCCGGCCTTGACCGTGGAATCGTTGGCCATCAGGCAGACCGGGCGGCCGTCGATGGTCGCGGTGCCGGTGACCACGCCGTCGGCGGGCAGGCTCTGGGCCATCGCATTGGCGTATAGGCCGTCCTCGACGAAGGAGCCCTCGTCGACCAGGAGTGCGACCCGCTCGCGGGCGAAGAGCTTGCCCTTGGCGGCGTTGGCCGCATGATACCTGTCCGCGCCGCCGGCCTTGGCGCGCTTGCGCAGTTGCTCCAGTGCCTCACCGTCGAGCGTCACGCCGACTCCCCATCGCCGCCACCTGGGTTGGCCGCTCACGACGGCCAACCGAACTGAACGATCGTTAGGCTAACGTACCCGCCCACCAAACGACGAACCTCCGCCCACCACTCTCGCGATCTTGCACTCCCCGACCGAACGAAAGGGATCGAAATCCGCACAAAACAGGCCGGAACTGCGCGATCACAAAGAGCGAGGCGTGGGTTGGCCGGGTTAGTCACCCGCAGGCTGCGGCCGCATCCGAAAAAGGGTAACGGGGTAAGCCGAGTAGCTCGCGGATCAGGCGGGGAGGGGGGTCAGGCGGGTGCGGGGGCCGGCGCGTAGGACGCCGGAGGGGAGGCGCGTACCGGTCAGCGCCTCGGCCAGTTCGGCGGCCTCGATCAGGGCGGCCAGGTCGATACCGGTGTCGATACCCATGTCGTGCAACATGTGCACCGCCTCCTCGGTGGCCAGGTTGCCGCTGGCACCCGGCGCGTACGGACAACCGCCGAGGCCGCCGACACTGGCGTCGAACTCGGTGACACCCAGTTCCAGGGCGGTCAACATGTTGGCCAGGGCGGCGCCCCGGGTGTTGTGGAAGTGCAGCAGCACCGGGATGTGGGCGTTCCGGTCGCGTACGGCGGTGAGCAACTCACGGACCCGCCGCGGGGTACCCATGCCCGTGGTGTCGCCGAACGCCACCCGGTCCGCCCCGTCACGGACCACCCGGTCGACGATGCCCGCCACCCGGGCCGGGTCGACGTCCCCCTCGTACGGGCAGCCGAAGCTCGTCGCGATGATGACCTCGGCCCGCGCGCCGGCACCGTGCAGCAGGTCGATCAGTTCGGCAATGTCGTCGAGTGACTCGTCGGTCGAACGGTTGACGTTGCGCCGGTTGTGCGTGTCGCTGGCCGAAACCACCACCTCGATCTCGGTGAACCCGGCGGCCAGGGCCCGCTGGGCACCCCGCAGGTTGGGGACGAGCGCCGAGTAGCGCACCCCGTCGACCCGCTCCGCCCGCTGCCACACCTCGTCGGCGTCGGCCATCTGCGGGATCGCCTTCGGGTGTACGAACGACACCGCCTCGATCCGTCGGACGCCGGTGTGCGACAACGCATCCAACAACCGCACCTTGGCGTCGGTCGGGATCGGCTCCTCGTTCTGGAGCCCATCCCGCGGTCCAACCTCCCGGATGGACGCAAAATCCGGCATTTCTGCCATAAAGAGTCACCTCGCTGTGACACGCACCGACCCTGACTCCCCCAGCATGTCACCCACCCGAACCGGGACAGAGTTGATCAAGGAGTTGCCGGCGGCGTATCACACGGATGGACCGCCGACACATGATCAACAGGCCCGAGGCGCGATCAGCGCATCCGGGAGACGATGCCGGTGTCGTACTCGCCTGCCTGGAACTCCTGGTTCTCCAGCAGCTCGGCGAAGAACGCCAGGTTGTTCTTCGGGCCGGCGAGCTGAAACTCCGCCACCGCCGAGCGGGCGCGGTCAAGCGCCTCAGCGCGATCCTTGCCGCTGACGACGAGCTTGGCCATCAGGCTGTCATAGAACGGGGTGACCGTGTTGCCCGCCACATACCCGGAGTCGACCCGGACGCCCTCACCGGTCGGCTCCACCCAGGTCGTGATCGAGCCCGGACCGGGGAGGAAGCGCTTCGGGTCCTCGGCGTTGATCCGCAACTCGATCGCGTGCCCGCGCGGCGTAAGCGCGTCCGGGTCGAAGGTCGGCGCCAACCCGGCCGCCACCCGCAGCTGCTCCTCGACCAGGTCGATTCCGTAGACCAGCTCGGTCACCGGGTGCTCCACCTGGAGCCGGGTGTTCATCTCCAGGAAGAAGAACTCCCCGGTGGTGGGGTCGAGCAGGCACTCGACCGTCCCCGCGTTGCGGTATTTCACCGCCTCGCCGGCTCGCACGGCCGCCGCCAGGAAACGCGACCGCAGCTCCGGCGAGACGGCCGGGGACGGGGACTCCTCGACCAACTTCTGGTTGCGCCGCTGCACCGAGCACTCCCGCTCGCCGAGGGCCACCACCCGGCCGTCGGCGAGACCGAGGATCTGCACCTCGACGTGGCGCACCCGGGGGAAGTACCGCTCGATCAGGACCGAGCCGTCGCCGAACATCCGCTCGGCGAACGAGCGCACCTTGTCGTACTCGGTGCGCATCGCCGCCTCGTCGGTGGCCACGCCCATACCCATCCCGCCGCCACCGGCCGCGGCCTTGACCATCACCGGGTAACCGATCTCCGCCGCGGCGGCGACCGCTTCGTCCAGGTCGGCCGCCGGGTCGGTGGTGCCCGGCGCGACCGGCACCCCGGCCGCCGCCATCAGGTTCCGGGCGTTGATCTTGTCACCCATCGCGTCGATCGCGTCCGCGCGGGGCCCGACCCAGATCAGGCCGCCGGCCTCGACGGCACGCGCGAACTCCGCGTTCTCCGACAGGAAGCCGTAGCCAGGGTGGATCGCCTGCGCGCCGGTCGACCTGGCAGCGGCCAGGATGGCCTCGGCGTTGCGGTAGCTCTGCGCCGGGCTGGCCGGGCCCACGCAGACCGCCTCGTCGGCCTCGGTGACGAACGGCAGGCCGGCGTCGACCTCCGAGTGCACCGCGATCGCGCGGACGCCGAGCCGCTTCGCGGTACGGATGATCCGACGGGCGATCTCACCCCGATTGGCGACCAACAGCGACTCGATCATTTTTCCTCCAGCGTCCGGGGGTGTCGAACGGACGCTAGCGAACCACGCCGCCCCGGTTACCCACGAGTCGGTGCAACAAGAGCCGTTCTCAAGGCCTCCGGTAGACCTGACCAAGGCCCCGGTCAGCACGGGGCACGCTCAGGGGGCGGTGGACGCCAGCAGGGCGGCCACCGTCGCGCCGCGCAGCAGCTCGGCCCGACGCCGCCGGTCCACCTCGCCGCCGAGGAACGGGGTCGAGTTCATCAGGCCGAACGCCGCGTGGGCGAGCACCCGCGCCTCACCGTCGGGCATGCCCGGGTGCAGCGCGGTGAGCACGGTCACCCACTCCTCGACGTAGAGCCGCTGGAGCCGGCGGATCCGGCGGCGCGGCTCGTCCGGTAGCCGATCCAGCTCGTGCAGGTGAAGGGCGATCACGGCCGGATTGGCCAGCGCGAAGTCGACGTGAAAGTCGATCAGCGACTCCAGTGCGGCACGCGGGTCATCCGGGTGGCCGGCCGACCGCTCCCGGCCGCCGGCGAGCAGCCCTTCACTCACCGGGATCAGCGCGGCCACCAACATCGCCTCCTTGCCGGCGAAATGATGGTAGAGCGCGGGACCGGTGACCCCGGCGGCCGCGCCGATGTCGTCCATCGAGACGCCGTGGTAGCCGCGGGCAGCGAACAGCCCGACCGCGATCTCCAGGATCTCGTCTTTTCGGGACCGGCGCCGGGGCGTGCCTGTGCCCGTGCCGCCGCTCGTCGCGCCCCGCGCCTGGTGCTCCACCGTCACCGGGCAAGAGTAGACGGCAGGCGGCAACCGGTACAGGCGCGGTTACCGGCCGTTGGCACGGCGAACCCTCAATCATTTTATGGATGTCAATACATTCCGTGCGTCGCGACCAGCCAGCAGATCCATTATTGTCGATTCGATGACTAGCCTTCTCCCATCGGCGCCGGATCCGGTCACTTCGAACGAGGAGAGACACCCATGACCACACCACGCGCACGGAGCCGGGCGCTCGTGCTCGCGCTGGCAGCCGCCCTGACCACGGCGCTGGCTCCGGGCGGAACCGCCTCCGCCGTCACGACCGCCACCGAGGGCGCCATCCGGCACGCCGGCGCGGCCGACGCCGTACCGGACAGCTACCTCGTCGTCCTGCGCGGACCAGTGCCGCACGTAGGGATGGACGCCGTCGCCGAGGTAGCCGGGGTCGCGGACCGGATGCGGACCCGCTACGGCGGAACCATCGGCCACATCTACGGCAGCGCCCTGACCGGATTCGAGGTACGCCTCAACGCGCGGGCCGCCCGCCGCCTCGCCGGGGATCCGGCGGTGGCCTACGTGGAGCAGAACCGGATGCTCCCGTTGATCGGACCCGGCGTGCAGCTCGACCCGCCCTCCTGGGGTCTGGACCGGATCGACCGGCGCCACCTGCCACTGGACGACGAGTACGCCTACCCCAACACCGCGGACAACGTGCACGCCTACATCCTGGACACCGGGATCCGGGCCACCCACGGGGATTTCGGGGCCCGGGTGACCGGCGGGGTCGATCTGGTCGACGGCGCGCTCCCGGCGGACGACTGCAACGGCCACGGCACGCACCTCGCCGGCACCGTGGGCGGCAGCAGGCACGGGGTGGCCAAGGAGGTTTCGCTACATCCGGTCCGGGTGCTCAGTTGTACCGGCAGCGGCAGCTACGCGACCGTGATCGCCGGCGTGGACTGGGTCACCCGGAACGCGGTCCGGCCGGCCGTGGCGCTGATGGCACTCGGCGGTGCCGCCAACTCGACCCTGGACGCCGCGGTGACCAACTCGATCGCCTCGGGCATCACCTACACCGTGGCGGCGGGCAGCTCGAACGGGAACGCCTGCAACCACTCCCCCGCGCGGGTGCCCGCTGCGCTGACCGCAGCCGGCACCACCTCCACCGACGCCCGGATGACGAGCAACAACCACGGCAGTTGCCTTGATCTCTACGCCCCCGGCGCGGGCATCACCTCCACCTGGTACACCAGCGACACCGCGACCATCACCATCAGCGGCAGTTCGATGGCCGCCGCGCACGTGGCGGGCTGCGCCGCGCTCGCGTTGTCGGCCCACCCGACCTGGTCGCCGACCCAGGTGGCGTGCTACCTGACGGGCCGGGCGACGGTCAACGTGGTCACCGGGGTGCCGGCCGGCACGCCGAACCGGCTGCTCTACTGCGGCTCCTGATCCCGCTCGGCACCCGCCGGCCGTGGGTGCCTCCCCCGTCGCGTGTCGCCCACGCTGGGGTTCCATCGAGGACATCCGACCGTGCCGGGGTCAACGGCCCGGGACCCGAGAGTGTCACACGCGGCCGTGGCGCCGAGCGGAAGCCCCGCGCCCGCCGGGTCGGCCGGCTGCCCGCGCACCCGGAAGGGCCGGCCGGTGCGGACGGAACCGGGGCGCGGCCGGCGATGTGGTCAGCCGCCCAGGCCGCCGGGCTGGTCACCCTTGACCACGGGGGCACGGACCAGGTTGCCCCACTCGGTCCACGAGCCGTCGTAGTTGCGCACCTGCGGGTACCCAAGCAGGTGCCGCAGCACGAACCAGGTGTGACTGGACCGCTCGCCGATCCGGCAGTACGCCACGATGTCGTCGTCCGGGCTCAGCCCGAGCTGGTCGGCGTAGATCGCCCGCAGTTCGGCCGGCGCCTTGAAGGTGCCGTCGTCGTTCGCCGCCGACTTCCACGGCTTGTTCACCGCGCCGGGGATGTGCCCGCCGCGCAGCGCGCCCTCCTGCGGGTAGTCGGGCATGTGCAGCATCTCGCTGGTGTACTCACCCGGCGACCGCACGTCGACCAGTGGCCGGCCGGCGACGACGTGCGACATCACCTGCTCGCGGTACGCGCGGATCGGTGTGTCGTCGCGCCGCGGCACCGGGTAGTCGGCGCGCGGCCGGGCCGGCCTGTCCCGGGTCAGCTCCCGCCCCTCGGCGATCCACTTCTGCCGGCCGCCGTCGAGCAGCCGCACGTCCCGGTGGCCGAACAGGGAGAAGACCCAGAGCGCGTACGCCGCCCACCAGTTGAAGTTGTCGCCGTAGAAGACGACTGTGTCGTCGCGGCCGATGCCCTTGGCGGCGCACAGCTCGGCGAAGCTCTCCGCGTCGAGGTAGTCGCGGGTGACCTGGTCGTTCAGCTCGGTGTGCCAGTCCACCTTGACGGCGCCGGGAATGTGCCCGGTGCCGTAGAGCAGCACATCCTCGTCGGACTCGACGACGACCAGGCCCTCGTCGTTCAGGTGCTCGGCGAGCCACCCGGTGGTGACCAGCCGCTGTGGGTCCGCGTAGGACTGGAGTCGGGGATCGGGATCGCTCGGCACAGACATGATCCCCAAGGTACGCCCGAACCCGGTCCGGCAATCGGTCTGCCGAGAATCCGCGCTCAGGCACGCCGGTGCACCAGCCGGCCCGCGACCACGGTGACCAGACAGGAACCGTCGTTGCCGAACACGGCCGCGTTGGCCCGCCCGCCGCTGACCAGTTCCGGCGGCCGGTTCGGCGTCGAGGGTGGTCCGCACCAGCGGGGCGGTGTGCAGGGTGAGCACGGTCAGTTGGGGGTGACCGGCCCCAGCACCGGGCGCTTCGCGGTGATGAGGTCCCCGGACGAGCGGCCGGTGAGCCTGCGCTTGATCCACGGAGCCAGGTGCTGGCCGGCCCAGCGCAGGTCGGCTGCCCGGGCGGCCAGCCACGGGGTCGGCGCGGGGCGGGGCGGCACGATCAGCCACTCCTCGTCGCAGCCGACGCCGAGCGCGGTGAGCACCTGCGCGGCGACCCGCCGGTGCCCGGCCGCCGACAGGTGCAGGCGGTCGGTGCTCCACAGCATCGGGTTGAGGTAGGTGTCGTCGGCGTACAGGTCAACCAATAGCGCGCCGTGCCGCTCGGCGACCTCGCCGACCGCCTGGGTGAGCAGGGCCATCCTGGGGGCCACCAGGCGCTGCCCGGGAAGCCGGGCCATCACGTCGGCGAACCTGAACAGAATCACGTCGGCGCCGCCGGCCCGCAGCTCGCCGACCACGGTGTCGAAGCGCGGCACGAAGGTGTCCGCGTCGAAGGTGCGGCGCAGCACGTCATTGCCGCCGGCCGCGAAGCTGATCAGGTCGGGCTTCATGTCCAGGGCGGCCGGCACCTGCTCGGCCACGATGTTGGGGAACAGCCGGCCCCGGATCGCCAGGTTGGCGTACCCGAAGTCGGGACCGGCCTCGGCGGCGAGCCGGCTGGCGACCAGATCAGCCCAGCCGCGGTAGGTGCCGTCCGGATACGCGTCGTCCATGCCCTCGGTGAAGCTGTCTCCCACCGCCACATAGCTGCCCCAGCGCACTGCGCCTCCCTCTGGCGACCCGGCAGAGTTGCGACCATCAGTTTGTCACCACGCCCGGTGGCGCAGCTCCACCCCGACGGGCGACGTGGCGGAGGTCATCGCCGCCCACCCGGCGACAGGGGCCGGACGAGCTGTTCGCGCTCGTCCGGCCGCTGTCGGCATCGACTACTCGTAGCAGTCCTGGTCGGCGTACTGCAGGGCGACGGAGGACACCTTGTCGTCCTTGATCGCGATCCGGTAGACCGCGTCCGGGTTACCCGGCACCGGAACGACCCCGCGAGCGTTGTCACCGGCGGCCGGCGTCCAGCTCGGGTACGACTGGACCACGCTCTGGCGGGACGAGCCCACCCCGATCCCGTCGACCGTCTGAACACCCGACGACGGCACGATCGAGGCAACGCCCAGACGGGTCGAGAACCAGACGGTGCCCCCTTCGCCCGTCAGCTCGGCACGGGCAGGACAAGCCTCGCCGGCCGGACCAGCGCCCTCGATGTCCTTGATCATGCCACTGGCTCGCGCCTCCTCCTTCGACATGCCCAGCTTGAGCGCCCCAAGACCGTCGGGACCCAGCCTCAGCGCCGGCTTGCCGGGCGGGGTGGCGGGGTCGTAGGCCAGCAGTTTCGTGTCCCGCACGGTGGCCGGCTCGGCGACCGCGCCGAGGGTCTTGAAGTCGCTGCCCAGCACGGTGATGCCGGTCGCCCGCTTGACCAGCACCTTGTTGTCGGCGGTGAACAGGACGCTGTGGATGTCGCCCCCACCCGGAAGGTCGACGACCTTGCTGGTGGCGGTGTCGACCACCGCGAAGCTGTCGTCGCGGTGCGGCGGGTCGGTGCCCTCCCGGCCCACCGACACGTACCGGCCGTCCAACGACACGCTCTGCGCCTCCCAGCCGCCCCAGTGCTCGGCCTCGGGCTGGGGCGGCGTGTAGGAGTACTGCCGCGACTTCGTCCCGTTCGTCACGTACGGCTTGCCGTCCGCCACACCCGCCAGCCAGGTGCCGTCGGCGGACCAGCAGGAGTAGGCGTTCCTGCCCAGGTCACCCTCGACCGGCTTGCCGGCCACCAGGTCGAACAGCAGCGGCTCCCCGCTCTTCCGGTGGGCCATCAGCCGGTCGCCTCCCTGCCACAGCAAGCTGTGCGTACCGAGACAGTTGATCTGCTTGGCCAGGGTCCGCTGCCCGGTGCCGTCGATCGACGACGTGACGAGGGTGCCGGACGTCCGGTCGTCGCCGTCGTCCCGCACCCACGCCAACCGCTTCCCGTCCGGCGACACGGTGATGCTGTTGCTCGTACAGGCCCCCTCGTCGAAGGAGATCTGGTGGACCATCCGCTCCGAGCCGCCCCGGACGGCGTGGATCCGAGCCTTGTTGGACCTGATCTCGAGGTAGTACCGGGTGCGGCAAGGACGGAGATCGACTTCGCGGGGGAATTGGTCGGCTCGACGGTCGGGTCCGGGGTCGGGGTGACCTCGACCTGCGGCGCGGTGACGGTGGCCGACGGGCTGGCCGGCTGTGGTGCGGGCCCCTGCCCGTCGGGTCGGATGGCCAGGGCGGTGCCGGTCGCGGCGGCGATCATCACCAGGGCTGCGGCCGAGGTAGCGATGGCCCGCTGGATACCGAGCTGGCGAGACGTACGCAGCGCCCGGTCCCGCAGGTCGACCGGGGTAACCTCGCCGGCCAGATCGGCCAGGTCGAACCGGAACCGGTCCTCGTTCATCGGGCACTCCCTTCCATGACATAGAGCTCGGCGAGTTCCGGAGCAACGGCGCGTAGCTTCGCCAGCGCCCTCGAGGTCTGACTCTTGACGGTAGTCAAGCGTTGGTAGAAGCCAGTGTGATCGGGCGCTGAAATCCGACACTCGGCCTCCTTACTGTCAGAGTGACAATAAGGCTATGGTCGATTCATGTCTGACGATCGTTGGGTTCCGCCGACCGTTCTTCTTGCGGTTGACCTCGTCATCCTCACTTTGCGGGAGTCCTGTCTTCATGTGCTGTTGATCGAGCGCGGGGTTAAGCCCTATCAGGGCGCGTTGGCCCTGCCTGGTGGTTTCCTCGGCCACGAGAAGGAAGACCTCGTGGCGGCTGCCCATCGAGAGCTCGCCGAGGAGGCGGGCTTGGGGCCGGATCAGTTGCACCTCGAACAACTTGGTGTCTACGGTGCGCCGGATCGTGACCCCCGAGGGCGGGTGGTCTCCGCGGCTTATCTGGCCATCGCCCCTCGGCTACCCGAGCCGGTCGCCGGTACCGACGCATCCCGGGCGTGTTGGACGTCGGTGGAGCAGGCGTTGTCTGGTGACGCGCAGCTCGCCTTCGATCATGAGCAGATCCTGACCGATGGGGTCGACCGTGCGCGGGAGAAGTTGGAGCGCTCGGCGCTTGCCACCGCCTTTTGTGGTCCGACCTTCACGATCTCGGAGCTTCAGGACGTCTACGAGGCGGTGTGGGGCGTGCCGCTCGATGCGCGGAACTTCTACCGGAAGGTGCAGAGCGTGGACGGCTTCATCGTCCCCGCCGGGCCGAGTCGCAAGACCGATGGTGGGCGTCCCGCTCGGCTATTCCGTCCCGGGCCTCGCACGACTCTTCACCCTCCGATGATCCGACCTCTCAGCCAGGCAGACAGGGAGACAGCGTGAGCACGAACAGCGGTCTCGTCGTGATCCTCATGGCGCTGGACCTCGAATACGCAGCGGTCCGCGACCAACTGACCGACCTACGTGTACGGCGGCACCCCGCCGGCACCCGCTTCGAGGTCGGCCGGATCGGCCAAAGCGACTGCCGGGTCGCCCTGGGGCTGGTCGGTAAGGGCAATCATCCGGCTGCGGTGCTCGCCGAGCGGGCGATGGCCGAGTTCTCCCCGGCCGCTGTGCTGTTCGTGGGGGTCGCCGGTGGCCTTTGGCCCAACATTCGACTCGGTGATGTCGTCGTCGCCAGCAAGATCTACGCCTACCACGGCGGCACCAGCGAGGACGACGGTTTGAAGGCCCGACCGAAGGCGTGGGAGATCCCCCACGAGGCCGACCAGATCGCCCACCACGTCGACAGGTCCGCCGCGTGGCGTCGTGGTCTTCCCGTAGGCGCAGCGCCCAGAGTCCACTTCGGTCCAATTGCCGCAGGGGAAGTGGTGCAGGACTCGGGAATCTCGGAACAGGCCCGCTGGATCCGCCAGCACTACAACGACGCGGTAGCGATCGAGATGGAAGCGGCCGGTGTGGCCCAGGCGGGCCATCTCAACCGTTCCCTGCCCGTGGTGGTCGTGCGCGGCATCAGCGACCACGCGGACGGCAGCAAGGCAGCCACGGACGGACAGGACTGGCAACCGAAGGCCGCACGCCATGCCGCCGCGTTCGCCACCGCACTGGCGCGAGAACTGATCATCGACGGGCCGGCCAGCCGAGGCGGCGCGGACCGGGACGGGAGCCCCACGATGCCAATGACCAACCGCAACATCGCCACCGGGAACGCCCACGTCGGGGTGCAGGCCGGGCAGATCTACGGCAACGTCACCGTCGGCGCTGGCGCCGATCAGCCGATCGACTTGGCAGCGAGCATCGCGGACCTGCGAACTCACCTCAAGCAGGCCCACCTCGACGGACAGTTGGACGAAGAGACCTACGCCGCCGCAGAGGCGGAACTGGAAGCGGCGACGGCATGCGTCTCGGCGGGCACACCCGAGAAGAAGAGCGGCCTGATGGTCGCGCTCAAGCGGTTGCGGGGCCTGGTCGCCGACGTGTCTGAGCTGGCCGCGCGGCTCGCGGCGATCATCGCCGTGGTGCGGGATCTGTGATGACGACTCCGACCGCGAACAACGTCGCCCAAGGAGATGCGCATGTCGACGTACAGGCAGGCGTAGTCCACGGTGACATCAACTTCTACCGGCTGCCGCCAAGCCCGAGTCCGGAGCAGCAATTCGCCTTCGCGCTGAGGTATCTCGACGCGCGGGTTCGTGATCAGGCGCGCGAGCTCATCGAAGAGGCGGTCGCAGGTGGGTATGTGACCACGGAGGTCCAGTTCTACCGGCTGATCGCCCTGTTGAGCGGACGTACCCTGCGCCAACTCGCCCCCGAGGAGCTGGATCGCCTCACCGCCATCTGCGCCAGCCTGCCCCATCTCGACGACCATGACGAGTGGACTGCGGGGTTGAAGGTAATCATCCACCTCCTGGCCCCGGTCAGCGCCGCTGAGACAGACCTCGTGGTTAAGGAAATCGACGCGCTGAACCGGCGTCAACGCGACGGGATC
Organism: Micromonospora sp. WMMA1363; assembly: GCF_030345795.1. NCBI lineage: Bacteria > Bacillati > Actinomycetota > Actinomycetes > Micromonosporales > Micromonosporaceae > Micromonospora > Micromonospora sp. WMMA1363. Next base: position 4,184,180 of record NZ_JAUALB010000001.1, read on the forward strand.
TACGGCCACCTCGAGGCACTACTCGAAGGCGCGATGCAAGAAGAGATGTGGCGGAAGTCCGTCGTCCTGGCGGACTCGCAGCGCACGGCGGAGGACCGATTCAACCGCGTCTGGAAGTTCTTTCACCCCACACCCGCGCAGCCTCGGACCCTACCGGTGCAACCCGCTGCTGTTGCGCTGCGCGACTGGCTACGCGCCGGCGCCGGCGCGGCCGTGTTCACTCTCGCCGTGGTGCAGATGATCGTGCTGGTGACGGCCCGCGGCACGCTCGACCCGTTCCTCGGTCTCCTCGCCGCCCTGGTCGGACTGGCCGCGTTTTGCGTCGGTGGGGCGGACCGGTACTACCGCGGAACACGGCTGCGCGCAAAGGAAGCCCAGATCCGTCCACCCCGGCAGCGGCGACGAGATGCACCACCGGGAGGCTTCGTCCGCAAGGTGGACCGGCCCTTCGACCGCTACTTCCGCCGGTACGTGCCCGAAGGAACCGACCGAGCCTACTGGCTCGACCAGACGGCGGGGATCCGGCGGCACCTCCGCGACGAGGTCGTCGAGCTCTACCGGGAACAGCGCATCGACGCCGAACGGGTCGCCTGGCTTGTCCGACACCTGGTGGGAGATGTCCGAGGGCAATGGGACCGAGACACGCTGACGTCGTACCGCCAGCAGCTGCGTAACCCCGCCAGGACCACGGCCCTCCACGTCGGCGGACTGGCCCTCCTTGCGGCAGGGAGCCTCTGGGCCGTTCTTGCCGTCGTGACCAGCGCCCCCTTGTCCGGCACAGGCTGGTTCCTGCTCGCGGTGGCGTCCGCGGTGCCGGCGGTGCGCTCGTCGTTCCGGATCGTCGCCGAGCATCGCAGGGTCGCCGACGACGATGCGGAACGCAACGACAAGGACACGGCCCGCTGGGCGGCATACCGCCGGTGGTGCCACAAGCTGTCCGACAAGCCGTCGGACACCGAGATGGCCACCTGGCTGGAAAGCGACCGCAAAGTCCTGGTCGACCAGGCCATGCAGCAGTACCGACTCCGCCCCAGCCAGGTAATCGCCCACGCCTTCATCGAGGCGCCGGCACCCTCCTGCAAAAAGGCCCGCTACCCGCAAGGACCATGGCGGTACTCCCGGTACCGCCTGCTGCTGTTTCTCCTCACCGACGACGGCGTCCGGCAGGTCAACATCGATCTCGACTTCGAAACCTCCGCAAGCCGCACCACCCAACGGCTCAACTACCGTTTCGACGCCGTCGCCGCCGTACGGATCGACGGCATCGCCACCCGACAGCAGACCTTCGAGCTGACTCTGTTCAACGGAGAACCCATCTCAATCCGAGTGAGCGATCCTGACAACGGGACGCTCCAGCACGACGAGGACCCCACCAAGATCGCTGAGCTGTCGCTAGACGCCGCCGGGCTCAGTCACACCCTGCACGTCCTCGAAGGCATCGCCGCCGAAGGCAAGGAATGGGTCAAACACCGACGCCACCGCGCAGACGAAAGGCTCGCCAACCTCGCGAGCGCCACACGCGGGCTGCTCGACTAGCGAGGGCGGCATAAACACCATCGCGTAGATTGGGTAGGAGTAGACCTATTTTGATGGTGCATCTTCCCGGTGCCGACGGTGACGCCAAGCAGGTCTGCGGCCTCGACCTCGGAGCGGTCCTCGAAGAACCGCAGCACCAGCACAGCCCGCTGCTTCACGGAGAGCCGGGCCAACGCGATCCGCAACGTGATCCGCAGCGTGGTCTGCTGCGCATGGTCGGGGAACGAGTCGCCAGAGCGGGGCTGGGGCAGGTCGCCCGGCATCGACTCGGCCACCCGGCGACGTCGCCACCAGGAAACCTGCAGGTGATACATGGTCTTGCGGGTGTACGCCTCGGCGTTCCCACTGTGATGCAGCCGGTTCCACGACCGGTGCGTACGGGCGAGAGCCGACTGGACGAGATCCTCGGCCAAATGTTGGTCACCGGTCAGCAGGTACGCCGACCGTAGAAGCGCGGACGTCCGGGTCCGGACGAACGAGTCGAACTCAGTCAGCAGAGGGTCCACACGAGCCGATCCTTGGGGTGAGGCGGTCCATCATCGTGACGCCTACCCAGACGCCACTCCAAGCCGAAAGGGTTGCCGGCACCACGAGATCAACCCGTCGGGCGCCGATCGGCATCGGCGCACCCGAGCGTTCAGCCGGAGAAGGACACAGCTCCCAAGGATCGCTACTCAGTCCGGCGCGTACGCCAGCAGCGTCAACGGCCGGACACTGGCCGGCTCGGTGGCCTGGCCGATGGCCTGGAGCCGGGAGTCCAGCACGGTGATCCGGTCCGGCGTCCGTACCAGGATCCGGCGGTCCGCCGTGAAGTGGATGCTGGTCACCTCACCCTCGACGGGCAGGTCGACCACCGCGAAGCTACCGTCCATCCGGGCCGGTTGGGTGTCCTTCCAGCCGACCGCGACGTACCGGCCGTCCATCGACACGCTCCGGGCCGCCCAGCCGTTGTACCGCTGGGCCTCGGCCCACGGCGGGGTGTAGTGGTAGGTACGGTTGCCGTCGGGACCGGTGACGTGCGGCCCTCCCGCCGAGACCGCCGCCAGCCACCGGCCGTCAGGCGACCAGCAGTGGTCCCGCTCCGGGCCCGGATCGCGGTCCACAGGCCTGCCCGCCGCCACATCCAGCAGCAGGAAGGCGCCCATCCGCTGCCGCACCAGCAGCCGGTCCCCTCCCTGCCACACCAGAGCGGTGCTGCCGAGGCAGTTGACGCCGGTCGCCAGCGTCCGTTGGTTCGAGCCGTCGACGTCGGCGGTCACCAGCGTGCCCATCCCGGTGGCGTCGCCGCCACGGACCCAGGCGAGCCGCCGAGCATCGGGGGAGACGGTGATGCTGTTCGCCACACACGGGTTGTCGGCGAGCGGCACGCTGACCACCACGTCGGCATCGGCGGTTCCCGCCCGGACGGCGTAGACGGTGGCAGCCCGGCCGGTCAGGCCCAGGTGGTAACGGGTGCCGAGGCGCAACTCAGGTAGCACGGACGGCGGTGGCACCGGTGCGTGATCAGTCGTGGGTGACGGTGCGACCAGCGACGGGGTGTCGACCGGCACCGGCGCCGCCACGGGCGCCCGGGAAGTGAGCGCGAACGCGACCCCGGTGGCCAGGCCGACCGGCACGGCGACCACGGCGACGGTGGCGATCGCTCGCCGGGCGCCGAACCGCCGGTCGGCACGCCGAGCCGAGCCCTGCCCGTGGACCGGGCCGGCCACGTCAGCGGGGCCGACGAGGTCGAGCCGGAAAGCATCGTGGTTCATCGGGCGATTCCTTCCAGGACCGGTCCTTGGGGGTCCGGTGGCGCATGTCCTTGACGCTCCCTTTACGTCAGCTCCCTGCGGCGGGTTGCAGTGTTCGGCAGGAATGCCTCGACCGAGTGACAAACAACCCGCCGCTCCGGATGGCGCGGCCGTACGCTGCGGCAATGCTGCTACGGATGTCGACCCTGCTGCTGCGGACCCGGCGGACGCGGAGGTGCCGAGCCACCGGCTGCTGCTGCGCGCCGGCTACGTCCACCGCGCCGCCCCGGGCGGGTACACCTGGCTGCCGCTGGGCAAACTCGTCCTCGACCGGGTCGCCGAGGTGATCCGAGCCGAGATGCTCGCGATCGGTGACCAGGAGGTGCACTTCCCGTCGCTGCTGCCGGCTGAGCCGTACCGGACCAGCGGGCGGCGGACGGAGTACGGCGACGACATCTTCACCCTCGCCGACCGCAGGGGCGCCGAGTACCTGCTCGCCCCGACCCACGAGGAACTGGCGGCGCTGCTGGTCAAGGATCTGTTCACCTCGTACCGGGACTTCCCGGTGACGCTCTTCCAGGTGCAGACGAAGTTCCGCGACGAGGCACGGCCCCGGGCCGGTCTGCTGCGCGGGCGTGAGTTCCTGATGAAGGACGCATACTCCTTCGACCTGGACGAGGTGGGTCTCCAGGCCGCCTACGACCGGCACCGGACGGCATACCAGAAGGTCTTCGAACGGCTCGGCCTCGACTTCACCATCGTGCACGCCATGTCCGGGGCGATGGGGGGCTCGACGTCGGAGGAGTTCCTGGCCACGGCCGAGGTCGGCGAGGACACCTACGTCGGCTGCACGGTGTGCGACTACGCCGCGAACACCGAGGCGGTCACCACACCCGCCCCGCCAGCCGACGACCCGGAGGGGCGGCCGGCGACGGAGGTGCACGACACCCCGGAGACGCCGACTATCGCCAGCCTGGTCGACCTGGCCAACACCCGTCAGCTGGCCGGCCGGGACGACTGGGCCGCAGGCGACCTCCTGAAAAACGTCGTTCTCACGGTCCGCCGGCCAGCCGTCGCGGAGACCGAACTGCTGGTCATCGGCGTGTCCGGCGACCGGGAGGTCGACCTCAAGCGGGTCGACGCCGCGCTCGCCCCGGCGACCGTCGCCGTCTTCGGTAACTGGGCGGACCACCCCGAGCTGGTCCGCGGCTACATCGGACCGCAGGTCACGGCCAAGCTCGGTCTCCGCTACCTGGTCGATCCCCGGGTGGTGCCCGGCACCGCGTGGCTGACCGGCGCGAACGAGCCCGGCCGGCACGCGACGAACGTCGTCTGCGGCCGGGACTTCATGCCCGACGGCATGATCGAGGCCGCCGAGGTCCGCGCCGGGGACCCCTGCCCGGCCTGCCCCGCCGGTGAGCTGACCCTGCGCCGGGGCATCGAGATCGGGCACATCTTCCAGCTCGGTCGCCGCTACACCGACGCGTTCACCGTCGACGTACTCGGCCCGGAGGGCAAGCGGGTTCGGCCCACGATGGGCTGCTACGGCATCGGCGTGTCCCGGGCGGTCGCGGCGATCGCCGAGCAGCATCACGACGAGCGGGGCCTCGTCTGGCCGGCGGCGGTCGCGCCGGTTGACGTACACCTGGTGGCGGCCGGCAAGGGGCCGCAGCTGAAGGCGGCACTCGACCTCGGCGAGCGCCTCGTCGCGGCCGGTTTGCGGGTGCTGGTGGACGACCGAACCCATGTCTCCGCCGGGGTGAAGTTCACCGACGCGGAGCTGATCGGCATCCCGCGCACCGTCGTGGTCGGCCGCCGTCTCGCCGACGGGTACGTCGAACTGCGCGACCGGGTCACCGGCGGGCGCGGCGATCTGCCGATGGACGGCCTCGTCACATTCCTGGTCGACGAGGCGCGTGGAGTGTAGTCAAGGCATGACGGGGTATCGCATCCCGATCGGCCTGATCTCTTGGAGGCTCTCATGACCGGTTACCGGGTCAGCGACGCGATGACGAAGCGGGTCATCTACCTGCCGGCGGAGACCACCCTGGACGAGGCGGCCAAGGTGATGAAGGAGGCCGACATCGGCGACGTGATCGTCACCGAGGGGGCCACGCTCGCCGGCATGCTCACCGACCGGGACATCGTCATCCGGGCGGTCGCCGAGCGGAGCGACCCGGCCAGCACCACGATCGGTTCGATCATCACCCGCGAGGTCGTGATGATCGAGCAGAACTGCACGGCGGGTGAGGCTGCGGCGCTCATGCGGGAGCGGGGCGTCCGGCGTGTGCTGGTCTGCGACAACGAACGGAAGCTGGTCGGGATCGTGTCCCTGGGCGACCTTGCCATGCAGCTTGACCCTCAGTCCGCCCTGGGGCGGATCAGCGAACAGGCCCCGACGGTGTGAACGGACCAACCAGCTCCGGGTGCTCCGGCTCGGCTCGCGTTCAGGTCAGGCACCACGCCGCCGGTAGCCTGGCAGGATGCCCGAGATGCCGACCCGGCTGGCCGAGATCGTCGACGAGTTCTCCGCCGCGCCCCGCGACGTCGTTCTGGAGATGCTGCTGGAGTACGCCGACGTCATCCCGCCGCTTTCCCCCGAGTACGCCGACCGCGAAGGCATGGAGCAGGTTCCGGAGTGCCAGACCGCGTTTTTCCTACGCGCCCGCGTCACGCCGGACGGGACCGTCGAGGCGCTGTTCGACTGCCCGCCCGAGGCGCCCACCACTCGTGCCTTCGCCGGCATCCTCGCCGAGGGGCTCGCCGACGCCACCCCCGAACAGGTGCTGGCCGTACCCGAGGACCTCTACCAGCGGATGGGGCTCGCCCAGGCGATCAGCCCACTGCGGGTTCGCGGCGGCACGGCGATCCTGGCCCGGCTCAAGCGGCAGGTCCGGGAACAGACGGAGTGATCCGCGAGTTGTCACCCGACGTGGAGATCGAGATCTACGCCGACGTGGTCTGCCCCTGGTGCTACATCGGCAAGCGCCGGCTGGAGCAGGCACTGGCGTCGTACGACGGTGACGTGGCGATCCGCTACCGGCCTTTCCAGCTCGACCCGACACCGGTGCCGGAGCCGCTTCCGGTGGTCGACGCGCTGGCCGCGAAGTTCGGCGGCCGGGAACGCGCGACGCAGCTGGCCGACCACGTCACCCGAGTGGCCGCCGGCACGGGACTGAAACTCGACCTCGGCCGCGCCGTCACCGCGAACACCTTCGACGCCCACCGGTTGGTCTCCTGGGCCACCGAACGCGGGCGGGCCGCCGACATGATCGAGGCACTCTACCGTGCCCACTTCACAAACGGCGTAGCCGTCGGTTCGCACGACGTGTTGGCCGCACTGGCCGGCGAGGTCGGCTTGGACACCGCCGAGGCGCGGGCGTTCCTCGACTCGGACGAGCGGGTCGCCGAGATCCACGCCGATCTGGCCGCCGCGCGGCAGCTCGGCGTCACGAGCGTCCCGACTTTCGTACTGGCCGGCAAGTACGCCCTCAGCGGCGCCCAAGAGCCGGAGACCTTACTCGCCGCCCTGACGGAGGTACACCGTCGCGAGTCCGGCTGACAAATATTGACGATCATCATGTTTCACGTGCAACGTAGCCGATGATCGCTTGGCCGGGCGCCAAGAATGCCCCTCTCCTCCACCGGCGGCGTCACGTGGGGTCTTCCGTGCACCTCAACTGCCGGCGAGGAAGCCGTTCTCGCGGAGCAGGGTGCGATCCCGGGCAGCGGCGGACTCCTCGGCGCGCTCGGCTTGGATCCGGCGCGCCTCCATCTCTTCCAACGCGTGCCGGATCGCGAGCCGGATCACGCCGTAGAGGAAGACGAACCCGCCGACGTACAGAATCACGGTGGTCACCAAGGCAAACATGGCGCCACGGTAAACCGAATGTGAACCGTCGAAGGTTCACTGTTCGTACGTTCACCCGTACGTGTCCGTCAGGCGCTCCGACCAGAATCCGGATGCCCTCCAGGATCGCCCCGGTGATCGGGCGACCGTGCCAACTCCCGGCGCAGCCGGCCGGGGACGCGCACCGGCACCCGCGGGTTCCGCACCGAACCCGGCAAGAACCCCCCGGGCAGGAGCCGGGACTCGCTGACCAGCAGGCCCCGACCAGCCCCGACCGGCCAGCGCTCCGGCGGCGAGCCCACGCTGCTGCCCCCCGATGTGCAACAGTGCGGAACTCGCCCCGGTGCCGCCGAGTACAGCCGAGCCGGATCGGAGCACCGGCCGGACGACCCTTCGGCGGTGCCGTGCCGATCGCGTAGCGCCACCGGCACGGCACCCGTCCAACGTGCGACCTCAACCGCGGTTGAGGTCAAGCGTGATGCCGGTCGCTCAGGCGGACTCCAGCGCCTCCCCGAAGCCCTTCGTCAGTCCAGACAGGTGCTGGTCGGCGAGCAGGTGACCGGCGGTGATCACCAGTGCCATCGGCCACTCGATGACCCGGACCGCGGCAAGTACCCCCAAACCCATGTAGTACGCCAGCTTGTCCGGTGGCGGGATCGCAATCTCACCCAGCATCGGGATCTCGACCCGGCGGTTGAACGCCCGGATCGTCTCGCGCCCCCCGCTGAGTTCCCGTGTCAACGTGCTCATTCCGGCCTCCCAAAGACGACGACAGCATCCGGGATTCCACAGATGCGGCGGCCCATGCCAGCCCGGGCTGCGGAACTTCCCTGGTTGCCGGGGCATAACGGACGTCCGGCCGGGAAGGCAGGCCGCCGGAAACCAGGCGTGGGAGGCGAGATGGAGTACGACGGGAGCAGCAGCACCGGAAGGTCGGGCCGGCACCTGTCCCGTCGTACGCCTCGATGACGACGCTGGGTCGGGTCGCCGGCCATCTGCTTCCACCGCTCCCGGTGCCGCAGGTCGTTGGTGAGGCGTCGCGGAACCTCGGATCGGCAGCAGTCCGGCTTGCCAGGGTCACCGGCCTGACACGACGCCGGGTCTGGTCCCGTCCAGGGCGGCACCACATCGAGGTGTACGGCGTCGGCCAGGACGGCGGGGACGTCCTCGCCCAGCAGGTCGAGAGGGCGCTGGAGCGGATGCCCGGCGTGGCCTGGGCACGGGTGAACGCACCGTCGAGCCGGGTGGTGGTCGCCGTCGAAGCGCCCGAACCGAAACTTCGCGACCTGATCGCGGCCGTGTCCCGGGCCGAGCGCGTCTGCCCACACGAGCCCGATCCGGAGATCCCACCCCCGCATCCGCCCGAGGAGGGTCCGAGGACCCCCCGTACGCTCGGCGCGCTCGCGTCCGACGCGCTCGGCCTGACCATCTCCGCCGCGACCCGGATTCTCCCCCTCACCCCGGCCCCAGGCGAGGTCGCCGGCCTGCTCGCCGCCGTCGACCTGCATCCGAAGCTGCACGCCCTCGCAGCTCGGGGGCTACCCGCTGACCCTCGCGCCGACCTGCTCTTCCCGCTGGCCGAGGCGGTGGTGCAGGGCCTGACCGGCGGGTGGACCGGCATCGTGCTCGACGGCGCCCAGCGGGTGGTGCAGTGGGGCGAGGCACGGGCCCAGCTCGCCGCGTGGGCGAAGGCGGAACCCCGGCTGACCGGCGACCCGGAGCGCGCCGTCGCCCGGGCTCATCCCGTCGAACGGCCCCGACCCAAGCCGGACGGCCCGGTGGAGACGTACCTGACGCGGATGCTGCAGGCAGGTGCGGTCGGCGCGGCGGCGGCGACGCCCGTGGTGGGCGGCAAGCGGGCCGCCGCGCTCGGCCTCGCCACCCTGCCAAAGGCCCCCGGATCCGGCCGCGAGGGGTACGCCGCCCAGCTCGGCAACCTGCTGGCGCGACGGGGCGTCATTGCGATGGACCGCAGCGTCCTGCGGGAGCTGGACCGGATCGACACGCTGGTGCTGGACGCCGCGATCCTCGGTTCCGACCGCGGCATGCTCGCCGACCTGGTACCTCTCGCGGGCGCGGACCCGGGCGACGTCGCCGCCCAGGCGTTCGCATTGTTCGACCCGGACAGCCCCGGCGCGTGCCGCGCGGCCGACGGCTGGCGGATCGGCCCGACGGAGGCGCTCGGCGTAGCGGACCCCGGCGACACCGCGGCGGTCGGCCGGCTACGGGCGGCGGGCGGCCGGATGCTCGGCCTGACGCACGGCGACCAGCTCGTCGCGGTGCTGCGGGTGGAGACCGAACCGGCGCCCGGCGCGAACATTCTGCCGACCGCCGCCCGGCGGGCGGGGCTGCGGCTGGTCGTGGCCGGCGACGAACCCGACCGGTACGACTTCGCCGACGCCAGCCTGCCCGGCGGCGACCGGCTCGCCGGAACGGTACGCCAGCTGCAGCGGGACGGTGCCGTGGTGATGCTGGTTTCCGACGACCGGTTAGCGCTCGGCGCCGCCGACTGCGGTCTCGGCGCCGCCAGCGACGAGGACCTGCCGCCGTGGGGGGCACACCTACTGGTCGGCACGGACCCGCGAGTGGCCGCGCTGGTGGTGGAGGCGGTCGGGGTGGCGCGGCGGATGACCGTGCAGAACATCCGGCTCGCGCTCGCCGGCACGGGCCTCGGCGCGCTCTCCGCGCTCACCGCCGCGACGGAACTGCTTCCGATCCGGACCCTGGCCGCGGTCAACGGGACGGCCGCACTGGCATTCGCCAACGGCGTGTGGCGCGCCCACCACCTGCCCAATCCCGCCGACGCACCGGCCCCGGTGAAGGCGGTTCCCTGGCACCTGATGCCGGTCAGCACCGTCCTCGACCAACTCGACAGCACCCCCGACGGCCTGACGTCGACCGAGGCCGGCCGGCGGCGCTCGGGCGCGGGACCCGACGGTGACGCGCCGGCCACCCTGCTCCGCGCTTTCCTCGACGAGTTGGCCAATCCGCTGACCCCGGTCCTCGCCGCCGGGGCCGTGTTGTCCGCCTCCTTCGGCTCGCTCGTCGACGCCGCCCTGGTCGGTGGAGTGGTCGGCGGGTCGGCTCTGGTGGGCGCAGTGCACCAGCGCAACACCGAACGGTCCCTGGCCGAGCTGCTGTCCCGCTCAGCGATCACCGCCCGGGTCCGGCGGGACGGCGGAGACCAGGTGCTGCCCGCGGACGACCTGGTCCCGGGCGACATGATCGTCCTTGAACCAGGCGACGCCATACCGGCGGACTGCCGGGTCCTGGAGGCCGTGGGGCTGGAGGCCGACGAGTCCTCGCTGACCGGCGAGTCGCTGCCGGTGGGCAAGAGTGACCAGCCGGTCGCCGCGACCGCCGTCGCCGAGCGTCGCTCGATGGTGTACGAGGGCACCACCGTCGCCGCCGGGCACGGCCGGGCGATCGTCGTCGCCACCGGCGCCGACACCGAGGCCGGGCGCAGCATGGCGATGGCCCGCAACGCCCCGCCCAGTGGCGGCGTGGAGGCCCGGCTCGGCGGGCTGACCGGCAAGTCCATACCGCTCGCACTCGGGTCCGCGGTCGCCGTCGCCGGCGCCGGCATGGTCCGGGGCGTGCCGCTGGCGGAGACGGCTGCGGCCGCCGCGAACCTGGCCGTCGCGTCGGTGCCGGAGGGGTTGCCGTTCCTGGTCAGCGCCGCGCAACTGGCCGCGGCCCGGCGGCTGGCCGAGCACGGCGCGTTGGTTCGCAACCCACGCACGATCGAGACGCTGGGGCGGGTCGACGTCCTCTGCTTCGACAAGACCGGGACGCTGACCGAGGGCAGGCTGGTGCTCACCGGCGTCGGCGACGGCGACCGGTACGCCCCCGTCGACCAGCTCGACGACCACCTGCGCACGGTCCTCGCGGTCGCACTGCGCGCCACCCCCGACGCCGAAGACCCGGAGCAGCTCCCGGAACAGACCGATCGGGCGGTACGCCGGGCGGCGCGGCAGACAGACACGGTGGAGCAGACCGGCGCGTCGGCCTGGCACGCTGTCGGGGTGCTGCCCTTCGAACCGTCCCGCGGCTACCACGCCGCCGTCGGCGCCTGCGACGGCAGCCTGCTGCTCAGCCTCAAGGGCGCGCCGGAGACCGTGCTGCCCCGCTGTGTGAACCGCCGTACCGCGATCGGCATGGCACCGATGGACGAGGCGGCCATGGCCGCTGTGCAGGACGACCTGAACCGGCACGCCGGTGCCGGGCAACGGGTCCTCGCCGTGGCCGAACGGACCGTGGCCAACGAGACGATAACCGACGACGACATCCGGGACCTGACCTTCGTCGGCATCCTCGCGCTGGGTGACGGGATCCGGGCCAGCGCCGCACCGGCCGTCGCGAGCATCCGCAAAGCCGGCGTGCACACCATCATGATCACGGGTGACCATCCCGCCACCGCCAAGGCGATCGCCTCCGTGATCAGCCAGGGCGACGGCCAGCAGGTGGTCACCGCCGCCGACCTCGACGACCTCGACGACGAGGCGCTGGCCGCCCGTCTGGTAGACACGGATGTCGTGGCCCGGTGCACCCCCGCCCACAAGGTTCGGATCATTCAAGCGTTGCAGGCATACGGCCGGTGCGTGGCGATGACCGGCGACGGCGCGAACGACGCCCCGGCCATCCGCCTCGCCGATGTCGGCATCGCACTCGGCCAGCGGGGTACCCCCGCCGCCCGCGCCGCGGCGGACCTGGTCGTCATGGACGACCGGCTGGAGACAATCATCGCCACCCTCGTCGAGGGGCGAGCGATGTGGTCGTCGGTCCGGCACGCGCTGAGCATCCTCGTCGGCGGCAACCTCGGGGAGATCGCGTTCAGCATCGTCACCGCCGCCGTCGACGGGCGCTCCGCCCTCAACGGCCGACAGTTGCTGCTGGTCAACCTGCTCACCGACCTGGCACCCGCGTTGGCCATCGCGGTCCGCCCGCCGGAGCACGGCGAAGACCTGCTCCGTGAGGGCCCGGACACCTCCCTCGGCACCACCCTGAACCAGGAGATCGGGGTCCGGGCGACCTCCACCGCACTCGGCGCCACCGCCGGCTGGGCGCTGGCCCGATGGGCGGCCGGGACACCTCGCAGAGCCGGCACCATCGCTCTCGTGTCCCTGGTCGGCACCCAGCTCGGCCAGACCCTGCTGGCCGGCGGCGCCACCCCCGGCGTCCTCGTCTCCACCGCCGGTTCGGTGGGCGTGCTCGTGTTGGTTGTGCAGACCCCCGGCCTCAGCCAGTTCTTCGGCTGCACGCCGCTCGGGCCGATCGGCTGGACGATCGCTACCGGCTCAGCGGTCGGCGCCACCCTGGCCAACGGCGCGGTGGCCCGGCTGGTGGAGCGGCTACCGGCCCCGCCCACCGTCGATCTGCTGCACCGCCTGCCGCTGCGCCCGGACGCCGACCTGCTGCGCCGGTTGCGCCGCTGGCCTGGCGGCGGGCCGCCCAGCCCCGACGGTTCAGGCCCGGACGTTTCGGGCCCGAACGTTTCGGGCCCGGACGTTTCGGGCCCGAACAGTTTGGCCTGAACGGTTCCGGATCAGAGCAACCTGACGCATCCGGAAGTGACCCCCCGCACCACCGGCGATGACGCGGAAGCTGGCCACAGCCCGGCCGCTCAATGCCAGGTGGCGGCGGCGCGGCGCAACCGGTCGTTGATCGCCCGGCCGATGCCCGTCTCGGGCACCGGCTCGACAACGATCTCATCGACCGCGGCGGCGTCCAGCCGGTGCAACGCGTCGAAGAGTCGTGCCGCCGCCTCGGTGAGGTCGCCGGCGACGGAGAGCACCTCCACCGCGGCCCACTCGCCGACCGGCCGGCCCCGAAACGCCAGGAAGCCCCGCCGGGCGCCATCGCCGACCGCCGGCCCCGCAGCCGCCGCCAACCGCAACGGCGTACGCGGCGCGTAGTGCGCCGCCAGCAACCCGGGCGCGACCGGTTGCCCCGAGCTTCCTGGGCGGACGACGACCGGCCCGACCGCGTCCGCCAGCGCCTCCATCGGCAGCGCGCCCAGCCGCAGCACCACCGGGCGGCCCTCACGCACGTCCACGATCGTCGACTCGATGCCGCAACGGGTCGGCCCCCCGTCGAGTACCACGTCCACCGCAGCGCCCAAGCCGCGCACCACGTGCTCGGCGCGGGTGGGACTGAGCTGCCCGAACCGGTTGGCGCTCGGCGCCGCCACCGGCACCCCCGCTGCCGCGATCAACGCCCGCGCGGCGTCGTGATCCGGCACCCGGACGGCCATCGTAGCCAGCCCGGACGTCACGATGGGTGGGATCACTGTCGGTCGATCGACGATCAGCGTCAGCGGACCAGGCCAGAACCGCTCGGCCAGCGCCGCCACCGCCACCGGCACCGCGCCGACCAGCTTCTCCAGTTCCGCCGCCTCGGCCAGGTGCGTGATCAGCGGGTCGAAGCTCGGCCGCGCCTTCGCCTCGAAGATCCGGGCCGCGGCCCGAGCGTCCAGGGCGTTCGCACCCAGCCCGTACACCGTCTCGGTGGGGAAGGCCACCAACCCGCCGGTACGCAGAACTGAAGCCGCCTCGGCGATGCCGCTGTCGGCGGGAAGTAGGCGCGGTGTGCTCACGGCTCGACGCTAACCTGCCCGGACATCGTCCGCGCCGCCGGCTACCAGCCGAGCGCTGCACCCGCCGCCTCGTTCGCGATCTCAGTACCCGCGTACGCGCTCAGATCGGTCGACGGCGCGTCCGATAGCGCAGGTGAAGCACCCGGTTGCCCTGAACCACCACCTCAGGATCCTCCAACAGGTGCTGCACGTGGACCGACCCGAAGTAGCGCTTGCCGGACCCGAACACGACGGGTACGACGTCCATGCGTACCTCGTCGACCAGGCCCGCGGCGAGCACCTGACCACCGACCTCTCCAGCAGCGACCTCGACCACACGGCCGCCCGCAAGCTCCTGTGCCCTGGCCACGGCTGCCTCGACACCGTCGACAAAGTGAAACGGCGCCTCGGAGTCCCAGCCCTCAGGCTCCGGCCGGTGCGTCACGACGACCACGTGGTCGACCCCGCCCGGAGGTTTCCCGTCCCAGCCGTCCGTCATGTCGAAGACGTGGCGGCCGACGACGGTCGCCCCGATCTGGTCCCAGTACGGCCGGGTGTAGTCGTAGGACGTCTGCGACACCTTCAACGCGCCGCTCTCGTCCAACGGCACGTCGCCGCTGGTCAACCAGTCGAAGAGCGGTCCGGGCTGATCATTCTCGTCCGCGATGAAGCCGTCCACCGACACCGAGCTGTACATGACCACGTTACCCACGGGCTCTCCTCTGCATTTGGGTACCCTCAAACTAGCGTGTCGTGAGCTGTCGCTCTGACCGGAAAATGACCTTGACCACGTCGGGGTTTGGGCAGGCGGTATCACCGGGCCGGCGGCGCCTGGACCGGTTGGTGGCGGGTCGGTCAGGTGGTGGCGTTGAGGGTGACGGTATGGCCGAGGGCTTCGAGTTGCCGGACGAGGGTGTTGAGCTTGCGGTCGGTGTTGACGCGCCGGTCGTAGTAGTCGGGGCCGAGGTCCTGGTAGCGGGCGGTCGGGTCGGCGAGCAGGTGCCAGATGATGACCAGGATGGAGCGGGCGACGGCGACGAGGGCCTTGCCTTTACCGCGGCGTTTGACGATGCGCCGGTAGCGTTCGGCGAGGAAGCTGCCGCCGCTGCGGGCGGCGGTGCCGGCGGCCAGGCCGAGGACCCCGGCTTCGACGGTTGGCGGGCATGCGGCGGTGGCGGATCTGCGGGTTGACCTGGGGCGATGGGCGTGGGGAGGCTTCGGGGCCGTTTGCCCACGGCTCCGGATCCTGTTTTCCCAGCTCAGCGGCTATTCGGCGGTCTTGAGGCTGCTCATCTTTGGCGGGAGCGGGACACCGCAGTCGGTGAAGAGTTTGGTCTGGGTGTCGGTGAGCCGGGTGGTCTGCTGGAGGCTGCCGGCCGGGCCGGAGAGGGTGACCTGGTGGATCCGGCCGAGTTCGGCGGCGATCTTGGGCCAGGACTGCTGGGTGCGGCGCTCAGCGACGCGGATCAGTAGCAAGGCGAGCCAGCACAGCAGCACGTGAGCGCGTATCCGCTCGTCGAGGCGGTGGTAGACCGGCCGCAGGTCGAGGGTGGATTTCAGGGTGCGGAAGGCGCGTTCGGCTTCGAGGAGGTTCTTGTAGCCGAGCGCGATGTCCTCGGCGGACAGGTCGGGGTCGCTGGTGGCGAGGAGGTACTTGCCGTCCAGGCGGGCCTCGGCGGCGACCTTGGCGGTGTCGATGGACAGCCGTCCGGTGGTGGGGTGCTGCTTGAGCCAGCGGCCGAGGGCAGGGTGGTCGCGCAGCGCGCACTCGGCCTTGCGGTGCGGGGCGTCCGAGGGGGCCGTGGGGCGCTTGCCGGTCTTGGCGGCCTTGGCCTTCGCCTTGGTCGCGTCGGCTTCCCGGGCGGTCTTGATGCGCGTCAACTCCTCGCGGATCGCGGTGAGTTGGTCTTCGCGTCGGGCGGCATCGCGTTCGGCCTCGGTGGGGTTGTGGCAGATGATGAAGCGTCTGCCCTCGTCGCCGTCGAGGCGGACCTCTTTGACGCGCAGGTTGTCGCGTACTTCCTGGTAGCGGCCCTGGCGGGCCAGGGCCTGGTCGGCGCGGTGGGAGCCTTCGCGCATCTTGATGCCGGTGATGTAGTGGCCGCCGGCCCGGCGCAGGTAGGACTGGTTGGCCTCGGAGGAGAATCCGGTGTCGCAGACGGTGACCACCCGGCCGAGCCGCCAGTCGCGCAGGCCGTCCTTGACCTCGGTGATCACGGTCTGGTCGTTGGTGCCGCCGGGCCAGGTCCAGCAGCGCACGGGGATGCCCTCGCGGGTGACGGCCAGTCCGATGACGATCTGGGGCAGGTCCTTGCGGTGGTCCTTGGAGTGCCCGTACTGGCGCAGGCTGGAGCTCTCGCCGTCCGGGTCGTCCGCAGTGTCGCGTTCGAAGTAGGTGGAGGTGGTGTCGAAGAAGACCAGGTCGACTTCGAGGTTGAGCAGGTGTGCGGCGGAGAAGAACACCGCTTCCTGCACGGCGGCGTGGACATCGGCGGCGACGAGCAGGTCCATGGCGCGGTAGGCGTGCTGCTCGGCCAGTGCGTCCAGGCCGGGGATGACCTGGTCGCGGGTGGCCCACTCGGCGGCGGCGAGCTTGGAGGCGGGGGCGATGGCCCGGTTGGCGACCAGCGCGAAGATCGTGCGCTCGACGTCGGTGCGGAACTTGCGCCCGTCGATGCGGGAGGCCAGGGCGGTGTCGATGCCCAACAGTTTCCACAGCCCGTCGAGCAGCCAGCTCGCCCCGAGCGGCCGGGAGAACTCCACCGTCAGCGGCCCGGCCTCCTCGGCGCCCAGCGACGCGGCGACCTCGTCCTCCTCGCCGAGGTAGCGGTTGATGGAGGCGACCAGGCGGCGCAACCCGTCGACGTCCAGACGGTCCTCGCGGCCGAAGTTGACCAGCACCTCGGCCTGCGTGGTGCCGCCGACCCGTCGGTTGTGGGCGAGTTGGAGGTATCGCACCACCGACCCGTCCTTGTTCCGCCGTTGGATCTTCCGCAAGTACATGCCCGCATCATCAGACAACAAGCCTGGCCAGAACAAGACCCACGGCAAATCCGTTTGCCCACGCCTCTGGACAGTCTCCGATGGGTGCCAGCCCTCTCACCTGCACGGATCCGCCGCCGATCCGCCCCGCATGCCCACCAACTGTCGAACTCGGGAGTGTCAAGTTAACGGCTGATCTTGGTTGTTGAGGTGGTCAGTTGTTGGCCGGGGTGAGCCGGCCTTCGAAGGCGATCTGGAAGGCGTTCAGTGGTGCTTTCCAGCGCATGGTCCAGCGTCGGCGGCCGGCTCCGGTCGGGTCGAGGCTCATCAAGGCCATGTAGACGCACTTGAGTGCGGCCTGCTCGTTCGGGAAGTGGCCACGAGCTCGCACGGCCCTGCGGATACGGGCGTTGACGGACTCGATCGCGTTCGTGGAGCAGATGACCTTGCGGATCTCCACGTCGAAGGCGAGGAACGGCACGAACTCCGCCCACGCGTTCTCCCACAGCTTCACGATCGCCGGATACTTACGGCCCCACGCCTCGGCGAACTCGAGGAACCGCTCGGTGGCGGCGTCCTCGGTCGCCGCGGTGTAGACCGGCCGCAGCGCTTTGGCGATCTTGTCCCAGTCCTGCCGGGCGGCGTAGCGGAACGAGTTGCGCAGCAGGTGCACCACACACGTCTGCACGATCGTGCGCGGCCACACCGTCTCCACCGTCTCCGGCAGTCCCTTGAGCCCGTCACAGACCAGCATCAGCACGTCGGCCACGCCGCGGTTCTTCAACTCGGTGAGCACGTGCAGCCAGTACTTGGCGCCCTCGCCGCCGTCACCGGCCCAGATACCGAGGATGTCGCGGTGGCCGTCGACGGTGACCGCCATCGCGAGGTAGATCGGCCGGTTCGCGACCTGACCGTCCCTGATCTTGACGTTGATGGCGTCGATGAACACGACCGGGTAGACCCGGTCCAGGGGCCGGTTCTGCCACTCGGCCATGCCGTCCATGACCTTGTCGGTGATCGTGGAGATGGTCTGCTTCGACACCTCAGCGCCGTAGACCTCAGCCAGGTGCGCGGCGATCTCGCCGTGGGTCAGGCCCTTGGCCGACAGCGACAGGACCATGTCGTCGACGCCGGTCAGACGCCGCTGCCGCTTACGCACGATCTGCGGCTCGAACGTCCCGGCGGCGTCGCGTGGGACCCGCACCTCGACCGGCCCGACGTCGGTGAGCACCGTCTTGGTCCGGCTGCCGTTACGGGTGTTCCCGCTACCCCGACCCGCCGGGTCGTGCTTGTCGTAGCCGACGTGGTCGGTGATCTCCCCATCCAACGCCGACTCGAGGACCCGCTTCGTCAGCTGCTGCAGCAGCCCACCCTCGCCGGTCAGCTTCAACCCGTCACCACGAGCCCGATCGACCAGCATCGCGATCAACTGCTCATCCGTGACCGCACCCACCGGCTCCACGGCCGGCTGTCCCACGGTGGTCTCGGTCGTCATCTGGCGTCTCTCCCTTGATCGGTCGATCAGCCGTTATTTGTACAGTCCCCATCCGGTCAACCAGCGTCGCGACGCCAACCTCGTCGATGACCAACGAAGGCAGGGTGTCGATCGCCTCCTGAGCCCGGGCAAGGCCGAGCTTCCCACCGAGGACCTTGCCTCTGATCACGGACATGACCTCGACCAGAAGATGACTCGGCGCGGCCCAGTGCGGATCTCCGGTCAGTTCCGCCCGCGCCGCGTCCCCGACCGGCCCATCATCGACCAGAGCGTCGGCCAGAACCGACGCATCCACGACGATCACGCGGCGCTTCCCCACGGTCCGCGCTGCTCCCGCTGGTCGTTCAACTCTGCGGCGCTCTCCCCCAGCAGAGAGCGAGCACCGTCGGATCGGCCGGCGAAGCGATCGAGGGCCGTCGTGTTGCGCAGCCGTCGAGCCTGCGTCTCCACCAGTTCCAGCAGGTATGCCTGGAGTGACTGCCCGCGCGCCCTGGCCTGGGCTGCCAGGGCGTCTCGCACTTCTTCCGGCACGTCCCGAATCTGGAGAGCAACCATGCATTCATTATGCATGCAGCATCGCTCGCTCGCCAGGAAAGACTCGGACCCTCGATCAACTGGTTCGCATGACGACTGTGGTACGGCCAAGAGCCGCAGGTCAGAGAAGTGTGTGGGCCGGACGATGCACCACGCGAACCGCCCCACCCTGGTTCCCGGTGACCCGCTACCGGGACGTTTGACCAGCTCACGCGGCAAGCGGGGTGCGGCATGACCGCCCCGACCCCACCCCGAGCCGCCGGGTACCCGGCCGCCGAACCCGCCCCGGTGTCCCTCGAAACCGCGTCGTCGTGGCTGGCCGCGGCGGGCGTTCCCACCCAGGAACGCCCGCCGCCTGCAACCCACGAAAACCGAATCAATCGCGGTAGGCGCCTTCCGGCCAGACGATCGCCACCGGGAGTCCTTTCTCCCGGGCGTATTGCACCACGTCCGCCGTTCCGCCATACGCCCGCGCCGGCTCACCGTCCCACACCGCAATGAGGTGGTCGGCATGATCCACCATAAAGCGACTTGCATCCATGTGCGCTTCGGGAGTCGACTCCCGGTGACGGCAGCGGTGCACGCGGCCCGCGCGGCTCAGAAGCTCGTCATACTGCGGTTTCGCGGCGTCCGGGAGCCCATCACGGTACTCTGCCGCGGGCACGACAACCTCTAGGCTTCCCCCACGGTCCAGTACCGTAGCGGCGAATAGCTGATCCGCGCCGTCGGCAAGGCACGAAATTCCGGTAAGGCCGGAGCCGACGGGCACGATTCGTTCCAACTGCGCCTCGATTCCAGCGACGACCAGCGCGGACACCTCCGGCGACAGCCCCCGGTGACCACTTACCGCCACACGCATCAAAGCTCCTCCCGGTAGGTCGCGTACAGCCGTTCGTCCAGCTCGGCCACGGCACGACATGACCGCGTGCCGAGGGTGTTCCGGAATGCGGCTACAGCCCGCGTGACGCGCTCTGAGTCGAAGGTCTGTCCCACCCCGAACGCATCGGCGGCAAGCCTGCACGCCTCGTCCACCCTGCCGGACTGAGCCAGCACGCCCGCCCGCAAGACGTCCATTACGGCACGTGGCTTTGGTGCCTGTTGCGGATCATGTGCTAGTTGCAACGCCTTTTCGGCAACCTTCACTCGCCCCAGCTTGCCGGCGGCCTGCGCTCGAAACCCGGCTAGCTTCCGCTCATCGAAGCGGAAGATCCACGGCCATACGGGCTCGTCGTTCGAGCCCCGAGCAAGCCGTGCTTCTGCCTGATCCAACTTCGTGAGAGCGTTGCGGTCCCGGATCTGAGCGAGGGCAAGCGACTCGATCGCGTCCATCCAGATACCGGCGATGGCCGGGGCCGAGCGCGGGAGCCGGTGGCGAGCGTCTGCAACAAGCCGTACGCTTTCGGTCCCGTCGCCGCAATTGGCGGCGAATTGGCTTGTGCTCGCCTGCATGTAGGCCGGCAGAAGCGGGTGACCCGACCGCTCGGCCGCCCGCACGGCGAGTTGGTAGTGGCGGCGGGCGTTGGCCCGGTCCTCTATATCGACGTATAGCCACGCGGCCAGTCCCGCCGTCTCGCTGAGCACGGCGAACAGCCTGCGGGTATGTGCTGGTGAGTGTCCGTTACGGGTGGCGAGCTGGCGAACGAGGGCAAGGTGGGCGCTGACCGGAGCGATAAGACTACGAGAGGGTAGTCGCTGCTCTGGCCGGCGATAGGTGGCGGATGGGATCGTCAACAGCCGTTCCTCGTCCTGCGATTCGACGGGAACGTCACCTTCGACGGTGCCAATCAACGCAAGCCCCGAGACGCCTGCGGCGCCCGCGAGGAACTGGCGACGGTTCGTGTCATCCTCCTGGTCATCGAGCAAGCCCGCGAGCGACCTCGGGATGCCCAAGCCGTCGCAAAGTGCTCGCACGGTGCGGATGCCCGGCTCCTTACTCTGACCGTTCATCAGCCGCGAGACGTGCGGCTGTGAGACGCCAACCGCTACCGAGATGTCGGTCTGCGACGCGTCGGTTTCCCTGATGAAGACCTGTAGCACCGTGGACCAGTCACCGGACCGGAGCGCGCGCCTGATCTCGGGCCGGTCGAGCATCTCAGCCGGCGCCTTGATCACCACGGCCGCGCCTTGGTAGGCGAGGGGATCACAGACCTAGCGCGTGTCACCAGCCTGGTAACGGCTCCTAGCTCGGAGGTATGTCGGGCTCTTGTGTGCTTCAACTATGCCCCCACCTCCCGCGATCGACATACGTGCAGGTATAGCGACCTCTTCCTATACGTCCAGGAGTGGCCGTGACGAGCAGTGAACTGCACGCTTCGCATTGTCGCCGAGATTGCGGCGCGGGGGAAACGCCCGTTGGGCGTTCCGTCCGTTGGCCGGCGGCGACCCGTGTTGGACCCCCGCTGCTTCGTGTCGGTTCGAGCGCCGTGGTGGCGGGTGACGGTGGGGTGCGCGTCGTCCGGCCGCGCAGTTGACATCGGACGATGCGCGCCCCGCCACCTGGGAGGCGTGACCGATGGCGACGTATTCCGGCGGTGATCAGATCGACCGCGCGCAGGCGGTGTTGGAGCGGCACACGGTGTCGAGTGCCGACGGTCGGTGCCTGGCGTGCGGCGTCCTCGGCCCCTGTCCCGACCAGGAGCGGGCAACGCGGGTGTTCGCGTTGGCATTGCGGCTGCCCCGGCGGGTGCCGGGGTTGACCCAACCGCACCTGATCGGCGTTCGCCGGGCGGACGAGCCGGCTTGGTTCGAGGCGGCGAGCTGACGTGCCGGCGGTGCCGCTGCCGCGCTCCGGTGACGTGGTGTTCATCGGCCGGGCCGCCAACGTGCAGTTCGCCGGGGACCGGAGCTTCCCCTTCCACGTGATCAGGGTCCATGACTGGCAGACGTATGACGGCTGGAAATGGCTGGACGGCTACCAGCTCAACCAGCGAGGCGAGGCGGTAGAGCGGCGTTCCGTTCTCGTCCAGCTTGCGGGGCTGCGGCCGGCGCCGCAGGTACCGGGACGGGCGGGCGCGCACCGCTGGGGAGTGCGCGCCCGCTTCCGGCGGCCATGGCCGCCGAGGGTGAGGGAGGTCCGATGCATCAGTTTTCGACCAGCTCAGGCGGTCTGGTGACCGTGGAAGCTCACACCACGGATGCCGAAGTGTGGGAGGTGCTGGCCCGCGCTGCGGCGGTCGTCGCCGCGCACACCGAGGGCGACGGCCTATGCGCCGGGTGCCTCGATTGGTGGGGACGCTTGGCGCCTTACCCGTGTGGAACAGGCGCGGTGGGCGCAGGCGCTCCGCGAGCGGTTCGGCGCTACCTCTCCCCTCGGGCGCGAGTCCGGCGGTACCGGGTGAGGCGCCGATCCCGCCGCACGCGGCGTGCGCGGGCGCCTCCAGCCGCGCCCGGAAGCCGACTGCACATCGTCTCGCGCTGATCCTGCCAGGAGGTTTGATGTCCCCGACCACCCCCGTTCCGTTCCGTCCCGTGGCCGATGACCCGCTGTACCCGGCCGCCGGGTTCCTGCCGCTGGGCCGCCCGCTGGGCGCCGTCGACCACGACGCGGTGCCGACCTCGGCCGACCGGCGGCCGTTCGGGCTGCGCTTCGCCGTGGTACCGGCGCACCCGATCCCGGTGGACCTGACGGCGGTGCGTTACGACCCCGAGCGTCAGATGTCGGTCGATACCACCGGCGCCCCGGTGCTGGGCAAGCACTCGACCGGGGCGACCAGTACCCGCACCTCGGACGGGTACAAGAGCATGGATTCCGACATCGACCACACCGAGGACTGAGCCGGTGGGCGACGAGCGCACGGTGCTTGTGCTGACCCAGCCGTACGACGTGACCGCCGACTACGTGGTCGCGGAACTGGCAGCACGGGACGTGCCGATATTCCGGTGCGACCCCGGCGACTTCCCGCGGACGTTGACGCTCGTCGCGCAGTCGGGCGGAGGCTGGCGCGGCAGCCTCCGCCTACCCGGCCGCCGTGCCGCGCTGCACGACTTAGGGTGCGCCTACTACCGACGCCCGACCGCGTTCGAGCTGCCGGCGCACCTGACCGACGAAGAACGCCGCTGGGCCACCCGTGAGGCGCGCATGGGCCTCGGCGGGGTGCTCGCGGCGCATCCATTGTGGCTCAACCACCCGCACGACATCGCCCGTGCCGAGTACAAGCCGGTCCAGCTCGCCGCTGCCGGCACGGTCGGACTGTCCGCGCCCCCGACGTTGATCACGAACGAGCCGGCGGCGGCGGAGCGGTTCGTGCGCGAGCACGGCGGCGCGGTCGTCAAGCCGCTCGGCTCCGGTGTGATCGCCGAGGCCGGCACGGCGAAACTGATCTACACCAACCGGGTGTGCGCCGAGGAGATCGACCACACCGTTGCCGGCACCGCGCACCTGTTCCAACAGCAGGTGGACAAGGCGTACGAGGTGCGGCTGACGGTCGTTGATGATGCGTGGTTCGCCGTACGCATCGACGGCGCCTCGCAGGCGACGGGGCTGGACTGGCGCACCGATTACGACGCCCTGTCGTACTCGGTGGTGACCGTGCCCGAGGCGATCCGCGCGGCCGTGTCGCGGCTGCTGGCCCGGCTGCGGCTGCGCTTCGGCGCGCTGGACTTCATCGTCACCCCACACGACGAATGGATCTTCCTGGAGATCAACCCCAACGGGCAATGGGCGTGGCTGCAAGACGCCACCGGCCTACCCATCGCCGCCGCGATAGCCGACGCTCTGACCAAGGAGACGACATGACCGCTACCGCCGAACAACTACGCAACCGCCTCGTGGACGAGCTGACCGGCCACGGCTGGCTCACCGAGGAGTGGCGGCCGGCGTTCACCACCGTGCCCCGCCACGCCTTCCTGTCCCGCTTCTTCCGCCAGACCCCCGACCGCAGCCGGTACGAGGCGGTCGCCGCGGGCGCCCCCGGGGCGTTGGAGCTGATCTACTCCAACAGCGTGCTCCCCACCCAACTCGACGGCGACGACGCCCGATGGGAAGCGTCCCGCCGCGACGGCCCGATCGACGGCGTGCCGACCTGTTCCAGCACCCAACCTGCCCTTATGGCGATCATGCTGCACGCGCTGGACGTGGCCGACGGGCACCGGGTGTTGGAAATCGGCACCGGCACCGGGTACAACGCCGCGCTCCTCGCCCACCGGCTCGGCTCGCCGCTGGTCACCACCGTCGACATCGACGCCGGGTTGGTCGAGCGGGCGCGCACTGCGTTGACCGCCGTCGGATACGCCCCTACGGTGGCCGCCACCGACGGCGCGGCCGGCTACCCCGGCAACGCCCCCTATGACCGGGTCATTGCTACGTGTGCCGTGCCGGCGGTGCCGCGCAGTTGGCTCGGGCAGACCCGCCCCGGCGGGGTGATCCTGACCAACCTGCACCGCGAGATCGGCGGCGGGCTGCTGCTGCGGCTGACCGTGGACGAGACTGGCGCGGGCAGCGGGCACCCGCTCGACGACTACGGCTCGTTCATGCCGCTGCGTTCCTGCCCCACCCCGCAGACCTCGGCGCTCGTACGCACCGCGTCGCAGGCCACCGGCGACACCCACGAAACCCACCTACCCGGCCCCCTCTCGGACGACGGGGAGGCGTGGACCGCGCTGGTGGCGCTGATGCTCCCCGACGTGGCCCGACTCGACATCGACCGCCCCGACGGCCCGGTGCAATGGCTCGTCCACCCCGACGGCTCCTGGGCCTACCACCACACCCCCACCCGCACCGTCGAACAGGGCGGACCCCGCCGGCTGTGGACCGAGGTGGAGGACCTCCACAGCCGGTGGACCGCGCACGGCAAGCCCGGCCGCCCGCAGATCGGCGTCACGCTCACCGCCGCCGGGCAACAGGTGTGGCTCAACAACCCCACCGAGATCATCGGGTGAGTCCCGCCGGGAAGTCGCAAGGCAGCCCGGACGCGGCACGGTGGAACAAGGCCCCGGCGGTGATCGGGTGCCGGGGCACTCGCGCCGCCGGGGGCCGGGTGTCAAGCTGAGCAGGTGAGTACCGGCGGCGAGCGGCGTATCGGAGTCCAACACGTACTCGCGTAGGCCCTCTAGCTTTACCCGGCCGGCGTTGATGAAGTGCGGGCTGTCGATGATCTCCGGTGGGATCATCCCCGTGTTCAAGATCCCCGGACCCGACACCGCCCCCACGGGCGGCGCCACGTCCGAGGCCGCCCCGGAAGCCAACGAACCGGAAGCGGTTCGCACAACGCGTCACGTGGTGGAGCCCAGGGGACTTGAACCCCTAACCCCTGCCTTGCAAAGGCAGTGCTCTGCCAGTTGAGCTAGGGCCCCGGGGGCGGACTGAGCCGCCTGGTGCTGGCAGGTGGTAGCGCGGTCAGCGCAGGTCGGGCGCGGTCGTTGCCTCGTGCCACAGAGCGCGCTCGTCGTTGGAGGCCTTCACCTTCTTGGCCACCACGGCTGCCACACCAATGACACCGGCCAGGATCAGCAGCTTCTTGAACATTGGGACGACCCCTCACGCTCGACAGTGCCGTCGGACGATCCCTGGTGGGGCTAGCTGGAATCGAACCAGCGACCTCAGAGTTATCAGCTCTGCGCTCTAACCGACTGAGCTATAGCCCCCCGCGGCGACGAGCAAGGTTAACCCATCCGCCCGGCCGCCCCCAAATCGGGGGCCCGCCGCACCTGAAACCTACCCGAGCCTCAGCCACCCCGCCCACTGACTTTCCCGAGCGCGCGGCCGCACGGCTCCCGGGAGTTCGCGAGACCCCAGTGCTGACCGACCTGGAGCACGGGGTCGTCGCGCCGCCGCACGTACGCGGCCTACGCTACGTCCGAGATCGAGTGGATCATGTGAGGGTGCTCGGACCGGAACGCCGGGGTGCCGCACTCTGCTGGCACCCCGGCGTTCCGGTCGACTCAGTCGCGCTCGGCGAGCGTCAGCTCGATGCCGCCGACCAGATCGGCGCACACGTTGTAGACGAACGCCCCCAGCGTGGCCAGCGCGGTGAACAGCACCACGTTGACCAGTCCGATCAACGCCGAACTCAGGATCACGCCACGGGCGGTGACCTGGAAGCCGCCGGCGCTCTGCCCGCCGCCGGCACTGACCAGGTCCCGCAGGCTCTCGTTCACACTGTTGAACACACCCATCGCGTCCAGCGCCAGGTACAGCACCGAGGTCGCCACCACCACGACGATGAAGAGCACCACCGACACCGCGAAGGCGAACTTCATCACCGACCAAGGGTCGATCCGCTTGAGGTTCAGCCGGGCGCGGCGCGGCCCGCGCGACGCCGCCGAGCTGACCGTGGTACGCGCGGCGCGTACCGCCTCGCCCACTCGTGCGGCCCCGACGGCCGCCGCTCCGCCGATGCCCGGCGGAAGGCCGCCGCCCTGCGGCCGGCCACCCGGCTGTGACTGGGTGCCGGTCCCGCTCACCTGCGGCTGGGTACCCGTGTTACCGGCCGACGCGGCCCATCCGGCTCCGACGGGGATGGGCTGGGTCGTCGCCGGACGCGCCGCAGTCGACGTGGCGGTGCCGCCCGTGCTCGGGGCGTCAACCCTGGTCGTGTCGGTGGCCTTCTCCGGCTTGTCCGTGGTGGCCGGTTCCTCGGCGGGTTTGTCCGGCGGCGGCACCATCCCGGGAGCCCTGGTGAACTTCGGGGCAGGCGCGTCGGCGGGGACGGTCGCCCGGCCCACGGCCGCGCGGCCGGTCGCTGGCGCTCCACTCTTCGCGGCCGCCTCGTCGACCGGGTTGGCCGAGGTCCCCGTGTTCCCCGACTTCGCCTGTGTCTCCGTCATTCAACTAGTCCTGTTCGTCAGGCTCGTCGGCATTGCGAGCAATCGCCACGATAGTCACGCCGTCCGGGAGGTCCATCAGCTTAACCCCCATTGTGTTCCGGTCACGGGTACGGCGTACAGGCTTCACCGGAGTCCGGATGACACCACCATTGCTGGTGATGGCAAACAGCTCGTCGTCCGGGTCGATCACGACAGCGCCGACCAGACCACCGCGCCGCTCGGTGATCTTCGCAGTCAGCACGCCCTTACCTCCCCGGCCCTGCACCGGGTATTCCTCGATCGGGGTGCGTTTCGCATATCCACCGTTCGTGGCCACCAGCACGTCCAGACCGTCCCGGACGACCTCCATGGCCAGCAGCACGTCCTCCTCGCTGAACCGCATCCCGATCACACCCGAGGTCGCCCGACCCATCGGCCGCAGCGCCTCGTCCGAGGCGTTGAAGCGGATCGCCTGCGCGTTCTTGGAGACCAGCAGCAGATCCTGCTCCGGGGCGACCAGGGCGGCACCTACCAGCTCGTCCTCGTCGCGCAGGTTGATTGCGATGATGCCGCCGGACCGGTTGGAGTCGAACTCCTCAAGCCTCGTCTTCTTCACCAGGCCGTTCTTCGTGGCCAGTACCAGGTAGGGCGCTACCTGGTAGTGCGGAATCTCGATGATCTGTGCGATCTGCTCGTCCGGTTGGAAGGCGAGCAGGTTGGCCACGTGCTGGCCCTTGGCAACCCTACTGGCTTCCGGCAGCTCGTACGCCTTGGCCCGGTAGACCCGCCCCTTGTTGGTGAAGAACAGGATCCAGTCGTGCGTCGAGCACACGAAGAAGTGGCTGACGATGTCGTCCTGCCGGAGCGACGCACCGCTGACACCCTTGCCGCCCCGCCGCTGCGAGCGGTAGGCGTCGGCCTTGGTGCGTTTCGCATACCCGGTCCGGGTGATCGTGACCACCACGTCCTCGCGGGCGATCAGGTCTTCCATCGAGACCTCGCCGTCGAACGGGATGATCTGCGTGCGCCGATCGTCGCCCCACTTCGCGACGATCTCGCCCAGTTCCTCCGAGACGATCCTCCGCTGCCGCTCCGGCTTGGCGAGAATGTCCTTGAGGTCGGCGATCTCCAGCTCCAGCTTGACCAGGTCGTCGAGGATCCGCTGCCGTTCGAGGGCAGCGAGCCGGCGAAGCTGCATGTCCAGGATCGCTGTCGCCTGGATCTCGTCGATGTCCAGCAGCCGGATCAGGCCCTGCCGGGCGTCCTCCACGGTGGGCGAGCGCCGGATCAGGGCGATCACCTCGTCGAGGGCATCCAGCGCCTTGGCCAAGCCGCGCAGGATGTGCGCCCGCTCCTCGGCCTTGCGTAACCGGAACGCGGTCCGCCGACGGATCACCTCGACCTGGTGCTCGACGTAGTAGCGGAGGAACTGGGCCAGGTTGAGCGTGCGCGGCACCCCGTCGACCAGCGCCAGCATGTTGGCACCGAAGGTTTCCTGGAGCTGGGTGTGCTTGTAGAGGTTGTTCAGCACCACCTTGGCGACCGCGTCGCGCTTGAGCACCAGCACGATCCGCATACCGGTACGCCCGGAGGACTCGTCCCGGATGTCGGCGATGCCGCCGAGCTTGCCCTCTTTGATCAGCTCGGCGATCCGCTCGGCGAGGTTGTCCGGGTTGACCTGGTACGGCAGCTCGCTGACCACCAGCGCCGGCCGGCCCCGCTTGTCCTCCTCGACCTCCACCACGGCGCGCATCCGGATCGAACCGCGGCCCGTCCGGTAGGCGTCCTGGATGCCGGCCGTGCCGACGATCAGGCCGTGCGTCGGGAAGTCGGGACCCTTGACGATCCCCAGCAACGCCTCGAGTGTGGTGGCCTCGTCCTCGTCCGGGTGCTCCAGGCACCACTGGACGGCTGCGCCGATCTCCCGCAGGTTGTGCGGTGGGATCTTGGTCGCCATGCCGACCGCGATGCCCTCGGATCCGTTGACCAGCAGGTTCGGAATGCGGGACGGCAGGATGGTGGGCTCCTTGGCCCGGCCGTCGTAGTTGTCCTGGAGGTCGACGGTGTCCTCGTCGATGTCCCGCAGCATCTCCATGGCCAGCGGGTCGAGCTTGCACTCGGTGTAACGCATCGCGGCGGCCGGGTCGTTTCCGGGCGAGCCGAAGTTGCCGTTGCCGTCGACCAGCGGGTAGCGCAGCGACCAGGGCTGCGCCATCCGGACCAGCGCGTCGTAGATCGCCGTGTCGCCGTGCGGGTGGAACTGACCCATCACGTCGCCGACCACTCGGGAGCACTTCACGTACCCGCGATCCGGCCGGTACCCCGAGTCGAACATCGCGTAGAGGATCTTGCGGTGGACCGGCTTGAGCCCGTCCCGGACGTCCGGCAGCGCCCGCCCGACGATGACGCTCATGGCGTAGTCGAGGTAGGAGCGCTGCATCTCCACTTCGAGCCCGACCGGCTCGACGCGGTCGCGCGCGACGACTGCGCCGAGAGTATCTGGGGCCTCGGGCTCGTTCGGGGTGGGCTCGGGGGTATCCGTCACTTGTCAACCCTTATCAGACTTGAAGTCGTTTTCGTGCTGTGGATAACACCTGTGGAAACCGACCGGGCTGTGGATAACTCTGTGGATCCATGCGGCCCGGGGCCGGCCGTGGCGGGCCGGGACGAAGCGGGGTCAGATGTCCAGGAACCGCACGTCCTTGGCGTTGCGTTGGATGAACGAACGGCGCGCCTCGACGTCCTCGCCCATCAGGACGCTGAACAACTCGTCGGCAGTTGCGGCGTCGTCGAGCGTCACCTGGCGGAGGGTGCGGGTGGCCGGGTTCATCGTGGTCTCCCACAGCTCGGGATAGTTCATCTCGCCGAGACCCTTGAACCGCTGGATGTCGTCGGGCCTGGCGTTGGGCTTCTTCTGCTGACGCAGGGCAATCAGCCCGTCCCGCTCCCGGTCGGAGTACGCGTACTGTGCGTCGTCACCCTTCCTGTTCCACTTGATCTTGTAGAGCGGCGGCGCGGCCAGGTAGACGTGGCCCAGCTCGACCAGCGGCCGCATGAAACGGAACAGCAGGGTGAGCAGCAGGGTCTGGATGTGCTGGCCGTCGACGTCGGCGTCGGCCATCAGGACGATCTTGTGGTAGCGCAGCTTCTCGATGTCGAAGTCGTCGTGGATGCCGGTGCCGAGCGCGGTGATCAGCGCCTGGACCTCGTTGTTCTTCAGGACCCGGTCGATGCGGGCCTTCTCCACGTTGAGTATCTTGCCGCGGATCGGCAGGATCGCCTGGGTACGCGGGTCACGCCCCTGCTTGGCCGAGCCGCCGGCCGAGTCGCCCTCCACGATGAAGACCTCGGACTCCCGAGGATCGGTGGACTGGCAGTCAGCCAGCTTGCCGGGCATCGAGCCGGACTCCAGCAACGACTTGCGTCGGGCCAGCTTGCGCGCCTGCTGCGCGGCGATCCGAGCGCGGGCCGCCTGGGATGCCTTGGTGATGATGATCTTCGCCTCGGCCGGGTTGCGGTCCAGCCAGTCGACCAGCCACTCGTTGCACACGCGCTGGACGAAGCTCTTCACCGGCGTGTTGCCGAGTTTGGTCTTGGTCTGGCCCTCGAACTGCGGGTTGGTCAGCTTGACCGAGATGATCGCGGCCAGACCCTCACGGATGTCCTCGCCGGACAGCTTCTCGTCGCCCTTGAGCAGCTTCTTGTCCTGGCCATACCGGTTGACGACGCTGGTCAGCGCCGCCCGGAAGCCCTCCTCGTGAGTGCCGCCCTCGTGCGTGTTGATGTTGTTGGCGAAAGTGTAGACCGACTCGCCGTACGATTCGTTCCACTGCATGGCGATCTCGACCGACATGCCCTCCTCCTCGGCACCGAACTCGACCACCGTCTTGTGGATCGGGTTCTTCGAGGCGTTGAGGTGCCGGACGAAGTCGGCGATGCCGCCCTCGTAGTGGAAGGTCACCTCGCGGACCTTGCCTTCAACCCCCTCCGGAACCCGCTCGTCGAGCAGGTGGATGGTGAGGCCACGGGTGAGGAAGGCCATCTCCTGGAGGCGCCGGTAGATGGTCTGGAAGTCGAAGTCGACGGTCTCGAACACGTCCGGGTCGGGCCAGAAGGAGACCGCCGAGCCGGTACGGTCGGTCGGCTCGCCCTTCTCCAGCGGGGTCGGCTTGGAGCGGTCGTACCGCTGCCGCCAGACGAAGCCGTCCTTGTGGATCTCCACTGCCATCCGGGTGGAAAGGGCGTTCACCACGGACACGCCGACGCCGTGCAGCCCGCCGGAGACCGCGTACGCTTTGCCGTCGAACTTGCCGCCTGCGTGCAGCACGGTCAGGGCCACCTCGACACCCGGCTTCTTGAGCTTCGGATGGAGGTCGACCGGGAAGCCACGGCCGTTGTCGGTGACCCGGACCCCGCCGTCGGCGAGCAGCACCACGTGGATGGTGTCGCAGTACCCGGCCAGCGCCTCGTCCACAGCATTGTCGACGACCTCCCACACCAGGTGGTGCAGGCCCCGTTCACCAGTGGACCCGATGTACATACCGGGACGCTTCCGGACCGCCTCCAGCCCTTCGAGGACGGTGATCGACTCGGCGCCGTACTCCTGCTTGTCCTGCGCTGCCACCCTCGGCCACTTTCTCGCGCCGCCGCGCCAGAACGGCGCGCCGGGCGCGGGGTTCGGCGGACAGGACGCGACGTCGGCGCGCGGACCGATACCGGGGAGTCCTCCGGGCTACGGGTCGAACGCGCCGGTCGCCGCGGTTGCCCGCGGATCGCGATCGGCTCGACCCGACATGGACGATGATCGCGGGCCCGCACCGGGCCCGTGTCTCGTCGCTCCGCACCGGGTCTTCGTCTCTACGCCAATCCTACTGTGCGCAGGCGACAGAACCACCACTCGGCACCCCTGCGGGGCGCCTCAGACCTCCGTAGCGGGCCGAGAGGCGCCTCCCGCGACTCCCCCCACGCGTGTGGGCCCCATCGGCGGCCCGCGCCCGGCCGTCGGCGGTCCCGCACCGGCGTGTTCCACACCGCGACGGACAGCGGCTTGATCTTTGGGGACGGGAACCGGACGATCGACCCAATCGAACGGACACGGCTTGAGAGGTGACGCCAGATGGGGCTGGACAACGTCGCGGTGCACTGGCCGCGGACCGGCCGCTTCTACGACCCGGTCGCGCCGGCCGAGTTCGTCGACTTCGGCGAAATCGTCGACACGCCGCGAATCTCCGCCCCGACCGCCGCACTCGCCGAACTCGTCGCGAAGACCGGCACGGTACGGGCGACCGCATACACGGAGCTGGTCGACCTGATTCTCGGGCTGGAGAATGTGCTCTACGCCACGGAGAACTCGGCCGAGGACGAGGATCCGGTAATCGACCCGGACGGCTGCTCGTGGATCGCGGACGGGGTGGAGAAGTTCGTGGCGCGGCACCGGCCGGTCGGTGAGGCGGTCACGTTCGAGTCGGTCAGCGAGGTGCTGCGCTCGCTGCTGGGCGACGGGCGCCTCGCCGAGCAGCAGCTGCGCTGGCTGCACAGCCGGCTGGACCGGCTGTGCGACGAGAACGGCGATCCGCCGCAGTGGACCTTCACCTGCGCCGAGTTGAGCGTGCTCGCCGCCTTCTACCGGCGCTGCGCCGACCGGGGCTTCGCCGTCTACGCCGAGTCGGCCGCACCCCGCCGGGCCGCTCAGCCGTAGGTGTCGCGGGGGCCACGCCCCCGGACCCGCCGGGGGCCGCGCGACCACGACGGCGCGGCCGGCCCGTGGATGTGCAGCTTGCGCACCACGTTATGACCGACCTCACGGGCGATCTGCTGAAGCAGGGAACCGGCGAGCAGGCGGAGCTGGGTGGCCCACGCGGTGGAGCGGGCCTCCACGGTCAACTCACCATCCTCCAGCTTCGTCGGGCGGCTGTGCTGGGCCACCTCCGGGCCCACCACCCGCTCCCAGGCGCCGAACACGGTTGCCTCGGCCGCCGGCTGCTGCCAGCCCCGAGCCTTGACCAGCCGGTCCAGGACAGCACCGAGCGGCTGTGGGTCACGCGGATCCGGCCCAGGCCCCGAGTAGCCGCGCAGCCTCCGCTCGCCCCCGCCGTCCCCACCGACGGCGCTGCGCCGCCGGGTCCTCGCCGCCGTCTCCCGCCGCGCCTTCGCCGCCTCCAGTACGGCCCGCGCGAGCTGCGGCCCGACCACCCCGGGCGGCGGGTCGGCGCCTGGGCTGGCGTCGGTGGTCGACGGGCCGGGGTCCAAACCGGGTGCCGGCCGCCGATCCGGGCGGCCGCCATCCCCCGAGGGGATACCCGCACCGTCGGCCCCGGGCGACGCCGCACGCGTCACCGCCTGGCCGGGAGTGCCGGGACGCTGCGGATCATCCGACACGGCGGACCGTCCCGTCGCCGACGGCAAACCGGGCACCCCGCAGCCGCGCGGGCACGTCGTCGTCCACCGCGCAGGTGACCAGCAGCTGGCTGGCACCGCCGACCAGGTCGGCGAGCCGATCCCGCCGGCCGGCGTCCAACTCGGCGAAGACGTCGTCGAGTACGAGCACCGGCTCAATGCCGTCGGAACGCAACAGGTCGTACCCGGCCAGCCGCAGCGCCAGGGCGTACGACCAGGACTCGCCGTGGCTGGCGTACCCCTTGGCGGGCAGCGGGCCCAGGGTCAGCGCGAGGTCGTCGCGGTGCGGGCCGACCAGGGTCGTCCCCCGCTCGATCTCGGCAGCCCGCCCTTCGGCAAGCGCGTTGGCCAGCGCCGCCGCGAGGGCGACCCGGTCGGTGATCGGCTCGGTCAGGTCCACCGACGGCCGGTACGCGATGCCCGCCGCGCCCCGGCCGGCGGCCACCGCGTCGTACGCCTTGGTGACGTGCGGCGCGAGCGCGGCGACCAGTTCGAGCCGGCCGGCAAGCAGATCGGCCCCGTGCTGCGCGAGGTGGGTATCCCAGACGGCCAGGGTGGACAGGTCTCCGCCGCGGGAGCCGCCGGTCTTGCGGGCCAGGTACGCGGTGCGCAGCAGGGCGTTGCGTTGCTTGACCACGCGGTCGTAGTCGGCGCGTACCCCGGCGTACCGGGGTTGGCGGAGCACCAGGAGGTCGTCGAGGTAGCGGCGACGCTCGGCCGGGTCACCCCGGACGAGTTCCAGATCCTCCGGGGCGAAGAGCACCAGTCGCAGGGCGCCCAGCACGTCCCGCGCGCGCCGGGCCGGGGACCGACCGAGCCGGGCCCGATTGGCCTTGCCGGGGACGATCTCCAGCTCGACCAGCAACTCACGGCCCTCGTGTACGACGGCGCAGCGGATCACCGCGGCGGCGGCGCCCATCCTGACCAGCGGGGCATCCGTGGCCACTCGGTGCGAGTCCAGCGTCGCCACGTAGCCCAGCGCCTCGACGAGGTTGGTCTTACCGACCCCGTTGGGACCGATCAGCACGTTCGCCCCAGGTTCGAGGTCGACGCCGACCCGCTCGTACGAGCGGAAGTCGACCAGTTCGAGCCGGCGGACGTACACAGGCTGTGGACGGGCGTCAGCGCTTGCGGACGGCGTGCCCGCCGAACTGCTGGCGCAGCGCGGCGACGGCCTTCATCGCGGGGGAGTCGTCCTGGCGGGAGGCGAACCGGGCGAAGAGCGCGGCGGCGATCACGTTCATCGGAACGGCGAGCCGGACCGCCTCGTCGACCGTCCACCGGCCCTCGCCGGTGTCCTCGGTGTAGTCGCTCAGCTCGGCTAGCTCGGGATCCTCGTCGAGGGCACGGTCGAGCAGGTCGAGCAGCCAGGATCGGACAACCGTGCCCTCGCGCCAGGACTTGAAGACTCCCGGCACGTTGGTCACCAGCTCGGACTTGGCCAGCAGCTCGTAACCCTCGGCGTACGCGTGCATGAGGCCGTACTCGATACCGTTGTGCACCATCTTGGCGTAGTGCCCGGCGCCGACCGGCCCGGCGTGTACGAAGCCGAACTCGCCCTCCGGCTTGAGCGCCTCGAAAATCGGCATGAGCCGCTCGACGTGCTCCTGAGCACCCCCGACCATGAGGGCGTACCCGTTCTGCCCACCCCAGATGCCGCCGGAGACGCCGACGTCGACGTAGCCGATACCGCGCTTGTTGAGGCGCTCGGCGCGGGGGGCGTCGTCGCTGAAGCGGGAGTTGCCACCGTCGATGATGATGTCGCCGGCGCCCAGGACGTCGGCCAGTTCGTCGATGGTGGTGTCGGTGACGCCGGCGGGAACCATGACCCAGACGGCGCGCGGGGCGTCCAGGTTCTCGGCCAGCTCCGCCAGGTTCGTGACATCGCTGCGCTGCGCGTTGTGGTCGAAACCGACCACAACGTGCCCGGCGGCGCGCAACCGTTCGCGCATGTTGCCGCCCATCCGGCCGAGTCCTACCAGGCCGAGCTGCATCTGTCCGTACCTCCGTGCGTCGTGGTGCTCTTCGGGCCCGATCAGCGGGATACCCGGATCGGCATGATGAGGTAGCGGTACCCGGGGAGCACCACGCCATCCTCGCCGGCGGGCGACATCACCGCCGGCTTGAAGGCGTCGACGAACGAGAGCACGGCGAACTGGGCCCCCAGGTTCACGAGGCCGTCGATCAGGTACTGAGGGTTGAAGCCGATGGTCAGCGGATCACCGGTGAAGGTGGTTTCCATGGCCTCACTGGCCCGCGCCTCCTCGGTGCCGCCGGCCTCGACGACCAGCCCGTCGGCGCTGAAGCTCAGCAGGACCGGGGTGGTGCGCTCGGCCACCAGGGCGACCCGCTTCACCACCTCGATGAGCGTGCTGACCGGCACCTGGGCCTGTGCGTTGTGGCTGGCTGGGAAGAGTGACCGCACGGGTGGGTAGTTGGCGCCGTCGAGTAGACGGCTGGTGGTACGGCGGGTGCCACCAGCGAAGCCGATCATGCCCTCGCCGGCGGCCCCCTGCGACAGGGCCATGGTCACCTGACCGCCGAGCGGGCCGAGGGCCTTCGCGGTGTCGTGCAGGGTACGGGCCGGCACGAGCGCGTTGAGGCTGACCTCGGGGTCGTCCGGGTCCCACTCCATCTCACGCAGGGCGAGCCGGTAGCGGTCGGTGGCGAGCATCGCCAGAGTGCGGCCGGAGAGCTCGATCCGGACGCCGGTCATCATCGGCAGCGTCTCGTCCCGGCCGGCTGCCACGGCCACCTGGGCGACGGCGGCGGCGAACGCGGACGCGTCCACGGTGCCGGCGCTCTCCGGCATCTCCGGGAGGGTCGGGTAGTCCTCCACCGGCATCGTGGGCAGGGTGAACCGGGCGCTGCCGCAGACGATTTCGAGGTGGGCACCGACGGCTGCGATGTCCACCGGCTTGGCCGGCAACGCCTTGGTGATCTCGGCGAGGAGGCGACCGGAGACCAGCGCCGCGCCGTCGGCGTCGCCCTGCACCTCGACGGTCACCTGGCTGGAGACTTCGTAGTCGAAGCCGGAGACCTGCAGATCGCCGTCGGTGACGCGCAACATCACGCCGGCGAGTACCGGCACGGAGGGCCGGTTGGGCAGGCTCTTCGCGGTCCAGGCCACGGCCTCGGCGAGCGCGTCGCGCTCCACTCGGAACTTCATCAATGCCTCCGCGTCGACGTCAGCGACAACTCTCTCATGCCGACCGCTGCCTACCGACCCGCAGGATCCTGCGGGTACCCATCGCACCTTAGGGCGCGTGGGCTCCGGCTGTGCGCCCGACCCCGTGCCGTCCCGGTGCTGGCCGGCTGCCGTCGGCAGCCCGCCAGTCCGATCCACAGGAAGTTCAACGGTGATGATTGGTTTTTGTTGTCTTAGAAGAGATAACTCATCGTCTTCGTCGCACCTGTGCAAACTGTGGAGAACTGCCGTCTGCGCAGGTCAGTCAGGTTGTCCACCAGTGGGTTGGCTGTGGAGAACCAGGGGAAAAACCCGTCTCGCGATCCACAGGCGCCCGCCACCCCCAGGTTGTCCACGGTTGTCCACCGGTTGTCCACCGGTAATCCACCGACTTTCTCCCCAGCCCTGTGGATCACCGGACGCGTCCCGATCGGCGTCATCCCCAGAACCTTCAACAGGCCGCCCACAGGCAGACCGTCTGCGGTGGACAACGTCGAGGTTGTCCCCAGGCGTCCACAGCGTTGTCCCCAGGGTTTCTCCACAACCTGTGGGTAACTGGCGGCGGGCGGACCGTAGTTATCCACCGACGGTGGATAACGAGCTGTGGACAACGAGTCGGGATGGGACTGGTCACGGTCTCGACTCGGTGCGAAGTCGACCCGCACGGCACAGCCGGCAGTGGCCCTCCACCAGGTCCCGAGGGTCAGCCTCGCGCAGGATCGCGATGCGGTTTCCATCCGGCGGGCTGGTATGCGGGCGAGCAGGGACCACGGGGTCGGAAGAGGCAGGGTTGCCCGGCCGGGCAACCCTGCGGAAGGCGGCCGCCTCAGGTGTTCTGCTTGATCCGGTTGGTCAACTCGGCGATCTGGTTGTAGAGCGAACGTCGCTCGGCCATCTGTTGGCGGATCTTGCGGTCCGCGTGCATGACCGTGGTGTGGTCACGGCCGCCGAAGGCCTGACCGATCCGGGGCAGCGACAGGTCGGTCAGCTCCCGGCACAGGTACATGGCCACCTGGCGGGCGTTGACGAGGACCCGGGACCGGGAGTGCCCCCGCAGGTCCTCCAGGCTCACCCCGAAGTAGTCGGCGGTGGAGACCATGATCTGGTCCGCGGTGATCTCCGGGCCGGCGCCGTCCGGGATGAAATCCCGGAGCACCTCCTCGGCCAGGGACAGCTCCACGGACGAGCGGGTGAGGCTGGCGAACGCGGTCACCCGGATCAGCGCGCCCTCCAGTTCCCGGATCGAGTTCGACACCCGGGACGCGATGAACTCCAGCACGTCCGGCGGGGCGAACAGCCGTTCCTGGGCTGCCTTCTTCTGCAGGATCGCGATGCGGGTTTCCAGGTCCGGCGGCTGGATGTCGGCGAGCAAGCCCCACTCGAACCGGGTCCGCAGCCGGTCCTCCAGAGTCGCCAGCTGCTTCGGCGAGCGGTCGGAGGTGATCACGATCTGCTTGTTGGCATTGTGCAGGGTGTTGAAGGTGTGGAAGAACTCCTCCTGCGTCCGCTCCCGGTTCTCCAGGAACTGAATGTCGTCGATCAGGAGGATGTCGACGTCCCGGTAACGGCGCTGGAACGCGCTCGTCTTGTCGTCCCGCAGCGAGTTGATGAAGTCGTTGGTGAACTCCTCGGTCGAGACGTACCGGACCGAGCGGGCGTTGCCCAACGTCGTGGCGTAGTGGCCGATCGCGTGTAGTAGGTGGGTCTTGCCCAGCCCGGAACTGCCGTAGATGAAGAGCGGGTTGTACGCCTTCGCCGGTGACTCGGCCACCGCCACCGCCGCCGCGTGCGCGAACCGGTTCGACGAGCCGATGACGAACGTCTCGAACATGTACTTCGGGTTGAGCCGGTTGCCGCCACCGTCGGCGCCCGCCGGCAGCCGCCGCTCCTCCCGGCCGCCAGGGCGGTGGTGGTCCGCCCGCCCCGGTCCGCTGTCGGTGCCGAGGTCCCGGGGTAGGGCACGGATCACGTGCTGGTCCCGCGGCGACATGCCGTTCTCGCGGTAGCGCCCCTCGAGGGCGCGGCTGTCCACCCTCGGGTCCGGCCGGGGCGCCTGCTCGTCGTAGCCGTGCCGTTCCGGACCGAGGAGCGGACCGTCGGGCCGGGATGACTCGGCGAAAGCGGTGCTGAACAGCGGCTCCTGAGGGTCCCGGGTCACCGGGGGGAGCCGCTCGGCGACGGGAGGGGAGCCGGCGGGGTCCTCGACCCGCCGCTCGGGCTGGGCCTGCTCGGGGATCAGCGGCAGCTGCCGGCCGGCGTCGTCGTCCGCCGGGTCCCACCCGGTGCCACCGTCGGGACCGCCCAGCGGGTTCCCGTAGGGCTCGCCCGGGTGCGGCTCGGGGGCGCTGCGGTAGACCATGCCCGCCGGGCGGCCGGCGGCCTCCTCCGGCACCCGCACGGTGACCGCAACCTGGATCGGCCGGCCCAACCGGCGGGTGAGCGCCTCGGTGATCGCGGGGCGTAGCCGAGACTCGATCACGTCCCGGGTGAAGGCGTCCGGGACGGAGAGCAGTGCGGTGTCCTCGACGATCGCCCGCAGCCGGGTAAGCCGCAGGTATGCCCGCTGCTGCGCGGAGACGAGCTCGTCGGCGAGCTCCTCCGTCGTTGCCGTCCACACCGCGGCAAGGTCGGTCGTACCGGCCACCGTCGTGCCACCCCCTCGCCTCTGCTCCCGGACGCCGCCGTCCTCCCCGTCGGCCGTCCCGGGCCCGCCGCGTTCGAGCGGGTGGAACATCCCCACCCGGTCGGCCGATCGGTTCTCGTCCACAAGTTATCCACAGCCTGTGTACGTACCGATTGTGGCCTCCCGCCGGACGCGGGTCGGACCCTGCTCCCTGCCTGAACGGGCGCTGAAGCGGGTTCACCGTGCCGAACGATCCACCGCCCTGTCCGGTCTTGCTCGCCGGCGGCGACCGAACCCGTCGACGCAGACCGCAATCGGGCACGGTAACAGCGATGTCGGCGAGCCTTCAACCGCCCACGCGTAGGACGGGGGGCGGCATCAGCGAAAAGCACCGCTTCGGCCACCCGCAGTGACGGCGTCGGTCCTGGTGGGGCTGTTTGACCCGCCATTGCGCCCCTGCGTACGCTGGAACAGCTGCTCTGTCGGCCTCTGCTAGGGTAGTGGGTGCTTGCTGCCCGCGGTCGCACCCCGCATCGCCGGGGCCCTGCGCCGCCGGGCAGCACCGATCGGAGGTCGCCGTTCAGGCGACCCGGACCACGCACGCTCCCCGGCGATCTCCTCGCCAGGGGGCACGACAACGGAGAGCCTGACGTGAGCAAGCGCACCTACCAGCCGAACACCCGCCGGCGCGCGAAGACCCACGGCTTCCGGCTGCGCATGCGCACCCGTGCCGGCCGCGCCATCATCTCGACCCGTCGCGCCAAGGGGCGCGGCCGCCTGTCGGCCTGACGCCGACCGGGCCCGACTCGCAGGACGTTGGCAGTCGTGGTGCTGGCGGCCGCGCAGCGACTGCGGCGCAGCACTGACTTTGCCGCAGCGGTCCGTGGTGGTCGACGTGTCGGACGAGGTGCCGTCGTCGTCCACCTGAGCCTGCCGATCACCCCATCGGCGGCAACGTCGCCGAAGCCGGCGCGGAGTGCCGGTGCGGAGGAGACTCCCGCACCCGCCCGCGCCGGCTTCGTCGTTTCCAAGGCCGTCGGGAACGCCGTGGTCCGCAACCAGGTCCGCCGCCGACTTCGGCACCTGGTCCGTGAGCGGCTCACCGAGCTGCCGGCCGGGAGCACCCTCGTGGTGCGGGCCCTGCCGGTCGCGGCCGACGCGTCGTACCAGCAGCTCGGCACCGATCTCGACGCGGCGATGGCGGCCGCGCGTGCCCCCCGGGGCGGCGGTCCCGGTGAGTACCGGACAGGACGGGCCACGGCCGACGACACCTGCCGCCCGGGTGCTGGTCGGTCCCATCATCGCGTACCGTCGGTGGATAAGTCCGGCTCTGCCGGCCCGCTGTCGGTTCTACCCGTCGTGCAGTGCGTACGCCATCGAGGCGGTCACCCGCCACGGCGCGATCCGGGGAGCCGGCCTGACGGTCCGGCGGTTGTTGCGTTGCCACCCCTTTCACCCAGGTGGATACGACCCGGTACCGGAGCCGGTCGGTCACCGCCGTGCCGATGTGACTGGAGCCTGAGAATTGAGTCTCGACTGGATCTACTATGCGATCTCGTGGATCCTCTTGGTCTGGCACCGGGCCTGGGAGGCCATCGGGGTACCGGACGGCGCGGTGCTCGGCACCAACTGGGCCTGGATCCTCGCCATCGTCTTCCTGGTGGTCACCGTCCGGGTGATCCTCTTCCCGGTCTTCGTCAAGCAGATCAAGTCGCAGCGGGCGATGCAGGCGCTCCAGCCGCAGGTCAAGGCGCTGCAGGAGAAGCACAAGGGTGACCGGGAGACGCTCCAGAAGGAGATGATGGAGCTCTACCGGAAGGAAAAGGCCAACCCACTCATGGGCTGCCTTCCGATGTTCCTCCAGATCCCGGTCTTCCTCGGCCTCTTCCACGTGCTCCGCCGCCTCAGTCCGAGCAACGACCTCAAGACCCTCTACGGCTGGTCGGTCGACCAGTTCGAGAGCGCGTCGGCCGCCAAGCTGTTCACCGCGCCGATCGCCGGCAAGTTCGGCTCCACCGCCGCGGAACTCGCCGCCCTGGGGGCCAACGGCACCACGGTCAAGGTGATGGCCGGTGTCCTGGTGCTGGTGATGATGGGCACCACCTACCTGACCAGCCGTCAGATGATCCTCAAGACCGGCTGGGCCGAGGATCCGCAGCAGCGGATGATCCAGCGACTGATGCTCTACGGCATTCCGCTGTCGCTGCTCGTCTCCGGTGCGATCTTCCCAATCGGTGTGATCATCTACTGGGTCACCAACAACCTCTTCACGCTCGCGCAGCAGCAGTGGGTGCTGCGCAAGTTCCCGCCACCGCCCAACGTCACCGCCAAGTCGGGCACCTCAGGCGCGGGTAGGCCGGCGCAGCCGGCGAAGACCGCTGGGCTGTTCGGCCGCAAGGCTGCCACGCCGGCCCCCACCAAGCCGGCCGCGCCCAAGGTGGCCGGGCCCAAGCCGGGTGCCAAGCCGATGAACCCGAAGAAGGGGCGCCCCGCCAAGCGGCAAGGCTGAGTCGTCCGGGCCGCCGTCGGGACACCGGCGGCGGCCCGCTGCGCACCGTGCCGCGGCCGTACGGCCGACGCCGGTGGGCAAAGTGCCGCGCGTGCGGCGGCGACGGGCGACACTGCCCGTACAGACGTGCCCGCGGGCACCGGCGACCTCCCGCCGGCCCCGGGGAGACCAGCGGACCCGACGGTCCGGCCGAGCGAGTACGGAGATGACACCGTGACCGAGACCAGCATCCCCCGCGGCGAGGAGTCCCTGGACACCGAGGGGACAGCGCTGACCGCCCCGCAGGGCACCGACGAACCCGGCGAGGCCGCCGGCGGCGAGACGGAGAAGAAAGCTGTCGCCGAGAGCGACCTGTTCCACCAAAGCGAGATCGCCGCGGACTACGTAGAGGGACTGCTCGACATCCTCGACTATGACGGCGACATCGACGAGCTGGTTTCCGGCGGACGGCCGGTGGTCGAGGTGGTCGGCGGTCGGCTGCAGAACCTGGTGGGCCAGCGCGGTGCCACCCTGGAGGCGCTTCAGGAGCTGGCCCGGCTTGCCGTCTTCCGGCAGACCGGGACTCCCAGCCGGCTGCTGCTCGACGTGGGCGGATACCGCGCCAGCCGGCGCAAGGAGCTTGCCGCCGTGGCGAAGAACGCGGTGGAGAAGGTCAAGGAGCACGGCGATCCTGTCCGTCTGGAGCCGATGTCCGCTTTCGAGCGCAAGTGCGTCCACGACGTCGTGAACGCGATGACCGGGGTGGAGAGCGAGTCTGAGGGCATCGAGCCGAATCGGCGCATCATCGTCCGGCCGGCGGACTGACCCGGGTGAGCGACGACCGCACTGCGGCTGGTGCCGTGTTCGGCCCGGGTGGCGTGCCACCCGGGCCGTCGGCTGTCGACCCTCGCCTGGTCCCCGACCCGGCCGATGCCAGGTTGCCGTTCGAGTTGGCCGGAGCGGCGCGGGCACTTTTCGGTGACCGGCTCGACCTGGCCACCTCGTATGCCGAACTGCTGGTGACCGACGGGGTGGTCCGCGGTCTGATCGGGCCTCGGGAGGCACCCCGGATCTGGGATCGGCACCTGCTGAACTGCGCTGCGACGGCTGAGCGGATTCCGCCCGGCGCCACGGTGCTCGACGTGGGCTCGGGTGCCGGGCTGCCCGGCCTGGTACTGGCCGTGGCGCGGCCGGACCTGATCGTGACGCTGATCGAGCCGCTCGCCCGCCGTACCGCCTTTCTGGTCGAGGCGGTAGAGCGCCTCGGGCTCACCCGGAACGTCCGGGTGTTCCGCGGCCGGGCCGAGGAGGCGGTGGTCGGTGTCGGCGGGGCGGGACCGCTTGCCGGTGACGTGGTGACCGCGCGTGCCGTAGCACCGCTTGACCGGCTCTGCGCGTGGTGCCTGCCGCTGGCCACACCTGGCGGTCGGCTGATTGCTCTCAAGGGTGCGTTGGCGGCAGAAGAGGTAGCCGAGCACGCGGCGATCGTGAACCGGCTCGGCGGCGGAATGCCTGAGGTGCGTCGCTGCGGCGAAGGCGTGATCGACCCGCCGACGACGGTGGTGGAGATCGTTCGCGAGCGAGTGGTGGGGCCGATTCGGTCGAAGCCCGCGAAGCGGTCGCGCGGTGGCCGGCGCCGCTGACACCCGTTGGTCGTGCCGAGCGCCGTCTACACGTCACTGCCCCTGGATCCGGGCTGGCTCGGTCGCGTCGTGCCGGATCGGCCGATCCGACTTCCTGTCCGGCGTCCGCGTCGTTTAACCGGTACGGGCGGGCGGGATGCGAACCCGACGTGGACCGGTTGCGCCCGTGCGCCGTAGGCTGACCGCGCGTCGATATTGTGGAGTGGGCGGCGACGGACAACCAGTCCCCGACCGCTTCCGCCGGGTCGCACGCTCCAGCGGCGCGAGCGCATGTGCGGCCCGTTGACGGGTGCCGACCGACCATCCGAAGCGGGCAGGGATGACAGGTGCATGACGACGGCAGGTACGACGATCCACAGGTGAATGGGGCGGTTGGTGATCCTGTTTCACGTGAAACCGACCACGACGGCTGGGCGGCGCACGGCGCGTTGACGAGCCCTTCCTCTGTCCGACCGGACGACGCCCCGACCAACCGGCGAGTGGCGCCGGCAACAGGCGTGGCGCGACCCGTGCCGCCGGCGGTGACGATGGCGCGGAGCGTGCCGGACGGAACCCGCGCCGGCAACGCGCCCGCCGTCGAGCGGGTGACGTCGACCCACGGCAACGCCGCTGTGGCCACCCGTTCCGAGGGGGCCGTGCCCCAACAGCCGGTGCCGGGTTCGGTGGTGGACGCCGGTCGGGTGACCGACACGACGGCGGATCGACCCGTGGCCTACGGGCAGGGTGAGGCCGAGGACACGTACGTTTCACGTGAAACTCCGATGCGCGAAGAGGATGATCCACCGTTGGCGATGGAAGCGATGCGTGCCGTGCAGATCCTGAATCCGAGCGGGGAGGTGACGATGCCCCGTCCCGACCGGACCCGGGTGATGTGCGTCGCGAACCAGAAGGGCGGGGTGGGAAAGACCACCACGACGGTGAACCTGGCAGTGGCGCTTGCCCTGCACGGGAATCGAGTGCTCGTGGTCGACCTCGACCCCCAGGG
This sequence comes from Micromonospora sp. WMMA1363, assembly GCF_030345795.1. NCBI lineage: Bacteria > Bacillati > Actinomycetota > Actinomycetes > Micromonosporales > Micromonosporaceae > Micromonospora > Micromonospora sp. WMMA1363. The sequence continues at coordinate 4,227,949 of NZ_JAUALB010000001.1, forward strand.
CAACGCCTCGACGGGGCTGAACGTCCCGCACCACACGGGGGTGCCGGACGTCTACGACTGCCTCATCAACAGCGTGCCGCTGGAGGACGTCGCCCAGACGGTCGAGGGCATCCCCAACCTGTGGTGCGTCCCTGCGACGATCGACCTCGCCGGTGCGGAGATCGAGCTGGTTTCCGTGGTAGCCCGGGAGTCCCGCCTGGCCCGGGCCATCACCGCGTACCCCGGTCACTTTGACTACGTCTTCATCGACTGTCCACCGTCGCTGGGCCTGCTCACGGTCAACGCGCTGGTGGCCGCGCAGGAGGTGCTCATCCCGATTCAGTGCGAGTACTACGCGCTGGAGGGGCTCAACCAGCTCATCAACAACATCAACCTGGTCCGTCAACACCTAAACCCGCGGCTGGACGTCTCGACCATCCTGCTCACCATGTACGACCGGCGCACGCGCCTGGCGGATGCGGTCGAGCAGGATGTCCGCAACCACTTCGGCGACAAGGTGCTTCAGGCGGTCATCCCGCGCAACGTCCGGGTTTCGGAGGCGCCCAGCTACGGCCAGTCCGTGATGACCTACGATCCCGGATCGCGGGGGGCGACGAGCTACTTCGAGGCCGCCCACGAGATCGCTGAGCGGGGCGTCACGGCGCCGGTGATCCGCAATGCGTAGCGCGGACGAATCGCGGGGAGGCGCGGTATGAAGAACCGTCCCAAGGGCGGTCTGGGTCGAGGGCTGGGTGCGCTCATCCCCACCGGACCGGCGACGACCAGCGCGTCCGATCCGACGGTGGGTGGCCCGCTGGTCGTGCCGGCAGACGTACCACCACCACCGCCCGTTGGCGGCCAGGACGGGGCCGCCCTGAGCCCGGTACCGGGCGCCCGCTTCGCCGAGATCCCGGTCGACGCGATCGTGCCGAATCCAAAACAGCCCCGGCAGGTCTTCGACGAGGACGCCCTGGCGGAGCTGAAGATCTCGATCCAGGAGGTCGGCTTCCTCCAGCCGATCGTCGTCCGACAGCTCGACGACGACACGTTCGAACTGGTCATGGGTGAGCGGCGCTGGCGGGCCGCGCAGGCGGTCGGCCGGGACAGCATCCCCGCGATCGTTCGGGACACTCGTGACGACGCGATGCTCCGGGACGCGTTGTTGGAGAACATCCACCGGGCCAATCTGAACCCGCTGGAGGAGGCAGCCGCGTACCAGCAACTTCTGGACGAGTTCGGTGCCACCCACGAGGAGTTGGCTCGCCGGATCGGGCGGAGTCGACCGCAGATATCCAACACCATCCGGCTGCTGAACCTCCCCGCCCAGGTACAGCGCCGCGTCGCCGCCGGAGTGCTCTCCGCCGGGCATGCTCGGGCGTTGCTGAGCCTCGACGACGCGGGGGCACAGGACCAACTCGCCCTGCGGATCGTCGCAGAGGGGCTTTCCGTCCGGGTGACCGAGGAGATCGTCGCACTGTCGCTCAGTGACGATGCCAGCCCGAAGGAGCCGGCCAAGCGTCGCCAGAAGCCGCACGCGCCCGCCCTGTCGGATCTCGCCGACCGGCTCGCCGATCGCTTCGATACCCGGGTGAAGGTTGACATCGGCCGGAGCAAAGGGAAGATCACGATCGAGTTCGCGACGGTCGACGACTTGGAGCGCATCGTGGGCATCATCGGGGTCGACAAAGAGGAGCCGGAGGCCTAATCCGGCACGGCACATTCGGCCGCGTGCGTCCCACTCGGGCCACGTAGCCGAGTTGTCTCCGGAGACTTGGCTACGCCCATTGGTGTCAAGGTGCCGGCCCGGTGGCGGTGCCGGACGGCGGACTGGCTGGTCGGATTGCTGGCTCGGTGTCGATCGGGCGGACCACCTGGGTGATCCGCCTTGGCGCGGGTTTCACGTGAAACGACGCCGGTTCGCTCGGGAGCCCCCGTTGCGCCAGTCGTGTCCCACCCAACCCCTGAGACCTGGACAGGCAGCCTGCGGCGAGCTGGCCATAGCCGACTGCGCTGCGCGCCGAGCCGATCCGGCTGGCCAACCCTGTGGGGACCGTGGCCTGACGCCTGGTCTGGCTGGACCAGGCGTCGCGGGCGCGGCGGCTTGCTCGGGAGTGGGGGCGATGACGGCACCCCGCGCACCAGCAGACGAAGGAGGTCCCGGGGAAGAGGGAGGGGCCGACAGGAGGGCGAGGGAGGGGCTGCCAATCGTTATCCACACCGGTTGTCCACAGGCCGCCCTGGTTTCACGTGAAACAGCACTCGAAATCCAGCGCTGACCTGTGGATGACGGCCCATGCTGGCGTCTCTGCGCCCTGTGGATATCGTTCGGCAACAGGGTGTGGTGCACCCAGGAGGCCGGCCGGATTGGTGGCGGAACAGGTAGGGACAGCAGTGCCGGAACCGGCTAGGGTCAGCGTCGTGCACGACACCCCTCCCTCCCTTCCGGACTTCACCCAATGGCCGTCCTTCCCCTTCGAGGGCGAACTTCGCGTCAAGAAACTCGACGATCCGGTCCTGATGGAGCCGCCCCGTCGGGGCGAGGGCCATCGGGAGTGCACCGCCTGTGCTGCCCCGGACGAGGCATACATCTGGGTGGGCGAGCGCTGGCGGGTGCGCGCGATGGACCGGCCCACCGGCCTGCCGATGGTGCTGATTCTCGAATCACGTTCGCATTTCGACCTCGGTGATCTGCCGAACCTGCTCGCCGCCGAACTCGGAGTCATGACGGTACGGCTCGAGCGGGCGATCCGGTCGCTGGACGGAGTAGCTCGGGTACACGTCAATCGGTGGGGCGACGGGTCGGCGCACCTGCACATGTGGTTCCTCGCCCGCCCGCACGGCCAGCTCCAACTGCGCGGAACCTTCCTCTCTCTGTGGGACTCGATCCTGCCCCCGATCGCCGAGTCGACGTGGCGGGAGAACCTGGCTCTGATCGCGGCCTGGCTGGCGGACTTCGGCGGGCGTCCGCTCGCCGAACCACCCCGCATCCAGTGGCAGGCACCCTCCAGCTTCAGCGCTGCCCCGGAAGCCACCGCCTCACCGGCCACCGATGAGGACGGGGCGTCGGTGATCGCTTCGGCCGAGGAGGCTCCCATCGACCCGCTCCCCGGCAGATCCGGGGACAGCGCCGGCGACCGAGCGGCCGACAGCACGGCCGTCGACGCGGCCGACTCGCCGACGGCCGAGGGTCGCGGTGGCATAGCGGCCGGCGCCACCGGTGCCGGGACGGTGGCCGGCGTCGACATCGCTGGCGGCGCGGCCGTCGAGCGGGCCGATATCCGGGTGTCCCGTGTTGCCGACGGCGAGGCGGACGCGGAGGGTCGGGCGGAGACAGACGCCGACGAGGCAACGGCCGAAGCTACCGACAGCGCCGACAGTCGGGCATCCGGCGTTGGTCGTGTGGCCGGCGACCGAGCAGAGAGTCGATCGTCGGGTGCCACCGGCGCCACCGGGACCGCCTCCGGTCGTTAGCGGGAAGCGCCCCGCAAATCTTGGCTGGGGCGGCTGTCGGGCCGACGGCCGCCGGATTTGTGGGGCGACGGCGGGCTCAGGTTCCGCGGGCGGCGGCGCGGGACACCAGGGAGCCGATCACCCGACCGAAGTCGAGGCCGGCTGCCTGCACTGCGAGCGGCAGCAGCGAGGTCTCCGTCATTCCGGGCGACACGTTCACCTCGAGGACGTGCGGTTGGCCGGCCTCGTCGACGATGAGGTCGACCCGGCTGAGGTCGCGCAGCCCGAGCGCGGTGTGGGCGGCGATGGCCACCTCGGCGACCGCATTGGCCACCTCGGGCGCCAGCCGCGCCGGGGTGTGCCAGGTGGTGCGGCCCGCGGTGTACCGGGCGGCGTAGTCGTACACGCCGTTGCGCGGCACGATCTCCACTGCCGGCAGCGCCTGCGGCCCGTCGCCCAGGTCGACCACGGAGACGGCCACGTCCATGCCGGGCACGTAGCGTTCCACCAGAGCCGTCGGGTCGTAGGCGAAACAACCCACCATGGCGGCCGGCAGCGACGCGTCGTCCCGGACCACGGCGGCGCCCAGGCCCGAGCCACCCTGGGCGGGTTTAACCATCAGCGGAAGGCCCAGCCGGTCGACGATCCGGTCCAGCACTGCCACCGCGCCCAACTCGGAGAAACGGTCGTGTGGGAGCGCCACCCAGTCTGGCGTGGGGATGCCGGCCTCACGGAGCACTGTCTTGGCCGACGGCTTGTCCCAGGCGAGCCGGGAGGCGCGGGCGTCGCAGCCGACGTACGGGACGTCGCAGAGGTCCAGCACACCCCGGAGCGAGCCGTCCTCGCCGGTGGCGCCGTGCAGGGCGATCACCACCGCGTCCGGCGGGTCGGCGGTGAGGGCGGGCAACAGGGCGATGTCGGCGTCCCGGAGCTCGGCATCCATACCGGCGGCGCGTAGCGCGTCCAGCACGCGACGGCCGGACCGGAGCGAGACGTCCCGTTCGTAGGAGAGGCCGCCGGCGAGCACCAGAACGTGCAGGTCGGTCACGACGGCGGGGTCGGCAGCGGTCGTACGCATGCCGGAATCATGCCAAGTCAGGTCCCGGTGCGTCCGAACCGGCCCCACCTCGGCGGGGCTCCGCCCGCCCCACCGCACCGAACACGCGGCGCATGGCGATGTCCTGCTCCATGACGCCGGCCAGTCGCCGAACACCCTCCCGGATCCGCTCGGGCGGCGGGAAGGAGAAGTTGAGCCGCATATGATCGGTGCCGGTGCCGTCGGCGTAGAAGCCGGTGCCGGGAACGTAGGCGACCCGGGCGGCGATCGCGCGCGGCATCATCGCCTTCGAGTCCATCCCGGCGGGTAGCGTCGCCCAGACGAAGAGGCCGCCGCCCGGGCGGGTCCACGTCGTACCGGCGGGCATCAGGTCCGCGAGAGCGTCGAGCATCGCGTCCCGCCGCTCGCGGTAGACCTCTCGGTAGATTTTGAGCTGCTCGCGCCACGGCATCGTGTCGAGGTAGGTGGCCACCGCCGCCTGAGCGTAGCCACTCGGGCAGAGGATCTGCGCCTCGCTGGCAATCACCAGTTTGTCGCGGACCGCGTGCGGCGCCAGGATCCAGCCCACCCGCAGCCCGGGGGCGAAGGTCTTGGAAAAGGTGCTGAGGTAGAAGATGCCGTCCCGGCGGCGGGCGCGCAGTGGCGCCGGGGCGGCACCGGAGAAACCGAGCTGGCCGTACGGGTCGTCCTCCACCACCAGCAGGCCGGCGCGTTCGCAGATGTCGAGCACCCGCTCCCGCCGCTGTTCGGCGAGCGTCACGCCGGTCGGGTTCTGGTAGGTGGGGATGGTGTAGAGGAACTTCACCCGGCGTCCGGCCCGCGCCTGCTCGGCGATGGCCGCCTCCAACGCCTCGGGGATCAGCCCGTCGTCGTCCATCGGGACGTGCGCGACCTGCGCCTGGGCAGCTTGGAACACCCCGAGGGCCCCGACGTACGTGGGGCCCTCGGCGAGGACCACGTCGCCCGGGTCGAGGAAGAGCCGAGCGACCAGGTCCAGCGCCTGCTGGCCACCGACGGTGACCACCACGTCGTCCGGGGAGGCGCCACAGGCGGCGTCGATGCCGGAGAGCGCCATCACCTCGCAGATCCGCTCGCGCAGCTCCGGGGTGCCCTGTCCGATGCCGTACTGGAGGGTCGTGGCGCCGTGGTCGGCGCCGAGCCGGCCGAGCATCTCACCGACCGCGTCCAGCGGAAGCGCGGCGATGTAGGGGGCGCCACCGGCGAGCGAGACCACCTCCGGCCGGCTGGCCACCGCGAAGAGCGCCCGGATCTCCGAGGCGGTCATGCCCCGGACACGCCGGGCGTAGCGGTCGGTGTAGTCGTCGAGCGTCGTGCCGGTCATACATCACCTCGGTGCGTGCTCGGGTGCCTCCCCCGCCCCGGGCGTACCCGGGACTCCGGCGACCATGGCGATCGGAACGCCGGATGCCGATTCTAGTCGCCGTGCACCAGGAACGTCGCCCGCCGGACGGTCAGGTCCACGTCCCGGACCGTCCGTCACCTCGAGGTGACGGTTTGCGCGTTCCCTCCCATGGCGTCCGCTGGCGGCGTACGATCGCTCGTCGGGGGCAGGTAGGCGGCGGTGTCGTTCTGCGCCGGTCCCACCTCCGAGCCTAGTGTGGGGGTGCGCCAATGTCGCGACGTCTGGTCAGCTTGACCCTCGACACCTTGGAGGATCTGCCTCGTCCCTGCCGGCGGTGCGTCTACTGGGAGCTTGATCCGGTTTCGGCGGACCGGGCCTTCGCCGCGGGCGACCCGGGGCTGGAGAAGGAGGCCTGGGTTTCGCAGACCCTGCTGGAATGGGGCTCGTGCGGCAAGCTGGTGTATGTCGACGGGATGCCGGCCGGTTTCGTGATGTACGCGCCGCCGGCGTACGTGCCGCGGTCGATGGCGTTCCCCACCTCCCCCGTGTCCGCCGACGCGGCGCTGCTGATGACGGCGAACGTGGTGGCCGCCTTCGCCGGTGGCGGGCTCGGCCGGATGCTCGTTCAGGGCGTCGCCCGGGATCTCACCAAGCGTGGCATCAAGGCGATCGAGGCGTTCGGCGACGCCAAGTTCGGCGACGCGGACGACGGTACTCGGGCCTGCGTCGCGCCGGCCGACTTCTTCCTGTCGGTGGGCTTCAAGACGGTCCGCCCGCATCCACGTTTTCCCCGCCTACGCCTGGAGCTGCGCACGGCGTTGAGCTGGAAGTCCGACGTCGAGTACGCGCTGGAGAAGCTACTCGGCTCGATGAGCCCGGAGACGCTGCTCCGGCCCGTCCGCCCCAGCCCGGCGACCCGCTCGACCTCCGGCTGACGAGCCGGTCAGTCGACCACGGTTCCCGCGGCCACCACCGCCCGCAGCTCGCTGACGTCGATCGAGCCGGTCGGGACGTCCCGCTCGACCGGGTAGTACATCCGCTGCACGGCGGCCACGATCGCCTCCACCACCCGGTCCCGGAAGCGGGGATCGACCAGCCGGGCCCGGTCCGAGGGCGAGGTCAGGTAGCCCACCTCCACGCGGACGGCCGGCATCCGGGTGAGCCGCAGGAGGTCCCACGCCTTCGCGTGGGTACGGCAGTCCCGCAGCCCGGTCCGAGCGACGATCTCCCGCTGCACGAGGCCGGCGAGTCGTTCCCCCGTCGCCGACGTGACGCCGTTGTCGGTGCCGTAATGGTACGTCGCCACGCCCTCGGCCGCCGGGTTGGTGTGACGGTCGAGATGTAGGGAGATGAACACGTCCGCGCCGAGTGAGTTTGCCAGCTGCGCCCGGTCGTCGTCGGGCAGGTACTCCCGCAGCGACGGGCCGCGGGTGAGCTGGACCCGTACCCCGACCGCAGCCAGCCGTCCCTCCAGTCGGCTGGCGAGGTCATGGACCAGGTCGGCCTCGGTCCAGCGGAGCGCGCCGTCGGGGACCACCGCACCGGGGTCGGTGCCACCGTGACCGGCGTCGACGACAACGGTCCGCCCGACGAGGGTGGGACCGGACTGCCGAATGGCGTCGCACTCGCGTAGCCACTGCGGCCGCCCGCCGACCACCTTGCGGCCGAGTCGGCGCAGCGCGTTCGTGGTGTGCGGACCACAGGTGCCGTCCGGAGTCAGACCCACCTCCCGCTGGAACTGGGCGACGGATCGGGAGGTTCGGACGCCGTAGATGGCGTCGGCCCGACCGACGTCGTACCCCATCTCCAGTAGGCGCTCCTGCAACGACCGCACGTCCTCGCCGGTGAGCGGCTCGGGAACGGCGTGGTAGAGAGTGCGGGCGCCGAGCCGCCAGCGGGCCGCGTCCAGGGCCCGCCAGGTCTCCGCGCCGACCCGACCGTCCACGCTCAGCCCGCGGGACTGCTGGAACGCCCGCACGGCCCGCTCGGTGTGGGCGTCGAACTGGTCGACGTCCGGTGCGGACGGCGAAAGCAGGTCGAGTCCGGCTAGCACCGTACGGATCTCGGTGACCGCGGGTCCTCGGTCACCGGGTCGGATCGGACGCACGCTCGACCCCCTCTGCACGGACGCTGGCTGGCCGGGCGGCCCCGGGGTTGAGGTTATGCGCTCGCCGTGCCTGAGGTGCGGCGGGCCAAGAAAATGACGCCTACCCCGCACCCGGCAACGCCGGGTGCGGGGTAGGCGGTGTGCGCGTCGCTCAGAGCGCCGACTGGATGAGCTTGACCAGCTCGCCCTTGGGCTTGGCGCCGGCGATCGACTGCACCGGCTCGCCGTTCTTGAAGACAGTGAGGGTCGGCACCGACATGACCCGGTAGGCGCGGGCGGTCTCCGGGTTCTCGTCGATGTTGAGCTTCACGATGGTGACCTGGTCACCCATCTCGCCGGCAATCTCCTCGAGCAGTGGCGACACCTTTCGGCATGGCCCGCACCACTCGGCCCAGAAGTCCACCAGAACTGGTTTGTCTGACTTGAGCACGTCGATCGCAAAGCTGGCATCGGTGACCGACTTGGTAGCTCCCACTACGACCCTCCTCGGGAAAGTGTGTCTCGGTTGGTCAGCTCTGGATCGTGGCGATGAAGCGCTCGGCGTCCAGGGCCGCGGCGCAGCCCGTCCCGGCGGCGGTGATCGCCTGCCGGTACGTGTGGTCGACCACGTCGCCGGCGGCGAACACACCCGGGATGCTGGTCCGGGTGCTGGGTGCCTCGACCTGCACGTACCCCTCGTCGTCCAGCTCCACCTGGCCGCGGAAGAGCTCGCTGCGGGGGTCGTGACCGATGGCCACGAAGACACCGGTGACGTCGAGCACCTTGGCCTCACCGGTGTGCACGTTGCGGAGGCGGACGCCGGAGACCTTGCCGTCGGCGCCGAGAATCTCCTCGACCATCGAGTTCCACTCGACCCTGATCTTCTCGTTGCTCAGCGCACGTTCCGCCATGATCTTGCTGGCCCGGAACGCGTCGCGGCGGTGGATGATCGTGACCGACTCGGCGAACCGGGTCAGGAAGCTGGCCTCCTCCATCGCCGAGTCACCACCACCGACGACGACGATGTGCTGGTTCCGGAAGAAGAATCCGTCGCAGGTGGCGCAGGAGGAGACGCCGTGGCCGAGATACTCCTGCTCGCCGGGTACGCCCAGCGGGCGCCAGGCGGATCCGGTGGCGAGAATGACTGCCCTGGTCCGGTAGGCGGTCTCGCCCACCCAGACGGTGCTGACCACGTCCGAGCCGACCTCGCCGGTGTCCTTGAGCTCGACCCGGGTGACGTCGTCGGTCAGGAACTCCGCACCGAACCGCTCGGCCTGCTTGCGTATGTTGTCCATCAGCTCGGGGCCCAGGATGCCGTCGGCGAAGCCGGGGAAATTCTCCACCTCGGTCGTCGTCATCAGCGCGCCGCCGGACTGCACGCCTTCGATGACCAGCGGCTTGAGGTTGGCGCGCGCGGCGTAGACCGCCGCGGTGTAGCCGGCCGGCCCGGAGCCGATGATGATCAGGTTGCGGACCTCGTCCACTGCCATCTCCCGATTTCTGTGTGTTCGCCATCGGCGCGTGCACCGATGGCGATCCGGTGCCGGTGCCCTCAGCCAGCGCCGGCAGCTGATGTGCAGAACGTCATCGACGAGCCGGGGATTCCCGAGCCGGTCATCCGGTGGGTCACGTCACGTCGCCGGGCAAAGCCTTACGACCGTGGCCTTACCCTACCCGCGCCCGGTAACGGTTGTCCGAGCCGGACCCCGGCAGGCCGCACTCCGGACCGCTGACCCAGGCCCAGCGTGCTCCGGTGCCGTCGGTGAACCACACGACCAGTGCCGGGTCGCCCCGGAAACGCGCGTAGTCGACCACGTCGACCACGAGCGGGCCGGCCCGGTGCTCGGCGCCGATCTCGGTGAGGCACCCGGTGAGCGCGGCAGAGTCCTCGAGCCGGTCCAGCCCCACCGGCCCGCCGACCCGACTGCTCTGCGCTTCCAGGCTGTCGGCGGGCGGAGCCGGACGCTCGCTGGAGAAACGCTGCGCCATCGTCGTGTTGTCCACCGTCTGCGGCGTGTAGTCGATGCCGGTACGCAGCGGTGGGGCGGCGGTGCGTACCGGGGGAGCGGCGGCCGGTGCCACCTCGTCGGTGGCCGCCAGCCCGGTGCCCGCGCTGCCGGTTCCCTGTTCACCGCCGAGCTGGTCCAGGCTGAGCAGGCCGGCGGTGGCCACGGCTACCGCGGCGAGCGCGACGGGGGCACCGATCCGCGTCCAGCGCCGGCGCCGGCGGCCCGGGCCGGTCGTCGGGGCCCCTCCCGATCGGGGTACGCCGCCGGGCCGCCGTGATCCGCCCTGCGGCTGGGCCGGCACGAGTGGACGCGGGTTCGGTTCGCCGGCCGACTCGACGTCGGGGGCCATCGCCAGGGCGGCGACGATCCGGTCGGTGACGTCGGTGGGCATCATCGTCGTCGGGCTGCCCCATGCCCGCAGGTCGGCACGCACCTTCGCGACGGCCGGGGCGAGCTCGGCGTACGCCTCGGCCCAGGCCGAGTCCTCGTCGACCAGGCGCGCGACGGTCTCCTCGTCCGGGGTGCCGTCCAGCACCCCGCCGAGGTAGTCGGCGAGCAGGTCGTGGTCGACCTCCCGATACCCCCCGGTCGTCACGAGTCCTCCAGATTGGTGTCGCGCCGGGAACGCCCCGACCCCGATCGGACGTCACCGACCGGCCCCGGGTTCCCGGGCGTGACGGTCGGCACGTTACCGCCGGCCCGGACCGGGCTGGCGGCAGCACTCGGCCGGAGGTGCCTCAGGGTCGATGCCAGGCGGGCCCGTCCACGGGCGCACCGGCTTTTCACCGTCCCCTCGGCCACCCCGAGGATCCGGGCCACCTCGGCGACGGGGTAGCCCTGCACGTCGACCAGGACCAGCGCGGCGCGCTGCTCCATCGGCAGGGCCGCCAGTGCCTGCCGGACCACCAGGGCGGTGTCGTGGTCGGGCGCGGGTGCGGTCGGCTCCACGCCCCCGGTCGTCGCGCCGCCCTCGGCGTCACGCACGCCATCGGGCAGCGGCACCGTCGGGTGCGCCCGCCGGCGTCGGATGCGGTCCAGACAGGCGTTCACCACGATCCGGTGCAGCCAGGTGGTCACCGCCGAGTCACCCCGGAACCGGCCGGCGGCGCGGTGGGCGGAGAGCAATGCGTCCTGGAGGGCGTCGGCGGCCTCCTCCCGGTCGCCGAGTGTCCGTAGCGCCACCGCCCAGAGGCGGTCCCGATGCCGGTGGAACAGCTCGGCGAAGGCATGCTGGTCGCCCGCCACGTGCGCGTGGAGCAGGTCGAGGTCGGACGGTGTCGGGGCGGACACCGGGCCGTCGTCGCCCGCCGGCGGCCCGGTCGTTTCGTGGGCCGCCATCACGTCGTCCGGTGGAGGTGGGGCCCGGTGTCTGGCCGGGGGCTCACGACCCCTGGACCGTGATCTCCTGCACACCGATCTTGAAGCCGCCGTTGCTCGGCGGCAGCTCGGTGAGCCAGAACAGCAGGTAGCGGTACTTCGCGTCGGCGTTGAAGGCGTTGAAGGTCATCGTGGTGCCTCCGTCCTCCAGCGGCTCGCCGATCCGCTTCTTGGAATACTCCTCGAAGAGCGCCTCGTCCCCCGGGCCGGACGACGGGTGGTCGTTGGCCCCGGTGAACAACTCGGCGGAGGCGCCCCGAGCTGAAAGCTCGACCTGCAACGACTTAACGGTGCGAGGCTCACCAAGGTCGATCCAGATGCCCATGCCGCGCTTGAAGTTGCCGCCGAAGTCCCCCTTGTTCCGATAGGTCTGAGTCTCCCAGCCCTCGTCCTCGCTGCCGTCGAACACCTTCTCGGCGTCCCGGACCTCGGCGCGGTTGCCATCCGGATCGATGATCTTGGCAGCGCTGATCTTCAGCGGACCGGCTGCCACGGCAGCCGGGGTCGGCTCACCGCCCGGGGCGCTGGCGGTGGGGACAGTGGCCGAGTTGCGCTGGCGGTCCGGGTCTTCACCGCTCCCCAGCGCGCTGATGCCGACCAGCAGGCCGACCAGCGCGACGGCGAGGATACCGGCGATCCCGATGGCGACCTTCCGTCCGCCCGCCGCAGCCAGCGGGGACGGCTCCTCCTCGGTCTCGGCGGCGAAGCGCAGCGGGCCAGCGTTGTCCAGGAAGTGCTCGTCGGCCGGTACGTCCAGCCGGGCGAGTTCCGCCGCCAGCACGTCCGACGGTGGGGGCGCGATGTCGGCATCCAACAGGTCCATCGTGAGGTCGTCCAGATACGCCGGAACGCCGGCCCGGACCTGCCGCGGCGCGGCGATCACCCCGTTGGCGTCCCGGAGGGCGTCGGGGATCGCGGCCCGGCCGTGGCCGGCGGTGGCGCCGCGTAGCGGGGCCTCGGTGTGCGGCCAGTGACCGGTCAGGGCGAAGTAGAGGACCCCACCGATCGCTCGGACGTCACTGGCCTGGCTGTCGTCCCCATCGGTGCGCGCGTCCGCGAGCACCACTCGGCCGTCGTCGCTGATCATGACCGTGCCGGGGTGGACGTTGCCGTGCACCATCCCGGTGGCGTGCACTGCGGCGAGCGCGCTGGCCACGGCGTTGCCGACGGCGGTGGCGCGGGCCGGATCCAGCGGTTCCTCGGCGACCAACTCGCGCAGCGACCGCCCATCGACCCACTCCCGGACGACGTACGCCCGTTCGCCCTCGTCGATCGCGTCGTAGACTCCGACGAGGTTGGGGTGAATGACCCGGCTGGCCGCGACGGCGGCCTGAAGCATCTCGGTGGCGGAGTCGCCACCCGGGTAGCGCAGCACCACCGCGACGGGACGGCGCAGCACGACGTCAACCCCGCGCCAGACCAGGCGGCCGGCGCTGTCGTTGTTGATGTGCTCGACGAGTTCGTACCGCTCGGCTAGGACCTCACCGGCCGTCGGAGCACCGAAGGTCATGACCGGCGGAGTATTTTCGTCCGCCTCCTGACCCCCGCCGACCTGGGTCACCCGTCCTCCCTCGGTGATCGTGTCGATCGATGGACCCGCGCTGCTGGGCATTGTGGCTTCCGCTCTGCTTTCCAAGGAACCGGCCGACCGGTGTTGGCGCGAGCGCCGGCGCCCGCCGTACCCGTCCAGAGCGACCTTACCCGGGTTGACTGGCTTCACGACATGTCAACTTCCCGCCGTACCGGTCAAGCCTGCCGGCGGCTGGGCGATTCGTCCGGTTACCGCCACCGTCATCCGCGTTGCTGGCACCTGTACTAGCCAATCTAGAGGTCGACCGCAAATGGTCGCCGGAGGGGCCGGGCCTGGAGTGGCGGGCCGCGCCGACGGTGGACCGACTTCCCGGCCCACCGTCGGCCATGCTCAGCCGTCCGGTTGGTTATCCACAGGCCGATCCGGTCAGTGAGCGCTGAATCACGGAGTTATCCACAGCCGTATCCCCAGGCTGGTGATCCTCGTTCACCCAGCGTGCAGTCCATCCGTCGCCCACGTGGTCCGGCGGGCGACGCTCAGCGGCCGAGCCGACGACGGACCATGCCGACCACCTCAGTGATCTCACCGATCCGGAGCAGCATCGCGAGCCCGAGGTAGCTGCCGCCGATGGCGCCACCGCCGATCACCAGTTGGACGACGGCCTGCAGCCGCGTCGGCGTGTCGCCACCCGGCAGGAGGGCCACCACGAGCAGACCGGCCAGCGCCGCACCGCCGGCGGCGACCGACACCCTACCCAGCGTGTTCACGATGGCACCGAGCCCGATCCGGCCGACACGAGGGCGGAGCAGCCAGGCCGAGACCACGGCGGCCGTCAGGTAGGACACCGCGTTGCCGATCATCATCCCGGACGCGGCGAAGCTGGCCGAGAAGGCCACGAAGAGGCCGACCTGCACCAGCGCCCGCAGCACGACGACCGGGATGTTGACCAGCGCCGGCGTGCGGGTGTCCGGCAGGGCGTAGAACGCGAAGGTGAACAGCTGACTGATCGCGAACGGCACCAAAGCGATGGCTGCGAAGACCAGCACCGGTGCGGTGGCCTGGGCATTCTCCGCCTTGAAGGCGCCGTACCGGAACAGGGTGAAGGAGATCGGCGTGGCCAGCACCGCGTAGCAGACGGCGATCGGGGCGAGTACCGCCGACACGGTGCGGGTCCCGCGGGACAGGTCGGCGGCCAGGTCGCCGAACCGGCCATCGGCGGCGGCGGCGCTCATCCTCGGCATCAGCGCGGTGATGATCGAGACGGCGATGATCCCATGCGCCATCATCAGCAGCAGGAACACGTTGTTGTAGATCAGCGGACCGGCCGCCGTGCCGCTCGTGCGGCTGAGCAGGTTGAACACCACGATGAGGCCGACCTGGCTGACCGCGACGTAGCAGAACATCCACCCGCCGAGCCGGGCCAGCTCACCCAGGCCGAGCGTGCCGAAGTCGAAACGGAACCGCCACCGGAAGCCCACCTTCCGCAGCGCGGGAAGCAGTCCTGCCGCCTGTACCGCCACGCCGAGCAGCGTGCCGCCGCCGATCAGCAGGATGCGGCCGGGGGTCATGTCGCCCGGCGCCAGGCGGTCCGTGGTGAAGACGGCGATGTAGAGGCCGGCGGTCGCGATCACCACGATGTTGTTGAGAATCGGGGCCCACATCGGGGCCGCGAAGTGGCCACGGGTGTTGAGCACCGCGCTGATCAGCGCGCTGAGACCGGTGAAGAAGATCATCGGCAGCATCAGGCGGGCCCACGCGGTGACCAGGTCGCGATAGTCCTGGCTCGACTGGTCGCTGGCGTAGAGCCAGGTCAGGACCGGCGCGAGGGCGACCGCGAGGACGGCCGCCGCGCCCAGGGCCAGCACCGCGAGGGTCAGCAGCCGCTGGGTGTACGCCTGACCGCCGTCCGGGTCGGACTTCCGCCGCCGGACCAACACCGGGATCAGGACGCTGGTGAGGATTCCGCCGAGCAGGAACTCGTAGACCATCCCGGGGAGGATCTGAGCGGTGGTGTACGCGTCACCGATGGCCGAACCGAGCGCCGCGGTGATCGCGAGGGTCCGCAGAAAGCCCGTACCCCGGCTCACCAGGCTGCCGACCGCCATCACCGCGCTGTTCGTCGCGGCGCTGGCCTCCGCGACCACCTCCTGCGGAGGAGCGCCGGCCTCGGCGGCCGGCTGGTTCAGCGGTTCGGCCGAGATGAAGGTCGCGTCGTCGCCCGGCGGTCGGCCGCCGCCACCCTGCGCGTTCGCGCTGCGGTAGAGCCGGCCGCTCATCGTTGTCGCCTCCATGGGGTGCGTCGGGGCTCGCCACAGACCTTAGGGCCTGCATCGACGTCGCGGCCCGGCCGCGTCGGACCCGGGCGACGACCGGTGGCGTTGGTGACCGGTCGGATACGCCGGAATCCGGACCTGTCACCGCCCGCCGGATCGCCGTTCGAGTTCGCCGCAGGGTACGACACCGACACTAGTCAACCGCCCGTCGTTACCCGCGCCCGGCGGACGCGATGCCTGGCCGGCCCGATAGGCTGGCCATCCCATGTCCGACGCCGCCTCCGCACCGTACGCCGCCGACCGCCGTGAGCTCACCGCCGCGCAGCGCAACGCCGTCGCCGAACTACTCCGCGTCTCCCCGGTCGCCGACGAGTTGGGCCGCCGGTTCGTGAAGGCCGGACACGAACTGCACCTGGTGGGAGGTTCGGTCCGGGACGCCCTGCTCGGTCGCCTCGGCGACGACCTCGACTTCTGCACCGACGCGCACCCGGACGAGACGCTACGGATCGTCCGGGGTTGGGCCGAGTCGATCTGGGAGACCGGTCGGGAGTTCGGCACCATCGGCGTCCAGCGCGACGGCCTCCGCCTGGAGATCACGACCTTCCGCGCCGAGGTGTACGACCAGGTCACCCGTAACCCGGTGGTCGAGTACGGCACCGACCTGACCGAGGACCTGAAGCGGCGCGACTTCACCATCAACGCGATGGCCGTCAGCCTGCCCGAGCACCGGTTCACCGATCCGTACGGCGGCCTGGACGACCTCGCGGCCAAGGTGATCCGTACCCCCGCCGCTCCACACGAGTCGTTCCGGGACGACCCGCTGCGGATGCTGCGGGCGGCCCGGTTCGCCGCGCAACTGCGGTTCGCGGTGCATCAGGACGTGCGGGCGGCGATGACCCGGATGGCCGCCGACCTGGACCGGATCACCGCGGAGCGGATCCGCGACGAGTTCACCAAACTGCTCTGCGGGGCCGACCCGGTCACCGGCCTGCGGCTGCTGGTCGACACCGGATTGGCCGAACGTTTCCTGCCCGAGCTGACCGGGCTCAAGCTGGAGATCGACGAGCACGCCCAGCACAAGGACGTCTACGAGCACACGCTGACCGTGGTGAGTAACGCCGTGGCCCAGGAGGACGACGGCTGCGACTTCATCCTGCGGATGGCCGCGCTGATGCACGACGTCGGCAAACCGGCGACCAAGGCGGTCGGGCCGGACGGCCGGGTCAGCTTCCACCACCACGAGGTGGTCGGTGCCCGGCTGACCAGGGCCCGGATGAAGGCGCTGCGCTACCCCAAGGACGTGACCGCGAAGGTGACCGCCCTGGTCGCCCTGCATCTGCGCTTCTACGGGTACGGCCGGGGCGAGTGGACCGACTCGGCGGTGCGCCGGTACGTCGCCGACGCCGGCGACCTGCTGCCCCGGCTGCACAAGCTGACCCGGTCCGACTGCACCACCCGCAACCGGCGTAAAGCGGCGCAGCTTGCCGCCGACTACGACGCGTTGGAGGAGCGGATCGCCCGGATCGCCGCCGAGGAGGATCTGGCGCGGGTTCGTCCCGATCTGGACGGCAACGCGATCATGGAGCTGCTCGGCGTCCCGCCGGGGCCCGTCGTCGGGCGTGCCTGGAAGCACCTCAAGGAGCTGCGCCTGGAGCGTGGCCCGCTGGAGCGGGACGAGGCCGAGGCGGAACTGCTGCGCTGGGCCCGTGAACAGGGGGGCGCCGGGTAGTCGTGGTGTGGGGCGCCACCGGGGTGGCGCCCCACGACGGTCAGCGGGTCTCGGCGTCCTCGACCGCCGGCTGGCCGTTCGATGCGGAACCGGTCGAGGCGGCCAGCCGGGCGAGCAGGCCGGCCAGGTCGATGCCGGTGAGGTCGCTGCCGAGCTGGAGGCCCTGCGCCACGTTGCCGGCGACCGACTTGGTCAGCGACGACGCACCGTCGGTGGAGATCACGGTCATCTTGTCGATCGCACCGATCGGTGCGCTGGCCGCCTCGACGACCTGCGGTAGCACCTTGACCAGCAGGTCCAGCACGGCCGCCTCGCCGTACGCGGCGAACGCCTCCGCCTTGCGCGCCATCGCGTCCGCCTCGGCCTGCCCCCGCGCCAGGATGGTCTCCGCCTCGGCCTGGCCCTCCCGCTCGACCGCCTCGGCGATCGCCGACCGACGGCGCTGCTCGGCCTCACCCTCCTTGGCGCCCTCGACGGCGTTCGCCTCGGCGAGCGCGGCCCGCCGGGCCCGCTCGCCCTCACCGGTGAGCCGCGCCTGCTCGGCGGAGGCCTGGGCGGCGGCGATGACAGCCTGGCGTTGGGCGTCGGCGTTCAGCACGGCGGCGTTGCGCGCGGCCTCGGCCTCCTGCTCGACCTTGTACCGGGCGGCGTCGGCCGGCTTGCGCACCTCGGTGTCCAGCTGACGCTGCTTGAGTTCGGCGTTGCGCTCGGCGACCTTCTGCTGCTCGGAGACGATCGCCTGGTCCCGCTCGGCCTGTGCGAGCGGGCCGGCCGCCGCCGACCTGGCCTTGGCGTCGTCGATCTCGGCCTGGATGCCGGCCTGCTTGAGGGCGAGGTTCCGGTTGGCCTCGGCGATCGCCTCCTCGGCCAGCAGCCGCTCCTGCTCGGCCGCCTGCCGGGCGCGTGCCTCGGCGATCGCCGCGTCCTTGAGCACCCGCGCGGCCTCCGGCCGGCCCAGGTCCTGCAGGTACGACCCCTCGGCCAGGATGTCCTGGAGCTGGAACGTGTCGAGCACCAGCCCCTGGTTGGTCATCGAGTGCTCGGCCTCCTCCGCCACCGCGCTGGCGAAGGCCGCCCGGTCCCGGATGACCTCCTCGACCGTGAGCCGGCCGACGATCGAGCGCAGTGCGCCGGCCAGCACCTCACGGGTGAAGTCCTCGATCTCGTCCTGCTGGTGCAGGAAGCGCTGGGCGGCCGCCCGGATCGAGTCCTCGGTGCCACCGACCTTGACGATGGCCACGCCGTGCAGGTCGGTGCGGATGCCCTGCTTGCTCACCGCGCCCTTGATACCCACGTCGATCCGGCGGCTGGACAGGTCGAGCGACTGGAGCTTCTGCACCACCGGCAGCACGAAGACCGAGGCACCGAGCACCACTTTCTGGCCCGACATGTCGGTCGACCGGCCGCCGTCGGCGGTCCGCGTGGTGCGACCCTTGCGGCCGGTGACGATGAACGCCTCGTTGGGCCCGGCGACCTTGATCCTGGAGAGCACGAACAGCACGAGGACGAGGAAGAACAGTGCGGCGCCGGCGATGGCGATGGCGATGAGCATGGGGTGGGCCCTTCTGGCGACGGTGGAGCCGAGGCATCGGCGGTCTGCGGGCGCCTCGATGGTGGACTGGGCGATGGGATGGGCGGACGCGTCAGTAGGCCTCGACGTGCACGCTCGTGTCGGTGAGTGCCTCGACCACGAAGATCTGGGCACCCGCCGGGATCGGCCGATCGGCACGGGCGCTGAACTTCACCGGCGTTCCAGCGACGCGGACGCGGACTTCGCCGTACCCGTCGGTGGGCACCGGGGTGACGACCACGCCGAGCGCGCCGGCCACGTCGCCGCGGGTGGGCGTGGGATCGGTGGGCATGTCGCGGGCCGCCCGACCCAGGCGGGACGCGACCCACGCGGTGGGCACGGCCGCGAGGACGCCGCCGACGACCGCCAGCGCCACCATCCCGGGGTACGCGCACCGAGCAGCTCGTTGACGATGGCGCCGCCGAAGCCGAACGCGCTGGCGAACCCGGCGACCGCCTCGGTCGACACCGGGCCGTCGACGTCCGGCTGACCGAGCTGGAACAGCTCGCCGCCGACCAGGGCGAGTAGCAGCACCGCGACACCGACGGCGCCGACGACAAGGAAGATCACAGTCCCCGCGGCCACGTCCCGAACGGTATCGGCGTCGCGCAAGGTGTCGTACCGGCGGGGACAATGGGTGGATGCGCTGGACCGTGCTCGACTCACCCATCGGCGAGTTCTCCGTGGCCACCGACGGCGCGGCGGTGTGTGAGGCACACTTCGGCCGGATCGCCGGCGCCGGTGAGCAGCCGGCGGACGCGCTGGCCGGGCGGGCCGTCGCGGAGTTGCGGGCGTACTTCGCCGGTGAGTTGACCGCCTTCGTCGTGCCGGTGCGCGTCCCCCGGGGGTCGGAGTTCGAGCGGGCCGTGTGGCGGGAGATGACCACCATCCCGTACGGGGAGACGCTCACCTACGGCGAGGTGGCTCGTCGGCTCGGTGACGTCTCGGCGGCGCGGGCGGTCGGGGTGGCGTGCAACCGCAACCCGGTGCCGGTCATCGTGCCCTGTCACCGGATCGTCGGGGCGGGCGGGAAGCTGGTCGGCTTCGGCGGTGGGCTCGACCGTAAGGCGAGGTTGCTGGAGTTGGAGGCCGGTGTCGCCCTTCGGCGTGCCTGGTCTCCGTCGGGCTAGCTGCCTGCATGTCGGAGACCACGCCGGCGAGGGAGACCGGCCCAGCTGACGGCGGGGTAGCCGAGGACCGGGCCGGGAGACGGCGAGGGCCGGGTCCACGCGGACCCGGCCCATCGATGGTTGGTTCGTCCGGTCAGCGGTCTGCCTCGCCGGCGATGAACGCCTCGACGGCGGCGTGCGCGTCGTGGTCGGCGTGCTGCACCGGCGGGGACTTCATGAAGTACGAGGAGGCGGAGAGGATCGGGCCACCGATCTTCCGGTCCAGAGCGATCTTCGCGGCGCGGATCGCGTCGATGATGACGCCGGCCGAGTTCGGCGAGTCCCAGACCTCGAGCTTCAGCTCGGCGTTCAGCGGGGCGTCACCGAAGGAGCGACCCTCCAGGCGGATGTACGCCCACTTGCGGTCGTCCAGCCACGGCACGTGGTCCGACGGGCCGATGTGCACGTCGCTCTTGGCCATCTCGTGCGGCACCTGGGAGGTCACCGACTGGGTCTTCGAGATCTTCTTCGAGATCAGGCGGTTGCGCTCCAGCATGTTCATGAAGTCCATGTTGCCGCCGAAGTTGAGCTGGTACGTGCGCAGCAGCTCGACGCCGCGGTCCTCGAAGAGCTTCGCCAGGGCGCGGTGCACGATCGTGGCGCCGACCTGGCTCTTGATGTCGTCGCCGACAATCGGCAGACCCGCGTCGGTGAACTTCTTCGCCCACTCCGGGTTGGAGGCGATGAACACCGGCAGGGCGTTGACGAACGCGCAACCCGCGTCGATCGCCGCCTGGGCGTAGAACTTGTCGGCCAGCTCGGAGCCGACCGGCAGGTACGACACGACCACGTCGACCTGGGCGTCGCGCAGCGCCTGGGCCACGTTGACCGGCTCGGCGTCCGACTCCTCGATGATCTCGCGGTAGTACTGCCCGAGACCGTCGAAGGTCGGGCCGCGCTGCACGGTGACGCCGGTCGGCGGCACGTCGCAGAGCTTGATGGTGTTGTTCTCGCTGGCGACGATCGCTTCCGCGAGATCCATGCCCACCTTCTTGGCGTCCACGTCGAACGCCGCGACGAACTTCACGTCCGAGACGTGGTAGTCGCCGAAGGTGACGTGCATGAGACCCGGGACGCGGTCGTTCGGGTCGGCATTCCGGTAGTACTCCACGCCCTGTACGAGGGACGAGGCGCAGTTCCCCACACCGACGATGGCGACGCGGACGGAGCCCATAGCGTCTGCCTCCTTCTTCTTCATCACGGCCGCTCTTTCCTGGACTCTCCAGGCGGAGGCGGGCTGTTGTTGTCTCGTCGGCCGCCGGCCGTCCCGGTGTCCGGGACTGTCGGGGCACGGCCGGAGCGCTCGTTGGCGATGAGCTCCTCCAGCCAGCGGACCTCACGCTCACAGGCCTCCAGGCCGTGGCGTTGCAGCTCCAGGGTGTACGCGTCGAGGCGCTCGGCCGCGCGGCCGAGCACGTCGCGGAGCCCTTCGCGACGCTCCTCGATCTTGCGTCGGCGACCCTCCAGGATGCGTAGTCGGGTCGCCTGATCGGTCCGGGCGAAGAACGCGAAGTGCACGCCGAAGCCCGTGTCGTCATATGTCTCGGGCCCGGCCTGTGCGATGAGTTGGGCGAAGCGTTCCTTGCCCTCCGCGGTGATTTTGTAGACCACCCGACCTCGTCGGCTGGTCAGCGCGGGAACCTCCTCCGCGGTGGCGGGTGTCTCGGCGGCTTCGGTGATCCAACCCGCCGCCTGTAACCGGCGCAGGGTCGGGTAGAGCGAGCCGTAGCTGATCGCCGCCCGGATGGCACCGAGCTTCGCGATCAGCTCCTTGCGCAGCTCGTAGCCGTGCATCGGAGCTTCCTGCAGCAGGCCAAGGATGGCGAGTTCGAGCATCGGCCACCCTCCCTTTACCCTGTCCACGAAGCGCTAACCGCTGCGATGTATCGGACCGATACATCGCACGCTAGCGGATCACCATGGCCAGGGCAAACCCTCGCTCAGGGATGTCGTGGTTACGTAACGTGACCATGGTCGCCTCGCCGGACGAGACCGCGTACCCTTCTCCGCATGCGTACGCAGCGCCAGGTCGTCGACTACTCGCTCCGGAAGCGAGCGGTGCTGCGTGAGCTTCTCGCCGGGCGGGTCGGCACGTACGACGTCTGCGATGCGTCGCCTTACCTGAAGAACGCGGCTCGGTTTCACGGCGAACCGACCGACCAGCGGTGCCCGATCTGCCGGAGTGAGAATCTGACCCACGTCCACTACATCTACGGGGACGAACTCAAACAGTCCGCCGGTCAGGCCCGTACGCTGGCGGAGCTGCGCGTGCTGGCGATGACGCTGCGTGAGTTCCAGGTGTTCGTGGTAGAGGTGTGCCTCGGCTGTGACTGGAACCATCTCGTCGAGCAGCATCTGCTCGGGCGGGACAGGCTGGCCGAGGCAGGGCCGGACCAGAGCGCGGTTGGCGTCGTGGCCGCCGCGGGCGGCCCGACCGGGCGGCGGAGGCGAGAGGCGCAACGGTGATCCCAGCTCGATCGGCCGACTCGGGCCAGCGTGCGTGCGTCCGGGAGGACCGACGGCTCGTTGGTCTGGTTGGCCCGATTGATTCGCAACTGACACCGGCCGTCCGGCGTCCCCGTGCCGAGGTGACGGGTGTCTCAACTCACGGCAACCCGGTGGTGGCGCGGTCGCGCTCCACCGCGACCGGCAGGGTGTGACGAATGAACTCGTACGGCGATCCCAGTTCCCCCAACGGGCGGGCCCGGATTCCGGGCCGGCACGGCGACCCCGGGCAGGCCGACGACGCGTACGGCTTCCCGGGTGGCGAGGGGCGCGGCCGGGCGGCCGCGCCGGAGGGAACGGCATCCGCGGGCCGCGCCTCGGTGCCTCCCCGGGGTGCCGGCTCCGGCGGCCGGGCCGCCGTCGGCGGCCCGGCGTCCGTACCCCCGCGTGGTGCCTCCGGCTCGGCGGCGGTGGGGCGGTCCGGCCGGGCCTCGGTGCCGGTCTCGCCCGCACCCGGTGGGTCGGCCGGACGCGCGTCCGTCGGCACCGCCGCGGTGGGCGCGGCGTCCGTCGGTGCCGCGTCCGCCGGCCGGGCGCGGGTCGGCTCGGTGCCGGTCGGCGGCCGCGCCTCGGTGGCGCGGGCCGGCGTCACGCCGGTCTCCGGCAGGCCGGGTGGCCCCGGAGGGCCGGGTGGACCGACGGGACGGGTCGGTCCCGGGCGCCGCGGTCCAGGTGATCCGAACGCCGTCGCCCGGGCGAAGAAACGTAAACGGGCGAACATGCTGATCGCCGCGTTCGCGGTGTTCATCATGCTCACCGGCCTCGGCGTGGTGAGCTTCACCTACTACTCCACCAACGTGGTCCTTCCCGAGGACACCACGCCGCCGCAAGCGACCGAGCTGTACGCGTTCGACAACAAGACACTGATCGCGAAGCTCGGCACCGAGAACCGCACCCTCGTCACGATCGATCAGATCCCGCAGCACGTGCAGGACGCGGTTGCCGCCGCTGAGGACCGGAACTTCTACCGCCACTCCGGGGTGGACTACAAGGGCATCGTCCGGGCCGCGTGGAACAACCTCACCGGCGGCGACAAGCAGGGCGCCTCGACAATCACCCAGCAGTACGCCCGCAACGCGTACGACAACCTGAACGACGACACGTACGCGCGGAAGGTGAAGGAGGCGATCCTCGCCTCGAAGCTGACCGAGCGCTACGACAAACCGACGATCATGCAGCACTACCTGAACGTGATCTACTTCGGCCGGGGCGCGTACGGCATCGAGGCGGCGGCGAAGACGTACTTCGGCAGGTCCGCCAAGGACCTGACCGTCGCCGAGGGCGCTGTGCTCGCGGCCCTGATCAAGCAGCCGGTGGCCAGCGCCACCCACAAGGGGTACGACCCGGCGGTCAACCCGGAGGAGGCCAAGCAGCGCTGGAACTACGTCGTTCAGGGTATGGTCCAGGAGGGTTGGCTGAACGCCGCCGGCCGCGAAACGGCTCCGACAGCGGCGGACTACCCGAAGGATTGCCCGAAGGGGAAGAGTGCTGGATGCCTCAGGGCTCCCAACTCGGCCGGCGCCGGGCTGGACTACGGCATCAACACGCCCTACGGCAACGTGATCAACTATGTCAAGACGGAGCTGCGGGACAAGGGGGTCTGCGTAGACCGCGAGGAGGAGGTCACCGCCAGCAAGCCCACCTGCTCCGACGCTCTGATGTCCGGCGGGTACCGGATCCAGACCACGATCGACACCAAGATCCAGGCGGCGGCGGTGGCGACCGCGCAGCGGAAGAGTGCGGACTCGAAGCTGGCCGGCCAGCCGAAGAACCTGATGGCGGCCATGGTGGCGATCGAGCCGAAGACCGGCCGGGTCCGCGCCTACTACGGCGGCGACAACGGCACCGGCACCGACTACGCGGGCAAGAACACCGACAGCCAGGGGAACCTGATCGGTGGCCATGCGCCGGGCTCGACCTTCAAGATCTACAGCCTGGCGGCGGCGCTCGAGAAGCAGAAGGCGCTCGAGTCGCGCTGGAAAGGCCGGGCCTTCACCCCGAAGGGTACCGAGTTCAAGGTCAGCAACGCCGGCACCGACAACCCGTCCTGCGGCAACTCCTGCACCTTGCGCGAGTCGACGCTGAAGTCGCTGAACGTGCCGTTCTACCACGTCAGCGAGGACATCGGCCCCGACAAGATCGTCGACGTGGCCAAGCGGGCCGGCATCACCACCATGTGGAACACCAACCCGGCCGAGCCGCACGACCTGACCGCGACGGACGCGGACAAGCTGGCGCCGGAGACCTTCTTCCACGTGGTCGCCTACGGCCAGTACCCGGTCACGGTACTGGACCACGCCAACGGGGTGGCGACCTTCGCTAACGAGGGTCGGTACGTCAAGGCCCACTTCCTCTACCAGGTGCAGAAGCGGAACCAACAGACCGGCAAGTGGGAGAAGGTCGTCGACGAGGGCAACGTCAAGGGCAAGCAGGTCATCGACAAGGAGGTCGTCGCCGACGTCACCAGCGTCCTCAAGGAGTATCCGGGCCGGGTCAACCACCGGTTGGAGAACGGCCGACAGGCGGCCGCCAAGACCGGTACCTGGGAACTCGAGCCGGGAAGTACGGAGAACGGCGACGCGTGGATGATCGGCTACACGCCGCAGCTCGCTACCGCCGTCTGGGTTGGCAACGTCAAGGACCGCGAGGCCCTGCGGACGAAGGACAACCGGCGAATCAGCGGTTCCGGTCTCCCCGGCGACATCTGGGAGACATTCATGGAGAAGGCGCTGAAGGGCAAGGAGAAGTTGACCTTTCCGCCGGCCGCCAACATCGGCGACCCGGACTCCGGCAATGGCGAGGCGCCGCCGCCTCCGGAGCCGCCACAGCAGCCGAACTGCGGTCCGTTCGACCTGTTCTGCCCGCCGGGTGGCGGAAACAACGGCAACAACGGCGGCGGCAGCCCGAACGATCCACGCCCGCAGAACGGCGTCGACCGGGACACGGCGTTACCGCCCCTGACACTCCGCCGGGACTGACCCGCCGACGTCGCCGGTGAGCGCCGCTCCGCTCACGGCGACGTCTTCGCAGACGAGATCTCGTCGCGGGGTGGGACGCGGCGCCCCGAAGTGCGGCAGGATGCACCCTCATGAGCACACAGTCGACGCGCGGCATCGACGACGCCGGTGCCCCGGACCACCCGTCCCGCTCCGACGGCTTCGTCCGGGGCATCTCCGGCGTGATCGGCGGCCCGCTGGGCGACCACGCCGCCGTGCTGGACCGGCCGGTCGGACGGGACCGCCGGTTCTGGACCGCGGCCCGGATCGTCCTGGCCCTGGTGTGCCTGACCCTGGCCCTGCACTGGGTGCAGAAGTCGCCCTGCCAGGACGGCGCCTGGACGGAAAACGTCCAGTACAACCGTTTCTGCTACACCGACGTGCTGGCCCTCTACTACGCCGAGGGGCTCAACGAGGGCAAGGTGCCCTACCGGGACCACCCGGTCGAGTACCCGGTCCTCACCGGCTACTTCATGGGTGCCCTCGGCCTGCCGGTGCACGCGCTCGGCGCGAACGACCCGGGCCTCAACCAGGGCATGTGGTTCTACAACCTGAATGTCCTGGTGCTCGGCGCGCTGGCGGTGGCCACGGTGGCCGTCCTTCTCGCACTGCGCCGTCGCCGCCCGTGGGACGCGGCGCTCTTCGCGCTCGCGCCCGCACTGCTGCTCACCGCCACCGTGAACTGGGACCTCCTCGCCATCGGTCTCGCCGCCTTCGGTCTGCTCGCCTGGGCCCGCCGCCGGCCCGCCCTGGCCGGCCTGCTGCTCGGCCTCGGCGGGGCGGCGAAGCTCTGGCCACTGTTCCTCTTCTGGCCCATCCTGCTGCTGGCGCTCCGGGCCAGCCGGGTTCGGGCCGCGCTGACCGCGATCGGGGCGGGCGCCGCCGCGCTGCTCGTGGTGAATCTGCCCACCGCGCTGCTCTACCCGACGAACTGGGGGCGGTTCCTCGAGCTCAACACCGAACGGCCGATCGACTGGGGCACCCTCTGGTACATCGGCCGCTACCTCGACGGCAAGGTCGGCGGAGCGGGCACACTCGGCCCGTTCGAATGGCTCAACGTCAACATCCCGGCGCTGAACAACCTTTCGTACGCGTTGTTTCTGCTGGCCTGCGTCGGGATCGCCGCGCTCGCGTTGAAAGCGCCGCGCCGGCCGCGCCTCGCCCAGCTCGCGTTCCTGGTGGTCGCCGCGTTCCTGATCTTCAGCAAGGTCTGGTCGCAGCAGTTCGTGCTCTGGCTGCTGCCGTTGGCGGTGCTCGCCCGGCCCAAGTGGGGCGCCTTCCTCGCCTGGCAGCTCGCCGAGGTTGGCTACTTCGCGGCCTTCTACGGCGAACTGCTCGGCACGTCGACCGGGCGGCCGGTCTTTCCCGAAGGCGTCTTCGTGCTGGCCGCGACGCTGCGGCTGACCACGGTGGTGATCCTTTGCTGGCTGGTCGTGCGGGAGATCCTTCGACCGGAGCGGGACGCGGTGCGGTCCACGTACGCGGACGACCCGGACGGTGGGGTCGTCGACGGCGCCCCGGACGCCACCTGGCTCCGCAGACGTGGCCCGTCCCGCGCGACCGCCGAGCCGTCCCCCGAGCCTGCCACCGGCTGACACTCGGGCGACCGTTCAGAGGCGGAAGACCACGACGTCGCCGATCTCTTCGCGGGTGATGCCGAGACCGTCGGTCGGCGCGTCGATACTGATCTCCCATGGTGTGCCGGCCACCTGGTCGCGCATGACCAGCACGTTGCGGACGCCGAGGGTGCGCAGGTACTCGACGGACGTCAGGTCGGGGAAGGCGATCGTGACCCGGCGGACGTCGTCCAGCAGGGTCGGGGTGAAGCCACTCCCGCCGTTGACGATGTCCTGGAAGTGGGTGGTGGACCAGAGCATCACCGGCTGGTCTTGGTTCTGGCCGCTGGGCAGCACCAGCAGCGGACCGTCCACGGTCCGCATCGCCGCTGGCTGTACCGGCACCACCGGATGGGGAGTGCGGTTCAGCCCCTCGACCGTCACCAGCAGCAGCGGCAGCAGCGTCGCGAGGCGCAGCCACGGGCTCGGCCAGGACGGGATCCGCTGGGCGGAGATCTCGCGGACCCGGGCGGCGAAGGCGCTCACCGCGCCGGCGGCGAGCAGGCCGAGCAGCAGCGTCGTCCAGAGCATCAACCGCCCGGGAGTGCGGAGCCCGTTCCACCCGGGCAGGTGCTCGAAGAGCGGCGCGTAGGTGAACCGGCCGCCGATGAACTCGGTGCCCATGGCGAGCACCATCGTGACCACCACCCCGGCGAGCAGCAGGAGCCGGTGCCGGAGCCGCCACACCGAGAAGAACAGGCCGCCCAGGGCGAGGGCGTAGAGCACATAGCCGGGCAGCAGGGTCATCTCCGTGTGCCACGGCAGGGTGGCTCGCGCCCCCTCGTGCAGGTCACCCCAGATCCGGGACTCGCCCGGCGCGGTGAGGAAGCCGGCCGCCGGTGGTGAGAAGAGCGCGATGTCGCCGAGCGTCCGCTCCGCCTGTGGGTGCAGCTCGGCGACCTTGAAGTACGGGACGGCCATCAGCGCGCCGACCCCGGCGAAGACCAGGCCGCCGACCAGGTCCGCGGCGAGCAGCCGGATCCCGAACGGGTGCTTCACGGGACGGACCACCCATCGCCGCAGGAACCAGGTAACGGTCGCGACCAACGCGATCCCGCCGAGGATATAGGCGAAGGGCAGCCCGATGCCGAACCCGAGGCTCAGCTGCCAGGCCGCCACCAACCAGCCGAGGAATGCCCAGTTCGCCTGGCGCCGCTCCGGGCGGTATCCGTGCCGCAGCGACCAACCGTGGCCGCGGGCCAGCATGGCCAGGGCCAGCGGGATCCCGCCGTTGGAGACGACGTGCAGGTGCCCCGCCTGGGCGAGCAGCCACGGCGCGTACGTGTAGCTCACCCCGGCCACGGCGGCACCGATCTTCCCCGCCCCCAGCTGCCGGGCCAGCACGTACGCCCCGAACGTGGCGAGTGCGTGCGCCAGCACGAACATGATGTTGTAACGGAGGACGGCGACCTCAGGCCCGGTGCCGATCATCCCGGCTGGCGCGTATCCGAGCAGGGTGTCGGAGAACGCGAAGCTCCACCGCTCCGGGAAGAACGCGTTGGACTGCCACAGCACCGCTGGGTTGGTCAGCAGCGCGTGGCCGGACCAGGCCATCTGCCAGGCCTGCAGGCTCGGATCCCAGTAGTCCTGCGGGAGTGTGTACCGCGGGTACCGCAGGGTGGGCCAGGTCATCAGCACGGCCAGCGCGAGTGAACCGACGATCGCGAGGGCCCACTCGTGCGCCAGCACCCGCCCGGCGGCGCGGGCCACGCGTCCGGCACGGGTCGGCACCGGCTCGGGGGCCGGCGCGAAGGAGGCGAACGGATCCGCTTCGTCCCCGCCGGTCACGGTAGCTCCAGTGTCCGCCACCGCAGTCTTGTCGGCAGCTCCAGTGTCCGCCACCGCCGCCTTGTCGGCCCCGGCCCTGTCGGTCGTGCGCTCGCCTCGGCCGGCCGGGTCGCCCGTCGGCCGGTCGCCGGCGGGGGTCTTCCTGGTCGCCGTGGGCATCGGATCCGCCGGGGCGGCTGTCGCCCCGGGGCTGGCCAGGGCGTCGCCGCTCAAGCCTCCGGGCGGGTCTGGGCGCAGTGGTACCGAGTCGCCGGACTCGTTGCCGGTCATGCGGACGGAGCCTTCGTGCCGAGCCGGTTCCGCAGGAAGGCGATGTCGGCGGCCTGGCCCTCCGCCCCGCCCGGGGTCTCCACGACCACCGGGGCGCCGGCGGCCCGGATGACCGCCACCACCAGCTCCGGGTCGATCGTGCCGCCGTCGAGGTTGTCGTGCCGGTCCTGGCCGGAGTCGAAGACTCCCTTGGAGTTGTTGGCGTGCACCAGATCGATCCGCCCGGTGATGGCCTTGACCCGGTCGACCAGGCCGAGCAGCTCCTCGCCACCGGCGTGGGCGTGACAGGTGTCCAGGCAGAAGCCAACCTCGTAATCCGCGACAGCGTCCCAGAGCTGGGCCAGCGCGTCGAGCCGTCGGGCGCAGGCGTTCCCGCCGCCGGCCGTGTTCTCGATCAG
This sequence comes from Micromonospora sp. WMMA1363, assembly GCF_030345795.1. NCBI lineage: Bacteria > Bacillati > Actinomycetota > Actinomycetes > Micromonosporales > Micromonosporaceae > Micromonospora > Micromonospora sp. WMMA1363. The sequence goes on from NZ_JAUALB010000001.1 coordinate 4,257,115, forward strand.
CACCGGCACGCCGAATCCACCCGACTCGGCCGCGTACGCGAAGGTCTTGCGCCAGTTGTCGAAGCCGACCGCGAGGTCGTCGCCCGCGTTGACGTGGCCACCGTGCACGATCAGCCCCCGGGCGCCGATGGCCGCGGCCGCCTGCGCGTGCGCGAGCAGCAGTTTTCGGCTGGGGATCCGGATCCGGTTGTTGAGCGTCGCCACGTTGATGACGTACGGCGCGTGCACGTAGCGGTCGACGTCGGCGCCGCGGAGCCGCTCCGCGTCCGCTCGGGGTTTCGGTGCCTTCCACCCCTGCGGGTCGGAGAGGAAGAACTGCACGGTCTCGGCCGTTCTGGCGGTCGCCTCCGCCAGTGGATCGGCCGAATCGACGTGGGCTCCGATACGCATGGAGGGGAGCCTACGTCGCGTCCCTGACGGCTTGGGTGACGGCGGTGGTGCCGACGCGCGTCACCGGACGGGGCGGGCGGTCGTTGAGGGAGTGGGACGGACAGACTGGCGGGTCTCCTGGCGAGCATGCTGAGCACGCCGCATGCCTGGAGGTCCCACGAGCGAGGGCACCCTGCCGCGCGGCCCGGCGTGGCAGGGTCAGCTCCAATACCCGACCAGCCCAAAAGAAGATTGTCTGAGATTTGGCGATTTTTCCACACAAGGCGCGAGACTCGGTATAACGTCGGGTAACAACATGATGAAGCTCCGCGGGGCGTCTCCGGTCCAACCTCATCGGTGTGGTCGTTCCTCCCCAGGTCCCACCCAAGGAATGTTGACGGGACGCCCCGCGGCCTCCGTCACGGGGGGCCGGCCATCGACATCGACGTCGAGGTCGGCCCCCCGTCGGCGTGCGTTCGGCGGGCCGTTCCACCACCCCGGGCATGATCGTCCGGACCGGGTATCCTGGCTCGGTTGTCCGCGTCCGGCCCGGGTCCCCCCGGTCCGGGCCGGGCCACGACGCACGACCTCCTGCCACGGAAGGACCGTGGCCGCTTAGCCCACAGGAGGTGAGCACGTCTTGCGTCATTACGAGATCATGGTGATCCTCGACTCCAGCCTCGAGGAGCGCACCGTCGCCCCGTCGCTCGACACGTACCTGAACGTGATCCGGACCGCGGGTGGCTCGGTGGAGAAGACCGACGTGTGGGGCCGCCGGCGCCTCGCGTACGAGATCAACAAGAAGACCGAGGGTATCTACGCCGTCATCGACCTGCAGGCGACGCCTGCTGCGGTGGCCGAGCTGGACCGTCAGCTGCGACTCAACGAGTCGGTGCTGCGCACCAAGGTCATCCGGCCGGAGATGCGCTAGTCGCATCCGTACCCGGCACCCCGGATCAGCCTCGTCGGTGTTGTCGGACGGTTTTGAGAGCCTGTCCGGCGAGACGATGAGTGCGCGAGGAGATGTGGTCATGGCAGGAGACACCACCATCACGGTCATCGGCAACCTGACCGACGACCCCGAGTTGCGATTCACCCCCTCCGGCGCGGCGGTCGCCAAGTTCCGGGTCGCCTCGACGCCCCGGTTCATGGACAAGGCGTCCGGCGAGTGGAAGGACGGCGAGCCGTTGTTCCTCTCGTGCACCGTCTGGCGGCAGGCCGCCGAGCACGTCGCGGAGTCGCTGCAGCGCGGCACCCGCGTGATCGTGTCCGGCCGACTGCGCCAGCGGTCCTACGAGACCCGCGAGGGTGAGAAGCGCACCGTCATCGAGTTGGAGGTCGACGAGATCGGCCCGTCGCTGCGCTACGCCACGGCGAAGGTGCAGAAGATGTCCCGCTCGGGTGGCGGCGGCTTCGGTGGCGGTGGCGGTGGCGGCCAGGGCGGCGGAGGTAACTTCGATGACCCCTGGGCGTCAGCCGCTCCGGCCCCCTCGCGCGGTGGTTCGGGTGGCGGAAACTTCGACGAGGAGCCCCCGTTCTGATGGCGCCGAGCGCCCGCGATCGCAAACCAGGAGCAAGAGCAATGGCCAAGGCTGCGGCACTTCGCAAGCCGAAGAAGAAGGTGAACCCGCTCGACAAGGACGGGATCACGTACATCGACTACAAGGACACCGCACTGCTGCGGAAGTTCATCTCCGACCGCGGCAAGATCCGCGCTCGGCGGGTGACCGGTGTGACCTCGCAGCAGCAGCGGCAGATCGCTCGTGCGGTCAAGAACGCCCGTGAGATGGCGCTCCTGCCGTACACCGCGACGGCCCGCTGAGAGGAGGCGCGGACATGAAGATCATCCTCACTCAGGAGGTGTCCGGCGTCGGAGCGCCGGGCGACATCGTGGAGGTCAAGGACGGCTACGGCCGTAACTACCTGCTGCCGCAGGGCTTCGCGATCGCTTGGACCAAGGGCGCGGAGAAGCAGGTCACGCTCATCAGGCGGGCCCGGTCGGCTCGTGAGATCCGTGACCTCGGCCACGCCAACGAGGTCAAGGGCCAGCTCGAGGGCCTGAAGGTCACCCTCAAGGCCCGCGCCGGCGACGGCGGCCGGCTCTTCGGCTCGGTCACCCCGGCCGAGGTCGTTGAGGCCGTCAAGGCCGCCGGTGGCCCGACGCTCGATCGTCGCCGGCTGGAGCTGCCCGGTCACATCAAGTCGATCGGCTCCCACCCGGTGCGGATCAAGCTGCACCCCGAGGTGACCGCCGCGTTCGACCTCAACGTCGTCCAGGGCTGACACCCATCTGCACCACGACAGGGCCCGCGCCGGCCGGCGCGGGCCCTGTCCGCTTCCGTCGCCAGAACCGCCGCTCAGCCGATTGGCTGGCCGGTGACCGCGCTGATCATCACCGTGGACAGCCCGCCGCCGACCACCGCTGCCGCCAGCGCCACGGTGGCCGCTCGCCAGGTTGTTCCCACCTGGCGGAGCAACAACGCCACGACGAGGCTGCTCGCCAGCGCCAGACCGAACCGCGGCATCGCCTCGACGAGTGAACCGAGCGCTCGGGACCGTGGCGAGTCGCACCCCCCGCCGCTGATGTCCGTGACACATCCGGCGGGCGCCGTGCCGTCCAGCGTCAACAGCCATACGAAGATCACCAATGCCGGCAGGAGATAACACGCCGCCGTGTAGAGCAGCGGGCGTAGTGGCCCACCCGGATTCGGATCGAGTAGGTCATCCTCGATACGACGCGACCAGAGGCCCGAATCCACCGTCTCGATCCGGCGCCGCACCGGCGCCGTGGCGGCGGAAGCGATTGGCGGAGGATCGTCGGTCCCCCGCCGGGACGCGGTGCGCGGGCGAGTAGCGGAGGACGCGACGACCGGCGAGCGGGGAGCCGACGGCGGCGGATCCACCCAGCGGGGGTCGTCGCCGGCGAGCCGGGTGCCCGACCAGAACGCCTCATCCCGGTCGCCCCGCGTCGACCACGACTGTTCCCTGGTGCCGCTGTCCGGGCGCGGCGTGTCCGTTCGGTTCCATTGCGGCTCGGCGTTCCGGTTCCACTGCCCGGTGCTGTCCGGCTGCCGCCACTGCCCGGTGTCGTCCGCCTGATCCCACCGGCCCGGGGTCTTCGCGCGTCCCCACCGGCCGACCTCGTCTGCGGGCTGCCACGCGTGCACGCCTGACGCGTCCCACGGATCCACCGCGGGACGGTGCGCGGACTCCTCCCGCCCGGCGGCCCGGCCCGCGTCCCGGTCCCACGGATCCACGGCGGGCGACGGGGTGGCCGCCTGGCGTCGCCGGCCGGGCCACTCCGACCGGGTCGGCTCCGACTCGGCAGACGTCTCCGTCTCCTCCAAACCCGACCAGACCACCTGCGGCGGGCGGGACGCCGCGCGCCTCGGGCGGCTCCGCGGACCGGCGTCGGAGACCGGATCGTCCTCCGCCCGTCGGCTGCCCACGTACCCCTGCTCCTGCGGGTGGTCGAAGGTCCACTCACGGGTGTGGTCCGAGTCGCTGGCGGCGCCGACCGCCGGAGTCTCGCGCCAGCTCGTCTCGGTGGCGTGGCGCCAACTGCTGGTCGTCTCCGTGGCCCGCCGATCCTCCGGCGAACGGGGATCGTCCGGCTCGTACCGGTCGTCGTCGTCCGGGGCGGCGTGCCGCCCGCCCCCGTCGGCGCGGTGGACGCCGGACTCCAGCGCCCAGCGCGGCAGGTAGGTGTCGACCGGCTCCGGCTGCCCGCGCTCGACCGCCCGTCGGCGGCTCGACGTGCGGTGGTCGCCGGTGCCGAACGCATACGGGGCGACCGGCGGCTCGGCGGACTCGTCCCGACGCGCGACCGACCGTCGACCGCGCGGACCATCCTCTCCGTGTCCCCAGTCCCGGTAACTCACGGCCGGAGCGTGACCCTTCTCAACCGATAGCGCAATCCGCTGTCCAGGTGTAGCCGATGCTGGAGATAGTACGGGACACCGGCGGCCGGAGTTTGGCCGGAATTCTCTCCTCCACAGGGTGGGGACGGCATCGTCCCAGCTCACCGCCGTATCGGCGGCGAATTCCCAACAGTTGTCCACAGCATGTGCACACCCTGCGCACATGCTTGTGCCCCGGCGTCCACAGGTTGTCCCGAGACTCGTCCACCGGGTGTGTTGAGTGGTTGACCTCGGGTTCCGTATGGTGGCCACCCGGCCCACCGCACGATGACCCCCCGATCGCACGGCAGGTCGGCGAGTTTTCAGACCTGGCGGTAGGGCTGGGTGAGGATCCGACGGCGTGGAGGGGGGAACCGTGTCGGTTACCGACGACACGCGGGCGGACCCGCGCTCCGGAGGGCCGCCATACCCGCCGGCCCGTGATGGCCAGTTCGAGAAGGCGCCGCCACAGGACATCGCAGCCGAGCAGTGCGTACTGGGCGGCATGCTGCTCTCCAAGGACGCCATTGCCGACGTCGTGGAGATCCTCAAGAGCAACGACTTCTACCGGCCGATCCACACCACCATCTTCGACACGATCCTGGAGATCTACGGTCGGGGCGAGCCGGCCGACTCGATCACCGTGGCGGCGGCCCTGGCCGACTCCGGCGATCTGGTCCGCATCGGCGGCGCACCTTACCTGCACACCCTGATCGCGAGCGTGCCCACCGCGGCGAACGCCGCCTACTACGCTCGCATCGTCAGCGAGCGTGCCGTGCTCCGTCGGCTGGTCGAGGCCGGCACCCGGATCGTCCAGCTCGGCTACGGCACCGCCGCCGGCGGCAGCCGGGACGTGGACGACGTCGTCGACCTCGCCCAGCAGGCCGTCTACGACGTCACCGAGCGACGGGTCAGCGAGGACTTCGCGGTCCTCGCCGATATGCTTCAGCCGACTCTCGACGAGATCGAGGCGGTGGGCGCCCAGGGTGGTGTGATGACCGGCGTGCCCACCGGCTTCACCGACCTCGACCGCCTGCTCAACGGCCTGCACCCCGGGCAGCTCATCATCGTGGCCGGCCGGCCTGGTCTGGGAAAGGCGCTCGCCCTCGACACCCCGCTGCCGACACCGGACGGCTGGACCACGATGGGTGAGGTCAAGGTCGGTGACCGGCTGCTCGCCGCCGACGGGCGCCCGACAACCGTCACAGCCGCCTTCGACGTCAGGCGCGGCCGGCCGTGCTACGAGGTGGAGTTCTCCGACGGCTCGGTGATCGTCGCCGACGCCGAGCACCTGTGGAAGACCACCACCCGGGCGAGTCGGCGACAGCCTGAGCGGCGACCCCGCCAGTACTGGTCCGAGTCGTCGCTGGTCCACGCGGCGCACGCCGCGGTGACCGCCGAGTCGGCCCGTCTGGTCACCGCGGCGCGGGCGCTGGCGCTGGTCGACCCCGACTTCCGCAACGTTCCTCATCCGGTCACCCGACAGGTCGGTGTGAGCGACCGGACCAACCGGCTGGTGACGCGGGCGGGAAAGACCAGGAACACGACCGCCCCCGGCTACCCGGCCGGGACGCTGCCGTCCGGTCTCCTCGCTCGGGCTGAGCGCCCGGGCGGCCCACCGACCCGGGTGCGCCACGACGGCGTCGTGACGACCGCCGAGATCGCGGCCACCCTGCGCGCCGGCATCGCGGACCAACGATTGAACCACGCGGTGGCGAACTGCCGCCCGCTCCAGCTGCCGGAACGAGACCTGGCGGTCCCGCCGTACACCCTCGGCGTATGGCTCGGCGCCGGCCACCCCGGCGCCAGCCGCTTCAGCACCGCGGACCTGGAGGTGCGGGAGCACGTCGAGCGGGACGGCTTCGTCGTCCAGGCCGACGGCCGGATGGTCTACACCGTCGCCCAGCCCGAGGTCGCGGCCTCGACGGACCGAACCTGCGTGGACTGCGGCTGGTCGACCCGCGCGCTCCGGGAGAGCCTGGCGGTCAAGCGGTGCGTGGGTTGCGGCGCGGTGAACGGCTCGTTGCTCACGCTGCTCAGCCGGATCGGCGTGACGAACGACAAGCACATTCCGCGGGACTACCTCCGCGCGTCCGAAGCGCAGCGGCGGGCCCTGCTGGCCGGCCTGATGGACACCGACGGCGCGGTGACCCCGGCGGGCCAGCTGCGGTACACGACGACCTCCCGTCGACTCGCCGAAGACGTACGCGAACTGCTGGTCGGTCTCGGCTATGGCTGCACCGTGGCCGCAACGCCCGTCGCGGATCACCCGTCGGCAGGTTCGACGGCGTACACCCTGAACTTCGCCGCGCTGGAGCCGGTCTTCCGCACGAGGCGCAAGCGGGTGGCACAGGCGGCCTGCCACCGTGACCCGTCGGACGTACAGACGGCGTCGCGGTTCGTCGTGGACGTCCGGCCGGCCCCCAGCGTGCCGGTGCGCTGTGTGACGGTCGACAACCCCGATCATCTCTATCTGGCCGGTCGGACGATGATCCCTACGCACAACAGCACGGCGAGCATGGACTTCGCCCGAAACGCAGCGATCCGGGCAGACCAGGCGGCGGCGATATTCTCGCTGGAAATGAGCAAGGTCGAGATCGTCATGCGGCTGCTCTCGGCCGAAGCCCGGGTGCCGCTGCACGTCCTGCGTAGCGGTCAGCTCTCCGACGACGACTGGACGAAGCTTGCCCGGTGCATGGGCGAGATCAGCGAGGCGCCGCTCTTCGTCGACGACACGCCGAGCATGAACCTCATGGAGATCCGCGCCAAGGCGCGTCGGCTCCGGCAGAAGCACGACCTGAAGCTCATCGTGGTCGACTACCTCCAGCTGATGACCTCGCCGAAGCGGACGGAGAGCCGGCAGCAGGAGGTGGCCGACCTGTCGCGTGGCCTCAAGCTTCTCGCCAAGGAGGTCGAGTGCCCGGTCATCGCGGTGAGCCAGCTGAACCGTGGGCCGGAGCAGCGCACCGACAAGCGACCCCAGTTGTCCGATCTGCGGGAGTCCGGTTGCCTGACGGCGGACACCCGGTTGATCCGCGCCGACGACAATTCAGAGGTGACACTCGGTGAGCTGCTGAGGGCCGACGCGAAGGACGTGCCCGTCTGGGCGCTCGACGAGAGCCTCCGCTACACCCCCCGGACCCTGACGCACGTGTTCCCGAGCGGGCATCGTGAGGTGTTCCGGATGACCCTCGCGTCAGGGAAACAGGTCGACGCGACATCGAACCACCCGTTTCTCACCGCTGCCGGCTGGGTGCCGCTCGCCGAGCTTCTTCCGGGTACGCGGCTCGCCACCCCTCGACACGTGCCGCCACCGCTCGCCGTCCGGTCGTGGGCCGAGCCGGAGGTCGTGCTCTTGGCGCACCTACTCGGGAACGGCTCGCTCGTAAGATGCCAACCGATCCGGTACGCCAGCCGCGACGAGTCGAACGTTGCAGCGGTCACGTCGGCGGCCAGGCACTTCGGCGTCACAGCGGTGCGTGATGGCAATGCGGCAGGCAGGGGCACGACCCTTCGGCTGCCGACCCCTGACCCGCCGGACCGCGGACCTCGCACCACAATCGCGGCGTGGCTGGACGCACTGGGACTCTTCGGGCTTTGCGCGCACGAGAAATTCGTACCCCAGCCGATCTTCGCTCTGCCCAAGGACCAGGTCACGCTCTTCCTGCGACATCTCTGGGCGACGGGCGGCGTCGTGGCCGCCGACAAGTCGGGTCGCGGTGGACGGATCCACTTCGCTTCGACGAGCCGAAGGATGCTCGAGGACATCTCCCGGCTGCTGCTCAGGTACGGCATCACTGCCCGGCTCCGGTGCGTTCCGACGGCAGACCACCGATCGCAGTACATCCTCGACATCGAGGGTCGGGACGACCAGCTCCGGTTCCTCCGCGAGATCGGCGTGCACGGGGAACGAGCGCGGGACCGCGTCGAGATGCTCACCACGTTGGAGGCTGTCGAGAACGACACGAAGGTCGACCCGGTGCCCCGCGAGGTGTGGGACCGGGTGCGGGAGATCCTTGCCGAAGACGGAATGAACCATCGGCAGTTCGCCGAGGCGACCGCCACTCGGTTCCGCGGCAGCACATCGTGGAAGCCCGCGCCGAGCCGTTCGCGGCTCGGGAAGATCGCGGCTGTTCTGGACGCTGCCGACCTGGACCTGCACGCCACCAACGACATCTTCTGGGACGAGGTCGTGTCGATCGAGTCGTTCGGCGAGCAGGACGTGTTCGACGCCACGGTGCTGGGGACCCACAACTTCATCGCCAACGGCATCGCCGCCCACAACTCCATCGAGCAGGACGCCGACGTCGTCCTGCTTCTCCACCGCGACGACTACTACGACAAGGAGTCTCCGCGAGCCGGCGAAGCGGACTTCATTGTTGCCAAGCACAGAAACGGGCCGACCGACACGGTCACCGTGGCCGCGCAGCTGCACCTCTCGCGCTTCGTGGATATGGCCATCGTGTAGCGGATGCGGCCTGCACCCGTCAGCCGAGCAGGGGACTGGGGACCAGCGCCTCGCACGGGCGTGAGGACGGGACACCTCGCTTCCCTTCCTCGCACCCGTACGGAAGCGGTCAGCCGAACATCTCGTCGAGGAAGCTCTTGCGCTTCTTACGCCGGTAGTGGCCGTGGTAGCCGTAGTGCTGCCCGTGGCCGCCATAGGCGGGGGCCGGCGGGTAGCCGTGCGCCGGCGGCGGCACCGTGCCGTAGCCGGGCTGGTGGGGAGCCGGGGCGGGCGGCGGTGGGTAACCGCCCTGCTGCTGGGCCGGCTGGGCCGGGGTGGGCATGGCGTGCTGGCGGTTCCAGTTGGCCTCCGCCTCGAACAGCTTCTCCAGTTCGCCGCGGTCGAGGAAGATCCCCCGACACTCGCCGCACTGGTCGATGACGACGCCGCTGCGCTCGTACTGGCGCATCTCTCCGTGACACTTGGGACAGGTCAGGCTCATCACCCGACGGTACCTGGTCGACTCACGCCGTCGCGGTCAGCGCCTCGGTGACCTCGTCGTCGGTGACCTCGTGGAAGTCGTCGAAGTAGGCGCTGACCGCCATGAAGTCGGCGTGATGCTGTGGGCAGAGGACCTGGTCGGCCTCGGCGGTGAGCATCTCGTACGCCTCCTGTGAGCCGACCGGTACGGCCACGACGACCCGGCGGGCACCGAGGTGGCGCGCGACCTGGACGGCGGCGCGGGCGGTTGCCCCGGTGGCGAGCCCGTCGTCGACGATCACTGCGGTGCGGCCGGCGAGGTCCAGCGGGGGGCGGCCGGCTCGGTAGAGTCGTTCACGGCGTTCCAGTTCGGCCTGTTCCCGATGGTTGACCTCGGCGATGTCCGCCGGGCTGAGCCGGCTCGCGACCACGTCGTTGAGCACCTGCACCCCGCCGGGACCGAGGGCACCGAAGGCGACCTCGCGGGCCCAGGGCATGCCGAGCTTGCGGACGACGAGGACGTCGAGCGGGGCGCCAAGCCGCTGGGCGATCACCTCGGCCACGGGCACGCCACCGCGTACCAGACCGAGGACGATGACGTCCGGTTCGCCGGCGAGGGCGGTGAGCCGGTCGGCGAGTATTCGTCCCGCCTCGGCCCGGTCTCGGTAGGTCATGTTTCAGGTGTACGCCGTGCCGGCCGTCTCCGCCTGGTGGTTCGCCGATCCCGGTGTGACCGGGTGCCGAGGCGGGACGAGGGCGGGCGCCCAGACCAGGAAGGCGAGCGGGTAGAGCAGGTAACCAAACCGGGGCGAGGGCATGAACAGGATCGCGGCGAGCAGTCCGTACCCGCAGACAAGCGAGGCGTCGGCGGCGCCGCGGGGCGGGCGGTGGGCGAGCCGAACAGCGATCGCCAGCCCGGCGGCGAGTAGCAGCCCGGCGGCGATCGCGCGGCCGGTCGGCAGTGCGGAGGCGACGAGCTGACCGGGGAACGGCGACTGCGCGGGGCTGGTCACCAGGCCGTGGCCGAGTGGGAAGCGGAGCAGGTTCTCCACCAGTGCGTCGCGGTCGACGAGCAGCGCGGGTAGGAGCGCGGCGACCGGCAGACCGAGCGCACCGGCAGCCACCCGCCACCCGGACCGCCGAGTCATACCCCAGATGATCAGAACGAGGGCGACGGGCCAGGCGAAGAGTTTCAGCGCACCGGCCAGGCCCACCGCCATGCCGGCGCGACCGGGCCGTCCGGTGGCGGCGAAGGCGAGGGCGAGCAGGCTGAGCGCGAGGACGGGCAGGTCGTCGCCACCGGTGGCGAGGGTGAGCGAGCAGACCGGTATCACGGTCGCGGCCTGGACGGCGCGCAGCACCGCCGCACTCCGCCCGTCCCGGTCGCTGGGGGCGTGGCCTCGACGGAGGGTACGTAGGGTGAGGGCCAGCGCGGCGGCGGTGGCGAGCGCGAACCACACGCGGGCATCGCTCCACGCCGCGTCGACGGCCGAGCGGGGCAGACCGAACAGCGCCATGCCTGGCTGGTACGGCGTGTAGCCGAGCAGCTGCTCACCGGGGGGTAACGCGGCGATCGCGTCCCGCCCGAGGTAGGGGGTGCCGATGTCGACCAGCCTTCGCCCGGACTCCTCGACGACGATGACCTCCTCCTGTGCCCGGTCGATGCGTCCACCGGCTCGTTCGATGCTCTGCACGACCACCGGGAGCAGGGCGGTGGTGGTCCAGGTGAACACGGTGACCGCCCAGCGGGCGGGCAGCCCGGCCAGCGGGGAGGTGGGGTGGTGACGCCGGAGCAGGAGCTGACCGATCGCGGCGAGGGCGGCAAGCAGGTAACCCGCGGCGGCCACGGCGCCCCAGGCCCGGTGCGGGAGCAGGGTGGAGGTGAGTGCGGTGAGCGCGGCGAACGTCGCCGAGGCGGCGTAGAGGGCCAGGTCGAGGGCGAGGCCGCCGGCGGCGGTGTCGAGGGCCCGCCAGCCGCGGTGGCGAACGGTCGAGGCGGCGGCGGTCACGCGGGTCAGTCTGGCAGACCTCGGGTCGGTCCGCTCGGCCCGGCCGATCCGGTTGTGCGGCGACGTCGCCGCCGTTCGGTCAGGGTGGCCGGCGGGGGTGCGACTGGACGGTCCGCCCGGGTTCGGTCAGGCCGGCTGGTTCCGGCCGCGGGCGGCGGACCGCCGCCCGGCGGGGAGACGGACGATCGCACCGGCGTCGTGCAGCGGTGCCGCGAGCAGGCCCGGGTGGCCACCAGAGCCGCGTCGCAGCGCGGCCAACAGCGCGCCGGCGGGCATCGGCCGGGCGAAGAGGTGCCCCTGCCCGCCCGTGCAACCCAGCTCCCACAGGGCGCGGCGGTGCGGCTCGTTCTCCACCCCCTCGGCGATCACGGTGAGGTCGAGACTGCGCCCGAGGTCCAGCGTGGACCGGATGACGGCGGCGGCCTCGACGGAGCTCTCCATCTCGGTGACGAAGCTTCGGTCGATCTTCAGCGTATGCACCGGTATGCGGGAGAGCAGGGAGAGGGACGAGTAGCCGGTGCCGAAGTCGTCGAGCGCGAGCCGGACACCCTCGTCCCGCAGCCGGCTGAGCACCCGGTCGACGATGTCGAGCTGACTCAGGGTGAGTGTTTCGGTCAGTTCCAGCACCAGGCTGTGCGGCGGCAGGTCGTGGGCGCGGAGCCGGGAGAGCACCGAGCCAGGGAACCGGGCGTCGAGGAGACTGCGGGGTGAGACGTTGACCGCCACCGGGACGACAAAGCCGGCGTCCCGCCAGGTCGACGCCGCGACGAGCGCCTGGTCGAGGATCGTCTCGGCGAACGCTGGCAGCAGCCCGGACCGCTCCACCGCCTCCAGGAAGCGCAGTGGGTCGATCATGCCGTGGGTGGGGTGGTGCCATCGGGCCAGCGCCTCCGCGCCGGTCACCGCGCCGGTGCCGAGGTCGACGATCGGCTGGAAGTTGACGGTGAACTCCTGGTCGGCCACCGCCCGGGGGAGGTCCCCGCCGAGGGTGAGGCGGGTGATGTCGGCGGTGTCCCGGTTCGGGGCGTACGTCGAGATGCGTTGGCCGGCCCGCTTCGCCTGGTACATCGCGACGTCCGCGCGGCGCAGCAGCTCGACCATGCCGCCGGTGGCCGGGGCGGCGGCGATGCCACCGCTCGCCTCGACGCTGACTCGCATGCCGTCCAGGTCGAACGGCTCGTGCAACGTGTTGAGCAGGGCCTCCGCCCGGTGCGCGGCGACCGCCGGGGCGGGCAGACTCCGTAGCAGTACGGCGAACTCGTCGCCGCCCAGCCTCGCCACCAGGTCGGTGGGCTGCACGGCCCGGCTCAGCCGGTCGGCGACCTGCACCAGCACCTGGTCCCCGGCGGCGTGCCCGAGCGTGTCGTTGACCTCCTTGAAGTGATTCAGGTCGATCAGGACCAGGGCGGTCACGCCGTCGGCATGCCGGGTGCTGAGCTGTTCGGTGCCCTGGTCGAGCAGGTGCCGGCGGTTCGCCAGCCCGGTGAGGGCGTCGTGGGTGGCCGCGTACGCGTGTTCGTCGGCGACCCGGGACAGTTCCGCGTACGCCTGCGCGTTGCGTACCGCCGTGCAGAGCGCGGACGCGAAGGTGCGCAGGGTGTACTGCTCGCGCTCGGAGAGCCGTACTGGACCGCGGAACCGCAGGCGCAGCATGCCCACATCGACGGCTTGGTCGTGACCCTCCAGCGGGGTGGTCAGCACCGTGCCTTCGACCCAGGTCGGGTCGGTGGCTGGCCCGTCGTAGGTGATCGTGCCGGCGCCGCCGCGGACCATGCGTCCGCCGTCGCGCAGCTCGATTTCCACCTCGTCGGCAGAGAAGAGTTCGGCGGCCTGGGTGACGGCGGTGGTGAGAACCTGGTCGAGGTCGACCACGTTGAGCGCGTCGGTGGTGCGCGCGAGCCGCTGCCAGGCCTGCTGCTCGGTGCGGGCCTGGATCCGGTTGGAGTACGAGAGGTGCAGACTGAGGACGAGCGGCGGAATGGCGAGCAGGAAGCGGCTGTCCACCTGGAGGATCACGAGCGTCGACGCGGCGACGAGGAAGCGGACCCCGAAGCCCGCGAGCCGGAGGTCGAGGCCGTTGGTGAAGTGCCGCCGGATGCGGGTGCCGGCGGCGAGCGCGATGACCGGAATGGCGAGCACCTCATCGAGGATCACGGCGACCAGGTACGTCACCGCGAGTAGCCCCACCAGGTGGAGGGACTCCATGCCGGACCAGGTCCACGGGAGCAGCGTCAGGACAGATCCGGTGCCCCAGGCGATGAGGACGTTCTTGCCGATGTTGAATGCGGCCTTGATCGCTGGCAGCCGCAGCGACGCGATCGCGATCGCGATCGCGGTGCTGATTACTACCCATGCGGTCGGTGCGACCGCCACGCCGATGACGATTGCGGTCTCGGTCCAGTTGATCAGATGGTTCGTCGACCGGATGCGGATCCGGACCTTGACCAGGTGAGCGACGGCGACCATGAGGGTGAGCATGATCAGTGTCGCGACGTCGTATGCGGACCGTGGCACGGCGGACGTCGACAGGACCCGTACCGCGTCGACGGTGACGACCGCCGCTCCAACGACAATGAGACCGACGAGCAGACGAAGCTGCCGATCGGTCTCGATGTCGGGTTGCTTGGGCACGGTCACGTCACTCCCGGTCACCGCGGTGCGCCACTGGCACCGTACCCTCCGACGGCCGGGAAAGCCCAGGCCTTCTCAGCCCCAGTCGCTGCCGTTCATGGCATTCTCCCTCGTACTAAATCGCTTCTCCGGCCATGTCTCCGCCGCTTAGGAATGGAACCTTATGCGGAGTTGAGATCGTTTAGTAGGGATAAATGTCATTATTCCCAGGATAGGTGAATCCGACGCGAGTTCGTAACTGTTTGTGGATGGGTCGTGTGCGGAGAGCGCAACCCTTTCTGGCCTGCATTCGGTCTGCTGGTCGCGGTGTATGCGCGGGCGATGCATTATCCCCGCACGCACTCAAGGTGTGGGGGTGGCTGCCCTCGCTCATCAGCAGATCGGCCGACTTCGCCCGCACGGCCTACGGTGCGACCAAGAATCGTCCCTCGGAGTAGGGAATCGGGGGATCGTGGACATTCGAGTGCTTAGCAGCCTTGAAGCAGGTCTGAGCGATAACGTCCCCCGATCCTGGAACCCCGAAGCCGCAGGCCGTGCTCGCCCTGTTGGTGACGCTGGTGGGACAGGTCGTGACGATCGAACAAATCGTCGATGAACTCGGGCCGAACGACCCACCCCGTCGGCTGTTCCATCGTGCGGACACACGCCGCGAATCTCTGCCGTGCCTGCGAGGCGGTGCCCGCGGTCGAGGACCTCGAGGGCCGATAGCACGGTACGCGCGAGAGATTCGCGGCGACTGACCCTCCTGCCGTATTCCGGGGGTGCGGAGCGGCTACTCGACTTGCGCTGCACGCTTCGCTTCACGCGGGCCGTTACCGTCCACACGCTCTCGACGTAGGAGTCGAAATCGGGGTGGCCGAGTCGACGTGGCACGGTCTGTTCGCGGAGGTGGCGCCGACCGGCTCATGGCGGGAGCACGTTCGTACCTGATGCGGCGATCTGGCTGTCGAACAGGAACGGCGATCACTGAGGGCTGGCCAAGTCCTGGCCAACTTCGGCGTCGTCCACCGCATCCTTTCTTCGGGCTAATCAATGGCCTGCCGGGCTGTCCCAGTGACCTCGGCGGTGGTCGGCGAGGAGGGGACGACGCCGGACGTCCCGACCGGCGTCGTCTCTGGTCCGTCTCGCCCATGCCGCTCCCGGGTCGGCCGATCGGGAGAGGCGTCGCCGACCGGCTGGGCCCCGGGCCCGCCGCCCCCGGCTGCGGGCGGCGGGCCCGGTGCCGGGTCGTCTACAGCGGATAGGCTCCCCGACGTGACGAATCCCGCGCAGCTCACCCACGTCGACGCGGCCGGTGCGGCTCGCATGGTCGACGTCTCCGCGAAGGCGGTAACCGGTCGGCTGGCCGTCGCCGCCGGCCGGCTCCGGACCACAGCCGAGGTCGTCGACCTGCTGCGCCGCGACGGGCTGCCGAAGGGCGATGCCCTCGCCGTCGGTCGGCTCGCCGGCGTCATGGGTGCGAAACGCACCCCGGACCTGATCCCGCTCTGCCATCCGATCGCCCTGCACGGCGTCACCGTCGACCTGTCGCTCACCGACGACACCGTCGAGATCACCGCGACGGCGCGAACGGCCGATCGCACCGGCGTCGAGATGGAGGCGCTCACCGCGGTCGCCGTCGCCGGCCTGGCCCTGGTGGACATGGTGAAGGCGGTGGACCCGGCGGCCTCCGTGGACGCCGTCCGGGTGCTGCGCAAGGAGGGCGGCAAGACCGGCCCGTGGCTTCGCCCGCAGGACCGGCCGTGAGGCACGTGGAGCCCGGCGGGCAGGCGGAGCAGGGGCCGGCCGTGATCCGGGCGCGGGTGGTCGTGGCCTCCAACCGGGCCTCCGCCGGGGTGTACGCGGACACCAGCGGCCCGCTGCTCGCCGCCGGCCTGCGGGACCTCGGCTGCGAGGTGGACGAGCCGGTGATCGTCGTGCCGGACGGCGACCCGGTCGGCGAGGCGCTGCGGGCCGCCGCGGCGGAGGGCGTGGACGTCGTCGTGACCAGCGGTGGCACCGGCATCAACCCCTCGGATCGCACGCCCGAGCTGACCCGGGCGCTGCTCGACCACGAGATCCCGGGTATCGCCGAGGCGATCCGCGCGTACAGTCGGGACCGGGTGCCCACTGCGGTGCTGTCCCGAGGGGTTGCCGGTGTGCTCGGCCGGACGCTGGTGGTCAACCTGCCCGGCTCGACCGGTGGCGCCCGTGACGGACTGGCCGTGCTCGGTCCGATCCTCGCCCACGCCGTCGATCAGATCCGGGGTGGCGACCACTGAGGCGACCGAGGCGGGCACCCGCGGGTGCGGGCCGCCGCCACTGGCCCCGCGGCGGGGAAGTCGCCCCGATACGCTGATCCGGTGAGCACGGAGACCGCGCCGGCCGCCGACCGGGTCGCCCCGCCCCCGCCAGCGGGTTGGGAGGAGGCGCGCTCCCGGGTACACGGGGTGGGCCTGGCCGCCGTGCTGCCCGAGGTGACCCGGTCGCTGGCGGAGACCGACGGGCACATCCTCGCCGAGCCGTTGACCACCCGGACGGCGCTGCCGGCGTTCCCGACCTCAAGCGTGGACGGCTGGGCGGTGCGTGGTGCCGGCCCGTGGCGGGTGGTCGGGCAGGTCCTGGCCGGTGGTACCCCAACCCCGCTGACCGAGGATGGGACGACGGTAGAGATCGCCACCGGGGCGATGGTCCCGGAGGGCGCCGCCGGTGTGCTGCGGGTCGAGGAGTCCAGCCGTACCCCAAACGGTCTGGTGGCCGGGACCCTGCGGTCGGTGCCGGAGTGGCGCGAACCCGGCGAGGAGGCGGACGCCGGGGAGGAACTGCTGCCCGCCGGCATCTCCGTGGACCCGGCGGTGATCGGTCTGGCCGCCTCCTGCGGACACGACAGCCTGCGGGTGCGGCGGCAGCCGCGCGCGGCGCTGCTGGTCTTCGGCGACGAGCTGCTGACGGCCGGCCCGCCGGGCGCCGGTCGAGTCCGCGACGCGCTCGGACCGGCGGTGCCGGCCTGGCTGCGCCGCTACGGTTGCGTGGTGCGCCCCTCCGACGTGGTGGGGCCGGTGGCGGACACCCTCCCCGCGCACGTGGCCGCGCTGCGTGGCGCGCTTGCCGGTGCCGACCTGGTCTGCACCACGGGTGGCACGATGCACGGCCCGGTCGACCACCTGCACCCGGCGCTGGCGGCCCTGGGCGCGGGCTACGTGGTCAACACCGTCGCCGTGCGGCCCGGCTTTCCGATGCTGCTGGCCCGGTTGACCGGTGCCGACGGCCGGGCGCGGTTCGTCGCCGGGCTGCCGGGCAACCCACAGTCCGCCATCGTCGCCCTGGTGTCCCTGGTTGCTCCGCTGCTGGCCGGCCTCGCCGGCCGGCCGCTGCCGGCGCTGCCGCACGCGACGCTTGCCGAGCCAATCCCCGGCCGGGGCGATCACACTCGCCTCGCGCTCGTGCGGCTGGACCGCGCCGCCGGCATCGCTTACCCGGTCGGGCACGTCGGATCGGCGATGCTGCGCGGGCTGGCCGGTGCCGACGGGTTCGCGGTGATCCGGCCGAGGACATCGGGGGAGCCGGGAGACCGGGTTCCGGTCGTGCCGTTGCCGCTGTTGCCCGGGGAGCGGGTCGGGTGACCGCGCCCGTCGTCGTGTTCGGGGAGGTGACCGAACGCCCGCTCGATCTCGCCGCGCACGAGGCGGCGGTCGCCAACCGGAGGGCGGGCGCGGTCGTGTCGTTTCAAGGCGTGGTCCGCGACCACGACCACGGCCGGGCGGTGACCAGCCTGGAGTACGAGGGGCACCCGAGCGCCGAGCGGGTACTGCGTGGGATCGCCGCCGTGGTCGCCGCCGACCCCGACGTGTACGCGGTGGCCGTGTCACACCGGATCGGGCCGCTGGCGATCGGCGACGCGGCGCTGGTGGCGGCGGTCAGCACCGCCCACCGCGCCGCCGCCTTCGCCGCGTGTGCCCGGCTGGTCGACGAGGTGAAGGCGCGGCTGCCGATCTGGAAACGACAGGTGTTCGCCGACGGTACCGAGGAGTGGGTGAACTGCCCCTGACGGCCGGTCTGCCGCCGGCGCGGGCCGGGCACCGGACGGAGGACCGTCAGCGACGGGCGGCCAGCGCACCCGGCCGGGCGGTCCGGTCACCGTAGAAGGCCGGCTCCGCTCCGGGGCGCCACGGCAGGGCGGCGACCAGCACGATCAACGCCACGGCCAGCGAGTTCTCCATCAGGGCGCCGAAGAGGCCGTCCTGATAGTGCGACACCTCGGGGAGTTGGTGCTCGTACGGCCAGATCGGCGAGACCAGGAAGAGCAGGTAGAGGAGCACGGCGGCGCCGCCGTGCCGGAGCCCGGTCAACGCCGGGTACCAGATCGGGGAACGGAGGCCGTTCACCCCGGGTAGGCCGCCCAGCCCGGCCCGGGTGGTGGGGTTCCGGCTGGCGTCCCGGCGGCGCACCGCGGCGTCGGCCAGGACGATGATCGCGGGGATCACCCAGACGAGGTGGTGGGTCCACGAGATCGGGCTGATCACGTTGGTGGTGAGCCCCACCAGGGTGAACGCGGTCAGCTCGTCGCCGTCGGCGCGGGCGTTGACGGCGCGGGACAGGCCGAGCGCGAGCATCAGGATCGCGAACGTGAACCAGAGCAACCCGGGCGTCTCGATCGAGTCGTACAGCCGGGCGAGCAGCCCGGCCAGCGACTGGTTGGGTGTCATGTCGGCGGCGCCGACCCGTTCGGTCTGCCAGAGCACCCCGCCGAAGTAGGCCCGTGACTCGGGGCCGACCACGGTGAACGAGCCCACCGTCACGGCCAGCGCCGTGGCGATCGCGGTCGTCGCCGCGCGCCACTGCCGGCCGATCATCAGATAGATGATGAAGAGGGCGGGGGTGAGCTTGACGGCGGTGGCGAGGCCGATGCCCACGCCGGCCCAGGCGCCGCTGTAGACGAACCGCAGCAGTGGGCCGTCGCCGGGCGCGACGTGGGTGCCCCGGCGGGCACGCCACCGCAGACCGATCAGGTCGGCCATGATCAGCGCGAACAGGAGCAGGTTGACCTGGCCGTAGCCGAGGGTCTCCCGGGCGGGTTCGAGGGCGACGGCGAGCGGCGTCGCGATCGCCACCGTGTACCAGAGGGGCCAGCCGAGCCGGTCGATGCACGGGCGGAGTAGCCCGGCCAGGACGATGGCCAGCGCGGCGATGCTCGCCGTGGCGTTGACCAGGCCGGCCATTTCGACCGGTAGGTGCGCCATGGGGAGCATGACCAGTCCCGCGAACGGCGGGTAGGTGAATCCGAGGGTGGTGTCGGGCGCGATGAACCCGTACAGCTCGTGGCCGCTCGCCCACCACACCACCGCGCCGTGGTAGATCTTCATGTCGAAGAAGCTGTACGGCCGACCGAACGCACCGATGGCGAGCCACGCGGCGTAGGTGACGGCGACCACGATGCCGGTCCGTACGACTGTCCTGCGATCGATCCCACGTGTGACGCGACGGACCGGGGTGCGGCGGTCCACCCGTCCACCGACGGCCGTCGGCATGGCGTGGCCACCCCCGTACCAAGATCGTCCAACCCGTCCAGGTCCGCTACGGAGCCTAGAACGGTCCCTCACGTCATTGCCTCCCGCGTTATGTGACCGTGTCCGATCCCACACAAGTTTTTGACATTTATTCCGCGTTAAGTGCCTACCGGGCTATTCGCCGAGTTTTGTGCTGTTGGCGTGGGTGGCGTCGACGGAGGGGAGGATCGACGCAGGTCAGCCTGGGTGTCGACGGGCCGTCGCTGCTGATCGTACGGCGATTCGGGCTTCGCGGCGGGCGGTACGGACAGCTCGCCGCATCGAACGGCGAGTGTGGTCGATCCGATGCCCGGTGCGCCACCGCAGGCCCGGCTTTCCCTCCGTGTCGGCGGCGACGAGCAGGAGACCGCCGAACAGGCCGAGGTTCTTGACGAAGTGGATCTGGTTGTCGTGCCGTGTCGCCGGGTCGTCGTCGGTCCAGAAGGAATGCGCCGCGAGGGTGACCGGCACCAGCGTGCTCGCCAGCACCAGCGCCGTCAGGCGGGTGAACTTCCCGGTGGCGAGCATCAGCCCGGCGCTGACCGCCACCGCCGCGTTGGCCCGGATCAGCGTCTCGGTGTCGGTGGGGAACCGGGGGTGGACTCTCGCCAACATGGGTGCCGCCCGGTCGGTCATCGGCTTGGCGGCGGCGGCCATGCGTTCCGGGTGAGCGAAGAACTGGGCTCCACTGACCACGAAAATGCCGCTCAGCATGGCACGGGCGAGGGAGCGTACGGGCGTCATGGGTCAGTCATACCCCGTTGCGTCCACGGGCACCCCCGCAACCGCCGATCCGGAAACGGTCAGCGTTGACTCCTCGCCACGCCGATTCGAGCGACCGTCGCTGATGAACCGCGGGCGGCGGGTAACCTCCCCCGCGTGACGACACTGCGGCTCCGTCCGGAGGATCCGGCCGACACCGGTGCGGTCCGCCGCGTGCTGGCCGCCGCCTTCGCCCGCCCGGACGTGGCCACGCCGCCCGAGGTAGGGCTCGTCGACGAGCTGCGGGGAAGCGAGTCCTGGCTACCGGCACTGGCCATGGTCGCCGAGTATGGCGGCGAGGTCGTCGGCTACGCCCTGCTCACCCGGGTACGGGTGCACTCCGACCAAGGCGACGTGCCCGCGTTGGCCCTCGGCCCGGTCGCTGTTGCCCGGCACCGGCAACGGATCGGGCTCGGCACGGCGGTCGTGCAGGCCGCCCTCGACGCCGCCACCGAGCTGGGTGAGCGGTTGGTGGTGGTGCTCGGCGACCCGGCGTACTACCGACGGTTCGGCTTCGGCCGCGCCGACCGAATGGGCCTCACCAGCCCGTGGTCCGGCCTCGGGGAACCCTGGCAGGCGCTGGTGCTGCCCCCCGCCACCGGCGGCGAGGGAACGCCCCCGCAGGGTGAGGTGATCTTCCCGTCCCCCTGGTCCAAGGTCTGACCCCGCGCCCGAGCCGCTCGGCACCTCTCATGGTCGCACCGCGCGAGCCATCGCACCTGCCGATCACACGGATCGTGTGCGGACCCAACGCCGGCATGTCCGGCAGCGGACCCAACGCCGGCACGTCCGGCACCCGGCTCAGGCCGGTTGGGTCCGCAGGTAACGGCCGAAGTGCGGGACGGTGAAGGCGACTGTGCCACGTTCACCGGAGTAGATGAGCCCCTTCTTGATCAGGGCGTCGCGGGCTGGCGAGAGGCTGGCGGGCCTGCGTCCCAGGGCGCGGGCGATCTCGGCAGTCGGCACGGCGGCGTCCATGTCGTCGCGGCCACCGTCGGTCTCGGGCTCGACCAGTGACAGCGTGGCCATCGCCCGCATGTACTCCCGTTCGGCCGGGGTGGCCCGCTCGAAGCGGGAGCCAAAGAAGCCAACCGCCAGCTCCGCCTCCGCCTCGGGTGCCGCCACCCGGACGTCGGCGGCGGTGATCGGTGACCGGGGGGCGTGGTCCCAGGTCGCCTTCCCGTACGCCTGGACGAAGTACGGGTACCCGCCGGACTTCTCGTAGAGCAGGTCGAGCGCCTTCTGCTCGTATTCGACCTGCTCGCGTTCGGCCGGCGCGCACAGTGCCTGGTCGGCGGCGATCCGGTCCAGCCGGTCGATGCGCTGGTAGCGGAAGAGCCGTTCGGAGTACGACTTGGCGGCGCTGAGCACGGCCGGCACATGTGGCAGGCCGGCGCCGACCACGATCAGCGGCGCGCCGAGCTGGGACAGCTCGTGACAGGCGGCGGACAGCGCGGAGACGTCCTCGGGGCCGAGGTCCTGCATCTCGTCGATGAAGATCGCGATGCCGGTGCCGACGTCGGCGGCGACCGCGGCGGCGTCGGTGAGCAACTCGACCAGATCGATCTCGATGTCCCCGGAGTCGGCGCGCCCGCTGGCGGCGGGCACGTCGATGCCGGGCTGCCAGCGATCGCGGAGCTTCGGGGCACCGCCGCGGCCGGTGGGCGTGGAGCGCTGCGCGAACGCCTTGAGCACCCCGAGGAAGGCGGCTATTCGGTCCGGGGCGCGGTGCCGGGGAGCCAGCTCGCGTACCGCCATGTGCAGCGCGGCGGCGACCGGGCGGCGTAACGACTGGTCGGGCCGGGCCTCGATCTTGCCGCTGCCCCAGAGCCGGTTGATTGCCTGCGAGCGCAGCGTGTTGAGCAGCACCGTCTTGCCCACCCCACGCAGGCCGGTGAGCATCAGGCTGCGTTCGGGTCGGCCCCGGGCGATCCGCTCCAGCACGACGTCGAAGACGTCCAGTTCGCGTCCCCGCCCGGCCAACTCGGGCGGGCGCTGGCCGGCGCCGGGGGCGTACGGGTTGCGGACCGGATCCACGCATCGGAGAGTATCGGGCCGTCTAGCGGCCGGGCTAGACATCCGTAGATGGGACTATCGGCGTGTCGGGCCTTCCGCGTCGGTCTCGACACGAAACTAGGGCTGTCTAGCGTGGAAGCTAGACAGCCCTAGTTTCGGCGATCAACGCTCTTTCAGGCAGAGCACGTAGTCGAGCAGGTTCACCGAGTTGTCGTGCACGTAGTTGGCGGTGGCCTGCGGGGCCAGGGTCTCGCAGCGGTCCCCGTCGGCGGTGGCAGGGATGCGCAGCAGCACCTCGTACGTGCCCGGACCGCAGGGCACCTTGCGCAGCTCGGCTTCGTCGTCGGTGCCGTCGTTGACCACGCAGTCGCCCTTGGCGAAGTCGTCGTCCGCATCCGCGGTGGGCTCCACGGGCGGCAGCGGGTCACCCCTCGGCGGCACCGGCTCCGCAGAGGTCTCCGGCAAAGACACCGACGGGGAATCGGCGTTGTCGGCCGCCTGCCACACGGCCCAGCCGGCCAACCCGAGGCACGGACAGAGCAGGAGCAGCACCACCAAACCGATGATCAGCGCGATCCGGCCGCCACGGTTCTTCGGCGGCGTCGGCGGCATGGGGTACCCGGTGGGCGTTCCCCACTGCCCGCCGGCCGCCGGCCCCGGTGGCGGGCCGGCCGGCGGGAAGGCCGCGGGTGGCGGGCCGGCCGGCGGGAAGGGACCGGGCGGATATCCGGCGCCCGGGGTTGGTGGTGGGTATCCGGCGCCGGAGGTAGGTGCCGGGCCGGCTGCCGGCGGTGGGGCCGGCTGGCCCCACGACGGCGCCCCTGGTAGCTGGCCACCGATCGGTGGCGTACCCCACTGCGGCAAGGTCGGGTCGGCGCTGGCCGGCGGTCGGCCCCATTCCGGAGTGGTCGGATCGGTATCCGGCTGCGGCCGACCCCAGTGCGGCAGGGTGGGCTCGTCGCCGGGCTGGCCGGGCTGGCGCATGGTGGGCTCGTCGCCCGGCCGGGCGACGTCGTCCGGCGGTCCTGCTGGTCCGTTGGTCGTCATGGTCTCTTTCCAGGGGTGCGGTGGCTCAGCGCTGCTTCAGGCAGAGTACGAAGTCGAGGGTGTCCAGCTCGCTGTCGAAGAAGTACCAGTTCGTGTAGCCGTCGACCTTGGCGCACTTCGCCGCCGCGTCCTTCTCGCCGGTGGTCGGGCCGTCGACGCGGCGCAGCACCTCGTACGTCCTTGGGGCGCACTCGCTGATCAGCAGCTTGGGTTTGTCGCCGGCCGGCCCGTCGTTACGAACGCACTCGCCGACCTCGACGAACCGCGGGTCGGCCGAGGACTCGGGGGCCGCGGCGACGCTCGGCACCGGACTCGCCTCATCGGCCGGTGTGGACGCCTGGGCCGCAGCGGCCGTCGGCGATGCCGCCGGCGGTGGAGCATCGGCCTGGCCGAGCCGGTAGACGAGCGTCACACCGCCGCCGACCACCAGCAGCAGGGCGGTGGCGAGCGCCGCGATCAGCGGGCGCCGACCGCGCGGCGGCGGGGACGGTGGGACCGGGGCGCCGACGTAGCCGGCCGGGCCTGGCGGATACCCGCCGGTCCCCTCGGGGTTTCCGGTCGTGTCCCAGGGCTGGTAAGCCGGGCGGTGCGGCTCCGGGCCGTGCCTCTGGGTTCCGTAGTCCGGGGGCCCGTGCCTGTGGGGGTTGTCGTAACGCGGCGGGCTGACGTATCCCGCCGGGTAGGTCCCGGGGTTCGGGTCCGGCGGATACCCGGCCTCATCGCCTCGCCACCCGCGTTCGACCGGCCGGTACGCCTCCTCCGGGCGCCGGTTCCGCCACGGCTCGCCGGCCGTGTCGTCCGGTGGTCCGTAGTTCGCCATGCCTGCCCTCCTGCACGAGTGGTGAGGTCGGCCACCTTCGGGGGACGCCGACGCCACCGCCACCGTAGCGGACGACACGATGAGGTCACCTCCGCCGAGTGCGCCCGGCTGCCCGCCGGCTGCGTGCCGTGCTCGCTCTGGTCTGGACGGCGCTGCTGCTGGTGCATGTGCGGTGGGGCTCGACCAGCGAACGCCCGACCCGACGCCTACCGGTCACCACCGGCGGTGGGGATGCCGGGAAGGGACTCCTCGTCGACAAGGGTCTTCCCGCGTTCGGTCAGATCAGTCGGAGTTGGCGATCCCTGGGGCGTCGGGGTTCCGTCTCGCCGAGACGCTCGAGAAGGCACGGGTCGATCGCGTCGAGGAACGGCGACGGACGACAGTTCCACTCCGCGCCCTGCCGCACCCGCCGGGCGGCGTGGCTGACGAAGAGACGGTCCTGGGCCCTGGTCAGGCCGACGAAGAAGAGCCGCCGCTCCTCGGCGACCGCCTCCTCGTCGATCTCCGTCCCGGGCCAGCGCAACGGTAGTAGCCCATCCTCGGCGCCGACCAGGAAGACGACCGGGAACTCCAGCCCCTTGGCCGCGTGCAGTGTGAGCAGCGTGACCGCCTCGGCGCGCGGGTCGAGGGCATCCACCTCGGCGCCCGTGGCGAGATGGGAGAGGAACAGTTCGAGATCGTCACCGCAGCGCCGGGCCAGCGGGGCGAGCAGGTCGACCGCCACCCGGACGTCCTCCGGGCGGACCGTGCCCGAGCCGTCCAGGGTGGGCGTGGCGAACCGCTCGGCGACCACCTGGCCGGCGAGCTGGATCCGGGCCGGCAGGCCGCCCCCGAGACCGCTCGCATGCCGTAGCTCGTGGGCGACGGCGGCAACCCCGGGCCGGTCGCGCAGCCGGTCGTGCGAGCGCTTCTGCACCGGGATGTTGGCCCTGGACAGGGCGTCCACGATGGCTGCGGCCTGCGAGTCGGTCCGGTAGAGCACGGCGATGTCGGAGAAGGACAGCGTGGTCGCCCGCCCGTCGATCCGCCCCGAGTCCAGGGAACGGTGGGAGAGCCCACCGACCAACTCGTCCACCATCCGGACGACGAAGTCGGCCTCGTCCGCGACGGAGGTGGCGGCGTACCGCCCGACCAGCGGGGCCTCCGGGTCGAGCCGGGCCGGGTCCAGCCGGCGGCCCCGGACCAGCGACGACGGTGCGATCGCCTGCACGGCGGCGGCGAGGATCGGTGCCGATGAGCGGTAGTTGCGGTTCAGCCGCACCAGCCGGGCGTCGGTGAAGTCCTGGGAGAAGCGCAGGAAGTATCCGACGTCGGCACCCCGGAAGGAGTAGATCGCCTGGTCCGGGTCACCGATCGCGCAGAGGTTGCCGTCGGCCGGGCTGAGCAGCCGCAGCAGCTCGTACTGCACCTCGTCGACGTCCTGGTACTCGTCGACGAATATCCACTGCCATCGATCACGGTACGACTGTGCCAGCTTCCGGTCCGCCCGCAGCAACGTCAGTGGGAGAGTGAGCAGCTCATCCAGGTCGACGAGGTCCTGCTTGCGCAGCAGCGCCAGGTACGCGCCCTGGTCGTCGCCGGCCTCCACCCGAGCCGCAGCCCGATCCGCGTCGTCGGCGATCCGAAAGTCCGCCGGCAGGCCGGCGGCCCCGGCGTTCTCTCGCAGAATCTGGAGGCCCACCGAGTGGAAGGTACCGACCGTCACGTCCTCGGCGACGGGCCCGAGCAGGCCGTCCAGGCGGTGCCGCAGCTCCTCGGCGGCCCGCCGGGTGAACGTGATCGCCAAACAGCGCTCGGGGAAGACATTCAGCTCCGCGCACAGGTACGCGATCCGGTGGGTCAGCGTGCGGGTCTTACCGGTGCCGGGACCGGCCACGATCAGCAGTGGCCCGCCCGGCGCGGAGGCGGCCACCCGCTGCATCGCGTCCAGTCGGTCGAGCAGGCCGCTACCGACCTCCTCCATCCCGGACAGCATCGGCTCGAACGGCTCGTGCGGCGAGGGTGGTGGCGCGATCGGCGGCGCCGCGCGCATCGGCTCCGGCTTCGGCGCGGGCCGCCGGACCTTCGGCTTCGGTGCCGGCTCCGCGGCCCGCCGCTGCGTCGGCACCGGCACGTCGAACAGCGTCTCCTGTGTCGCCGGGGTGCCCCCGCCACTCAACTCGGCCGGGTCGAAGAGGGTGATGACACCGTACTCACCGTCGTAGCCGGGCACCCGACGGACCTCGCCCCGGCGCAGTCGGCCGATGCCCTCGGCGAGTAGCTCGCCACCGACCCGACCGATCTCGTCCAGCGGTGTTCGGGTGAGGATCTCCAGCTCCGGGCCGAGCGCCGCGACCAACTCGTTGAGCCGACCCTCGACCCGCTTCGACCGGGCGCCCACCCGGTTGAGCTCGCCGAGGATCTCGGTCAGTGGCACCAGGTGGGTGGCCTCGGGGGCGTCCGCCGGCCGGTGTCCCGCGGGACGGTCGGCCAGTTCCTCGACCCGGCTGAGGACGCCGACGGTCAGCGGCTTGCCACACTCCGGGCAGCGCCCGCCGGCCGCCCGGGTCCGCTCCGGCGACCAGTTGACCCCGCAGAGCCGGTGGCCGTCCGCGTGGTACTTCCCCTCCTCGGGAAAGAACTCGATCGTCCCGGCCAGCCCGTCACCGGTGCGGAGCGCCTCTCGGATGGCGAAGTAGTCCCGGCCTGACGTGAAGACCGTGGCCTCGCGGGCGAGCGCTGGCGGGGAGTGCGCGTCGGAATTCGACACCAGTCGGTAGCGGTCGAGGCTGCCGACCCGCCAGTTCATCTCCGGGTCGGAGGAGAGCCCGGTCTCCACCGCGAAGACGTGCTCGGCCAGGTCGGCGTAACAGTCGGCGATGGCGTCGAAACCGGACTTGGAGCCGAGCGCGGAGAACCAGGGCGTCCAGATGTGGGCCGGCACCAGGTACCCGTCCGGGCTCGCCTCCAGCGTGATCTCCAGCAGGTCCCGGGAGTCGAGACCGAGGATCGGCCGGCCGTCCGAGCCGAGGTTGCCGATCCGTCCGAGCGCGCCGTTGAACCGGGCCACCGCGTCGAGGTCCGGCAGGTAGACAAGGTGGTGCACCTTGCGCGTCCGGTCGTCGCGCTTGTAGATCGTGGAGATCTCGACGCTGAGCATGAACCGGACCGGGCTGGTCTCCGCCTCGCTGGAAAGCCGGGGCGGCAGCCGGCGGGCGATATCCCGTTCGGCCTCCGGACTCAGCCGGTGCAGGCCGGGCTCCGCCGGGTGCAGGGTCTCCCGGAGATGGTCGTGCCAGGCCGGATGGGTGAAGTCACCGGTGCCGAGTATGGCGATGCCCTTGCGCCGGGCCCACCAGACGAGATTCGGCAGCGTGAGGTCCCGGCTGCACGCGCGCGAGTACTTCGAGTGAATGTGCAGGTCCGCGACGAAGGGCGAGGGGCCACCGGGGGGCGCGGTGCTGATCGGAGGCACGCTGCATCCTGCCACGCCGGCCACGTCGTGCGCCCGCCGCCACGCTCGGGGGTGAGCTGCGCTATGCCGAGCGCAGCTCGACGAGGCTGATCTGTGGCTCGGCGCCGACCCGGACCGGGGGACCCCAGAACCCGGCGCCGTTGGTCACATACACCTTGGTGCCGTCGATCTCGCCGAGGCCGGAGACCACCGGCTGCTGGAGTCGGACCAGGTAGTTGAACGGCACCATCTGGCCGCCGTGGGTGTGGCCGGACAGTTGCAGGTCGACGCCGTGCTTCGCGGCCTCGAAAGCCGCGACCGGCTGGTGCGCGAGGAGCACCACCGGGCGGCTCGGGTCACGGTCGCCGAGCGCCGCCGCGTAGTCCGGGGGTGCCGCCACCCCGGTGCCGTCGGCCTCGGCGTCGTTGACCCCGGCCAGGTCGAGGACGCCGCCCCGGGTCGCGATCTCCACCCGCTGGTTCTGGAGGACCCGCAGGCCGAGCCGGTCCACCTCGGCGACCCACTCCTCGACGCCGGAGTAGTACTCGTGGTTGCCCGTCACGAAGTAGCTGCCGTACCGCGAGCGCAAGCCGCGCAGCGGCGCCGCCGCCTCGCCCAGCTCGGCGACCGAACCGTCGACCAGGTCGCCGACGACCGCGACGACGTCGGCGTCCAGTCGGTTGATGGCGGCGACGATCCGCTCGGTGTGCGCCCGACCGCGCAGCGGGCCGAGGTGGATGTCGGAGACCGTGGCGATGCGCAGTCCGTCCATGCTCCGAGGCAGCCTGGCGAGCGGAATCCGCACCCGGTCCAGCCGCGGTGGGCCGAAGGCGGTGTGGACGCCGTATCCGGTCAGGCCGGTGGCGGTGAGGCCGGCGAAGATCGCCGCCCCGCGGGCGAGCAGCAGCCGGCGGGTGGGGTCGTGGTCGGGCTGGCCGACGGCGGCCTCGGCTGGCGGGTCGGCTGGACCGGCGGCTCCCACGAGGACCGGCTCGGACTCGGCGGCCGCGGGTTCCACGGCGGCGATCCGACCGCGCAGCGCCAGCCGGGCCACCAGCATCGGAATCTCCAACGCCACCAGCAGGACCAGCAGATAGAACATGACCGCGAGCCAGAGGTAGCCCGGCCAGGCGAGCCAGTACGCCCCGGCCCGGGTCCCCACCATGGTGGCGGGGACGAGCAGCGCGAGTACCAGCATGGTGACCGAGCCGACCCGTCGCCACCGTCCCGGTGCGGTGGTGTCACGTACCAACCGCCTCCACAGGTACAAATGGATCAGGCCGGTGACCAGCGCCAGGGTGGCGACGAAGCCGAGAACTGCCAACAAGGTGTTGAGCCCCCTCAGCCGCCCGCGAAGGGCGGTAGGACGTCGATCGTGGCGCCCGCCGGCAGCGGTGCCCGACGATCATGACAGGTCACCCCGTCGACCAGGAAACTCGCCACCCGCAGCACCGTGGCGAGCTGCTCGCCGTGCCGGTCCGCAAGCTCGGTCAGGAGTTCGTCCAACGAGCGACCGGCGGAGGCGGGCTCCTCGGGCCGGCCGGCGGCGGCCCGCGCCCCAGCGAAGTAACGGACGGTCAGCGTCCCGACGGTGGCCTGGTCGGCTGGCCGGTCCACCGGCGGTCGTCGCAGGTCGGACACGTCAGCCTCCGATCGCGGACATCGGCCGGGCGGGTTGCCGGAAGGTCGGGCCGTCGATGCCGTGCCCGGCCCGCTTGCCCCACATCGCGGCGCGCCAGCGACGGGCCAGTTCGTCGTCGTCCGCGCCGGCCCGCAACGCGCCCCGCAGATCCGACTCCTCGCTGGCGAAGAGGCAGTTCCGGACCTGGCCGTCGGCGGTGAGCCGGGTGCGGTCGCAATCGCCGCAGAAGGGCCGGGTGACGCTGGCGATCACACCCACCCGGGACGGGCCGCCGTCGACCAGCCACGTCTCCGCCGGTGCCGGGCCGCGCTCGGCCGGGTCTGGGCTCAGGTCGTACGCGGCTCGCAGCGTGGCGAGGATCTCGTCGGCGGTGACCATGGTCGACCGGACCCAGCCGTGCTGGGCGTCGATCGGCATCTGTTCGATGAACCGCAGCTCGTATCCGTGGTCGAGGGCGAACCGGAGCAGTGCCGGAGCCTCGTCGTCGTTGACGCCGCGCATCAGGACTGCGTTGATCTTGACAGGCGTGAGCCCGGCCGCCGTCGCGCCGGCCAGCCCGGCGAGTACGGCCTTGAGCCGGTCCCGCCGGGTGAGCCTGGTGAACCGCTCCCGGTTCAGTGTGTCGAGGGAGACGTTCACCCGGTCCAGCCCGCCGGCACGCAGGGCGGGCGCCAGCCGGTCCAGTCCGATGCCGTTGGTGGTCAGCGAGATCCGTGGCCGGGGACGCATGGCGGCGACCGTGGTGACGATGCCGACCAAACCGGGCCGGATCATCGGCTCGCCGCCGGTGAACCGCACCTCGGTCACCCCGAGCCGGCTCACCGCGACCCGGATCAGCCGGAGCACCTCGTCGTCGTCGAGCAACTGCGGCCCCCCCAGCCAGGGCAAACCCTCGGCCGGCATGCAGTACGTGCAACGCAGGTTGCACTTGTCGGTCAGCGAGACCCGCAGGTCCCGGGCGACGCGGCCGTACCGGTCAACGAGGACGCCGTCGGTCGGCCAGTCGACACTCACCCGTCGACGGTAGCGCGGCCGGATCCGCTCAGGGCGGCTTGGGCGGTGGCGGCGACCGTATCGCGGTACGCGGTACCGAACAGCGCGGTATGCACCAGCAC
Organism: Micromonospora sp. WMMA1363; assembly: GCF_030345795.1. Lineage (NCBI taxonomy): Bacteria > Bacillati > Actinomycetota > Actinomycetes > Micromonosporales > Micromonosporaceae > Micromonospora > Micromonospora sp. WMMA1363. Next base: position 4,287,310 of record NZ_JAUALB010000001.1, read on the forward strand.
CAGATGGAGCTGGTGCAGCGGGACCCGCTCCCGCCAGCCGTCGGCCAGCGGCCAGACCTCGTCGTAGGCGGCGAGGATCCGGTCCAGGTGGGGAGCGCCGCCGAAGAGCGCGAGCTGGGCGAGGTCGGTCTCCCGGTGGCCCCCGTGCGCCGCCGGGTCGACCAGCCACCCCCGGTTGTCGGCGCCCCACAGCAGGTTGCCTGGCCAGAGGTCGCCGTGGATCCGGGCCGGCGGTTCGTCGCCGCCCAGTTGCTCGAGCCGGGCCGCGACCCGCTCCACCAGGGCCTGCTCGGTCGGGCCCAACGCGCCGTTGTCGACCGACATCCGCAGGTACGGCACCAGTCGACGCTCGGCGAACCAGCGCGACCACGGGCCCGTGTCCGGCGTGTTCGCCGCCGGCAGCGCGCCGATGAACCCGGGCCACTCGGCGCCGAAGGCGGGCGCGCCGGAACGGTGCAGCGCGGCCAGTTCCCGACCGAACCGCTCGGCCGCCTCCCGGCTCGGTTCACCGGGGTCGACCCACTCCAGTGCCAGCAGATTGGGCAGCGCCACGATCACCTCGGGTACGGCGACCGCACCGGCCTCCCGCAGCCAGCGCAGCCCGGTCGCCTCGGTGGTGAAGAGATGCTCGGGTCGTGGCCGTCCGGTCGCCTCGGGCCAGGTCTTGGCGAACACCGAATGCCCGTCGTCGAGGGTGAGACGCGATGCGGTGCAGATGTCACCCCCGGCGACCGGCGTTTCCCGGACCCGTTGGTGGGTCAAGAAGGTCGGCAGGTGTTCCGGATGCGCCCGCAGATACGCCAGGTCCATGTCTTCGGACGGTAGCGGGTTCCCGCCCGACCCGAGGACGGCTGGAGATGCCGCCGTGGCGCGGCGGATCCTTCTGTACGTCCGTTCGCGGTCGGTGCGGGTACGTTCCTGAGCTGCGAGGTTACGGTAAGTGGTTGTGGATGAGCCGCGTGTCGTCCACAGGGGCGGACGGGAGGTGGTCGCAGGGCGCAGGCTGCCGACATGACCTCGACCGACATCCCTCGACTCTCCGTCCGGTCCCCGGGCGATTTGATCGCCGCTGTGCCGTACCTCCTCGGATTCCACCCCGTCGACAGCGTGGTCGTCGTGGCCATGAGCGGAAACCGGATCACCTTCGCCGCCCGGTGCGACCTGTCGGATCTGACGGAGTCAGCCCAATCGGCGCGGCGGCCGGTCGATTCCGCCGAGCGCCCCCTGCCCGAGGCCGAACCCGCCGAACCGGCCAAGTGTCCGGCCGAGCCGGGCACCCGGTACGTTCGCGAGTCCGCCCAGCGTGGCCGGCACTCGGTCGAGGCGGCCGATCCGGCGCGTCACCTGGCGGCGGTGGTCGCCCGGCAGACCGTCGACCGTGCCACGGTCCTTGGCTACGGCCCCCCGCCCCGGGTGACCCCCGCCGTCGACGTGGTCCGCATGGCGCTCGCCGACGTCGGAATCCCCGTGCTCGACGCGTTGCGGGTCACCGACGGACGGTACTGGTCATACCTCTGCGCCGAGCCGCGGTGCTGCCCACCCGACGGCATCCCGTACGACACCGGGTCGAGTGAGATCACCGCCGCCGCTGTTCTCGCCGGTCAGGTCGCGTTGCCCGACCGGGCCGCTCTCGTCGCGCGGGTCGCGCCGGTCGCGGGGCCGGATCGGGTCGCCGTAGGGCAGGCCGCGGAGCGGGCCGGGCAGCGGTTCGCCGACCTGGTCGACGCGGCGTCTCCCGCCGACGTGCTCGGTGGGTGGGCGGTACGCACGGCTGGACGGGCGGCGCTGCGGGCCGCCCTTCGCCGGCACCGCCGGGGCGAGCGACTGGACGACGACGAACTGGCCTGGCTGAGCGTTCTGCTGACCGATCCGACCGTTCGAGACCACGCCTGGGAACGCACCGACGGTCGGGACACCGACATCGCGCTCTGGACCGACGTCCTGCGCCGCACCCAGCCGGAACTCGTCGCCGCACCCGGTTCGTTGTTGGCGTTCGCCGCCTGGCGGGCAGGCCAGGGTGCACTGGCCGCAGTGGCGCTGGAACGGGTGCTCACCCTGCATCCCGACTACCCGCTCGCGCTGCTCCTGGACGACCTGCTCCGGCGTGGAGTGCCTCCGTCGCGCCTCGACGGGTGGCCGGCGGTGCGGGTGCCGGGACAGGTGCGCCGCCGCGCCGATCAGGTGGTGATGCGGTAGGGGTGGGCGTAGACGTTCATCCTGCGCCCGCGCAGGAAGCCCACCAGGGTGATCCCCGCCTCGGCGGCCAGGTCGGCGGCGAGCGTGCTGGGCGCGGAGACCGCCGCCAGCAGCGGTATTCCGGCCATCCACGCCTTCTGGGTCAACTCGAAGCTCGCCCGCCCACTGACCAGCAGCACGTGCCCGACCAGCGGCAGTCGCCGCTGCCGAACCGCCCAGCCGACCACCTTGTCGACGGCGTTGTGCCGGCCGACATCCTCGCGGAGGGCCACCAGTTCGCCGTCCGCACCGAACAGCCCGGCCGCGTGCAGGCCACCGGTACGGTCAAAGGCGTGCTGCGCCGCCCGCAGCCGTTCCGGCAGATCAGCCAGGACCGTCGCGGGCACCCGCAGCGGATCGTGGATCACACCGAAGCGCGACCGGGTCCGCACGGCGTCGATGCTCGCCTTGCCGCACACGCCGCAGGAACTGGTCGTGTAGAAGTTACGGGCCGGGTCGACGGTTGGCTCCGGTACGTCGGGCGCGAGCACGACGTCCACCACGTTGTACGTGTTGGGGGCCTCCGCCCCGGCGCAGAGCTGCGCGGTGCGTACGTCGTCGGCAGACCTGATCAACCCTTCGGTGAGCAGGAAGCCGACCGCCAGGTCCAGGTCGTCACCGGGGGTGCGCATGGTGACCGCGAGCGGGCGCCGCCGCCCGGGACCGGCCGGGCCCACCCGGATCTCCAACGGTTCCTCCACGGCGAGAGTGTCCCGGCGCTGGACCGAGGTGCGGTCGTCCGCCGCGTCGAGGTCGATCCGCAGCACCCCACGCCGATCAGTCGCCCGTCCCATCCCACCATCCTGCACCGCACGGCCACGGTGATCCACTCCACTTCGCGGAAGTCGGGAGTGGTCGACCCGAGGTCGCCGCACGGCGGTGTCCGATCGAGTCCGGGCACGGCAATGCCGGCAGTCGGCTACCCCGCCCAAGGGCCTAATACTGCAACGGCGGGTCGTGACTTATGGCGGTTTGAGTCGTTTGCGGTAGTGGGCGGCTCGGGCTTGTTCCTGGCGGCGACGGCGGAAGTCGGACCAGCGCAGGATGTGGTCGGCTCGACGGCGGGTGGTCAGGACGAGGTGGGCGAACAGGCGGCGGATTTCGTTGCTGCTCAGCGGGATCTGGCTGCGCTCGTTTGCGGTGGTGCCCCCTTTGCGGCTTCGAGGGCGCGGGTGACGACGAGGAACGCGGCGGCGGCCATCGCGAGGGTGATGTGGGCGTACCAGGCGTCGTAGCGGCGGACCTGGTACTGGTCCAGGCCGACCTCGTTCTTCGCGGTCTGGAACGATTCCTCCACCGACCAACGGCTACCGGCGACCCGCACCAGGTCGCGTAGTCGGGTGCCGCGGGGGCCGAAGCAGACGTAGTAGGCGATGTCGCCGGGATCCGTGATCGAGCGTCGGGCCAGGACCCAGCCGCGGCGGCCGTGGGCAAAGGTGCGGCGGATCGGCAGCCGAGCCCAGTCGTAGCGGCGCGGCCCGTGCGCGCCGTCACCACACGACAGTCGTTGCCACGCGCCCGCACGCACCCTGCCGATCAGCTCGTCGACACCGGTGGTGGTGTGCAGCCCGGAGGGCACCCGATCGTCGCGTCGGGTGGCCATCACGTACGCGATGTCCCGATCCTCCAACCAGCCCCGCAGGCCAGGGTTCTGCCCGTAGGCCTCATCGGCCGTGAACCACGAAAACGGCACCCCCGCGGTGACCGCCCGCTCCAGCATGGCCTGCGCCTGCTGCGGCTTGGTCGCGAACCCGACGGCGTCCGGGATCGCCGAGCGCCGGCACCGGTCCCGATCACCGGTCCACGACTTCGGCAGGTACAACTCCCGATCGATCAACGCCCGACCCCGCGGCGTGGCGTAGCACAGGAACGTGCCGATCTGGCAGTTCTCGGTCTTGCCCGCCGTACCCGAATACTGCCGTTGGACCCCCGCCGACGCACGGCCCTTCTTGACGAACCCCGTCTCGTCAGCGATGAGCACCCCGGCCGCATCGCCGATCTGGTCCACCACGTAATCGCGCACGTCATCGCGGACCGCGTCCCGGTCCCACGCCGCGCTGCACAGCATGCCCTGCAACCCGTCCGGCGACACATGCCCAGCCTGCTCCGCGAGGGTCCAGCCGTTACGCCGCTCCAACGGTGCCAGTAGCCCCCGCACATACGCCCATGCCCGCCGCCGCGGCTCCACCCGCTCAAACCGATGCGCGAACCGGAAGAACAACTCCTCCAACCCGGCATCCCACGACCCGACCACCCGCGCATCCACCACAACCAACCAACGAATGATCAGCACCCGAAGCTACGACCCGCCGTTGCAGTACTAATGACCTCCCAGCGGCGCGGACACGTCATCTACCGTGACCGGGTGAGCGGGTACGCAGCGGTGCTGCTGGCCGGCGGATCGGCCCGGCGGATGGGCGGCCTCGACAAGCCGGCCCGCCCGGTCGGCGGACGACCGATGCGGGACTGGGTGCTGACCGCGGTCGCCGACGCTGATCCGCGGATCCTGGTCGGCCCGGCGGCCGGCGTGCCCGCCGGGGTGCGGGTCACCCGGGAGGAGCCGCCCGGCGGCGGTCCGGTCGCCGCCACCGCGGCCGGCCTGGCCCTGCTGCCCGTGGACGCGACCGTGGTGGCCTTGCTCGCCGCCGACCTGCCCCTGCTCACTCGCGTCGCGGTCGGCGTGTTGCTGCATCACCTGGACGTCGGAGTGGACGGAGCCTGCTTCGTCGACGACACCGGCCGGCGGCAGACCCTCTGCGGGGCGTGGCGGGTCGCCGCCCTGCGCGACGCGTTGGACCGGTTGGCCACCGAGCGACCCCTCGCCGGTGCACCGCTGCGGGCGTCGCTGCGCGGGCTGCTGGTGCGGGAGGTGCCGTGGCGCGGGGACGGGCCGCCGCCGTGGTTCGACTGCGACACTGACGAGGACGTACGCCGGGCGGAGGAGTGGGCACGATGAGTGTGATGGACGACTGGGTGACGGCGGCCTGCGCGGAGCTCGGCCTCGACCCTGTCCAGGTGCCGGTGCCCACTGTGCTTGACCTGGCGAGGGACGTGGCCCACCAGGTCCTGCGGCCCGGTGCCCCCGTTACCGCGTACCTCCTGGGGCTCGCGGTCGGCGGCGGAGCTGACCTCGCCGGTGCCGCGGCCCGGCTCCGCGACCTGGCCGCGACCTGGCCGGTGGAGTTGGGCGCGGAGGGCCCCGGCGACAATCCGCCCGCCTGACCGGTCAACCATCGACGCCGAGGCGACCCGGGGGCATGCCGTTCAGCGACGTCCTTCTGTCCGATCCCGGTCGGCCCTGATTCCCGCTCCTGGTGCCGTGGGTAGGGTGACCTTGACGGATGGAGGCGATCATGACGGCGGACCACCCCCCGACGCCGGCCGGCAGTCCGCCGGAGCAGCACGAGTCGGTTCTGCTCGACGAGCCGACCACGGCCGATCTGCGGGCGAAGGTGACGCAGGCGTGGCGGGAGTTCGCCCGCGCGCTGGCCCAGCGGCTGGGGACGCTGCCAGCCGGGGCGCACGTCGAACTGACCCTCGACCCGACCGCCTCCGGCACCGGCGACGCCGTCTACTCGATCGGCATCGACATCGGGCCCGACGGAAAGGTCGTCGCGCGGGCGGTGGGCAACGCCGGCCTGCCCCCCGGGTACCGGCTGGACCGGGCGGCCGTCGCGGACATGGTGGCGCTCGGCTGGTCGCCGCCCGGCGTCGTCGAGGGCTCCGGTGAGCAGTTCGGTCTGGACGCCACCGTGAGCGAGGTGACCAAGCTCACGGCGCTGTTCTCCCGTACGCTGCGGGATGTCTACGGCGCACCGCACCCCGCCTTCCTCGTGTATCTGATCCACGACGCCGCAGGGGGGTCGCTGGACGTCCCGCCGCTGGGCACCGCGCGCAGCGAGTTCGGCGTGGACCGCGACGTCGAGGCCGACCTGGAGGAGGCGCTGGAGGCCGCCGCCGAACCGGCCGCCGCCGACGTGCTGGGGTTGGCCGAGCGGGTTCGCACGGTTGTCTCCACGATGCTCAAGTCGGACTCGGAGCGGCTCCAGGTCGACTCGGACGGGGACATCAACATCCGGGCGGGCTCCGCGATGGTGTTCGTCCGGGTCCGGGACAACCCGCCGCTGGTGGACGTCTTCTCCCCGGTGTTGACCGAGGTCGAGCCGACCGAGCGGCTGTATGTGAAGCTCTCCGAGCTGACGAACCGGATGCCGATCGGCCGGCTGTACTGCGCCGACGACACGGTCTGGGCTTCCATCCCGGTTCTCGGCCGCGACTTCCAGGCCACCCACCTCATGCTCGCCGTGCAGGTGATGACGGGCCTCGCGGACGAGCTGGACGACCGACTGCATGGTGAGTTCGGCGGGAAGCGCTTCTTCGGCGAGGGCGACAAGCCGGTCCGGCGGGACGAGGGCGAGCACCGCACCGGCATGTACCTGTGACGGTGGGAAGGGCCCGGAACCCCCGGACCCCCGGACGACCGGGCCCTCCCACCGGGAGCGGAGGGTCAGGCCGAGGGCAGCCAGGCGAGGCTCCGTGTGGTGACTGGGTCGTTGGCCTGCAGGCCCGCCTCCGACACGGTCCAGAGCACGCCGTCGACGAGCAGCGACCGGCTTACGGCATGCGACGGATGGGTCACCCGGCCCAGCTCGGTGATCTTCTCGGCGGAGACCCGGAGCAGGCGTACACCCTCGTCGACCGGAACGGCGACCAGCCCGGTTTCCGGGTCGTGCAGGAAGGCGTGCGGGTCGTGTTCGGCGGACGACCATGCGCCGGGCAGGTGCCAGCGGTCCAGCCGGGTCGGCCCGGCCGGGTCGCGGACGTCGAAGAGCGACACCTGGACGCCCTGCACCCGCCCCCTTCGGTCGGCCTCCTGACCGACGCCGAGCAGCCGGCCCTCGGCGATCGGGTGGAGGTACGCGGAGTACCCGGTGATCTTCAGCTCTCCGGTCACCCGGGGCGTGGCGTGGTCGGTGAGGTCGAGAGCGTAGAGCGGGTCGGTCTGCCGGAAGGTCACCACGTACGCGGTGCCGCCGAGGTAGCGCACCGACCAGATCCGCTCGCCCCGGCCCAGGCCGGTGACGGTGCCGACCGGCACCAGCGCGTTGCCCTCCCGGCGTAGCACATGCACGCCGGACTCGGAGGTGCGCTCGTCGACGCCGGTGGTGGTGGCGGCCCGCAGGTGCCCCGCCCACTCCGACAGGGCGTACTGGTTGACGAGCCAGCCGGGCACCGAGCCGGCGGCCACGTAGCGGGGGCGACCGGTGACGCCGGTGTCGAACTGGTAGATGTCGGTGACGGGCCCGCCGGTCGGTCGCAGGCCGGGGCGTGCCGGTCGAGCGCCGTGTGCGATGCGCTGCCCGGCCAGGTACAGCGCCGTGCCGGTGCCGTAAACGGTGTCCGCGTCGGCGGCCACGCTGACCGGATCACCGTCGGCGAGCCGGTCTGCGGTGAGGTCGAAGCTGAGCACGGTCAGCACCGAGGAGCCGGTGCCGGTGGCCGGGCGGCTCAGTCGGTCGCAGCCGACCCGTCCGGCCCGCCGTTCCGGGCCGGCCGTCCACTCGTATGCCGGGAGCCACGCGTCGATTCCGGCGGCGGCGACGGCGGCCATGTTGGCGGTGGTCCGGGCCGCCTCGTCGGCGCCGGGCAGGTCGGGGAAGGTCACCCGGGCGCCGGACCGGACCACCACCCGTGCGGTGGCGCCCGTCTGGCGGGCGTCGACGGTGCGGCCCTGGACCTGGTACGTCCCGAGCACGCGGGGTGCGCCGGCCAGGTCGACCAGGACGAGCCGGGTGCCGGCGGGCGCGACGGCGGGGAGACGATCGGTGGCCACGGGCGTCCGTGGTCGGGGCAGTGTCACCACGTCGGTGAGCACGAGCGCGTGGTCACCGTGTAGCAGCAGATCGTGCTGCGCCCAACGGAGGTCGGCGTGGTCGCGGGCGAGGTCGAGTCGACCGGTGATCCGTCGCGTGGCGGGGTCGGCGACGCGGAGCACCCCGCCGGTGACCGTGACGATCCGTCGTCCGTCGGTCTTCACCAGGTCCGGCTCGTCGACGCCGCGCTCGTGGACGTTGGTCGTGGAGTGCTGCGGCGCGGCGGCGGTGTCCTGCGGCGCTCCGGCGGCCTGCGGCATGTCCTCGATCGCACGGCGGGCCGGCTGGGTCGTCTCGTCGTCGGCGAAGCCCCATGGGCGGACGTGTGCGGCGGTTGCGGCCCGTAGCTCGGCCAGCGCGTCGGCGCAGGAATCGAAGGAGACCAGCCGGACCGGAGCGACCGGCCCGGCCGGTGTCGGCGGTGGTGCGACTCCCGGCGCCGCGGGCAGCGCGGCGCTGCCCGCGAGCAGGGTGAGGGCGAGCAGGGTGCCTGCGACGATGGTCTGCCGTGCCGGTGTCATGCCCACTCGGACGCCCCGCGAGCCCCCCGGGGTTCCAAGGGGTTCCGTTGTTGACGCATTCGGTCGTGGGTGCATGCATTCGGTAGGGAAGGCCCCGCGGTTGCGCCCGGCCGGTGCCAGCCCGGTCAGCCGGCCGACGGACCGACGCCGGGGGACTCCACCAGCCGGGAGAGCACGATGGTGCTGCGGGTCGAGGTGACGAACGGCTCCGCCCGCAGCCGTTCCAGCGCCGCCTCCAGGTGGGCGATGTCGGCGGCGCGCAGGTGGACGAGGGCATCTGCCTCGCCGGACACGGTGTACGCGCCGACCACCTCGGGATGTCGGCGCGAGGCGACTCCGATCTGGGCGGGGGTGGTGCGACCGACGCAGAACAGCTCCACGAAGGCCTCGGTGGTCCACCCGACGGCGGCCGGGTCGACGACGGCCGTGAATCCCCGGATGACACCGGCCGCGCGGAGCCGGTCGACCCGTCGTTTGACCGCCGGAGCGGAGAGCGACACCCGTTGGCCGATGTCGGCGTACGAGGCTCGGGCGTCGGCGACGAGCAGCGCAATAATTCGCTGGTCTACCGCGTCGATCTGCAACGTTCCGCCTCCGGCAAGCAATGGTTGTGGCTGTTAGCGACGATCCACGGTACCTACCCTTGGTCACCGTGAACCAGCAGCGAGTGCCACGAAAGCGGACATATCTCATGTGCTCGCCTGAGTACTTCGCGGTCGAGTACGCGATCAACCCGTGGATGGACGTCACCACCACGGTCGACGTGGGGTTGGCGGTCAAGCAGTGGGACCGGCTGCGTGAGACTCTGGTGGGGCTCGGCCACGAGGTGTACCAGCTGCCCCCCGAGCCGGGCCTGCCCGACATGGTGTTCGCGGCCAACGGCGCGATCGTCGTCGACGGCGCGGTGTACGGGGCACAGTTCAAGCACGAGCAGCGGACCGCCGAGGCTGCCGCCCACCGGGCCTTCTACCAGGCGCAGGGCTGGCGGTTCATCGCCCCGACCGTGACCAACGAGGGTGAGGGCGACTTCGCGTACCTGCCGGAGGCACACGGCGGCCTGGTCCTCGCCGGATACGGTTTCCGCACCGAACCGGCCGCGCACGCCGAGGCCCAGGAGGCGCTCAGCCGTCCGGTGGTCTCGCTGCACCTGGTCGATCCCCGCTTCTACCACCTGGACGTGGCGCTCGCCTCGATCGACGACACCAACATCGTCTACTACCCGGGAGCCTTCTCCACCGCCAGCCAGAAGGTGCTCGCCCAGCTGTTTCCGTACGCGGTCCTCGCCGACGACGCCGACGCGCTCGCCTTCGGCCTGAACCTGGTCAGCGACGGATGCAACGTCGTCCTCAACAGCGCGGCGACCGGGTTGGCCGGCAAGCTGAAAGCCACCGGTTACCAGCCGGTGCCGGTCGAGCTTGCCGAGCTCAGGAAGGGGGGCGGCAGCGTGAAGTGCTGCGTCGCGGAGCTACGGCGCTAACCCACCCGACGGGTGGGCCGCCTCTCCGAGCAGGCCGGCCCGTGGCGATCCCGGGGCCGCTCAGCCGAGCGTGGCCAGCTCGGTGATGAGAACGTTGGACAGGACCTGGCCGTCCATCTGGACCTCGCGGAGGTACCACTTCTGCTGCGGGGTGCGTGGCTGGTTGAACTGCCACGCACCCCGCGGGCTGTCGATTTGACCGATCCTGCCGAGCGCGAGATTCACCTGTTGCGGGGTGGGCGTCTCGCCGGCGATCCGGATCGCCTGGTCGAGCACCTGCCCGGCATCGTACGACGCCATGGCGTAGGTGGTCGGCGAGATGCCGTGCTTCTTGCGGTACGTCGACGCGAAGAGGCGGTTCGCCGCGTTGTTGATGTCGGCGGAGTAGTTCAGCGCGGTCTGGATGCCCAGCGCGTTCTCCGGCGTGCTGCGGAAGCTTTTCAGTACCTCCCCCTCGGTGAGGAAGCCGGGTGCGTAGACGCGGCCGGTGAACCCGGCGCCGCGTAGCTGTTTGATGAACTCGACCGCCGGCTGGCCGTGATAGAAGCAGAAGATCGCGTCGGGCTTGCGGCCGAGCGCCTTCTTGATGTCCTGGTCGTAGGCACTCTTGCCCGGGGCGCCGGTGTGGTTCGCGGTCCAGGTTACCGGGTCCTCGATCCGGGAGTCGGACGCGCCGAACTCCTGCCGGAAGCCCCGCAGCACGTCCTGGCTGGCCGGGGCTTCCGGCATGATGATCGCCAGACGCGTCGACCTCGAAAGGCGGTTCCGCAGGTAGCGGCCCATTGCCCGGGCGGCCTCGTCCAGTACGTACGACGTCCGCCAGATGTAGACGACGCTCTGCAGGCTGGTCGGCGAGGCGTTGGAACCGACCAGCGGTACCCGGGCCTGTTCGACGGTGTCCCGGACGCCGAGCATGACGTCCGTGCCGGCCACCCCGGTGAGGGCCAGCACGCCCTGCTTCAGCAGCTCGTCGACGGCGGCCTTGCCGGACTTCACGGTGTCGCCCTCGTCGGCGATGAGCAGCTCGGTGGGGTGGCCGCCCAGCCGCCCCTCGTTCAGCTCGAGGAAGAGCTGGAACCCATTGATCATTTCCTCGCCGATGGCCTTGAGGCCGCCGGCCTGCGGCGCGACGAGCCCGATTTTGATCGGCCCCAGCTCCGGGTCGGATCTGGTGTCGGTGGCGCCGGTGCCGCATCCGGCCACGAGTCCGGCCGTACCGGCGGCGGCCAGCAGTTGAACGACTCGCCTGCGGTTCATCTGCGACACCAGGTTCCTCCAGAAGCGCACCGGGCGGTTCTGCCCTCCGGCGTTCTACCTGCTTCGCGACGCTCCGTCAATGCTTAATGATCTTCACGCAGCGACCGCAACGCAGTGGCAACATCCGGCCAGGCCGCCGACTCGGGGTCAATGAGACCGAAGTGTTCGCAAAAGGGCAGTTCAATGAGGCGGATGTCGCTCCCGGCGGCCTGTGCCGCAGTGACGAACTCCCGGCTCATCCCCACCGGCACCTGTCGGTCGAGCGTGCCATGCATGACTACGATCCGTGATCGCATGGGCACCAGCCTTCGTGGATCACAGGCCGCGTACCGGTCCGGCACGTCGGCCGGGCCGCCGCCGAGCAGCGCCGCCACCGCACCGGAGTCCAGGCCCAGCCGGTACGCCGCGGCGAGGTCCGACACCGGCGCCAGGGCCAGCACCGCAGCGACGGTGGCCGGTGCGGTCGCCGCCGCGTACAGGGCGAGGTGCCCGCCGGCCGAGTGACCGACGAGGATCGGCGGGCCGGTGGTCACCTGGCCGGGCATCGCCTCGGCCGCCAGGTGCGGCAACGCGGTCACCCCGGCCAGGACGTCGGTCAGGGTCCCGGGCCAGCCGCCGCCGGGCTGCCCGGTCCGGCGGTACTCCAACTGCGCCACCGGGTGGCCGAGCGCGGCGAGCGCGCTCGACATGGGTCCGGTGTGCCGCCGGTCGTACGTCGCCCGCCAGAAGCCGCCGTGCACCACGACCACCAACGGCCGGGCCGGTCCGGTGCCGGCCGGTCGGCGCAGGTCCGCGACCTGGTCCGGGTGGTCGCCGTAGGCGACGGTGACCTCCGGGGCCGGCGCGGGGCGGCTGAGTACGGCACGCGGATCGCTGGGCACGTCCGCGACGGTAGCGTGTCGCGGGCCACGATTCGCCGACGGTGGCTCCCCGAGGCGCATCCGCGGACGCAGCTGGGTAAAGATGGTCCCATGACCGAAGCGCACTCCGCTGGACAGAACGACGAGCCGGGCCGGGACGGCACCGGTCACTCCGGCACCGTGGTGGTGGTCGGGCCCGACGGCCGACCGGTCGGCACGGTGCAGACCGAGGAGGGGCAGGGCGAGGACCCGGCCCGTCTGGTCGAGCAGCCGGCCAAGGTGATGCGGATCGGCAGCATGATCAAGCAGCTGTTGGAGGAGGTCAAGGCCGCGCCGCTGGACGATGCCAGCCGGCAGCGCATGCGGGAGATCCACGAGCGGTCGATCGTCGAGCTCAAGGAGGGGCTCGCCCCCGAGCTGCGTGAGGAGTTGGAGCGCATCTCGCTGCCGTTCACCGAGCAGAAGGCACCCAGCGAGGGTGAGCTGCGGATCGCGCACGCGCAGCTCGTGGGCTGGCTGGAGGGGCTGTTCCACGGCATCCAGGCGGCCCTGGTCGCTCAGCAGATGGCGGCACGGGTGCAGCTGGAACAGATGCGCTCCGGCCGGCACGCGCTGCCCAGCGGGCCGGGCGGGATAGCCCCGGGGATGCCCGGCCTGGGCCAGCCGTCGAACGGAGAGGGGCACGGCACCGGGCAGTACCTCTGAGCGCTGAGCGGCTGGCCGTGGGCCGGCCGCTCAGCCCAGCCCGAAGACCTGCTCCAGGTACGCCGCCACCCCGTCGGCGGTGTTCGCAGCGGTAACCTCGTCGGCGATATCCAGTACGGCGCGGTGCGCGTTGGCGACCGCGACGCCCCGGCCGGCCCAGGTGAGCATCGGTACGTCGTTGGGCATGTCGCCGAAGGCCAGCACGCCGATGGCGTCGATCTCGCGCCTGGAGCAGTACCAGGCCAGGCCGGCCGCCTTGGTCACGCCAGCCGCGGAGATCTCGACCAGCCCCGAGTACGACGAGTGTGTTGCCTCCGCCAGCCCCGCCAGCGCCCCGGCGACCAGCGCGACGAACGCGTCCGGGTCCTGCGTCCCGGCGCGGGCCAACAGCTTGACCGCAGGCGCCGCGAGTAGCTCCTCCGGGGTCTCGACCGCCCGGATCGCGCCGTGGTCGGCGTCCCAGCGCAGCGGGTAGTGCGTCTCGTGCCGCATCTCCCGACTGTCGACGATCTCCACTGCGAAACTGACCCCGGGCACCTCGGCACGGAGCCGCCGGGCCACCTCGGCGAGTAGCTCGGGGGCGAGCGGGTCGGCGCGGAGCACCTCGTCCGCCGCCGGGTCGTAGACCACGGCGCCGTTGGCGCAGATCGCCGGCAACGGCTCGGCCAGCTGGTCGTACACCAGCTTGAGCCAGCGGATGGGGCGGCCGGTGACCAGCACGACCGGCGTACCCCGCGCGGAGATCCGGGCCAGCACCTCGGCGGTACGCGGACTCAACGTCCAGTCGTCGCGGAGCAGTGTGCCGTCGATGTCCGTGGCGACCAGCCGGGGTGCCTCTCCCATCAGCGGGAGAGTAGTCGATCGAGGTAGACCGCCACCCCGTCGTCGTCGTTGCGCAGGGTGGTCTCGTCAGCGGCGGCCCGGACCGCCGGGTGGGCGTTGGCGACCGCCACCCGCGCCCACCCGGCCCAGGAGAACATCGGCAGGTCGTTGGGCTGATCGCCGAAGACGAGCACCTCTGCAGGGTCGACGCCGAGCCGCTCCGCCACCACGGTGAGCCCGGTCGCCTTGTCGACGCCGGGCGGGCAGATCTCCACGAAGCCGAGCCCGGCCTGGGTGAGGGTCGCGACCTGCGGCGAGACGATCTGTCGGGCCACCTCGAGCAGTTCGTCGACGTGGTGGTCCGCGGTTCGGGCGAACGCCTTGATCACATCGATGGAGAGACACTCGGTGCGGCTGCGCGCCTCGAATCGGTCCTGGTACGGCCAGCCTGGGTGGTAGTCGCCCCAGAGCGGCGCGTCGTGCTCGTCCGACGCCTCCACCATCACGGTCAGCGGCCCGACCTCGGCCTCCAACGCGGCCAACAGCTCGGCCAGGACGGCGCCGGAGAGGCGCTCGTCGCGCAGCACCACCGGCCCGGCCGGATCGCTCTGGTCGACGACCCGGCCGCCACCGGCCATCACCAGAAAGTCCGCGGCGCGGATGTCGTTGCGGGTCAGCTCCGTCAGGCGGGGGCCGCGACCGGTCGCGCCGATCACCGGGATGCCGGCGGCCCGCACCCGGTCGAGCACCCCGTGGGTGTACGCGGAGACGGTCTCGTCGCTTCGGACGAGCGTGCCGTCCAAGTCGGTGGCGATCAGCTTGGGCAGGCCCGGGCGGGTCATCGCTCCTCCTTCGCCCGCCGCCGTCGCGGCCAGCCGTTCCGGTCGTGTGACCCGGCATGACGGCGGGCAGCAACCGTACCTCGCGCAACGGGTCGCAACCATGGCGATCAGACGAATCCGGTGCCAACGGGGAACGACGTGCCTGTGGTGACCGAAGGTGCCAGGTCGGCGGCGAGCGGCAGGCCGGCGGCGGTGGCTGCCGAACGCGGCGCCGGCGGGGACACGACGTGCGTGACGCCACCCTGGGATACCCGGCCCTGGCGCCGCCCGTCCAGGCTCAGGCCGGCGGTTCCGGGCGGGCGAACGGGACGGCTGGCCCGACGGTGAGGTCGGCGGGGGGCGGCAGGGCGTCGTCCGGGTCGGCCCGCCGGGAGCGGCTCCGCCGGACCGGCGGGACCGGCTCCCCGCCCTGCGCCTCGGCGTCGGGTGCGGCGGCCGTCGGGATGATCAGCAGCGCCGCCCCGAAGAACACGCAGGCCAGGAACGCGGTGACCAGACCGCGGCCGTACCCGATCTCCAACCCGGCCTGCTCGCCGTAGTAGACGGCGCGTGGATCACTGTCGGCCACCGTCGTGGCGGCGGCGGCCAGCATGGTCAGCAACGCCCCGGCCAGGGCCAGGCCGCCGACGCGAGCGTTCGGCCGGACGACCCCGGTGCCACGTAGCGCGAGTGCGACGGCCGCGACGAGTGCGAGCAGGCCGGCCAGGTACGCGGCGCCGAAGCCACCAACGTCCGAGACTCCCTCGGGGACCCGGATCTGTTGGCCACTGGGCCCGGCGTTGGGGAAGGTCAGCAGCACCCACTCCCCGATCAGGGACGCCAGGCCGGCGGCCGCGCCGAGGCCGGCGAAAGCGAGCGGCAGGTGCCGGTCCCGGGCGAGTCCGGCGAGCAGCCGCCGGGGCCGGCCGGACGGCCGCTGATCCACTCCGCCCCACTCCACGACGGCGGTGCCGTCGGACCGGTCGTCCTGCCGGGGGATGGGGAGATCCTGGGACATCGGGACACCCTTCCGCGCTGAACGCCCGTCCCGTCAGGGCTGGTCGGTGCGGGTCGGGACAGGCGCCGAGGCCTGAGCAGAATCATGACACAGCCGACGGTCGGGCGGGCGGCGCCCGACCCGCCCGGCCGCGCCCACACCGTACGTTTGCGCGTCGCAGGTTCGGGTGACGAGCCGCGGATGCACGGGAAGAGCCGCCACGGCGGCGGACGGCGGCCTCGTCCCGCGACGTGTGCCCTGCCGGCTCGGCGTGCGGGATCTTGAGTTGCGGCGGGGCGCGGGCAGAATGGGCGGTGTGGCCGTGGAGATGAGTCAGGAACGGTTCGAGGAACTGGTCGGCGACGCGCTGGACGAGGTGCCGGAGAAACTGCTCGCCCTGATGAGCAACGTGGTCATCCTGGTCGAGGACGACCCGCCCCCCGGGGAGCAGCTGCTCGGCCTGTATGAGGGGCACGCGCTGACCGGCCGGGGCTGGGACTACTCGGGTGTCCTGCCGGACCGCATCCTCATCTACCGCAATCCGATCCTGCGTATCTGCGACAGTGAGGACGACGTTGTGGACGAGGTCGCCGTCACCGTGGTGCACGAGATCGCCCACCACTTCGGCATCGACGACGACCGCCTGCACGAGCTGGGCTGGGGCTGAACCTCCGGTCAGCCGATGGCCGCTGTTGTGCCGCTGACCTACCGTCGGGCCCAAGGCACCGCGAACTGTAGGAGGCACGTCCATGCGCAGCGAGCTCTTCTCCTCGGAGAACCTGGAGAGGGAGTCCGCACAGCCCGGTATGCGGCTGCAGAACTCCAAGATGCTCAAGATCGAACTCAGTGGCGAGGCGATGGCCCGGGTCGGCTCGATGGTCGCCTATCAGGGGCACGTTGAGTTCCAGGCGCTCGGCTCCGGCGGGCTCGGCACGTTCCTCAAGCAGAAGCTCACCGGCGAGGGCGTCCCGCTGATGAAGGTCACCGGTCAGGGCGATGTCTTCCTGGCCGACCTCGCCAAGGACGTGCACATCATCGAGTTGGAGCCCGGTGACGCGCTCTCGATCAACGGCTCCAGCGTGCTCGCCTTCGACTCCACCCTCCAGTACGACATCCGCATGGTCGGCGGTGCCGGCGTGGCGTCGTCGTCCGGTCTGTTCAACTGCGTCTTCTCCGGCCACGGCCGGATCGCTGTCACGACCCAGGGCACCCCGGTCGTCCTCAACGTTGACGCCCCGACCTACGTGGACCCGCAGGCCGCTGTCTGCTGGTCGGCCAACCTGCAGACCGGCTACCACCGGGCCGAGCAGTTGGGCCTGGGCACGCTGCTCGGGCGGCGCACGGGAGAGGCGTTCACGATGAGCTTCGCCGGCCAGGGTTTCGTGGTCGTCCAGCCCTCCGAGGAGCCGCCAGTCATGGGCAGCGGCGCCCGGGAACAGCAGGGCGGCATCCTGGGCGGCCTGCTCAGCTGACCGTATTCCATCCCCATCGATCCCGGGCCGGTCGGCGCTCGTTCATGCTGCTGGTCGCGCCATTGATCGCCTTGACCTGCGGACGACGACCAGCAGCCCTGGTGACCCGCGGGTGGGTGAGGTGGATCAGGCGAGGTCACCGGCGCGGAGGCGGGCGAGCCAGGCTGCGGCGTCGGCGTAGTCGGTGTCGGTGAGCCCCGCTGGTGCTGGGACCGGCCGGTCACCTGTCGCCTCGTGCCACCGCTGCCGCGGGTACGACCCGAGGAAGCGAACGTCCGCGCAGACCCGGCGCAGCCCCTGCAGCGCCTCGCCGAGGCGTACGTCGGCCACGTGGCCGGTGCAGTCGAGGAAGAACACGTACCGACCGAGTGCCTCACCGGTCGGGCGGGACTCGATCCGGGTCAGGTTGACCCCGCGTACGGCCAGTTCCATCAGCACGGACAGCAGCGCTCCCACCCGGTCGTGCGCGATGTACACCGCCAGCGAGGTCACGTCGTCCCCGGTCGGCGGTGGGGGTGGTCCAGGCCGGGTAACCAGCGCGAACCGGGTCACCGCGTCCGGGTGGTCAGCGATCTTGTCGGCCAGCACCTCGAGCCGGTGCCGGGCCGCGCCGATCGGGGCGCAGATCGCCGCGTCGTACTCGCCGCGCGCGGCGCCGGCCGCCGCCGCGCCGTTGGAGAGCACGTCTACCACCGTGGCGTCGGGCAGATGCGCGTGCAGCCAGTTCCGGCACTGGGTGGACGCCTGCGGGTGGGCGGCGATGCTGCGGACCGTCGCGAGCTGCGTACCGGGGCGGGCGCCGAGCACGAACTCCACCGGCAGGATCACCTCGCGGGTGATCACCAGCGGCTCCCCCTCGGCCAACTCGTCGAGGGTCACCCCGACCGCGCCGCCGATCGAGTTCTCCAGCGGCACGAGCGCCGCCTCCGCCTCTCCGGCTCGTACGGCCTCCAGCGCCTCGCCCACACTGCGGGAGGGGATTCGGCTGGCCCGCTCGGCGGCGGGGATGGCACGCAACGCCTGTTCGGCGAAGGTGCCCTCGGGCCCGAGGTAGACGAAGCGGCTCGGCGGTGTTCCCGGCATGGCGACAGCCTACGCACCCGCGTCGGCCCCGCACGCCAACGTCCGGATGCCGAGCGGGGCGGCGACTCGCACCTCCGCCGTGCAGACGTCCGTGCCGGCGGTGACGAGGCGCGGTGCGGCTGCCGACCCGCGACTGACCACCTGGAGCGGTTCGTACCCGGTCACGTCGAGGACCGTGTAGTGCCAGTCGGCGGCGCAGAGCGGCCCGCTCCGTACCCGGACGCGGGCGTCCGGGGGGAGCACGTCGCGGTTGCGTACCAGGGCGGTCACCCGCTGGCCGGTCGGGCCGGCCGGGCAGGCGACGGCGACCTGGCCGGCCGGGGAGGTCGGCCCGGGGTCGGGCGGTCCGGGGAGCCGGCTCACCGGCGGGCTGGGGACAGCGGTGGGGGTCCCGGCGGCACCCGGCGTGGCGGTCCGGGCGGCCGGGGTGGGCGTGGGTCCCCGGAGTTCCGGTGGGGTGCCGCAACCCGCTGCCGATACGACGGCCAGCACCACCACCGCGGTGGTCCGGCGCAGTCGGGACGGCGGCCAGGTGGCGGTGCGGCGGGGCGTGGTGGGCGGCACGGACCGATCCTCAAGACTTCGGTTCGAATCGTTGTAGCCGGGGCGGGCCGTGCTCATCGTAGGAGGATCCGACGGTTGCGAAAAGGTGGAGGCCGGTATCGACGTCGCCGGGGCGGCCACCCCGGGCCTGGACGTGTCTGGCGGATCACCGCCTGGACACCGCCTCGTACCGTTCAGATCCGAAAGACAGACCCTAGATCAGCACGCGGTGCCCGGCCCGGTCCAGGGCCGTGACGGCCTCGTCCAGGCGTACCGCGGGAACCAGTAGGTAATCGGTGTCGTAGGTGGAGAAGGCGACCATGCTGACTCGTGCTTCGGCCAACGGGTCGACGAGGGTGGCCAGGGTGGCGGAGACGGCGAGGTCGAGCGGGCCGACCACGCGTAGACAACGCCAGGTGGTCTCCACCACGGCCTGCTCGGGTGCCCGGCCGGCGGGGCAGATCACCGAGACCCCCTCGGCGGACCAGCTCACCGTGACGACTTCGCTGTCGCTCAGGCCGCCCGACAGGGCTGGTGGCAGGGTGGAGCCGGCCGCCAGGCGGCAGACGGCATATTCACCCGCGAGCAGAGCGATATCCAGCATGAGGGCACCTTACGGCCTCGGCGAGCGCCCACCCCAGTTTCGCCACGGCGGCGCGCGCCATCCACCGCCCAGGTCAGACCTCGGAGAAGAACGTGAGCGAGCCGGCGACCGCCCCGTCGGCGAGTACCGGGGTGGAGATCGCGTCGACGGTGGCGTCCGGCGCGTCCGGTTCCGCTCCCTGGACCCGGAGCAGGCCGCGGGCCAGCCGACCCGAGGAGAGAGCGAGCAGCGGCGGGATCTTGTCGAGCTCCGGCTCGGTCAACTCGCCGCGATTGGCGGTGAAGTCGAGCAACCGCAGGCCGCCGTCGAGCAACGGGCGACCGATCACGTCCTGCGGGGCGCCGAGGCCGAGCAGCTCGCACCCGGACGCGGAGATGGCGACCACCCGGGCGTCGGCGCCGATCAGCAGACAGGGCTCGTCGGCTGCGGAGACCGTCGAGGACCACTGACCGACGTTGTCGGACCCCTGCTCCGCCGGTGTCCCCGCCGTCGGCACGAACACTTCAGAGAGCGAGAGTTCGACGTGGGCCACCGAGCCTCCTATCCATCTACAACCGACGGTCTGTCCACGCTAGCTGGTCCCAGAGTCTGTCGTTGACCGTGCCGGAGCCACCGGGTGGCCGATGCTGATCCAGTCCCTGACCGGGCGGCCCGGTGACGGCGTGACCCGCGGAGGCCGGCCGGACCGGGACTTGGCGTCGGGGCTGACGTTACCGACGGCCGACCGGCTTGTCAGCGGCCGTTCGGTCCTCCTCGTACCACCGGTAGTCGGCCGCCCGGTAGGTGTTGTTAAGCCAGGTGGCCGGGTGTTGGGCGACCTGCGAGAGCTTCTCGGCGGTGGCCGGGCTGATCCGATTGCCGGCCGCCACGAGCAGTCGGTCGAGTTCCCGATGGGTGGCCATCAGGCAGTCCTTCGGGAGGCCGTAGACGCTGATGACGCCGGAGCCGACGAAGGTCAGCACCGGCGTCACGGGGATCGGTAGCCCCACCGCATCGGAGAGCGCCTCGCTCGAGCGCTTGGCGTCGCGACGGGCCTCGGCCACGTACGGCGGGCGCTTGCCGTTGATCTGCACGACGTCGCCGGCGACCAGCACGCGGGCCCGGCCGTGGTCGGCGATGGTGACCGCGTAGAGGCCACTCGGTCCGATGGCGAGGAACCCGGCGCGGTCGTCACCGCTCTGGTCGCGGAACAGGTCGGCGGCGTCGGTACGGGGCCACTCGATGACGTGCCAGGCTGGACCGAGGTGGTCGAGCTGGCCCAAAGCCCGGGCGCCGGCCGCCTCCAGACGCCGCGCGCCCCGCTCGGCCCGCAGTCGGCGGGCCCACTCCAACGGGGACGGACGGGCCGGTGTGAAAGCCTCCGGGACTTCCGTCCGGGGGTGCGGCACCGCCACGGACGGCAGGGCCCGGGCGGACGGTACGGCTCGTCGAGCGGGAAAGACAGTCATCGCGACCTCCGGCAAAAGGTCCCTCGAAGTTATGTCCTCACTACCCTACGTTGCCACTCCCCCGGGTCGGCAAGTTCAAGCGCCGGAGTGACTGTGGATGAATGCCGTGTTCATCCACGGTTGTTTTGCCGGATGCCGGTAAACCCCTGTCCTACGCTGCGACAGTGACCCACTACGTGGACAGCGAGGTCGGTCGGCTCGGCACGGTCATGCTGCACCGTCCGGGGCCCGAACTCGCCCGGCTCACCCCGCGAAACAGCGACTCCCTCCTGTTCGACGCGATTCCCTGGGTGGGCCGTGCACAGGAGGAGCACGACGCGTTCGCCGGAGCGCTGCGCGAGCGTGGGGTCGAGGTACTTTATCTGTCCGAGCTGTTGACCGAGACGCTGGCCGTCGCGGAGGCCCGGGCCGAACTCACCGGACAGGTGCTGCGCTCGCCACGGCTCGGCGACTCGCTGCGTGCCCGGGTCGCGGACCAGCTCGCGTACCTCGATCCGGCCGCGTTGGCCGGCGTGCTCATCGCCGGCCTGGCCCACGAGGAACTGCGGATCAGCCGGGACCGCCCCGGTGGCCTCGTCTACACGTTGCTGGACCGGCACGACTTCGTCATCGACCCCCTGCCGAACCTGCTCTTCACCCGGGACTCGTCGGTCTGGATCGGCGACCGGGTCGGCGTGACCAGCCTCGCCATGCCGGCCCGCCGCCGGGAGACCACCCTCACCGATGCGATCTACCGGCACCATCCGCGGTTCGTCAGCACCGAATTCGTCTACCACCCGGGGATGGAGCACCTGGAGGGCGGTGACGTGCTGCTGCTCGCCCCCGGCGTGCTGGCGGTCGGGGTGGGCGAGCGGACCACGCCGGCCGGGGCCGAACGCCTCGCCCGTCAGGTCTTCGCCGCGGGTCTGGCACACACCATCCTGGTCGTGCCGATCGCCCAGGAACGGGCCACGATGCACCTGGACACCATCTGCACCATGGTCGACGCCGACGCCGTGTTGATGTACCCGAACATCGCCAGCACGCTGTCCGCGTACACCGTCGTCGCCGGGACGGACGGCGAGGACCCACGGGTGGACGGCCCGGCGCCCTTTCTGCGGGCTGCCGCCGACGCGATGGACCTGGCGCAGCTTCGGGTGATCGACACCGGCCTGGACCCGGTGACCGCCGAGCGCGAGCAGTGGGACGACGGCAACAACACCCTCGCCCTCTCCCCCCGGCTGTGCGTGGGCTACGAGCGCAACACGAAGACCAATGCGCAGTTGGAGCGGGCCGGTATCGAGGTCGTCCCGATCGCCGGCTCCGAGTTGGGCTCCGGCCGGGGCGGCCCCCGGTGCATGTCCTGCCCCATGGTGCGAGCCCCGCTGCACGGGTGAGAAATCGACCTTCCCGCGGCCCCGCCAGGGCTGGGGTTCTTACCCGACAGCGCGCACCGGAGGTGCGTGACTACGGTCAGCGCAGGGTGAGCTGTCGGCCGAGCAGGCCGTGGCGCGCCCGGCGGGTAGCCGCGTCCAGCGGGGTCGGGTCCGCCAGCGCCTCGGCGTAGCGCTTGGCGAACTCCGCGACCGGCTGCTCCCACTCGCCGGCTGGGGTGTCCTCAGGCAGGTCCCAAACCGGTACGAGCCGGCCGTGCGCCCGGAACATCCCGGCGAACCTCGTCTGCTCGCCGAGGGGCAGGCTACCGGCGGCGTTGAGCCGCGCCAGTGCGTCCAGGGCGGCGTCCTCGTCGTCGGGGAGAACCCACCGCACGTGCGCCTTCTCCGGCACCTGGCACCAGTACGCAGCCAGCGCCGTGGCCAGCCGCACGGTCGGGTAGATGGCGGCGTTGGCCCGTTCCAGAGACGCCTGTACCGACGGGTCGTCGGTCGCGCCCGGGTCGAGCCAGAACTCGAAGCCGTCGTGCAGAGTGATTTCCAGTGGGCCGTCGACCAGGACGTCCTGGAGGCGGGGTCCGGGACCGGGCAGCGGTGGCACGGTGACCTGCCCGCCTGGCTCGGTCCGCAGGGCACAGAGCAGCGCCTCGGCCAAATCCCGCGAGACGTCCCCGGACTGCTGGTGCCGCTGGAGGCCGATGAGGACGCGGCCGTCCGGCTTGGTCATGGCCGGTGCCGCCATCGGCAGCACGGTTGCCAGCGCGACCTCCCGATCGCCGTACTCCTCGACGAGGTCGGGCGCGAGCCGCAACGGCGCGGTGGCGGCCGGCACCAGCTCGCGCAGCGCGATCCACTCCGGCTCGTCGGTCAGCCCTTCGAAGGGGCGGGGCACGAAGATGTCTCGTACCTTCTCGCGTTTACCGGTGGTGTCCGCAGCCCGCTGGCTCTTTCGACGCTTGCTCACGGTCGGACAGCCTAGAGGCCGGCGCAGCCGGATGTGGGAGGACCCGCCTGCGCCCGCCGGTCAGGCGACTATCAGGTCGGGCCGCGTGGTGCCGGACGGCTCGAAATCGGCCCAGACGCTCTGGCCGAGCCCATCCCGGTCAACGCCCCAGCGGCTGGCGAGGCCGGAGACGATGTGCAGGCCCCGGCCGTCGATCGCGTCGGGATCGGCCGTCCGGATCCTCGGCCGGGCGGCCGATCCACCGTCGGTGACCCGCAGTTGGACACGCGGACCGGCAGGCGTGCCGCAGAGCCGCCAGGACACCCGGATGACCCCGCCCGGGAGCGGGTCGGCGTGCCGTACCGCGTTGCCCACCAACTCCGCGAAGACCGCCACCAGGTCCGCGAGCAGCGTCGGGGGTACGACGTCGGCCAGCTCGTCGGCGAGCCGGTGCCGCGCCTGCCGTGCCCCCGTCGGATGGTGCGGCACCACCACACACCACGCCCGTTCGGCACCCTCAGTCGACACTGTCGCCCCTCCACACCCCCGCTGGTCACTCGCGGGGCAGCCGTACCTCTGCGACCGTACCGCCACCGGCCTTCGGTCGGAGGGACACCCATCCATTCTGCTGTTCGACGATCCGGCGGACGAGGTAGAGACCGAGGCCGGCCCCGGGGTAGCGGCGGCGGTCGCCGGACTCACCCTGCCAGAACCGGTCGAACGCACGCTCGACGTGCTCGGGGTGGATGCCGATTCCCTGATCGGCGACCCGGAAGGAGACGGTCGGCCCGTCGGCTCTCGCGGCGACATCGATCGAGGTGCCGGACGGCGAGTACTTGCCGGCGTTCGTGCACAGCTCGAGCAGCACGGTCGCCAGGCTCGCCCGGTGACCGAGTGCCTTCGGTAGACCGGCCGGCAGGTCGAGCGTGATGCGGTGGCGCAGCTCGGCGGAGAAGTCGGCCACCGCCGCGCGCAGGGCGTCGGCGAGGTCGAACGGGGCCGGGGGGTCCTCACCCGGGCGCACCTCGGCGGCTGCGGAGAGCAGGCGGTCGACGAGGCGGGCCAGCTCGTTGGCGCGTTGGCCGATCACCCGGGCGGCCAACCGTCGGTCGGCGTCGGTCAGTGACTCCCAATGGTCGGTGAGGGTGTCCGCGTACCCCTTGATGACGGTGACCGGGGTCCGCAGCTCGTGGCTGGTCACCGCGACGAAGAGGTTTCGGTCGCTGTCGCGGCGCTGCTGGTCGGTGGTGTCCCGGAAGGTGACCACCCGGAGCATGCCGGGACCCGGCAGCTCACCCGAGGTGACCCGCAGCCAGCGGCCGTCCGGCAGCCGGTGGTCGAGGACCTGCCCGGACGGCGGAAGCGGGAACGGCAGCGGCTGGTTGAGCGCGTCGGCGGAGGAGCGGCCGGTCACCTGGGCGGCGGCCGGGTTCCAGAGCCGGACGGAGCCGTCCCGGTCAACCACGGCCAGCCCGTCCGCCATCGCGGCCACCACCGGGCCGTCACCGTGTACCGGCAGGCCACTCTGGTCACCGTACATGTGGGCGATGCAGGAGGCGAGATACGCGACCACGCCGCGCTGCTCGGCGTCCGGCCCGTCGCCGTCGGTGGGGTAGAGGGCGTGCAGGCTGCCCACGGCGAGCCCGCCGATCTCGGCCCGGGACACCGTCATCCGGCGCAGTCCGCGCCCGACGAGCGCGTGGGCGAGCTTTCCGGTGAGGCGGTCCATCCGGACCTGCTGCACGCGGGGCCCGGAGAGCAGGCAGACCGTGTCGGGGTCGTCGGCCGGCAGGGGACGGCCGAGCGTCCACTCGGCGGCGCCGGTGGCGGCGATCACCCGACCACCTGTGGGTGCGAACTCGACGAATGCCATGCCGGACGCGCCGAGGGCGCTCTGCGCCACCCGGAGCAACTGACTGAGGACCGGCACGCCTGAGTCCCCACAGTTGATCATCTCGATGACCACGGTGTGGCCGGCGATGAGGGCGGAGAAGTCCGTGCGCTCCGGCATGCCCCGAGTGTCCCCCGCGGACCGGACCCCCGGACACCCCCACCCGGCGGAGTGTTCGGTAGGCAGCCCGTTACCGCTGCAGGCGTCAGGAAGGGCTTCCCTCGCTGAGCCGGGCGAGCGCCTGGGCCGGTCGGTCGGTGATCACCCCGTCCACCCCGGCGGCCGCCACCAGATCCAGGTCGGCGGGATCGTTCACGGTCCAGACGTACACCTGGTTACCGGCGGCGCGCAGCGCCGGCACCAGGTCTGGGCGGGCCCGCACGAGCACGATGCCGGGCCCGGCGATCCGCGTGCCGAACGGCAACCGGCCCAGCCGTAGCCGGCCGGGCAGCGCCTCCAGCAGCAGCACCGTGGGCAGCGCGGGGGTCAGCTCGCGGATCCGGCGTACCGCCAGCAGCGAGAAGGACATCACGGTGACCTGGACCGGATGCCCGGGCCGAGGCTCGGTCAGGCCGTACCGGCGCAGCAGCGTCACCAGACGTCGCTCGACGTCCCGGCCGTGCCGGGCGGGGTGCTTCGTCTCGACCAGCAGCCGGACCGGCCGGCCGGCGGCGAGTACCGCGTCCAGCAGCCGCTCAAGGGTGAGCAGCCGGGTGTGCGACTCGTCGAGCACCTCGTCCCCGTCGGGGAGGGCGCAGCTCGGGTGCCAGGACCCGAAGTCGAGCGCCTCCAGCTCGGCGAGAGTCCGCCCGCTCACCCGGCCGCGTCCGTTGCTGGTCCGGTCGAGGCGGCGGTCGTGGACGCAGACCAGATGTCCGTCGCGGGTCAGCCGGACGTCGCACTCCAGCCCGTCGGCACCCTCGTCGAGCGCCCGCAGGTACGCGGCGAGGGTGTGCTCCGGGAGGTCGTACGACGCGCCGCGGTGCGCGAAGACCAGGGGACGGCCGATGCCCACGCCGGCTACAGGACCCGACCCGGCTGCCCGTCCTCGCCGATCACGGGACGCCCGGCGGCGGCCCACTCGCCCATCCCGCCATCGACGTTGCGCACCTGCTCCCAGCCGTTGCGCATGAGGTACGTGACGACCTGGGCGGATCGCCCGCCGGAGCGACAGATGACCGCCACGTCCCGGTCGCTGGGCACCTCGGCCAGTCGGGACGGCAGCTCCATCATCGGCACGTGGTGGGCTTCCGGAGCGTGGCCGGCGGCCCACTCGTCGTCCTCCCGGACGTCGAGCAGGTACGTGTCGTCGGCGATCTCGGGCACGGTCACGGTGGG
This sequence comes from Micromonospora sp. WMMA1363, assembly GCF_030345795.1. Classification (NCBI taxonomy): domain Bacteria; kingdom Bacillati; phylum Actinomycetota; class Actinomycetes; order Micromonosporales; family Micromonosporaceae; genus Micromonospora; species Micromonospora sp. WMMA1363. The sequence goes on from NZ_JAUALB010000001.1 coordinate 4,313,573, forward strand.
TACGCGGGGTCCGAACACGGCTACCAAGCTAGCTCAGCGACCGCCGCTCACAGTCGGGTCACCCAGCGTGGGTGGGCTTGAGCCCACTCCGGCACCTGGGTACCCCGGACCGCTTCGAACAGCCCACTCCCACCGTTTTCCAGCACCACGTACGAGACCTGACCGATGGTCTGTGGCCGGGACGGCACCTGGACGCCGCGCAGGGCGTCCGTTGGTAGGTCGCGTAGCGCGACTACCAGTTCCTCCAGGGGGACGCCGTTGGTGTCCACGATCAGCGAAGCGCCGACGGCCCGGATCATCCGGTCCAGCTGCACGGGGTTGGTTCGCAGTGAGGTCTCGCCGGCCCGTTCCAGCACCGCCCGGAGCAGCTGCTGTTGGTGGGTCTGCCGGTCGTAGTCCCCGTTCGGTAGGTCGTAGCGCTGACGGACGAAGTCCAGGGCGGTGCCGCCGTCCATCTGCTGGCAGCCCGGGGTGAAGACCCGGTCGGTGTGGATCGAGCGGAATTCGGTGTCGACGCACATGCGGACCCCGCCGAGGAGGTCGATGATCTCCCGGAAGCCGGAGAAGTCGATCAAGGCGGCGCCGTCGAACTGGATCCCGGTCAGCCGGGCCAGGGTCGCCGAGAGCAGCCGCGTGCCGGGTTGTCCGCCGCCACCGCGCTCGTACGCCGCATTGATCTTGTCCTGGCCGCCGTCGTAGCCGGCGGTTGCCGGGATGGCGACTAGCAGGTCCCGGGGTATGGAGACCAGGTACGCCGCTCGGCCACCCGCGGGCACGTGCACGATGAGGATGGTGTCCGACCGCCGGTCGGCCGTGCTGCCGCTGCGCCACCGGTCGGTACCGACGATGAGGTAGTTGAGCGGCCCGTCCGGGTCGGTGCCGTCCCGGCGGGCGGTCGGGTCGAGCAGCTGCTCCTGGACCACCGCCCGGCCGTACCGCTCGGTGAGCGTCCGGAGGCCGATCGCGGCGAGGCCGGCCAGCAGTGCCACGGCGAGGCCGAGACCGAGCAGGAGGCGGGGCCAGCGGGGCCGCCCGCGCCGGCCGCCCGCGCCGGCTCGCTCCCGTCCGTCCCGCGACCTGGACGTGTTCCCTCCCCGCCACCCGTACGCGAATACTCCTCACGTCAGGCTACGGGTCGGCGCGAGTACGGTGGCCGGTTCGGCGGAACCCGCCGGTCCGGTCGCACGACCCGGGCCGGTGGTTCCGCCCGCCAGTCCGATCGATCCCGCGGGCCAGGGATCAGTTGCCGCCGCTCTCCTGGTTTGCCTCGACCCAGCCGGCCATGGTGTCCGCGGCCATCGCCTGGAACATGGCGAGCGCCCTCTCCCGATCCGAGATCACCACCGACTCGCCGTTGATCGTGTCGCTGCCGTTGTGTGGGCTGGTCAGGAACGTCAGGTTCTCACCGCGCAGCTTGCGGAACTGCACCGCCGTGTCGACCAGGGAAAACCCCTCGTCGACGGTGACCGCGGCGGTCACCGACCGGAGGAAGTCGTTCAGCTTGACGGGGTTGGTGAGCGTCCCGGTGCTCGCCGCCTTGTCCATCAGCGCGCGGAGGAACTCCTGCTGGTGCCGCATCCGGTCGAAGTCGCCGTTCGGGAACTGCTTGCGCTGCCGGATCCAATCCAGTGCCTCGGCGCCGTTCATGTGGTTGACGCCCTCGGTGAAGGTCCGGTACGGCTTGTGGATCGAGGTGGTCGTGCGTTCCACGGTCAGGTCGACACCGCCGAGCGCGTCGGTGACCTCCTTGAAGCCGGCGAAGTCGATCGCCATCACGTGGTCGAGGCGTACGTCGGTGAAGCACTCCACGGTGCGTACCGCCAGCGGCAGGCCGCCCAGGGCAAACGCCGCGTTGATCTTCCTGCGTTGGCCGGAGCCGCAGTCCGCGCCCGCCTCCGCCGGGATCGGCACGTACAGGTCGCGTGGGATCGACACCAGGTAGGCCTCCTGGTGGTTGCTCGGGACGTGCATCACCATGATCGTGTCAGCGCGCCACTGGCCCGCCTGGTCGACCGGGGCGTCCGGGTCCCGCGAGTCGCTGCCGACCATGAGGATGTTCAGCGCGCCGTCGGTCGTCTTGGCCGGCCGGCCACCGGTGATCTGCGAGAACGGATCGGTACGCGCCAGGTCGTCGTTGAGGCCGCGGGCGTAGAACCAGACGCCGGCGCCACCGAGCAGGGCCAGCACCAGTACCGCGATTCCGGCCACCAGGCCGATCCGACCCCAGCGCGGGCGGGGACCCCGCCGCCTCGGTCGACCGGAACCGCCGTCCCCGCCGCCAGGTCCAGGTCCACCCCGGCCACCCGGGCCACCAGGCGGGGGCACGTCGGCCGTCGGGTACCACCGCGTGTTGCCGGAGCGGGCCCGTCTGCCCGGGCCGGAGCCCGGCACCGGAGCGCGCCCGGCGCTGCGGTGCAGGTGCGGGAGCGGGACACCGGCAGGCATGGTCGCTGACATGCAACTCAGGGTACGTACGTCCGGCTAGCTTCTCCCTGAAGCGGATCCGGCGCCGTCGCCCTCAGTGGTGTCTCGGTTACCCTACGACAGGCATCGTGAGGTGCCGGGCGGCGTGGAAGCGGCATCCGGTGCTCGGCCGCCGGCCTGGCCGCTGGGCCGGGCGGCCAGCGTCTGGGGCCGGGTCGGGCCGGCCAGCGTCTAGGAAGTGTGCCCCAGTCGCTCGCGGAAGTACTCGATCGTGCGTCGGAGGCCCTCTTCGGGCATTACCCGCGGCTCGTAACCGAGGAGGTCCCGGGCGAGTGTGAGATCCGGTCGGCGCATCTCCGGGTCGTCGGCGGAGCGAGTGATGTAGGTCACCTCAGAGTTGCTGTCGCAGAGTGAGACGACCGTCTCGGCCAGCTGCCGCATGCTCAGCTCGTGCTCGGTGCCGCAGTTGATCGGCCCGGTCTCCGTCGAGTCGAGTAGCAGCAGGATGCCCCGCACCAGGTCGTCGACGTAGCAGATCGAGCGGGTCTGGTTGCCGGTCCCGTGCACCGTGATCGGCTCACCCCGCAGGGCCTGCGAGATGAAGGTGGGAACAGCCCGCCCGTCGTCCGGGCGCATCCGCGGCCCGTACGTGTTGAAGATGCGGACGATGGCGGCGTCCAGGCCCCGGCTGCGGCGGTAACCCATCGTGGCGGCCTCGGCGAACCGCTTCGACTCGTCGTAGACGCTGCGTACGCCGATCGGGTTGACGTTGCCCCAGTACGTCTCGCGCTGTGGGTGCTCCTTCGGGTCTCCGTACGCCTCGGAGGTGGAGGCCATCAGGAACCGGGCGCCGTCGGCGACCGCACGTTCGAGCAGGTGCAGGGTGCCGACCGAGCCGACCCGCAGGATCTCCACGGGCAGCTTCTCGAAGTCGGTCGGGCTGGCCGGCGAGGCCATGTGCAGGATCGCGTCGAACCGCTCGGCGAACGCGGAGTGGTGGGTCGGCAGCCCGTCGGCGACGTCTGCCTCGACCAGCGTGAAGGTCGGCGTGTCCGCCAGGTGGGCGACGTTCTCCTTCGATCCGGTGACGAAATTGTCCACCGCGACCACCGCGCACCCGCGGGAGACCAGGACATCGACGAGGTATGACGGCACGAAGCCGGCGCCACCGGTGACGAGAATGCGGTGGCCGGACCCGAAACGCTGCACAACCTTCATGCCGGTCAGGGTACCGATCGGCGCGATCATCGGTCGGGTAAGGAGCGACCCCGGTCCGACGCCAGGCGTCGGACCGGGGCAGGTGAACATTCCGGGTGGTCCGGCACACGCCGCGCAGCCCATCCAGGTCGGTCAGTGCGCGCCCGCGCCGGTGAGCGAGCGCACCTCGAGTTCGGCGTACTTGTCCTCGTCGCGCTCCTTGGAGGTCACCGTGCCGATCCATCCGCACAGGAAGCCGAACGGGATGGAGAGGATGCCCGGGTTCGACAGCGGGAACCACTGCCAGTCCTGGGCGGGGAACATCGACGTCGGCGCGCCGGAGACGACCGGGGAGAAGAACACCAGGAAGACCGCGGCGAACAAGCCGCCATAAATCGCCCATACTGCTCCGGAAGTGTTGAAACGTCTCCAGAACAGGCTGTAGAGGATTGCCGGCAAGTTGCCGGATGCCGCCACCGCGAAGGCGAGCGCCACCAGAAAGGCGACGTTCAGACTCTGCGCGAAGATCGACAGTACGATCGAGACCGCGCCGATCACCAGCGCGGAGATCCGTGCGACCGCGACCTCCTGCCGCTCCGAGGCCGTCCCGTCCTTGATCACGTTGGCGTAGAAGTCGTGCGCCAGGCTCGATGATGACGCCAGGGTGAGGCCCGCGACCACGGCCAGGATGGTCGCGAACGCGACGGCCGCGATGACCGCCAGTAACGTCGCCCCACCCAGATCGCCGCCGAGGAAGTCGACACCGAGTACCTCGGCCAACTGTGGTGCGGCGGTGTTGCCCGCCCGGTCCTGCTCGCGGATGGCGTCGCCGCCGACCAGGGCGGCCGCGCCGAAGCCGAGGGCCAGGGTGAGCAGATAGAAGGTGCCGATGATGCCGATCGCCCAGAGCACGCTCTTGCGGGCCGCCTTGGCGGTCGGCACGGTGTAGAAGCGGATCAGGATGTGCGGCAGGCCGGCGGTGCCGAGCACCAGCGCGACGCCCAGCGAGAGCAGGTCGACCTTGTTGTAGAAGGTCCGTGTCGTGTCGCCGGCGACCTCGACGCCGTACCGTAACCCCGGTTCCAGGAAGGCGCTGCCCTGTCCCGATGCCGCGGCGGCGTCGCCGAGCAGCGACGACAGGTTGAACTTGTATTTCGCGAGCACCAGCAAGGTCATGATGAGGGCGCCGCTCATCAGCAGGAATGCCTTGACGATCTGGACGTAGGTGGTGCCCTTCATGCCACCGACCGTGACATAGATAATCATCAAAGCGCCGACCATGATGATCGTGGCCACCTTCGCGGTGGCGGCGTCCATGCCGAGGAAGGTGGTGCCGGGGCGGATGCCGAGCAGCAGGGCGACCAGAGCGCCGGCGCCGACCATCTGGGCGAGCAGATAGAAGATCGACACCGTGATGGTGGAGACCGCCGCGGCGGTGCGCACCGGGCGCTGCCGCATCCGGAAGGCCAGCACATCGGCCATCGTGTATCGGCCCGAGTTGCGCAGCAGCTCGGCCACCAGCAGCAGCGCCACCAACCAGGCGACCAGGAATCCGATCGAGTAGAGGAAGCCGTCATAGCCGTACAGGGCGATGATGCCGGCGATGCCGAGAAACGACGCCGCCGACATGTAGTCGCCGCCGATCGCCATGCCGTTCTGGAATCCGGAGAAGGACCGGCCGCCGGCGTAGAAGTCGGTGGCGGTCTTGGTCTGCCGGCTCGCCCACACCGTGATCGCGAGCGTAACCGCCACGAAGATGAGAAAGAGAGTGATGGTGAGGTTCCGGGCGGTGGTGTCGCCCCCCTCAGCCGCGAGGACCGCGGTCATGGGTCACCTCCCCGATCTCCGCGCGGATCCGGTCCGCCACCGGGTCGACCCTCCGGTCGGCGTACCGGGAGTAGAGCCAGGCGATGAGGAACGTGGAGACGAACTGGAGCAGACCGAAAACCAACGCGACGTTGATGTTGCCGATGATCCTCGTGCCCATGAGGTCCCGCGCGTACGCGGACAGGATCACGTAGAGGGCGTACCACAGGAAGAACGCGACGGTCATCGGGAAGACGAAGCCGCGCAGTGCGCGCCGCAACCCGGCGAACTCGTCCGATCGCTGGACGGCCAGATAGCGTTCCGTCACCGACTCGGCCGGGGCGGACGCGGGTGTGTCCGTGGACATTCGTGGATCACCACCTTCACAGGCATCGGGAGTTACGCGCACGGTAGGGAGCGCGCTTCGCGCCCGGAAGGGCAGAACTGGTGCCGGTTGGTGGGTGCGCCGAACGGCATGGTGGCTGCGCCGAGTGACCTGGCTCACTCCGGTGACCGGTCGGTCACGGTCCGCCCGACTGGTGCTCCGGCTGGCCCCGGCGGTTCGGCCCGGAGGTGCGGCGGCTCAGGTCAGCTCGCGGTACCGCCCTCGGTAGTGCAGCAGCGGATCCGTCTCCTCGGCCAGCTCGACGGCCTCGATGGTGGCCTCGACCAGCAGACCCCAGCCGTACCCCCGGGCGGTGTCGAGCCGGCATCCCGCCCACCCACCGGCGTCCGGAGGTACCGGGCCGTAGTCGGTGTCGTTCCACCCGCCGGTGGCGAAGAGGCCGCCGGGGGACGGGAAGAGCCCGGCGAACCGGTCCGCGAGCTGCCGGTGCGCCGGACCAAGCGGCGCCACCGCGAAGCGGCCGGCCTGCTCGGCCGCCGCCCAGAAGTCGGACTCCGGGTCGATCAAACCGAGCAGCCGGTCCGGCTCGCCCTCCGCGACCAGGGTCGAGGAGACCGTCAGTCCCGCCGGCCCGGACGCAGTCCAGAGCGTCACCGGCGCCGGCAGGCGGCCCCGCAACCGACGTACGGGGGACCGCTGGCCGGCGGGGACGGCGAACGGATCAGTGTGGTGGATCTCGGCGCCCGGCTCATGATTCACGTGGAACATTCTGCCGTCCCGGGCCCCCGCTGCCCTCGCCCGAGCCCACCGACTACTCGGACAAGGTCAGGACTCCGGTTGCGCGACTGTTCTCGTACGCACCCCTCGGCTCCGGATCGGTCGCTCCCTGACTTTCGTTCCACGACACCACCGCCGAGTATTCACCGACCGCGCCGGTACCCACCTCCGAGCTTCGGACGGACACGGTGAGGTCGAGCATCACGCTGTCCTCAACAGCCAGGATCGCCAACCGGCAGGTGACAGCGGTGGAGCGGTCCTGCGCTACGGAGCCGGCACACCCCCCAGGCAGCGAGGAAGCCGTGACCATTGCCGGCAGGTATACCCGGACCTGCGGATCCGCCGCCCGCTGCGGCCCCAGGTTGCGGATCGTCAGCCGGAGGTTACCCACCGCCCGATCCGCGTCGACCACGGTGAGCCGCACATCGTCGCCGCTGACCGACAGATCGGTGATCCGGGGGTCCTCGCTGATCCAGCCGTCCGGGGGTGCCGGAGTGGAGGCGGTCGTCGCTCCTGGACTGGGCGAAGCCGTCGGTGCCGTCGTGAGCGCGGGAGGTGTGGGACTCGCGGTGTTCGCCGGAGGCACGGGCGGCTCCGGGTCGGTCCAGGTCGCGGCGAGCGCCGGGGCGGCCACCAGTGCTCCCACCAGCACCCCGGCGGCGACGAACCGGGCGGTACGCCGGCGGCTGGCTACCCGCTGAGCAGCGGCCGCGCCGGGCGGCACCACAAGCGGCCCGCCGGCGGTGTACGCGTCGAAGATGTCGTCCAGGTTCAACGTGACGTCGTGCTCAGACACAGGGGTCCTCCGTCCGCGCATCAGTGAGGGCGGTGGCGAGCGCGGCCCGGCCGCGGTGCAGCCAGGACTTCACGGTGCCGAGCGCCACCCCCTCCGCGTCGGCGATCTCGGCGACGCTGACGTCGGCCACGTGGAACAGCACGATCGCCCGCCGCTGGTTATCCGGCAGGGTAGCGAGGGCGTGCGCCAACGCCACCCGGTCTGGTCCGGGCCCGGCAACAATCTGGTCGCGGTGATACCTCGCGTGGGCGCGGGCGGCGCGTAACCGGCGCCAGCGATTCCGCACCACGTTCATGGCGACCTTGCGGACCCACGCCGCCGGTCGGTCGTAGCGGACCAGCTTGTCCCACCGGGCCCAGGCACGGCTGAACGCCTCCTGGACCGCGTCCTGGGCGTGGTCGATGTCGGCTGTGTACGCGTACAGCTGGAGCATCAACGGCTGGAAGTTGGCCGCGTAGAACTCCTCGAAGCTGTCGCCCACGCCCCCCGTGGGCGTGGGCGGCAGCGTCTCCCGAACACCGCCGGGGTCGTGCATCCGCACCATCATGCTGGCGCCTCCCGTGCTGGCCCGCCGCCCGAGCGCGGCTTCGTCCAACACACCCCTTGCCACCGGCCCCGGTTGCGGCCAAACCGGGGCCGCCGACAGATCAGCGGCGCGGGGTGACCGCGGCCAGGAGTTCGGGCTGGCGGCGGTCGAGGACGTCGCCGGCCAGGTAGGCACCCAGCAGCGCCGCACCCAGCCCGTACGCCGCGCCGACCGGCAGGGCCAGCCAGAGCCAGACGTCGCCGAGCAGCGCGGCGGCCACCACCATCGGGATCGCCACGACTGCCGAGGCGAGCATCGACAGCGCGGTCAGGAAACTGCGGGCCACCCCGACGCCGCTGTTGAGGGCGAACGGGTTGCTCGTCTCCGGCAGCGCGTACGGCCCGAGCACCGAGAGGTGTGTGTTGACCGCCAGCCCGGCGCCGTACGTGGCGAGCAGGCTGCCCGCCGTCACGCCGACCCAACCCGGCTCGCCCAGGATCAGGGCGAGCACCACGGAGACGACCACGACCAGCGGCAGCACGTAGAGCGAGAAGGCAGCCATCCGGGCGCGCAACTCCACCTTCCCCGGTACGCCCGCGACCACGTGCGCCGCGTACGCGCTGCCGTCGAAGCCGAACTGGTTGGCCAGGGTGACCGCGGCCAGCACGCCAACGAAGAGCATCGACAGGCTGACCAGCACCGGTGACGACTCCCCCGTGGCCGTGAAACCCTGCTCGTCCACGGTGAATCCAGCCCCGCCGACGTTGACCATCGCCGGCACGAAGAGACCGACCACCGCGAGCGTGATCAGATTCGCCCGCCGCCGGGCGTCCCGCCACCAGTAGCGCGCCTCCCGCGCCACCAGCGCGCCGAACCGATCCCGGGGAAGCCAGCGCAACATGCGGGGGAGGAACTCGGCGACGGCGGTGCCGGTCGTCCCCGGTCGCGCCGCGGCCCCGCCGCTGCTCGCCGCGCCGACCATCGCCGACTCCAGCGAGCGAGACCACCAGGCGAGCAGCGCCACCACGGTGAGCGCGGTGATCAGCAGCTTCACCGGTGCGGCCCAGACCCGGCCCAACGCCACGTCGATGCCCGCGGTCCACGGCGCGCCGAAGGGCGTCCAGCCCACCACGGTCGCCACCGAGGCATACCGGTCCCACTGCGCGTGGCGCAGGGCGGCCATCGCGGCCAGTTGCAGCGGGCCGAACAGCGCTGCGGTCGCGGCCAGCAGCACCCCGGCCAGGTCGCGTACCCGGCGGGACCTCAGCATGGTGGCGAACGCGCTGGTGACCGCTCGGGCGGCGGCGACGCAGAGCAGCAGGCCGGCCAGCACGCCAACCGCCTGCACCACTGCGGCGGACCACCCGCCCAGCGCGCCGGCCGTGACCACCAGGCCGGCGAGCGCCAGCAGCACGGCGACCGCCGGGACGCTGACCAGCGCCGCCGCGAACAGGCCGGTGACCAGTGTCCGGCGGGGCAGCGGAAGCAGCGCGAAGCGGGCCGGGTCCAGCGTCTCGTCGACGCCGAAGAAGACCAGCGGTAGCAGCAGCCAGCCCAGCACCACCAACCCGCCGCCGAACGCCGCGACCAGCATCGCGTACCGATCGCCGCCGGCCAGGCCCGGGGCTGCGAAGAGGAAGAAGCCGGTCGCGGCGAACCAGAGCCCGACCACCGAGCCGACCACGAAAAGGGCGATCCGCCAGCCCTGACCACGGAAGTTGTTGCCCATCACCCGTAGCTTGAGCCGCACGAAGTACCGGGCGGAGACCCGCCGGGCCGGCGCCGTCGGCGCGGTCACCGCGACAGCCACGCCAGCTCCTCGCCAGTCGCCGTGCGGCCGCCGACGACCTCCACGAACACCTGCTCCAGGGAGCGGTCCCCGCGCACCTCGTCCAGCGTGCCGACCCGGATGATCGTGCCCGCGGCGAGGATCGCCACGTGCGAGCAGAGCCGTTCCACCACCTCCATCACATGACTGGAGAACACCACCGTTCCGCCACCGGCCACGTACCGCTGGAGGATGTCCCGGATCAGTGCCGCCGACACCGGGTCCACCGCCTCGAACGGCTCGTCCAGCACCAGCAGCCGCGGCCCGTGCAGCAGCGCGCAGGCCAGGCCGATCTTCTTCTTCATGCCGGCCGAATAGTCCACCACCAGGGTTCGGCCGGCGTCGGCGAGGGCGAGCACGTCCAGCAGCTCCGCCGCCCGCTGGTCGACGACCGCCGGGTCCATGCCGCGTAGCAGACCGTGGTAGGCGAGCAGTTCCGCGCCGGTGAGCCGGTCGAAGAGACGTACACCGTCCGGCATGACGCCGAGCAGCCGCTTCGCCCGGACCGGGTCGGCCCACACGTCGTGCCCGAGCACCCAGGCACGCCCGGCGTCCGGCCGGAGCAGGCCCACCGCCATCGACAGGGTGGTGGTCTTGCCGGCGCCGTTCGGCCCGAGCAGGCCGTAGAACGAACCGGCCGGCACGCTCAGGTCGACGCCAGCCACCGCGATCTTGCTGTCGAAGCGCTTGACCAGGCCGCGCAGCGCGAGGGCGGGGTGCTCACCAGTCATGCGTCCGACCGTATCCGGTCGACACCCGTGTTCCGGTCCGAGCGCTCGGGTCCGTCGTGTAACCGGGGCCACGTGTGGCGGGTGACGGGTCGTTCCTGGTCGTCGTTGAGATCGAGGGCGTAGGAAACAGTTGGGCCGTCGTCCGCCAAGGCGATCTGGTCGCGGAGGTTCGGCTCAAGCGGAAGGACCTGGAGGGGGCGAGGCTGCTGGCAGAGCGTGCCGCGGCGCGTCTCTGCGCCGGCACCGACTCCTGCTGGAGCGACCGCCCGGTCAGGGACCCATCCTGGGGAAGGGGCCGTGGCTCACAGCCGCAGGGACTCGGGGGCGTGTAGGCGGAGCATTGTGGTGCCGACGCCGGCGGGGACGCGGCGGCGGGTGGCCATCGACACGGCCACCATGACGGTGAAGGCGAGCGGCACCGTCCAGGCGGCCGGCTGCGCGGTGAGCGTGGCCGGCCAGCCGGCCAGCGGCGGCCCGAGCACCGTCACCAGCACCGCTCCGATCGCGGCGCCGCCGCCGGCCAGCACACCGGCGGCGGCGCCGAGGTCGGTCAGTCCCCGCCACCAGATGCCGAGCACCAGCAGCGGGCAGAAGCTCGACGCGGCGACTGCGAACGCCAGCCCGACGACCTGCGACACGTCCAAACCGGAGACGTTGAGGGCGAGCATCGCCGGCACCGCCCCGGCGATCACGGTGGCGAGCCGGAACCCGCGGACCGAGCCCCGACCTAGCACGTCCGTCGAGATCACACCGGCGACGCTGGTGAGCAGGCCGGAGGAGGTGGAGAGGAACGCCGCGAACGCCCCGGCGGCGACCAGCGCGGCGAGCAGCCGGCCGGTGACGCCGTCGCCCAGCGCCGTGCCGGGCAGGAGCACCACCACCGCGTCGGTCTGCCCGGTGACCAGCAGGTGCGGGGTGTAGATCCGGCCGAGCACCCCGTAGATGGTGGGGAGCAGATAGAAGGCGCCGACGAGGGCCAGCACGACCAGCGTGGTGCGCCGGGCGGCGGCGCCGTCGGGGTTGGTGTAGAAACGGACCAGCACGTGCGGCAGACCCATGGTGCCCAGGAAAGTGGCCAGGATCAGCGAATACGTGGCGAACAACCCCTGGTCGTCGTCGCTCGCGGTGCTCGGCAGCAGCCAGTCGGAAGCGTCGGTGGCCGCCCCGGAAACCTCCGGCACCGGGTCGCCCGCTCCGAAGGTCAGCTCGTCGCCGGGACGTACCTCCCGGGTGTTCCCGTCCGGCAGGGTGAGCGTCGCGGGATGCTCGACCACCACGGTGGTCGCGGACCGGAACGTCGGGCCGTCGGGCGGGGTGACCGCCGGGCGGTCGTCAGCCTGCCACTGCAACGCCAGGAAGACCGCCGGTACGGCGAGTGCGGTCAGCTTCAGCCAGTACTGAAAGGCCTGGACGAAGGTGATCGCGCGCATGCCGCCGAGCGCCACGTTAGCGGTGACCACCGCGGCCACCACGAGGGCACCCACCGGGTACGGCGAACCGACCACCGTGGCCAGTGTCAGCCCGGCACCCTGCAACTGCGGTACCAGGTACAGCCACCCGATGAAGATCACGAAGACGGTGGCGAGGACGCGCAGTCGCCGCGAGCCCAGCCGCAGCTCGCAGAAGTCGGGCAGGGTGAAGGCGCCCGAGCGGCGCAGCGGCGCGGCCACGAAGAGCAGCAGCGCCAGATACCCGGCGGCGAACCCGACCGGGTACCAGAGCACGTCGACGCCGTACTTGAGGACCAGGCCGGCGATGCCGAGGAAACTCGCGGCCGACAGGTACTCCCCGCCGATCGCGGCGGCGTTCCAGGTCGGGCTGATGGTCCGGGACGCGACCAGGAAGTCGGAGGTGGTGCGGGCCAGCCGCAACCCGTAGAAGCCGATGCAGACGGTGACCAGGGTGACCGCGACGATCGCCGGGACGACGTACCCGTTGCTCACCCTCAGCGCTCCGGTCGCTGAACCAGGTCCGTGAATTCCTGCTCGTTGCGCTCGGCCAGCCGTACGTACGCCCAGCCGACGGCGACCAGGAACGGGAAGGCGGCCACCCCGAGCAGTAGCCACGGCAGGTTCACGCCGAGCACGGTGACCCGGCCGACCGCGGGAGCGACGGCGAACAGCCAGGGCAGCCCGCCGAGTCCGATCGTCACCACCAGCGACAGCCGCAGCGCGAGGGAGAGCTGCGCGCGGACCAGACCGCGGACGAGCGCCTCGCCTACCCGGGTCTGCTGGGCCAGCTCGGTGCGGGTGCGGTCGCTGTGGCTCTCCCGCCGGATCACATCGGCGAGCACGATCCGGGTCCGTGTCGAGGTCGGGGCGGTCTGTGTCGGCACCCGGGCGGCGCCGTCACGCGCCGCCCGGGGCCACGTCCGCGCCCCAGCCTTGGAAACGGGATCGTCGGCAGCGGCCACTCCGGCAGTCTCGCCGGATCACCGGGATTGTCAAGCGGTATGTAGGCGGCCTGTGGACAACCTGTGGAGAATGAGTCACCCCTGTGGATAACTTCCGGGCTCTCCTGGCTGACCTGCGTTGATGGCCGGGCTCGGGTGTGGGTGACCCTGAACCTGTCGAGGGGTTTACCCAGGTCGAACGCGACCGGCCGGGCAGCCGAGGCGGAGCCGGGCCAGGTGCGGGTTGCCCCACCAGCACACCAGCCTCGGCGCGCCCCGACCGATCCAGATCGCCGGCGGTCGGCATGGATACGATCCCGGCCGTGCTGCTCACCCTTGTCGCTGCCGCCACCGTCGCCGGGGCCGGCTGGGGGATGCTGGTCCCCGGTCTGGTCGACCGGTACGCGGTGAACTGGCCGGCCGGCCAGCCGAAGCCACCCTGGCGTGGCACCTGTCCCGACTGCGCGACGACGAGCCCACCCTGGTGGCGGTCGTCGGGCCGGTGCCCGCGGTGTGGGCGGCTACCGGTCCCGGGCCGGGCGGTCACCGTGCCGCTGGGCGCCGTGGCAAGCGGAGCTGTCGCGGCCGCCGTCGGCCCGACCTGGGCGCTGCCGGCGTTCCTGTCGCTGTCCGCTCTCGCGGTGCCGCTGGCCCTGGTCGACCTGCGGGTGCTCCGGCTGCCCGACCCGCTGGTCGGTGCGGCCCTCCTCGGCGGGGCGGTGTTTCTCCCGGTTGCGGCGGTCGCGGAGCAGGCCGTCCCGTCGCTGGCACGTGCGGCGCTCGCCGCCGTGGCCTGTGCCGCCGGCTACCTGACCCTCGCCCTGCTGCCCCGCTCCCCGCTCGGCTTCGGCGATGTGAAGCTCGGCGTCGTCCTCGGGCTGCACCTCGGGTGGCTGGGCTGGCCGGTCGTGACGGCCGGTGTGCTGCTGGCCCCGCTGGTGAACCTTCCGCTGGTCGCCGGCCTTCTGGTCAGCCGCCGTGCCGGCTGGCGGACGCCCGTGCCGTACGGGCCGGCGATGCTCGGGGCGGCACTTGTCGCACTGCTCGTCGGGCGGACCGGCTAGCGGCTCCAGTCCTGCTTGACCGTCCGGACCAGCTTGTCCTTCAGCTCCCGGGTGTGCCGTCGGCTGACCGGCAGCTCGGTCGAGTCGACCACCACCACGTAGCCGGAGTTGACCAGCCGCAGCTCGGCGATCAGCTGCAACTGCACCAGGTAGGAACGGTGGATCCGGACGAAACCCGCGTCCGCCCAGCGCTCGGCGAGCGTCGCCAGCGACACCCGGACCAGGTGGGAGCCGTCGGCGGTGTGTAGCCGCGCGTAGTCACCCTGCGCCTCCACCCAGCGCACCGCCGAGCGGGGCAGCATCCGGGTGGAACCGGCCAGCTCGACCGGGATCGTCGGATCCTCCTGCGCCCGGGCGAGCGCTGCGGGGTGGGCGGGCACCACCCGCGAGCCGATCACCCGGCGCAGCGACTCGGCGAGCCGCTCGGCGCGGACCGGCTTGCGCACGTAGTCGGTGGCGCCCAGGTCGAACGCGTCCACCGCCCCGTCGTCGTACGCGGTGACGAAGACGATCGCCGGGGGCCGGGCGAACCGGCGCAACACCCGGGCCAACTCCATGCCGTCCAGGCCGGGCATCCGGATGTCGAGGAACACCACGTCCACGTCGCCGTCGCGGAGCACCCGCAGCGCCTCGGTGGCGTCCACCGCGGTGTGTAACCGGGCCACCCGGGGGTCGTTGCGCAGGTGGTACGCCAGCTCGTCCAACGCCGGGGGCTCGTCGTCGACCGCCAGCACCCGCAGGAACCCGCCGGCGCTGCGCTCCGTGTTGCCGCGCGGCACGAGTGGGATGTGCCGGGTGTGCCGCTCGCCGCGCTCGCTCATGAGCCCGCCCGTACACCCGGGTGGAACTTCGGCACCCGCATGCTGACCTTCGTGCCCGAGCCGAGGCCCGTCTCCACCACCAAGCCGAAGCCGTCCCCGAAGACCGACCGGAGCCGCTCGTCAACGTTGGAGAGGCCCACGTGGCCACCCGGGTCGTCGCCCGGGTCGCCGCTCGCGGCCAGAGCGGCGATCCCGGCGGTCAGCGCGGCCGGAGCCATCCCCACCCCGTCGTCCTCCACGGTGATGTGACACTCGGTGCCCGCGTCCCGGGCCTCGATGCTCACCATGCCCGTGCCAGGCTTGCGGGACAACCCGTGCCGCACCGCGTTCTCGACCAGTGGTTGGAGGCAGAGGAACGGCAGGGTCACCGGCAGCACCTCCGGCGCGATCTGAAGGCGCACCTGGAGCCGGTCGCCGAACCGGGCCCGCTCGATGGTCAGGTAGCGGTCGATCGAGCGCAGCTCCTCGGCGAGGGTGGTGAACTCACCGTGCGCTCGGAACGAGTAGCGGGTGAACTCGGCGAACTCCAGGATCAGCTCCCGGGCCCGGTCCGGGTCGGTGCGGACGAACGAGCCGATCGCGGTCAGCGCGTTGTAGACGAAGTGTGGGCTGATCTGCGCGCGCAGCGCGCGGACCTCGGCCCGGGCCAGCCGCTCCCGGGAGGAATCCAGCTCGGCCAGGGCGAGCTGGTTGCCGGCCCAGTGGGCGGTCTCCAGGGTTGCCTGCACCAGACCGGGGGCGGGCGCGCCGTCGGCAACGGCGACGAGGGCCCCGACGACCCGTCCGTCGACGCCGGTCAGCGGCGCGACCACGGCACCCCGGATCGGGCAGTCGACCCGGTCGCAGCGCAGCTCCGCCTCGCCGAGCACCGTCGACCGGCCGGCCGCCACCGCCCGTCGGGCCGCCGCGACCAGTTGACCCGCATGGTGCGTGCCGTGCCCGTCGAGGCTGAGCAGCTCGTCGGCGTCGGTCAGTGCCAACCCGGCCGCCCCGACCAGGGCCCGCAGATGGCGGATGGATTTCGCCGCGTTCGCCGCGGTGAGGCCGGCGCGCAGCGGTTCCGCGGCGAGCCCGGCGGTGTGCAGCACCTCGTAGGTGGCCCGCTGGGTGGCAGTGGCGATGCCCCGACGGCCGCGCAGGCGGACCACCGCGAACACGGCCGCGGTCAGCGCGGTGACCAGCGAGACGACGCCGACGACGGCGGAGAGGTTGCCACCCACGAGGGCGATCCTCGCGGGTGGTGGCGCGGATGCGCTAGTAGGCGCCCGTGCGGGCGCGGGATGCGCTAGTAGGCGCCCGTGCGGGCGCGGGATGCGCTAGTAGGCGCCCTTGCGGGCGAGCACCACGCCGACCGTCCGCCACAGGATGCTCAGGTCGTACGCCAGCGACCAGTTGTCGACGTAGTAGAGGTCCAGCCGGACCGTCTCATCCCAGGACAGGTCGGAGCGGCCGGAGACCTGCCACAGGCCCGTGATGCCGGGCTTGACCAGTAGCCGTCGCCGGACGTCGCCGAGGAAGTCGCCGTCGTCGGCGGGCAGCGGACGCGGTCCGACCAGCGACATCTCACCCTTGAACACGTTGATCAGCTGGGGTAGCTCGTCGAGCGAGGAGGCGCGTAGGAAGCGGCCCACCGGGAACACCCGGGGATCCTGCTTGATCTTGAAGAGCATGCCGTCGTTCTCGTTCCGGTCGACCAGCCCGGCCAGCCGCTCCTCGGCATCGGTGTACATGGTGCGGAACTTCCAGACCCGGAAGATCCGTCCCTCGTGGCCGACCCGGGGCTGCCGGAAGAAGACCGGACCCCGATCGGAGATCCGGATCGCGACGGCGATCACGAGGAAGGCCGGGATCAGCAGCAGCAGGCCGAGCCCCGCGGCCGCCCGGTCGAGCAGGTTCTTCGCCAGCAGTGCTGGGCCGGAAAGGGTCGGCTCCTCCACGAGCAGCAGCGGCAGGCCCTCGATCGGGCGGATGTGCACCCGGGGACCGGCGATGTCGGTCAGCTGCGGGGCGACGACCAGGTCGACGCCCGAGCCTTCCAGCTGCCAGGCCAGTCGGCGCAGCTCGCCCTCGGCACTGGCCGACCCGCAGACCGCGATCGTGTCGCCACCGACCTCACGGACCAGGGCGAGTACATCCCGCCCCGCGTAGATCGGGACCGGCGTCTGCACGCCCCGGGCGGCCGCGTACCCGTCGGTGATGTGGATGGCGACCGGGACCAGGCCGGCGGCCGGGCTACGGGTGACCGACCGGTAGACCTCAAGACACTCCGGCAGGGTGCCCACCAGCACCATCCGGTGCCCGGCCTGACCGGCGTTGCGCCGCACCACGTGCAGCACGAAGCGGGCCAGGATACGGCCCAGCAAAATCAGTACCAGGGCGACGAGGAGCGCGGTGCCGACCGTGAACCGGGACAGGTCGGTCTTGGTGGCGAACGCCAGGAAGGAGACGGTGGCGCAGACCGCCACCCCGCCGCGGAGCACCCGCTTGAATTCTTCCGGCCCGAGGCCCAGGTAACGCCGGTCGTACGCCCGGTTGAACCAGAGGACGACCAGCCAGCCGAGCGGCAACAGCCCGAACGCCACCAGGTAGAACCAGGTCGGGTCGTCGTGGGCCTGGTAGAAGCCGGCCCGGGCCTGGTCGAAGGTGCGGATGGCGGTGAAGCTGGCGAACGCTGCGGCGGCGAAGTCCAGCAGCAGCAGGACCGCGGTGTAGGGACGGTGCCACCGGGATACCCGGCGCCGGGCGCGGGCCCACGCCGACCGGGGTACGCCGTTGTGGGACAGCGGTGTCGGCGGCTGGATCTCGAAGCTATCGCCGTGCCGCACGAGTTCGCTCCGGCCTTCGTTGGTTACCGGGCGCTGGAGGCTTGCTGTCACCTCACCCATGTCCTCCCGCATGACGCAATCCGCTCACTCGACGTGAGGGGCTGCGTCGCCCACCGTTCCAGTCTTCCACGCGGGCACAGGCCCCGAACGCGGACCCGCAGGACATCGCGCCCGGGCTGTGCCGCATGACGTCCGGCCGGCTTCGGACCATTTCAGAAGCCGGGGACCGAGCCACTATACCGATGGATGCGGGTTGCGGTAGAGACACGACTCCGACGTTCGTCGCCGCGGCCGGCTCCTCGCGGGAGTTCGTGAGGATCGTCACTCACCGTACCAACCGGGACAACCGTCGGTCGGCGAGCGGCTTGCCGCCGGTCTGGCAGGTCGGACAGTACTGGAGGCTGGAATCAGCGAACGATACCTCCCGCACGGTGTCGCCACAAACCGGACATGGCAGCCCGGTCCGCGCGTGGACCCTCAACCCGGAGCGCTTCTCGCCCTTCAGCTCGGCCGCCCGCTGGCCCACCGACCGGGACACCGCGTCACCGAGCACCTCCCGCGTCGCGGTGTACAGGGCGGCGAGCTGCTCGTCGGTCAACCGGTTGGTCAGCGCGAACGGCGACAGCCTCGCCGCGTGCAGAATCTCGTCGGAGTACGCGTTGCCCACCCCGGCCAGTACCGCCTGGTCGGTGAGCACGCCCTTGACCTGCCCACGGCGGCTGCGGATCCGCTCGGCGAAGGTGACTGGGGCGGCGGCGAGCGCGTCGGGGCCGAGCCGGGCCACCCCGGGCACCGCGGCCGGATCGGCCGCCAGGTACACGGCGAGGCTCTTCTGCGTGCCGGCCTCGGTCAGGTCGAACCCGGAACCGTCGTCGAGGCGTACCCGGAGCGCGACCGGCCCCTTCCCGGGGCGCAGCGGGGCGTTCGATCCGAACGCCTCCCGGTAGTGCAGCCATCCCGCCCGGGCCAGGTGGACCACCACGTGCAGGTCGTCGCCGAGCACCACGTCCAGAAACTTGCCGTGCCGCCGCGCGTCGGTGATCACCCGTCCGCCGGTGGCCGCCGGCGTCGGGTCGTACGTCTTCAGGGCGCTGATGGCCGCGACCTCCAGGCGGTCGACCCGCCGCCCCACCGCGCGCTGCCGCAGATAGTCCGCGAGCGCCTCAACCTCCGGTAGTTCGGGCACCAGCCAACGGTAGCCTTCTTTCCCGAAAGCGCGAGGAACGAGCTGGCGAGTCCGTCGCCGCGAGCGCCAAAAGCGAGCGTGCGAGCCCGCCAGCCGTGAGCAGGGGTCGGGCACGGCAAGCGAACGAAAGGCGAGCCCCATGAGAGTGGTGGTGGCGCACAACCGGTACCGGGAGGCCCAGCCGTCCGGCGAGAACACGATCGTTGACGCGGAGATCGCCCAACTGACCGCGGTCGGGGTTGAGGTGCTGCCGTTCCTGCGCAGCTCCGACGAGATCCGGTCGATGTCCCGGGGTGCCAAGGCACTGCTGCCGATCTCCCCGATCTACGCTCCCCGGGCCCAGCAGGAACTGGGCCGGCTGCTCACCGAGCACCGACCGGACCTGCTGCACCTGCACAACCCGTACCCCCTGCTGTCGCCCTGGGTGGTGCGGACCGCCCACCGGCACGGCGTGCCGGTGGTGCAGACGGTGCACAACTACCGGCAGGTCTGCTCCTCGGGGCTGTACTTCCGTGACGGCGTGATCTGCCAGGACTGCCGCGGCCGGGCGCTGGGCGTACCGGCGATCGTGCACCGCTGCTACCGGGGCTCGCGGGCACAGAGCGCGCTGATGGCGACGACGCTCGCGGTGCACCGGGGCACCTGGCGGTCGGTGGACCGCTTCATCGCGCTTACCAGCGCGGTCGCCGACCATCTGCGGGACTACGGCATTCCAGACAGCCGGATCGCGGTGAAGCCGAACGCCATCCCAGATCCGGGTGTTCCGGCCCCGCTCGGCGCCGGCTTCCTCTTCCTCGGTCGGCTCTCCCCCGAGAAGGGGCTGAATCTGCTGCTCGATGCCTGGCGCCGGCACCCGGTGGGCGCGCTCGGGCCGCTGCGTATCGCCGGTGACGGCGAGCTGCGGGCCCTGGTCGAGGCCGCTGCGGCGGAGCGGACGGACGTGACCTTCCTCGGTCCGCTGGACCGGGCCGGTGTCCGGGCCGCGCTGGCGGGGAGCGCGGTGGTGCTGGCCACCTCCACCTGGCACGACGTGCTGCCGACCGTGATCATCGAGGCGCTGGCCGCCGGCCGTCCGGTGCTCGGCACCGCCCTCGGTGGGATCCCGTACCTGGTCGGCGCCGACACGCCGCGCGAGCCTGCCGGCACCGGCCCGGCCGTCGTGGCCACCGCCGCTGCCCCGTTGTCCGGCACCGGCGAGTCGGTTCCGGGCGGGACGGTGGCGACTGGGGGCAGTGCCCTGCCGGCCGGGCTCCTGACCGGGGAGGCGGGTTGGGTGGTGCCACCGGAGCCGGCCGCGCTGGCCGCCGCCCTGCCGGTGGCCGCCGCCAACGCCGCGGGGGCGGCGCCGGCCGCCCGGCTGCGCTACGAGCGCACCTTCCACCCGGATGTGGCCACCAAGCGCCTGGTCGACATCTACGCGGAGGTGATCCGCGCCCCGCGTCCCGCCCACTGACCGGATACGCACTTTCCCTGAAGGACCGGACGCGCACCGCCGTCACGGAAGGAGGAGTGGCCTCGGCGGTCGCGATCACACTCTTCGTGAGGATGGATGGCTCGATCCGGTCCTGACGCGGCGGTGGACGGTTGCGCCGTCAGCGGAGCGAGGCGCGGGCGGAGAAGGCGATGCTGGCGAGGAGGAAGCCGCCGTTGACGATCGTGAACGTGACCACCAGCCAGAGGGTGAGCGCGGGCGCGATGAGCAGCACCAGCCCGGCCAAGAAGATCACTGCACCGTAGTCGCGTACCAGCTTCACCAGGCGTACCGGCAGTGAGGTCGAGGTGACCATGCTGGCCGCGTTCGGATCGGACTGCATCACCGACGTCACCAGGTTGACCATCCACGTTCCGGCGAACGCCGCGATGAGCCAGGTCGGCGTCGACGGCGATTGGGCCACGCTGGTCGCGGTGAGCGCCGCGACCAGCGCGATCTGGGTCGCCACGTCGCAGAGCACGTCCGCCCGGGCACCCGCGGTGCTGCCCCGGCCGGTGACCCGGGCGAGCTGCCCGTCGGCACAGTCCAGCGCGTACGCGACCTGCCAGCCGACCAGCGCGAGCGCCCCGACGAGCCAGGCCGGCTCCCGGCCGTCGGCGACCGGCTCGGCCAGCGCCACCACGACCACCGAGGTGCTCAGCCCGACCACCAGGTTGGCGATGGTCAGCGCGGTGGGCCGTAGCCCGAGCCGATGCGCGCCGACGGCGAAGGCCGCGCCGATCCGCTGGCTGACCAGTTCGCTGAACAGCCCTCCACCCCGGTTCGTCCGGTGGAAGTCGGAAACCGTCGGCCGGGAGTGCTCAGCCACAGTGATCACGGAGGGCGTCAAGTTGGTCTCCCAACCGGTTCCTGAGGTCGTCGGCGGGCAGGGCGAGGTGCTCGAGGATCGTGTAGCGGTCCGGTCGGGTCCGCGGCGCGAAGCGGACGGCCTCGACGAACTGCTCGTCGGTGAGCCCGACGTCCGCTGGCCGGGTCGCCAGACCGTGCCGGTGCAGGCAGCGAGCGAGCTGCCCGAAACGCTCCACGTCGCCCCGCAGCCAGGTGCAGAAGAGCGCACCCAGTCCCACCTGCTCCCCGTGTGAGCTGGTCCCCGGCCAGAGGTGCTCGATGGCGTGCGAGATCTCGTGGTCGCCGCCGCTGGCCGGCCGGCTGGACCCACAGATCGACATGGCGATGCCGCCGAGGATCAGCGCCTCGGCCAGCGTGGTCAGGAACGCGTCATCGGTGATCTTGCTGGGGTGGTTGAGTAGCGCCTCCGCGCTGGTGCGGGCCAGCGTTACGGCGAGCCCGTCGATCGGCTCGCCCCGGACCTCGTGGGCAAGCTCCCAGTCGGCGCAGGCGTTGAGGTTGCTCACCGCGTCACCGATCCCGGCCTGGGTCTGCCGGTCCGGACCGTGCTCCACGAAGTCGAGGTCGACCAGGACGGCGATCGGCATGTGCACCCCGTACGAGCCCTTGCCGCCCTCGTGCGTCAACGAGGCCACCGGGGAGGCGATGCCGTCGTTGGCGAGGCTCGTGGCGACGGTGACCATCGGGAGGCCGTACCGGGTGGCCGCGTACTTCGCGGTGTCGATCGTCTTCCCACCACCGATCCCGACCACCGCGTCGTAGTGCCGGCGGCGGAGCCGGTCGAGGAGTTCGTTGGCGGAGTCGACGCTGCCACCGGTCACGGTGAACACGTCGGCCGAGTCCAGCGTCGGCCGGCACAGCTCGACGACCTGCTCGCCCTGCCCCGGTCCGACCACCACCGCCACGTCGCCGCCGGCCGAGATCCGCCGGTCGGCGAGCAGCGCAGCGAGATCGGCCACCGCGCCGCGGCGGACCTCGATGGCGAGTGGCGTGGTGACGGTACGGGCTAGCAGTGGCACGCGATCTCCCGTGCCCGCGTCAGGTCGTCGTGGTTGTCCACCTCGATCCAGGGGACGTCGCCGATCGGCGCCGCCCGTACCTCACCGCCCCGCTCGGCGAACTCCTGATAGCCGTCCTCGTAGTAGAGGTTCGGGTCCCGTCGCCAGGTCACCTCCAGCGCGTCGGCGAGTGCGCCGGCGGCCTGTGGCTCGATCAGGGTCGCGCCGATGTACTCCCCGTGCGCCTCGCCCGGGACGATCAGCTTGCTGATCCGGGTGAGCTGGCCGGTCGTGTCGAAGGTCGTCTTCATCTCCTCCTCGGCCAGTGGCTTGACCGTGTCGATCGCCAGGAGGACGTCTGGCCCGCGTTCGGTCAGCAGGGTCTTCTCCACACTCACGGGGTGGACCGTGTCGCCGTTGACCAGCAGGACACCGCGGGTGAACCACTCCCGGGCCAGCCAGAGGGAGTACGCGTTGTTCCACTCCTCGGCCCTGTCGTTCGACACCAGGGTGAGCGTGACGCGGTACCGCCGCTCCAGGCCGGCCTGCCGCTTTCGGACCGCGTCGGCGGCGTAGCCGACCACGACGACGATCTCGGTCAGCCCGACCTCGGCGAGATTGCGCAGCGCGATGTCGAGGATCGTGGTTTCTCCGTCCACCGGCACCAACGCTTTCGGCAGGGTGTCGGTGTACGGGCGCAGCCGCCGCCCGGCTCCAGCTGCCAGCACCATTCCGACCATGCCAGCATCATGTTCCGTTCGTGTCACCTGCCGCAGGTGGATGGCGGCGCTCGGCGGAGCGGCACCAGCAATCGGGTCAGCCGGGCAGAGCCGCCAGGTCGGCAAGCATCGCCAGCCGCTCCTCGGCGGTGAGCACCAGGTACGGGGCGGCCGACCGGCGGTTGGTCTCCAGTTCGATGGCGAGCCGTTGCGGACCGGCGCCCAGCATGACGATGCTCGTGGCGGTGTGCCCGGCGGCGGCCCACGCCGCAGCGTGGGCGTCGGCCCGGTGGTGGCGCAGCGTGCCGAGCCGGTTGAGCAGCAGCACACCGGGCGGGGTGCCGTCCGGCTCGTGTGGTGGCGCCATCGCCGCGAACGCACTGCCGGCCCCGCCGTCACCATCCTCCTCGGCCAGCAGGAGGGCGTACCCGAGCACCCGGCCGAGCGCCTCGACCAGCCGCAGTACCCGGTCCGGGTGCTCCGCCCACAGCGTCTCGGTCGCCGCGGCCTGCACCAGCCACAGCTCGTCGAGGAAGGCCAGCCCCCGCTCGGTGGCGGTGACGGCTCCGTCCGGACGACGGTGGACCATCCCGTGTGCGACGTGCCGGTCCATACCGCGCCGGCACTCGGCCGGATCCCGGTACCGGGTGACCGCCGCGAACCCGGCCTCGTCCACCGTCCCGCCCGGTGCGGCGAGGCGGGTGCGGAGCTCCACCAGGAAACCGGTGGCCGCCGGGCCGCCGTACCGCTGGCTGGCCGCGGCGCCGCCGCCGTCCCGTCCGGCGCGCATTCCGGCGACGAACGCTCGGTCGACCGCCGGGGCCACGAACCCGGCGAACCGGTGTGACGCCAGGTCGACGATGTCGTTCACGGATGGATCGTGCCCAGCAGGGCGCAGGCGTCCCCCGTGGTCCGGCGGGTCAGACCCTCCTCGCCCGGTTCCAGGTGACCACCCACGCTGTCCCAGCAGTTGGAATACAGGCGCCGGCCGGGGGGCCGCCGCCGGACGAACAGGCGGCCGTCGTCATCGACGATCGGTGCGCCTGCGCAGCGTAGGGGCTCGAAGGACACGCCTCGACAGTAGCGAGCCGCTGCGGAGTACGGCGATGTGTGGTCTTGTCCCGGAAAGGTGCCAGGCGCACCATGTTGCGTACCGGGTGCCACCGTCCCGAAGGGGTGATGCGTGATGCAGGTTCGGGAAGCGATGTCCAGCGAGGTTCTCGTGGTCGGCCCGGAGCATACGCTCCGCCAGGCGGCCCAGATGATGTCCGCTCGCCGGATCGGGTCGGCGGTCGTGGTCGATCCGGACTCCGAGGGAATCGGGATCATGACGGAACGGGACGTGCTCAACGCGATCGGGGCCGGACTGGACTGCGACGTCGAGCGGACCGGGGCACACCTGACCTGGGAGGTGGTGTACGCCGGGCCGGAGTGGACGGTCGAGGAGGCGGCCGCCGCGATGGCCCGCGGCGGTTTTCGGCACCTGGTGGTGCTCGACGGCCGTGAGGTCGCCGGGGTGATCTCGGTCCGGGACATCATGCGGGTCTGGGCGGCGAACCGGATGGTCGGCGCCGGTTGAGCATCGGCTCGGCCCGCGCACCGACCCGAGCAGCAGGACGCGACGGGGGTGGATCGCCGCGGCGGTCCTCCTTCGACTGGGGCAGCTGATCACGCTCGGGCCGAGCCTGGAAGGGTTGTGCCACGCGGCGCAGCACGACCCGCTCGGCCTTCCGGTCCGATGTGCTGCCGACCGGTGGACCCCGGTCACCCGTCCCGGTGGCTCAGGATGCGGACATCGCCGTGCCGACCGCACACCCGCCGTCGTCTTCCGTACGCTGAACAGCCATGACCGCCGAGCAGCTGATCTCCTTCGCCCGTGGCGCTCCCTCGTTGGACATCGTCGATGTCGAGGGGCTCAAGGCCGCCGCCGTCCGCGCGTTCGACGCCGACCCCGCCGGAGTGACGGCGTACGGCACCTCCGTCGGTTACCTCCCACTGCGCGAGTGGATCGCCAAGAAGCATGGGGTCCAGGCCGACCAGGTCCTGGTCACCAACGGTTCCCTCCAGGCCGACGCGTTTCTCTTCGACCATCTTGTCCGCTCCGGCGACGCGGTCGTGGTGGAGCGCCCCACGTACGATCGGACGCTGCGCAACCTGAAGCGGATGGGCGGCGAGTTGCATGGGATCACCGTCCAGCCGGACGGGCTGGACACCGCCGAACTGCGCAAGCTGCTGGAGTCCGGGGTGCGCCCCCGGCTCGCGCACGTGATCCCGAACTACCAGAACCCGGCGGGCGTGACGCTCAGCATGGAGAAGCGGCGGGAGCTACTCGACCTCGCCGCCGAGTACGAGTTCACGATCTTCGAGGACGACCCGTACGCGGACATCCGGTTCCGGGGTGATGCCCTGCCGTCGATGCTCTCCCTAGACACTCGTGGCGTGGTGGTGCACGCCTCCAGTTTCACGAAGACGGTCTGCCCCGGCGTGCGGGTGGGCTACCTGGTCGGGGCGGCGGACCTCATCGCCGATATCGCGAAGAAGGCAACCAGTCTCTACATCTCGCCCGGCATGGTCTCCGAGGCGATCGTGCATCAGTTCTGTGTCTCGGGGGAGATCGACCGTTCGATCGAAACCGTCTGTCGGGCTCTCGGGGAACGTGCCCGGGTGCTCGCCGAGGCGCTGCGGCGGCACATCCCGCAGGCCCGTTTCGTCGAGCCGGACGGCGGCTACTTCCTCTGGGTGGAGTTGCCCGCGGAGGTCGACGTGGATCTGCTCGCCCCGGCGGCGGCCGAACGCGGGGTCGCCGTGGTCAAGGGCAGTGATTTCGTTCTCGACGGGGGGCGGCACGCGTTGCGGCTGGCGTACTCGGCGGTGACGGCCGACCGGATCGAGGAGGGCGTACGCCGGCTCGCGGCGGCGATCGACGCCGTACGCGGCTGAATTTTTGTCGGGTTTCCGACAGTACGGCGATATCAACCGCCCCGGGCCTCCCGCCGGGGCGGCTGGCGGCCCACAATGCTGCGAGCGTCACTCACCACGTGTAGTGCAGGCCACGGCCCCGGGGCCGAGCCGCATCCCGATTCCGGGCGCCCCACGGGGACACGTGTGGGGCGGCGCCAGCAGCACATTCCCCCGCCCCCACCGGGCGCCGGGTGGACCGTGTCGTTCCCTCACCCCCGATGCGGCCCGGCCCACCCGGCGCCCACCCCGGTGGCGGTCCGTCGCCGGCGATGACGCGGTGAACGGCGTACCCTGCAACCCGCGGCGCGGGGAAGGGGGCGTGATGGCGGGCCGGTTGGAGCGGGGACGGGCGGTGACGCCAGGTGGCGGTCGGGTGATCCGGCCCCGGGACTGGGCAGCGCCGGTGCGCGCCATGACCCGGCGACTCACCCCCGACGGCTCCGCGCGCGTCCCGGCACCGGTCGGACCTCAGCGGAGCGCGATCGTCGACTGCGCCCTCTACGTCGACGGGGAACGACAGCCCGGTGACTGGCACCACGCCGAGGCGCTGGCCGCGGCGCGGCGGGCGGGCAACGGCTTCGTCTGGCTGGGCCTGCACGAGCCCGAACTGGCGGAGATGACCGAGATCGCCGCCACCTACGGGTTGCACGAACTGGCCGTCGAGGACGCGGTCAAGGCGCAGCAGCGACCCAAGCTGGAGCAGTTCGGCGAGGTGAGCTTTCTGGTGCTACGGACCGCCCGCTATTGCGAACATTCCGAGCTGACGGAGACGTCCGAGGTTGTCGAGACCGGTCAGGTGATGCTCTTCCTCGGCCCGAGCTTCCTGGTCAGCGTCCGGCACGGGGACGCCTGCCGGCTCGCGCCGGTGCGGGCGGACTTGGAGACCAAGCGCGAGTTGCTGCTGCACGGACCCTGGGCGGTGGGGTACGCGGTGACCGACCGGGTGGTCGACCTCTACCTGGAGGTAGCCGACCAACTGGAGGACGATCTCGACACGTTGGAGACCCAGGTGTTCGACCGGCAGGGCAGCGGTCGTATCCAGCGGATCTACCAGATGAAGCGCGAACTGGTCGAGTTCAAGCGGGCGGTGATGCCGCTCCAACGTCCGCTGATGGCGCTCACCGCGCAGTCGAACCGGGGCGTGCCGAAGGAGATCCGCCGCTACTTCCGTGACGTCCAGGACCACCTCAGTCGCACCGTGGAGCAGGTCAACTCGTACGATGATCTGCTCAACTCGATCCTCCAGGCGCGGCTGGCGCAGGTCACCGTCGACCAGAACAACGACATGCGCAAGATCGCGGCCTGGGCGGCCATCGCCGCGGTCTGGACCGCCATCGCCGGCATCTACGGCATGAACTTCGAGTTCATGCCCGAACTGCGGTGGACCTATGGCTACCCGACCGTCCTGGCCCTGATGCTCGGGATCTCCCTGGCCCTGTACCGCTGGTTCCGCCGGAACGGCTGGCTCTAACCACGAACCCGCGCGATCTACGCATTCCGGCTGGACGAATGCGGCGAAAGCCGCGGAAGGCCGGCCCGAAGTGCACGATCGCGCGGGGTGGGGGAGTGTGGTCAGCGGCGGCCGTTGGGGCGGTTGGCGACTTTGGTCAGGTCGTCTGCCGAGCGGCCGGACGAGTCCTTGGCACCGTCGGCCGCCGAGGCGACCTTGTCGGCGGCGCGGGGCGGGGTCTGCTTGCCGGAGGCGGCGGTGGCGCTGCCCCCGGTCATCGCCGAGGCACCCGTGCCGGTCGTCGGGGAGTCACCTGCCACGGTGGACGCCTTCTCGGCCGGCGTGCGGGTGTTGACCTCGATGGTGTCCACCTCGTTACGCATCGGCTCGAGGGATCGGGTCGGGTCGTACTCGGCCCACTCCTGCTGCTCGCGGCGCCGCCGCAGCGCCATCGCGCCGGCCATGCCGGCCACCGCGCCGGCCACGAGGAGGCCGGTCATCACGCTGCCCCGGCCGGACTTCTTCTTCCGCGCTGCCTTCATGTTCCTCGCCTTCACCTTCCTGCTGACGGCGTCCTGCTTCGCGGCGGCGGTCCCCCGCCCGCTGACGTCCTTCCGGGCCGCCTCGGCCTGCGCGCTGCGGAGGGCGAGGGCCAGCGGCGCGAGTACCGCGACGGTCGACGCGTAGCCGCTCGAAGCCCGGTCGCGGACGACGACGGCGGTCGGTGCGATCGCACCCCGAGCCGCCCGGACCCGCGGGCCGACCGTGGCGCCGGCGCCCTTCGCCGCGTACGTCGCCGCCTGCCTCAGGTGACCGAAGCCCTGGTTCAGCTCGGCCTTTGCCAGCTGCGCCTGGGTCTTGCGTCGCCCGATTCCAAACACGGTCCCACCTCCTGGGAGTTGTCCTCCGTCATCCTCCACCTTTGGATGCCTCCGCATGGCCAGATCGGGCACATGGGAGGATCCGCATGGAACTGACCAACGACTGAGGAGTACCCGTGGCCGAGGCTGTCTACGCCACCCTGCACACCAACGCCGGTCCGATCCGGTTGGAACTCTTTCCGAACCATGCCCCGAAGACCGTGCAGAACTTCGTGGAGCTGGCCGAGGGCACGCGCCAGTACACCGACCCGCGCACCGGCCAGCCGGGCAGCGGCCCCTACTACGACGGGACCATCTCGCACCGCGTGATCAGCGGGTTCATGATCCAGATGGGTGACCCGACGGGCACCGGCCGTGGCGGTCCGGGCTACACCTTCGCCGACGAGTTCCACCCCGAGCTGCGCTTCGACCAGCCGTACCTGCTGGCGATGGCGAATGCCGGACCGGGGACCAACGGCTCGCAGTTCTTCATCACGGTCGCCCCGACCCCGCACCTGAACAACCGGCACACGATCTTCGGCCGGGTGGCCGACGAGCAGTCGGCGAAGGTCGTCGACTCGATCGCCAACACCCCGACCGGCCCGGGGGACCGGCCGCTGCAGGACGTCGTCATCGAGCGGGTCGAGATCGAGCGGAGCGCTGCCTGAGGCAACCGCAAGGTACCTTTGCTCCCATGATTGAGTGCTCGGGTACCTGGAGCCATCGGTGAGCGAGTCCCCGCCGACCACCCCGGTCTGTTACCGGCACCCGGGTCGGGAGACGTACGTCCGCTGCACCCGCTGTGACCGCTCGATCTGCCCGGACTGCATGCGCCAGGCAGCGGTCGGCTTCCAGTGTCCGGACTGCGTCAACGAGGGGCGCCGCAGCGTACGGCCGGCGCGCACCGCCTTCGGCGGCGGTGCCGCCGGCCGGCAGGGCCACGTGACCAAGGCGCTGATCGCGGTCAACGTGCTGGTCATGCTGCTCTCCATCGCCACCGACCGCAACGGTGACGCGGCGGTGGGTGGCTCCGGCTTCGGCGGCCTCCTGGGCGGTGGGACGCCGCTGACCGAGTGGGGAGCGGTGCTCGGGCTCGCCCGGTTTCCCGACGGCACCATCGGGGGCATCGCCGACGGCGAGTGGTACCGCCTGGTCACCGCGATGTTCCTGCACTACGGCGTGATCCACCTGCTGCTGAACTCGTGGGCGCTGTGGGTGCTCGGCCGATCGCTGGAAGCGAACCTCGGACGGTCCCGGTTCCTGGCGCTCTATCTGATCTCCGGCTTCGGCGGGAACGTCGCCGCGTACCTGTTCAGCGCGCCCAACGGGTTCACCGCCGGCGCGTCCACCGCGATCTTCGGGCTGTTCGCCGCGCTGATCGTCATCGAGCGCCGGATGGGCCGCGACATCTCCCAGGTCATCCCGATCCTGGTGATCAACCTGGTCTTCACGCTCACCGTGCCGGGCATCTCCATCCCGGGGCACCTGGGCGGACTCGCGGTCGGTGGACTGCTGGCCCTCGTCCTCGCGTATGCCCCGCGCTCGCGGCGGACAATGGTGCAGGCAGCCGGTGGCGCGGTGATCATCATGGCGCTGCTCGGCCTGGCGCTGATCCGCACCGCCGTGCTCCTCGCCTGAGCGTGGCCCCGCGCGTCGCGCCGGTCAGGGCGTCGGTCGGGTCGCCCGCAGATCCTCGGCGACGTCGACCGGATCGGCGTCGAGGTCGGCGCGGCCGAACAGGTGCAGGGACGCCCCGGCATCGATCTCCAGCAGCGCTCCCGCCAGGCCGAGCCGGGTCCGGCGCTCGACGGTGATCGCCTCCACCTGCGACCAGGGCAGCCGCCGGTAGCCCACGAAGCCCTGGATCACCGTGAGTCCTTCCGGGTCCACCGCGAGACGAACCGGGGCCAGCACGTCGCGCGCGGCCCACGCCAGCAGGGCGACGGCGGCCACCCCGGCGAGCACGAGCCGAGCCGGATCGTCGTCGGTGAGCAGCAGGCCGAGCGATACGACGGCGACGGCGCCGGCGACCTTGACCGCCGGCAGGGCGGCCGGCACCCGCCACTGCCGAGCCGCGGATGAGCGTGGATCCATCCGCTCAGCATGCCAATGGGGGCGGACGACTCGCCGGGCGACGACGTACGATCGAGACCAGCCCAGGTTACCGGGGAGTAGATATGAGTGACGCAGTCATCGTCGACGCGGTCCGTACCCCAGTTGGACGGCGTAAGGGCAGTCTCGCCGGCGTGCATCCGGTCGACCTCTCGGCGCACGTGCTGCGCGCCCTCGCCGAACGCACCGGCATCGACCCGGGGCAGGTGGACGACGTGGTCTTGGGCTGTGTCTCCCAGGTCGGCGAGCAGTCGTGGAACGTGGCCCGCAACGCGGTCCTCGCCGCCGGTTGGCCGGAGTCGGTGCCCGGCACCACCCTCGACCGGCAGTGCGGTTCCAGCCAGCAGGCGCTGCACTTCGCCGCCGCGACCGTGCTGTCCGGGCAGGCCGACCTGGTGGTCGCCGGCGGCGTCGAGTCGATGACCCGGGTGCCGATGGGCTCAAGTGTGGCCGGCGGCATGCCGTTCAGCGCGGCGATCCTGGAGCGTTACCGGGGCGTCGAAGGCGTCGCCGAGGATTCCCCGCTCCCGTTCAACCAGGGTGTCGGCGCCGAGCTGATCGCCCAGCGCTGGCGCTTCTCCCGGACCCAGCTCGACGAGTTCGCGCTGGCCAGCCACGAGCGGGCCGCCGCCGCCCAGGACGCCGGCGCCTTCGACCCCGAGGTGGCGCCCGTCGCCCTCGGTGACGGCGGCAAGTTCGGCGCCGACGAGGGGATCCGCCGGGACACGTCGCTGGCGAAGCTCGCCGAGCTGCCCACCCCGTTCCGCCCCGACGGCGTGGTCACCGCCGGATCGGCGTCCCAGATCTCCGACGGCGCGGCGGCACTCGCGGTCACAACCGCGGAGTGGGCCAGCCGGCACGGCCTGCGCCCGCTGGCCCGTATCCACACCGCCGTGGTCGCCGCCGACGATCCGGTCACCATGCTCACCGCTCCCATCCCGGCCACCGCGAAGGCGCTGCGCCGCGCGGGGCTGGGCATCGAGGAGATCGGGGTGTACGAGGTCAACGAAGCGTTCGCCCCGGTGCCGCTGGCCTGGCTCGCCGAGACCGAAGCCGACCCGGAGCGGCTGAACCCGCGAGGCGGTGCGATTGCCCTCGGTCATCCGCTTGGCGCGTCCGGAGCGCGGATCATGACCACCATGCTCGCTCACATGCGGGACAACAACATCCGCTATGGCCTGCAGACCATGTGCGAGGGCGGTGGCATGGCCAACGCGACGATCGTGGAGCTGCTCTGACTCCGCTTCTTCGACTGGGGTGACGCCTCGGTCGGCCACCCGCTCGCACCCTGTTGTGACCTCCAACCGGTCGCGCACATTGTCGGCTCTCAGCCGCAGACCCATGCCGCGTCGCACTGTCGGTGCGATGGCGGCGTGGAACTTGCGGATTCCGCCGATCGACCCACGTCACCCCCGCCGGGGCGTCGTTGGGCAGAGCATGGACGTGTTTTCCCGTACGTTCCTTCCGGCCGCCGCCGAGGCCGGTGTGGCGATGCAGATCGCCAGTCGGCACATGCCGGTCTTCCGCCGCTGCGTCGGCTCCGGCGACGCGACCATCCTCGTCGCCCGATGCGGGCGGCCGGAGCGCCCGATGGCCGGCGAGTACCTGCTGCTGCTGACCCACCGGCGGCTGGTCGTCACCCAGCAGACCCGCGTGCTGCACCGGCTCCGCCTGTACCTCAACACCGAGTTGCGGGAGCTGAGCGACGTCACCTGGAGCCCGGATCCGCGCCGGCACTCGGTCGAGCTGGCCGCCACCGCCATCGACGGGGTTCGAGAGCGGTTCTTCATCCGCACCCGGCGCCCCACCCAGGTGTGGCAGTTGGACGCCGTGCTCAACCGCGCCTTCAAGATCCGCGTCCGCGCCGCACGCGAGCGGCTTGTGGCGACCGTCGGCGACGCGGTTCCCGCAGCCGCCCGCCCGGCTACGTTCCGTCCCGTGGTGGTCCGCTGACCGCTTCCTTACCGAACCCGAACACGTCCCAAGCGCCGCGCGGCAAGTAGCTGTTCCGCACACCGCCCGCGGATTCGCGGAAGGAGTGACCATTCCGAGCAGAATGGCCACTCCTTCCTGTTCGAACGCTCACCGGTGCGTGAGTCAGTACGTGAGTCAGTAGACGCGCGAGCCGATCCAGTCGTCGTGGCCGTAGCCGACCGGGTTGGTGAAGGTGCGGGACTCGAAGGACCACCGCTGGTGGCTGCTCGTCGAACAGGTCGCCAGCCGTAGCCGCGGCGTGCCCAGCCACGGGTCGTCGAAGGCCA
Source organism: Micromonospora sp. WMMA1363 (assembly GCF_030345795.1). NCBI lineage: Bacteria > Bacillati > Actinomycetota > Actinomycetes > Micromonosporales > Micromonosporaceae > Micromonospora > Micromonospora sp. WMMA1363. The sequence continues at coordinate 4,345,994 of NZ_JAUALB010000001.1, forward strand.
GGCAGAGGTTGGTGTTTCCGGCGGCCCTTATCTGCGCTCCGCTGAACACGAACTTCTGGTTGACGCCGCCGTGGCAGTCGTAGATGTTCACCGCCGTTCCGGAGGTCAGCGACCCGCCGGCCACGTCGAGGCAGCGGTCGTGGGACAGCTCGGAGTGCAGCGACCGACGGGTGGGGTCGTACCAGAATCCCTGGTTACGGCCGCCATGGCAGCGGTACGACTGCTGGACGGTGCCGTTGCGCGAGTTGTATCCCTTGCCGTCGACGCAGTGTCCGGTGGCCGCGTTGCGTAGCTGCCGGAACTCGAACAGGCCCGGGTAGAGCACGCCGTTGCCGGTGCTGGCGGGGTCGACACAGGTAGCCGCCTGCTGGCCGGCGGCGTAGAACTGGGTGATGCACTGGGCGAACATGCCGTGCCCCCGGTAGTTCGGGTGGAACGACTGCCGGGCCGCGTTCTCGTCCCAGATCCCGAGTTCGATGTAGAGGCCACGTACCGACGTGTTGTCGGTGCAGACCTCGTGGCCGTGGAAGAGCCGGCTCGCGTCCAGGTAGCGAGTGCCGGTGTTGGTCGCCGCCGCCCGGATCGCCTGCTCGAAGAGCGGCACCGCCTTGTTCCGGGCGAACGCCGTGTCCGCCAGGTAGAGCAGGCAGCCGCCCGCGTACCAGCCGGGGAAGTTCGGGTTGTCCTCGACGTCGGGGCTGCCCGGACTCGGATAGGACATGAGCACCAGCTCGTAGTCCGAGGTCAGGTAGCCGGCGTTCGTCATGGTCCGCCGGATGTCGAGCAGCGCTTCCTCGACGGCACGGCGACTGCCGTCGGTGCGGAGAGTCCACTGGTCGGTGTAGGTGCGCCAGCACGGGCCGAGGAAGAACACCCGACGGATCGCGCAGTCGGTGGCGACCGGGCCGAACTGGATGGTGCCGTCGCCGTTGGCGCCCACCACCACCCAGATCAGCTCGACGTGCGTGTTGCGGGCCTTGATGGCGAGGTGGTCACCCTGGTTCAGCTCGTTGTGCTGGGTCGGCCCGCCCGCGATCAGGTGCCACGGGGCCGCCCCGGAGCAGGCGATATTGTATTTCTCGTCGGCGGCGATGCCGGTGCGGAAGAGCGCCTGGTCGTAGGAGCGGTCGCACCAGTTTCCGGGCTGGTGCGTGCCGGGAACGTAGTTGCCGACTCCCTCGCCGGAGATCTCGCTGTCGCCCATCGTGACGAGGGCGGTGCGGCGTTGCTCCAAAGGACGGATGCCGGGCGTGCCGTAGAGCGTGGTGGCCTCGGCGGCGCGGATCGCCTCGAGGTGGGCGGGGAGTGGCTGGACGGTCGGACGGTTGGCCGCGGCTGCGGAGGTGGCCGGCGCGGCGAGCAGCGGGAGGACGAGAACGGTGGCGATCACGGCGGTGAGGGTTCGCCGTCGGGTCGTCCGTCCACGCCTGGGGATGCCATGCATCGACGCACTCCTTTCGATCCGATCAATCGTGAGGCATCGATCGAGTTACCGGAAGGTAACGCGTGTGGCGCAGATATGTGAATACGCTTCGGAATAGTTGGGCGCGGAGAGCTGAACCGGACGATCCGGTCGTAACGCAGGTCGAGTGACCGTGTCGGCGGACCTCGACCAGCCGTTCACCGGCGTTGACGAGCTGGTCGGACGGTGGCCGAACGCCCGACGGAGCAAGTCGGCAAGGTACCCTGGGCCGGCGCGTTGCCCGTTACCGGGGAGAATTCCGTGAAGCTCTCGATCCTCATGCCGGTCTACAACGAGGAAGAACGCATCGCGGACGCACTCAAGCAGGCGCTGGCGGTCGACTACCCATGCGAGATCGAACTCGTCGTGGTGGACGACGGTAGCCGGGACAGCACCGGCGAGATCCTCGGTCGTGCCGATGACGCGCGGCTGCGCGTCATCACCCACCCGCGCAACGCCGGCAAGGGCGCAGCCATCCGGACGGCAGTCGACCAGGCCGAGGGTGAGTACATGGTCATCCTCGACGCCGACCTCGAATACGACCCGCAGGACATCCCCAAGCTACTCGCGCCGGTCCTCGACGGGCGTACCACCGTGGTCTATGGCAACCGCACGTTCGGCAGTCACAGCGCCTACAGCTTCTGGTACGTGATGGGCAACAAGGGCGTGACGATGGCGGCGAATCTGCTGTTCAACTCCTACATCGGCGACCTCGAGACGTGCTTCAAGCTGATGCCGGTCCGGCTGTACCGCTCCCTCGAGATCCGCTCGCGTGGCTTCGGCATGGAGGCCGAGGTGACCGGCAAGCTGCTGCGGCGCCGGATCCGCCCGTACGAGGTCCCGATCAGCTATCGTGCGCGGGGCCGCGAGGAGGGCAAGAAGATCACGTGGAAGGACGGCGTCGAGGCCCTCTGGATCCTCGGCCGCGAACGCGCCCGCCGCCGGAGCACCTCGGCCTGACACGGCCGCACCGCGCCCGGGGCCGAACGTGCGCGAGGACCGACACCGGCCGTGCCTCACGCACGTCGTGATCAGCGCGTGCACCAGATAGCTGGCCACCTCACCCGGAGTGCTGCCTACACCGGGGCCGGAGACAGAAAGTCGGTCACCGACCGGCGCAACCCCACCGCGTCCAGCCCATGCCACCGGGTGTGGTCGTCGACGGACCCGTACCGCCGGAGTTCCTGCCGGCCGACGCCGAGGGCGAGCAGCCGGTGCGGGCAGTCCGCCAGCGCGGTCGTGACCGTCCGGCTGGAGGTGCCGGCCAGGTACGGCTCGACCAGGATCACCTCGGAACCGGCCAGCGCCCGCAACCCGGCGACATCGAACGGCCGCGGCCGGTGCGTGTACGCCACGGTGACCGGCAGGTCCGCGACCGCCGCCACGGCCGCGTCGAGGACCGGTCCGACCGCCACCAGCAGCGGCGCCTTCGGCCCGGCGTCCCGGACTACCTGAAGCGCGCCGTCGCCCCCGCGCGGCCGGTCGTTGTGCAGGACCGACAACCGCAGGTACGCCGAGGCGTCGGTGGCCACCGACGCGCGCAGCAGGGCCGGCACCTCCGCCGGGTGCCCGGGGACGTGAACGGTCCACCCGTGCAGGGTGTCGATCAGCGCGACGTCGGCCGGCGAGAGATGGGTGCGCCCGGCGGCCGCCCGGTCGTACGAGGCGCCGACACTGACCAGCACCGCACTCACCCCCTGATGATCCAGGTCGAGCTTGAGCTGCTCGTACGCCCGCTCGACCAGAAACGGCGCGTAGCTGTGCACGACCGGCCGCAACCCGGTCAGGGCCAGCCCGCCGGCCACACCGACCATCAGCTGTTCCCGGATGCCCACGTTGAGCACGCGGTCCGGGTGGTGGGCCGCAGCCGCGGCGAACTGGGCGGCGGAGATATCGGCGAGCACCAGCGCCGAACGCGGATCCTCCGCCAGCAGTGAGGTGGTGGTGTCGATGAAGCAGTCGCGCACGGTCACTCCCCGGTGTCGACGACCGCGACGACGACGTGCGGCCGGTGGTTGTCCTGCCCGGTCAGGGCGGTGTGCAGGGCCGAGTGGTCGCGCCCGTCGACGGTCGCCGCGGTCCAACCGTTGACCGTGAACCGGGCTGCCGCGCCGCCGGGCCAGCCGTGGGTGGCGGACGAGTTGTCGACCACGATCGCGGTGAGGCTGGCCAGTCCGGTCGCTCCCGCGTACGCGATCGCCTCGTGGTTGGATCCTTCGTCCAGCTCAGCGTCGCCGAGCAGCACGTACACCCTGGGGGCCAGCAGGCCCTGGGCCCGCAGCCCGAGCGCGGAGCCGACGCCGAGGCCCAGCCCGTGGCCGAGCGAGCCGGAGCCGATCTCCACCCCCGGCACCAGCAGCCGGTCCGGGTGGTCGCCGAGTCGGCTCGCCGGCCCACCCTGGTCGTCGAGCCAGTCGACCGGAATGAAGCCTTTCGCGGCGAGCACCGCGTAGTAGCCGGCGACCGCGTGCCCCTTGGAGAGCAGGAAGCGGTCCCGATCTTGGTCGTCGACGGTCGTCGGGCTGACCCGCAGGATCTGGTCGTAGAGCACCCAGAGCACGTCGATGGTGGAGTAGACGTTGGCGCCGAACTCCCGGCCGGCGCGCACCCGTTCGAGCAGCGGCGCAACCGGGTGCCGGCCGTCGAGGGGCGCGGCAGCGTCGGCGAGCCTGGTGGTGGTGGCGAGTGTGGTCATGCGGATAGCCTGCAAGTTGAAGTGCACTTCAACTCAAGGCGACGTGATGCACGATTCACTGACCATCGGCCAGCTCGCCGAGCGCAGCGGCGTGGCGCCCTCCGCCCTGCGCTACTACGAGCGGCTCGGGCTGATCCGGGCCGCGCGTACCGGCGGCAACCAGCGCCGGTACGCGCGGGCCGAGCTGCGTAGGGTGGCGTTCATCCGGATCTCGCAGCAGGTCGGTATCTCGCTGGACGAGATCCGCGCCGCGCTCGACTCGCTACCCGCCTCGCGAACCCCCACCCCCGCGGACTGGGCCCGCCTCTCCCGTGCCTGGCGGGACCGGCTGGACGAGCGGATCCGGCTCCTCGGCAAGCTCCGCGACGACCTGGACGGCTGCATCGGCTGCGGCTGTCTGTCGTTGCGGCGCTGCACCCTCTACAACCCCGGGGACGAACTGGGCGGCGAGGGGGCCGGCGCGCGTCTCGTGCTGCCGCGCTAGGGGACAGTCAGCAGCACCTTGCCGACGTGCTCGTTCGACTCCACCCGGCGGTGTGCCGCGGCGGCGTCCACCATCGGCAGCCGACGGTCCACGACCGGGCGGATCGTCCCCGCCGCCACCAGCGGCCACACCTGCTCGCGAACCCCCCGGACGATCTCCGCCTTCTCCGCCAGCGGTCGCGAGCGCAGCGCCGTCGCGGCCACCGTCCCCCGCTTGGCCAGCAGCGCGCCGACGTCCAGCTCTCCCTTTCGGCCACCCTGCATGCCGATCACCACGAGCCGGCCGCCGGTGGCCAGGGCGGCCACGTTCCGCCCGAGGTAGGACGCGCCCATGATGTCGAGGATCACGTCCGCGCCCTGACCGCCGGTTACCCGCCGGATCTCCTCGACGAAGTCCTGCTCCCGGTAGTCGATCACGTGAGCGGCGCCCAGTTCCCGCACCTGGTCGTGCTTGGCCGACCGGGCGGTCACCACGACCGTCGCGCCGAGCGCCGACCCGAGCTGGATCGCGAAGGTGCCGACCCCGCTGCCGCCGCCGTGCACCAGCAGCGTCTCGCCCGCCGTCAACCTGGCCAGCTGCACCACGTTCGACCAGACCGTGCAGGCCACCTCGGGCAGGGCTGCCGCGTCCACCAGGTCGATGCCCGCCGGCACCGGCAGCACCTGCCCGGCCGGTACGGCCACCCGCTCCGCGTATCCGCCGCCGGCCAGCAGCGCGCACACCGGTTGGCCGACCTCCCAACCGGATACGTCGGGGGCGGTCGCGCCGACCACCCCGGAGCACTCCAGACCCGGGTATTCCGGCGCGCCCGGTGGCGGCGGGTAGTACCCCTGCCGTTGCAGCAGGTCGGCGCGGTTAACCGCGCTGGCCCGTACATCGACGATCACCTCGCCGGGGCCGGGCTCCGGGTCAGGCACCTCGGCCCAGACCAACGCGTCAGGTCCGCCGGGATCCGGGATCGTGATCGCACGCATGATCCCTGTCTACCGCACCCGCCCGGTGACCGGGAGGCCATCCCGGGCGAAGCGGTCGTACCCACTGTGGACGTCCGGCCGGTGGCGGAGGTGCCCGCACGCCAGACGGAGCGTCGTGGCAGACTAGGCGCGGTCGCGTACTTTGCCGGGGTGCGTGGGCCGGGAGGGTTCGCCTAGTGGCCGATGGCGCTGGTCTTGAAAACCGGTAAGGGGGCAACCTCTTCGTGGGTTCGAATCCCACACCCTCCGCGCCTGTGGACCGAGAAGGCCCTCTGACCAGGTCGAGCGCCGGTCAGAGGGTGCGTTGTGGGGTGACGAGGCGGTCTCGCCTCGGTGCGAAGCGGATCATCGAGAGAACGCTCACCACCATGGCGATGATCCCCAGGGCGGCTGTCGCCAAGCCTCCGGGCCCCGCCCGCGCGGCAGACCACGACGAAGAGCCCGAATCAGCTCCGACCTTTCAACCCCCGCAGGTGTCCGGGTTCGCGGCGGCTGGCCCGCTCCACGGGTGCAACGTGCCACCGAGCGACCGGGCTCACCGCATGCCGGGCTCACCGCATGCCGGGCTCACCGCGTGGCGGGGTAGCCGAGAATCTCGACGAGATCGCCGGTTGCCGCGACGAAAGCCTCCGAGACCTCGTCGTCGAAGTGGTTGCGCCAGTCGCCGGCTTTTCCTTTTCGGTAGTGCGAATTTGATTGGGTGCCTCCTTGTTCCTTCCGCATTTTCGAGAAGCTGTAGCGGGAGACAAGGGCTTCCAGCTCGGGTGGTGGGATGAAGATGCCGCAGTGGCGCAGCAGTCGATCCATCTCATCCTGCTGTCGTTCCCCGGTTAGGTCTTCGTATCGGAACAGGTGGAACGTGTCCGAACTCGGAGCAAGTGCCCACGATCGGAGCGTCCGGTAAAGGCCCTTTTCGGAAAGGTATTTGATGACATGGAGCAGCCCGTCTTTCATCGGAATTCCCTGGAGGGTCTTCCGCACCGTGGGTATGTCGCCCATCGGTGCATGCGACTTTCGGAGCGAGAAGTAGCTCGAAACTACGATGTCGCGTGGGTCTCGAAGCACGAAAAACGCGCGATGTTTGTCGGGTTTTGGGATGGCCCGGTAGCGCTCGTAGGGGAGGAATGCGGACAGGGCTATGTGGCCGGGTGGTGGCACGGACCGCTGACGCCCCGTGGAAAGTCGTGGAACGTAGGGCAGTAGTCCGGAGTAGCGATAAACGACGGAATCGCTGAACAGGGCCTTTATCCATTGACTTCCGGTCTTGTGTACCGTGTAGTGGTAGATATTCTCGAACTCGCAGCGCGCGGCCACCGGAACTGTGAGTCGCAGTCTCGTATTGTGCGCTTCAAGCATCGTTCGTCGCACCAAAACCCGCACGGGGTCGGGGGTGTGTTGCCAGGGCTGTTGCGTAGTCGATCAAAGGGCGGTTGAACTGGGGTTTCGCAGGGGGTTCGGCGAGGTCCGGGGTCCATGTGGGACGGGTACGGCCCGTTGGTGATCATGGTGTTTGCGAAGACAACCGTGATCGAGAACAGGACCGTACCCGCTGATGTCATCATCACTGACCGAGATCGTGCTGCCGCACCGACCCCCCAGCCTGCCGTCACCGGTTGTGGTCACCGGTAGCGACCGTGACAGTGACCGCCGCAGCTTGTTCGTGGCGTTGGCGGTCATCAACGACCCGCGCGATCCGCGGGGCCGGCGGTATCCGCTGGTCAGTGTCCTGGCGGCGGCGGTGTGCGCGGTACTCGCCGGGGCGTGCACGTTCGCCGCGGTCGCGGACTGGATGCGCTTCCAGGACGAGTCGGTGTGGACCCGGCTCGGGTTCGACGGCCGGGTACCGGCCGCGACGACGGTGTGGCGGCTGCTGATCCGGCTCGACGCCGAGGTGTTGTCGCAGGTCCTCGCGTGTTGGTTGCGGGAGCGGGCCGGGCCGGTCGTGATCGGCGGGCGCCGGGGGCGACTCGTCATCGCCATCGACGGGAAGGTCGCCCGGGGTGCCCGCCTCGCCGACGGGCGGCAGGTGCATCTGCTCTCGGCCTACGACACCAGCACCGGGATCGTGCTCGCCCAGGTTCAGATCACGGCGAAGTCGAACGAAATCCCGGCGTTCACCCCACTACTACGCCTGGTTGCGGCCGTGCTGGGATCCCTGAAGGACGTCCTGGTCGTCGCCGACGCGCTGCACGCCCAGACCGGGCACGCCGATCTGCTCGCCTCCGCCGACGCTCATCTGATGGTCCCGATCAAGGCCAACCAACCCAAGCTGTTCGCCCAGCTCAAGGCCCTGCCCTGGGCGCAGGTCCCGGTCGGGGCACAGACCCGCGAGACCGGTCACGGCCGCAAAGAGACCCGCACCGTCAAGGCACTCACCGTCAAGACCCCCGGCGGGCTGGGCTTTCCCAACGCCGAACAGGCCGTCCGGATCACCCGGACCCGCACGATCAAGGGCAAGACCACTCGCGAAACGGAGTACCTGACTATCTCGCTGCCCGCCGACCAGGCCCAACCCGCCGACCTCGGCACCTGGGCGCGCTCTGAATGGCATATCGAGAACCGCCTACATCACGTCCGAGACGTCACGCTACGTGAAGACGCCCACCAGGCCAGGACCCACAACGGTCCTGCCGTGTTCGCCACCCTCCGTAACACCGCAATCGGATACCACCACACCGACGGCGCCACCAACATCGCCGAAGCAACTCGCCGGGCCAGTCACCGCCCACACGAGCTCATCGACGCCGTGACTACCGGAAAACCGACCGTGACCAGCAGCAACACGACAATGCAATAGCCCTGGGTGTGTTGCTTGGCCAATCTAACGGTCCAACCGTTCATTATCCGGATCTTACCGCCTGTGGGAGGCCGGGGAAACCCTGCTGAATTCCCCGTGCGTCGGGCTGCCGGTGAGTGGTGTCATCGACCCGGAGTGGTGTCATCGACCCGAGTCGGCAGCGTAACACCGCCAGTACCTGGCCCTTCGCCCACTGGGCATGGACACCGCGCCTCCGGTGACCGGATGGCCTGAGCGGAGTGACCGGGGGCCGTCACTCCGTTCGATCGACCCGGAGGTACGACCCCTCCGGGCTCCCGCCGTAGGGCGGTCGGCTCCACGACTGGCCGGAGCACTTGTCGGCGACTCGGTGCCCGGGACGAGGGAAGGTGGAGTGCGCTCAGGCTGGTGGCGATCGTCCTCGGTGGCGGGTCGGACGGTGACCAGCGCGGCGACCGGGGGCGGCGGAATGACGCCTTCTCGGCTGGCTTCCGGTTCGCAGCGCGGTGGTGACAGGGTATGAAGGTGCGCAGGAGAAATCGTGCTCACCGGAAGGATCCGTCCCGATGACCCTAGAACGACCGATCGCCCCGGACCCGTACGAACTGCTGCCGACGGTGCCGTCGTTCACCCTCACCAGTGACGACGTGCACAACGGCGAGCCGATGGAGGCCGCGTACGCGCACCCGAGCGTCGGTGGCGACAACGTCTCTCCGCAGCTCGCCTGGTCGGACTTCCCGGCCGGGGCCAAGGGTTTCGTGGTGACCTGCTTCGACCCGGACGCGCCGACCGGCAGCGGCTTCTGGCACTGGGTGCTGGTCAACCTGCCACCCGCCGTGACACACCTTCCCCGGGGCGCGAGCGGCGCCGAGCTGGCCGGCGCGTTCACGGTGCGGAACGACTACGGCGAGCAGGGCTACGGGGGTGCCGCCCCGCCGCCGGGTGACCGCCCGCACCGTTACGTCTTCGCGGTGCACGCCCTGGACGTCGAGCGGCTCGACGTCACCCCCGACGCCACCCCGGCGTACGTGGGCTTCAACCTGGCCTTCCACACCCTGGCCCGTGCCGTCATCCGCCCCACCTACCAGGTCAAGCAGTAGCACCCGCCCCCGTGCGCCCCGGAGGCCCCGCGATCTTGTGCTTTCCGCGGCAGGATCCGGGCGTAGGCCACGGATCGCCGACCCGAAGTGCAAGATCGAGGGTGGGGTGGGTTCGGAGTCCGGGCCGTTAGGGGAGGGCGCGGGCGACAGCGAAGACGGACTGGCCGAACGGGGGACGGAAGCGCTGTTCGGCCGCCTTCGTGACCGGAAGGATCAGGGCGTCGTAGGCCTTGACCATCGGGCCTTCCTTCGGCATCAGCCGGAAGACCTTTGTCGCCATGAAGTAGCCGATCAGACCGAGGGCGTTTGCGTAGTTGATTCTCTCCACCGTCAGACCGGCCTCGGTCATCGCGGCTGTCAGGGTCTTCTTCGTGTAGCGCCGGACGTGGCCGGTGGCGATGTCGGCTGGGCTCATCGCGAACTGGAAGGCCGGCACGATGATGATCACCGCTGCGCCGGGCCGGACCAGGTCCCGCATGCTGCGCAGTGCGCCGACGTGGTCCTCGATGTGCTCCAGCACGTTGTACGACACAACGGCGCTGTAGTCGCCGCGCTCCGAGTGGGGAAGCAGCATCTCCCGTACCTCGACGGACGGCTCGGCGGCGAGGCGGTCCTTCAACATGACCAGCCGATCGGGGTCGGCCTCGGTCGCGGTGAAGTGCGGCAGCCGCTCGGCCCACTCCAGAGCGTAGTCGCCGAGACCGCTGCCGATCTCGATCGGGTTGTCACCGAGGTACGGCAGGGCGAGCTCGACGAACCAGCGGCGATGGTTCACCGCGGTCGCGAGGCCCTCCAGGACCTCGGACTGCACACGCTGATTTGGGTGCGGCTCTGGTGAGGTGCGGCGACACGCTGTGTGGCCTGGGGATGTGTTACTGGTTGTGATGGTGAAAGGGATCCTCCCGCTATGTTCGTCGGTTGCGAGACACGAACATCAGCAAAGAGGGAGCCCGGTGCAAGAGTACGCATCCGAGACGGCGGACGATGCTTTCGCCGGCTCATCCGTGCGGTTCGGCGCGATGGTGGACTTCCTGTCCGGTGAGCATGCGGCGGGGATGACTCACGCCGAACTGGAGGAGCGGCTGCATACCGATGGCATGCGGTTGCTGTGTCAGTTGTTGCAGGACAGTCTGGATCTTCGTGCCAGTCGGGAGGAACGGCTCGACGAGGTGACCGACGCCGATAGCCATCTGCGGGGGTGGGCCGAGCGGGGGCGGCAGCGGACGCTGGCCACCCGGTTCGGTGAGGTGGTGGTGACGCGTATCGCCTACCGGGCGCGGGCGCGGGCCGATCTGAACCCGGCGGACGCGGTGTTGAACCTGCCCGTGGAGAAGCACTCGCATGGACTGCGCCGGTTGGCCGCGGCCGAGGCGGCCCGCGGCTCGTTCACCGACGCGGCGGCCGCGATTGAGCGGGCCACCACGGTGCGTATCGGGAAACGGCAGGTCGAGGCGTTGGCCGCCGCAGCGGCGATAGATGTGGATGCCTTCTACACCGCCCACGCCCCGGACTGGTCGGCCGATGATGATGTGCTGGCGTTGTCCTTCGACGCCAAAGGGGTGGTGATGCGCCCCGACGGGCTCCGCGCGGGCACCGCCAAGGCCGCGGTCAGCCAGAAACTGGCCGGCCGCCGGTCCAAGGGCGAGAAACGCAACCGCAAGCGGATGTGCGAGGTCGCCGCGGTCTTCGACGTGACCGGCAAGCCGCGCACCATCGCCGACATCCTGCCCGAGGACCCCGAAGCGGCCCAAACTGCTACCCCGGCGCCGGTCACCTCCGGCAAGTGGCTGCACGCCAGCGTGACCGACGACGCCGCGGCGGTGATCGCCGCCGGGTTCGCCGAGGCCGACCGCCGCGACCCCGACCACGCTCGGACCTGGATCGCCCTGGTCGACGGCAACACCCACCAGATCGACCGGATCCACGCCGAGGCCAAAACCCGCAAGATCACCTTGCCGGTTGTTGTGGACTTCATCCACGTCATCGAGTACCTCTGGAAGGCCACCTGGTGTTTCCACCCGGAGGGCGACCCGAACGCCGAACGGTGGGTCCGCGCCCAGGCCCGGCAGGTGTTGGCCGGACGGGCCGGCATAGTCGCCGCAGCCATCCGACGCAAGGCCACCTACCACGGCCTGGACCCCGGCAAACGCAAACCCGCCGATGTCGCCGCCGCCTACCTGCTGGCCAAAAAACCGTACCTGGACTACCCGACCGCGCTGGCCAACGGGTGGCCGATCGCCACCGGGGTGATCGAAGGCGCCTGCCGCCACCTGGTCAAAGATCGTATGGACGTCACCGGCGCTCGCTGGGGCCTCGACGGCGCCGAAGCAATCCTCAAACTCCGCACCCTGATCAGCAACGGCGACTTCGACCAGTACTGGACCTGGCACCTGGCCCAGGAACAACAACGCATCCACAACAGCCGCTACCTCGGCGGTGCCATCCCACAATAGACGATCACCTCAGAGGAGCCGCACCCCGCTGATTTCCGGTGATTTCTGCCATGCGTCGATTCCTCACGATGTGCCTCGATCCGCGCCTGAACCGACAGAGTGAATCATCCGAGCAGAAGGCAGAACAAATCGGGGCACTCCGGTGGGCCGGATTGTGACCCGGGGAGGGTGTCTGATCGATGGTCGGCGAACCCGGCACATGGTACCCAGTCCCCCGAATCTGGCACGGCGGCCTCTTCGTCTGACTACTCTATGAATTGTTATGATTACTCCTGAATCGGGGACTCCTGCGTCGTGACCGGGAGTCGGGTTGGAGCGGGCGCACCTGACCGGGGTGGCTGGCTTGCCCGTGGCTGGCTGGCGGACGCGCTGGCTGTGCTGGGCTTCGTTGGGCTCGCGTTCTGGGTGACCGCGCGGCTGTGGCTCGACCCGCGCCAGGGAATCCGGGACAACCGCACCGACCAGTCGCAGTTCGAGTGGATGATGGCGCATGGCGCGCGGGTGCTGACCGATTTCGTCTATCCGTTCACCTCGGATCGGATGAACGTGCCGGAATCCGTCAATTTGATGGCGAATACGTCCGTATTATCCGTATCTCTGCCGATGACGCCGGTCACGGTCCTGGTCGGCCCCCGGACGTCTTTTCTGCTCTTTCTCACCCTCGGCATGGCCGCCACGGCGACCTCCTGGTATTTCCTGCTGTCCAGGGTGCTGGTCGGGTCGCGCGGACCGGCGTGGCTCGGTGCGGCCTTCTGCGCCTACGCCCCCGCCATGGTCTCGCACGCCAACGCCCACCCGAACATCGTCAGCCAGTTCGTGGTGCCGTTGATCATCTGGCGTACCCTGCGGCTCGGTGATCCGGGGCGCTGGCTGCGCAACGGATTGCTGCTCGCACTGGTGATCGTCTGGCAGGCGTTCCTCAACCTGGAGATCCTGCTGATGACCGCGATCGGCCTCGGGGTGGTCGTGGTCGCGCTCGCCCTCGGCCGGCCCGAACTGCGCCGGCGGGCCCGCTCCTTCCTCGCCGGGTTGGCGGTCGCCGCCGCGGTGGCGCTGGCCGTGCTGGCGTACCCGCTCTCCGTGCAGTTCTTCGGGCCCGGCGCATACCAGGGGCTGTCCCGCCTCATCCGCGGCTACTCCACCGACCTCGCGTCCTTCGTGGCGTACTCCCGCGAGTCTCTGGCCGGTGACGAGCGGAGCGCGAAGGGTCTGGCGAAGAACCCCACCGAGGAGAACGCGTTCTTCGGCTGGCCGCTGGTGGTGCTCTTCGTGGCGCTGGTCTGGTGGCTGCGGCGGGACGCCGTCGTCCGTGGTCTCGCCGTGCTCGCACTGCTCTTCTCGGTACTCTCGCTCGGGCGGGAGATCCAGTTCAACGGCCGGGCAACCGGGGTCCCCGCGCCCTGGGCGGTGCTGGAGGAGCTGCCGGTCCTGCACTCCGTGGTGCCGACCCGCTGGACGCTGGCCGTCACCCCGGTCATCGGACTGCTGCTGGCGTACGGGGCCGAACGCGCCCGTAGGCTCGCCGCCCGATACCCGGACGCCCGGCCGCAGATCCGGTTCGCCACCGGCACGGTGCTGGCAATGGCCCTGGTTCCGCTGTTGCCCACCCCGCTGCCGGCGGTCCGGCTCGATCCGACCCCCGCGTTCGTCACCTCCGGTGCCTGGCGTCCCTACGTGGCGGGCGGGCGCAGCATCGTGACCCTGCCACTCCCGGACACCCACTACGCCGACCCGCTGCGCTGGTCGGCCGAGACTGGGCTGGAGATGCCGATCGCCCGGGGCTACTTCCTCGGCCCGGACACCCGGCCCGGGAAGCACCGGGTAGCCCTCTTCACCGCGCCGCCCCGTCCGACCAGCGACTTCTTCGGCGAGATCCGGCGTACCGGAGCGGTGCCGCCGATCACCGCGCGGACGCGGGTGGCAGCCGTGGACGACCTGCGGTACTGGCGGGCCGGAGCGGTCGTGCTCGGCCCGCACCGGCACGACGACGCGCTGCGCCGCGCGATGACCGAGCTGACCGGGGTCCGGCCGACCCACACAGGCGGGGTCTGGCTCTGGGACGTGCGCGAACTCACCGGCTGACACCCGCCGAGGTGGGGACCGGTACCACCGGTGGTTGAGGTCGGCCCCACCACCGGTGGTTGACGACGGTCAGGTGCTGTCGCCCTCAGGTGTGCCGGACGCAGCAGCCCTGGCAGGTCTTGGGCTGGGGGAGGGTGAACGCCAGGCAGCAGGTGCGGCGTTGCACGGTCGGCTCGCCGGACGGGCCGGGGACCAGATCCACCAGGTCCCGCAGGTCGAGTGCCCCGAGCAGGGTGTCGATTGTCGCGACCGACGAGCCGGGCAGACCGTCGGCGGCGCGCAGGATTCCGTGCGCGATGCCGGAAGCCACCGAACCGAGCAGCGTCCGGGTGCCGATCCGCACCTCGGCCTGGATCGCCGAGATCATCGGGGCGAGGTGGGCGTCGAGCAGCGACGCCCGGAGCGCGCCGAGCAGCTCCGCCTCACCCGGCACAACCCGTACCTCGGGGAGGCCGGCCAGCGCCAGCGGGTCCGCCGGCAGGACGGCGACGGTGGTCGACGGGCGCAGGCCCATCGTCGGCAGCGCCCGGTGGTCCTCGAAATGGATCAACGTGTCGGCGGGGTCGAGCAGCGGGACCCGTCGGGCCGAGGCCCAACCCAGCACCACCGGCAGCGCCGCCCAGTAGCTGTACGACTTCCAGGCGAGCGCGGCGCAGGCGTGCGGGCTGCCACCCCATTGTCGGCTGGCCGCGCGTAGGAGTTCGGGGAGTCGAGTGCCGTCGAGCAGCCTCGTGGCGGGGTCCCAACCGAACTCGTCGGTCACCAGCAGGCCGGGGGCGAGCCCGGGCACGTCGTCGGTGCCGAACATCTGCCGCAGGGCAGCGGTGATCGGGGCCAGCGTAGCGGCGGTCAGTCGCCCCGGCATGACCGCTGTCACCTGACTCATCCCCCGTTCGAAGCGTCCACCGCTGAGCTAAGGCTAGCCTAACCGTAGAGCTTGAGTTGAGGAAAGGCTCGCCTGGGCGGGAGGGGTGACCCGGATCGCCCCGTCGGTCCGCTCGCGCCCCGGGCGTACTACCCGTCGTTCAGCTCGGGAAACGGCGGCCAGAGTATCGACACATGTCGCTGATACGTCAAGCCTCGTGTCGACAAGACGGCAGTTATGTACATGACCGACGGCGAAACGTGAAACTGAATACCCCGGCCACGAGGAAGCTGATGACGACCTCACCGCTCGATCGGGCTGCCGACTCATTCGCCGCCGAACTCGCCCGCTACCGGACCGGGCGGGGACTGTCCAAGAAACAGCTCGCGACGCTGATGGGGTTCGACCCGTCGTACGTCAGCCACGTCGAGGGGCGGCGACACCGCCCCACCGAGGACTTCGCCCGGCGCGCGGAGGCCGTCCTGGAGGCCAGCGGAGCGATCTGGCAGCGCTTCCGGGAGTACGACGAACTGCGGCACGCCCGCGGCGACAAAGCCCACCATCGGGAACCGCATGCCCCGGGGCAATGGCTCCCGCCCGGAACCGGACTCATCGTCGAGCGGGAACAGGCCACGCTCTCATACACCGACGAGGCGTACACGTGTGTGATCCGGCGAGAGTTGTACAACGCGGGTACCGAGCCGGTTACCCGCTACCTGGTGCGGGTGGCCGTCGACCGCTACCCGACCGACCCCGGCCGCTCCAACCGGCACCACCGGGAACACCCGCTCACCTTCGGCGAGTTGCAACTGCGGGCGTACCGGCTGGACGGCGACGAGCGCGAGGCCATGCACTGGCGGGCCAAGCACGACCGGGACGCGTTCAAGGAGATCTGGCTGCTCTTCGAGAACTCCGACCGCCGCTTCCCCCTCTACCCGGGCGACCGGGCCACCATCGAGTACGCCTACCACGTCGGGGCGGACAAGTGGGGCCCCTGGTTCCAGCGCGCCGTCCGGGTACCCACCCGGCACCTGGCCGTACGCCTGGACCTGCCAGCGGCACTCGACCCGCAGGTCTGGGGCGCGGAGACCTCGCTCTCGGCGGAGGAGGGCCCGCTGCGCACCCCGGTGGCCCAGCACGCGGAGGGCGACCGGGCGATCTTCGACTGGGCGACCGACGCCCCGCCGCTGAACGCCCGCTACCGGATGCAGTGGCGGTTCCGGGCCCGGCCCGAGGGCGAGTCGGAGGATCCCGGCCGGGTCCGCCCCAGCGACCGGATGCGCGGCCTCGGCATCGTCCAGCGCGGTGACGACCTGCTGCGCCGACCCACCCAACCGTTCGACCTACCGCACGAGGAGCAGGTGGCCCGGGACACGGTCGACCGGATGACCGCGACACTGCTCCGCCTGGACGAGCTGCACCCGTTCGGCAAGGGGGTCGGCATCGCCGCCCCGCAACTCGGCATCGCGCGGGCCGCCGCCGTGGTTCGGCCCCCGGACCGAGACGCCGAACCGGTGGTCCTACTCAACCCCCGGGTGGTCGACGAGTCACTCGACGTTGACGAACAGTACGAGGGATGCCTCTCCTTCTTCGACCACCGCGGCCTGGTGCCCCGCCCGCTGCGCATCGACGTCGAACATGCCCATGTCGACGGCGGCCGGATCATCACCTCGTTCGAGTACGGCATGGCGCGCCTCGTGGCACACGAGATCGACCACCTTGAGGGGCACCTCTACGTTGACCGGATGGCACCAGGCACGCCCCTGGTGCCGGTCGAGGAGTATCACCACTCCGGGTTGCCCTGGCGCTACCGACACCCGTCGGCCGGGGCCTGACTCCGGCGGAACGACCACGTCCGCCCGGGTGGGAAGGACGGCCGGGCGGACGTGGTCGTGCGGGGCGGTGCCGGTCCGCCCGTTCGGGGGACCGGGGCGCGTGCCTGAGCGGGCCACGGCACGCGCCCCGGTCTTGGGGGAGGAACGCTCATCGGGTCGAGAGAGGCGTCAGGCGCCCCCAGCCGGGGCCTATAGCTCGCCGAAGGTGTCGTACCGGGTGCGCTCCGGCGGCACCTCGTCCTCGGCGAGGACGCGGAGGGCGGCCCGGACCATCAGCGCCGAACCGGATACGTAACAGTCGTGCGTCGTCCACGGGCCGTACCGGCCGACCACTTCAGGAATGGCGCCCAGCTCGCCGTCGAAGTCCTCGTCCTCGCTGCACGCCGGGGTCACCGACAGCCACGGGTGCGCGGTGACCAACTCCCGGAGGCCAGCGAGGCCGTACAGGTCGTCCCGGGTGCGGGCCCCGTAAAACACGTGTACCCAGCGGGTTCGGTTGTAGCTCGCCAACTCCTCCACGAGGGCCTTGACCGGGGCCAGCCCGACCCCGCCGGCGACGCACAGGATGTCCCGGTCGGACGCCCGGTCCAGCGTCATCGATCCCATCGGCGCCGCCACCCGCAGCAGATCGCCCCGCTTCACCCGGCGTACCAGCGCGCCGGAGACCCACCCCGCGCCCGGCGGCGTCCGGACATGGAACTCCAACACGTTGTCGTCGTTCGGGGCGTTCGCCACCGAGTAGGTGCGCCACACGCGAGGGTGATACCGCGGCACCTCGACGCTGACGTACTGGCCCGCCTTCCACCGCAGTGGATGCTGTAACGCGCGCACGGTCAGCACCGCGGTGTCCGAGCCGTACCGCTCATGGGTGAGCACCTCGGCGTGCCAGAACGGCGGGTCGTCGTCCGCGGCCGCTCCGGCGATCATCTTCGCCGAGATCGCCGCGTACGCGTCCCGCCAGGCCTGGTCGAACTCCAGGTTCCAGCCGTCGCCGGCGGTGCTGCGCAGCGCGTCCAGCAGCGCGACGCCCATCGTCGCGTAGTGCGACGGATCGACGTGGTACTTCCGATGGTCCCGGCCCAGCGACCGGAGGTACTCGTCGAAGCTTTCCGGGTCGTCCACGGTGTGAATGGCGGTGATGATCGCTTCCAGCAGACGGTCGCCCTGACCGGTCATCTGCACCGGGAAGAGCGGGCGTAACGCGGGGTCGAGCAGGAACAGCCGGGCGTAGAAGTGTCCGCTCAGCCGGTCCCGGTGCTCCTCGACCAGGGTCCAGCTCTCCTTCAGCAGCCGCGCGACGTGGTCCACGGGAGCGTCTCCTTCTCCTGGGGGATCGGGCAGCCATAGAATGTCCACGGAGCGTGGGCACCGGTCGCACAGAATGTGCGATCAGGTCGTGAGGTCTGCTCGGCGCCGCCTCGTCCGGCGGGCAGGTCAGGCACAGTGGTGCGGTGACAATCGAGCTCGGCCGCACGGCGACCCGCCGGACCCTCGGCACCGAGACACTGCTGGTACTCGGGCTGTCCCTTGGCCAGTCCGCCGTCTACGCGCTGGTGTCGATCGTTGCCAAGCTCACCGCCGACGGGCCGCTGTCTGCGCAGACCGCCGCGTTGAACACCTCCCGAAACGCGCGGCCCTACCTCGACCTCACGTATCAGCTGCTCGGCATTGTCTTCGCCCTGCTACCGGTGCTGCTCGCCCTGCACCTGCTCGCACGGGATCCCGGCGAACCGGCTCGGAGCATCGGCCTGGACGTCCGGCGGCCTGGCCAGGATCTGGTGCGGGGCGCCGGTCTGGCCGCGCTGATCGGGCTGCCCGGTCTGGCCCTGTTCTGGGCGGCGGCGCAGCTCGGCGTCAACGCAACCTTGGTGCCCGCCGGGCTGCCCGACCTGTGGTGGACGGTCCCGGTGCTGGTCCTCGCCGCCGGCCAAAACGCCGTGCTGGAGGAGGTGATCGTGGTGGGGTACCTGATCACCCGACTGCGGCAGCTCCAGTGGCGACTCGGCGCGGTCATCGCCACCAGTGCGCTGCTGCGGGGCTCGTACCACCTCTACCAGGGGTTCGGCGCCTTCGTCGGCAACGCTGTCATGGGCGTCGTGTTCAGCCTGTTCTACCTGCGGACCCGCCGGGTAATGCCGCTGGTGGTGGCGCACACCCTGCTCGACATCGTGGCCTTCGTCGGCTACGCCCTGCTTCCGAAGGATTGGTTCGACTGGCTTTGACGAGGTTCCGAAGTGGTCGGTCCCGGCCGCGGCGGACATCGCGATCCCGCCCCTTGGTCGCGGCCGACTGCTGCCGCGTCGTCGCCCGCGACGACGAGTGGATCTCAGTCGGGTCGGTCGGCGCGCGCCGACCGATAGGTTCCGATGGCGCGTGTCGCGAGGCGTTCGGTTGCCGCGGAGTCGCCGGCCGCAGCCGCCAACGCCGCCGCGCCGGGCAGTAGCCGGGACACCAGTCGAAGTGCCAGCCAGCCGCTCGCCTGGGCCGCGAGCGGCGCGGCCAGCCGCCACGCCGCCTCGACCGCGCGGGGCCACGGCGCCTCGCCCGGACCATCCGCGGCCCTGGCCGCGTGCAATGCCGACCGGGCGGTTTCCACATCCGGGTGTACCTGGGTGAGAACCAGCAACTCCACCGTCCGGTCTGGGTGCGCCGGATCGTGGTCGTACGCCGCCGCCAGGTGCAGCACGAGGCTCGCCTGGGTCCACAGCACCGCCGCCAGTTCCGCCACCGGCGCGAGCAGACCGGCCAGCGCCGCGGCGGCCCCGCCCGCCCCGGCCTGTCGCACGTGCCGTCGGGTGGCGAGCCGGGCCAGCCCGTCACCGCCCACCCCCGGGTACGTTGACCGCAGCCGGTCGCCCCAGTCCCGCGCCCGCGGCCCGATTACCTCAACGGCGGCCAGGGCCAGCAGTTCCGGCGCGTACCCCGGGTGGTCGAGCATCCGGCGAACGGCTACACCGGGGGTACCCGTCGCGGCGTCGGTCTCCGCCCAGCCGACCGGTGCCCGCCCGGCCGCGGTGTCTTTCCCGTCCGTGGTTGGCCGGGTGGTCTCGGCCCGGGGCATAGTCGCCGGGGTAGCTGGGGTGACCGCCTCGGTTGCGGTTGTGGTTGGGCCGACGGCGGGGGTGGTCGACCTGGTGGTGGTCGCCTCGGCAGTGACCTTCCGGGCACGGTCGGAACCGGCCTCGGCCGTGGCCCTCGCACCGCCCGCCCGCTTGGCGCCCGTCCGGGTGGCGGCCGGCTGGTCGGCGGTGGGTGGACTCCCCTCGGCGCCGTCCGCGAGCTCCGGGCCGTTTCGAGAGGGACGGCGGGCTGGGGCCTTCTTCGCCGTCGTCCGCTTCGCCCGTGGTGCCGCTTTGGCTCCGGGATCGGAGGCAGCCTTCGTCCCGGCGGCCCGGCCGGACCGGCGGCTGCCCGTGCCGTCGGTCGCCTCAATCGCGGCGCCCTCGCGTGGCGCCGCTGCCGCGGACGGCGGATCGGCCGGATCGGTGGGTGGCGCCGGCTCGGGCTGGCGGGGCGGAACCCGCACTGCCAGGCCGGGCTTTCGGGACGCGGTCGCGGGTCTTGGTGTCGCGCGGTCGAGCTGCGACGCCAGGTCAGCCGACGGTGCCGGCTCCGGCTGCCGAGTGGCCGGCTCGGCCGAGGGCCGGTCGGACTCCTGCGCCGATGCCGGCTGCCGTGGTGCCGGCGGCTGATGTGCGGGTGGCTGGAAGAGCACCGACGGTGCCGCCTTCGTTCGCTTCGTCCGTTTCGTTTCCATCTCACCCTCAGCTCCGGACCCAGCCGGAGTGGGCGGTGGGGTGAACGTCGCCCTCGGAGAGCGACGCCGTTTCTCGGTCGGCTCTCGGCGTGACGACTCGCTCGACGGCTGCTCGTGCATATCGATGCAGCGTAGCCGCGATCACGTCTCGGCACAGCGGGGAAGCTCGTGAGCCTTGCGCCCAGCTCGGGCGTCAGGGTAAGTCGCTTTGCTCCCGGTGGGTGGCGGCCTGTATCCTCAGGCGCGGCGGCCCGCAAGGGTCACCGGGAGACTTCGCCTAGTCTGGTCTATGGCGCCGCACTGCTAATGCGGTTGGGGTTTTAAAGCCCCTCCCGGGTTCGAATCCCGGAGTCTCCGCGCGAAAGTCGGTCGTGTAGGCTGACTGAGCACCAGCGCCCGTAGCTCAACGGATAGAGCATCTGACTACGGATCAGAAGGTTAGGGGTTCGAGTCCCTTCGGGCGCGCCACCCAAAAGAGCCCCTGACCAGGGGTTTCTGACGACTTCAGCGATCTTCTTCTTCGTTGTCCGTCGATTCGTCAGGGTCCTGTGAGCCCGAGGTGAGCCCGGGAGTGTTCTGCCGGGGCACCAGACGAGCGGCAGCCTCCGCCGCGTCGCGCGCCACCTCCGGCAGAACCGAGGTGTACGTGTCCGACGTGAGCCCCATGGACGAGTGGCCCAGCATCTCCTGTACGACCTTCATCTCCGTGCCAGCAGCAAGGGCGATCGTTGCCGCACCGTGACGTAGGTCATGCAGCCGGATCGGCGGTAGCCCAGCCCTTCGAGTCAGCCGCTCGAAGCGCGCTGTCAGCCAGGCTGGTTCAACCAATCCCCCGGTTGGCTGGGTAAACAGCCGGCCGCTGTCCACCCACGCCGCCCCCGCCTTCTCGCGTGCCTTGCGCTGCTGTGTGAGGTGGCGTTTGAGCGCACGCACGCTGTCCCGGTCCAATGCCACGACACGTTCCCCGGCGTCGCTTTTCGGCGCGTTCTCCTCAATCCCCACGCCGCCAACCGCCACAAGCTGAGTAGCGATGGTGAGGGTCTGCGCCTGGATGTTCAGATCCTCCGGCCGTAGGCCGCACGCTTCGCCCCGTCGCAGCCCCCGGAATGTGATCAGGTGAAAAAGCGCATACAGGTCGTCATCACCGATCGCATCCAGGAACGCGCCCGTTTGCGCGGGTGTCCACACCATGACCGGTGATGGCTTCCTACCCGTAGCCTGCCACTGTGCGATGCGGTCCTCCGTCCATACCAGACCCTTGGGCCGCCTCACAGCATCGATCTCCACATGTGCGGCAGGGTTAAACGTGATCAGCTCCCGGGCTATCGCATCATTGAGGGCCGCGCGTAGGGTCGCCCGGATGTGCCGGCGTGACGTCGGCCCCACTGGACGACGGAACGGCGGCATCTCCGCAATGGCAGCACGCGCCGCCCGGCGGCGCTGCCGCCCCTTGAGGCTCTTTAGCTCATCGACAGCAGCGCGGCGCAGCACGTTCGACTCTTCAATTTCGTTGTTCCGTTCGACGATCGAGTCGAACATCTCCATAAGGTGACCCACGCGGAGCCGGTCTAGGCGGATGCCCCCGATGTGCGGCTTGAGGTGAAGCCGGATGTCGCGTTTGTACTGCTCAACCGTGTTAGTGCGGACTTTCCGGCCCGAAATCCACTCCTCCAGCCAGTCACCGACCGTGATCTTTAAGGTTAGTGACTGCCCGCTGTGGAGCTTGCGCCTCGTCTCGTCCAGGTCTGGAATCGATCCCCCACTGGACGCGACACCTGCCAGTAGGTCCCCGATGCGCTGCCGTCCATCCTCGTCGTCAGCGTCGGGTAGGGCGAGCAACGCCCGTAGGGCGTCCAGGTCGACCTGTGCCTCAGCGGCCGACGTGTAGCCGGTCCGGCGGAACGTGCGCCGTTCGCCGTCCGCTGTTGGCGGTAGCTCCTGGCGGACGCCCCATGTGCCGTGCCGCCGCTGGCCAAGCTTGGGGCAGGATTGCCCGTACTGTTTGCCTGTCTGTGGATCACGGCAGGCACAGCGGCGGAATGTTGATCCTCTCAAGGTTTCTCCTAGTGGTGTAAGTTGGTACCACGTTGGTACCACGTTGGTACCAGCAAGGTACCAACTATCATGAGGTCGTGGAAGGGCAGAGAGTAGGCGCTGAGGACATGCAGGAACTTCCCCCAAAGCCAAGGGTGAGGGAAGAGAGGCGAGATCGGCAGGTCAAGATTCGGCTCTCGGGCCGGGAGGTCAAAATCCTAGAGAAACGGCGACCGGACCTTAAGGCCGCCGGTATTGTCTCTTTGCTGATTGATGATGTGCTAGAGGGTCGCCACAATCCTTCATGGATGCTCCCGGCGGACGACGACACTGACCCCCAATAGTTCAAGGATGGCCGGGACCGGAACGATATAGTTGCGCCCAACGCGGATAACCTGTACAGGGAATTCTTCTTGTTGGGCTAGTGTGTAGGCTTTGCTACGGCCTATGCCGAGGATCGACCCGGCCGTTGCTACATCCGTCGTCAGGCCGAGTGCGCGCACAGATTCCGCCGTCCACGGATCATCAGTGGTGTTTGTTGACATGCGTCTCCCATAGTGAGAATCGACGGTCAAGGAAGTCAACGGTTGGCATCCCCTAAAGGCTAAGGGCGATTACGACAGCAGCACCGACCCACAGCCACGAGTAGGCAACGATGACAGCTAGCGCCACCCACGGCGGAAGGTTGAGACGATCGATCCCGTCCAACAGTGGGCGCAGAAGGATAGCGGCGGTGAGCAACGCCACCGGGGCGGTTACCAGAACGTAAGCCACTACTGCCATCCGCTACTCGCAATCGTTGGCTGCGGTCATGATCTGCCGGGGCCGAGATGCGGCATCCCGGAGGTACATGTCCTCAAATTCAGCGGCGATCCTGTCAGCCAACGCTTGCGCCGCTGTGAGCCCGTCAGTGGCTCTGACGCGCTCAATCGCTGTGACGGCAGCATCGTGTAGCCGGTGCGCCCGGTAGGGGCGCAGCACTGAAATCGGGTTCGGGCGGCGTGGGGTGGTCATCTCCGGTGCTCCTTCTGGCTGGCCTGGGCGGACGTTCCGCCGGGGCGGTTGAGGTGTTGCCTGGGCGGTCCAACGGTCATGACCTAAGTTTCAAGACCGTTGAAAGGGCCCCGTATGGGGCCCTAGCTGCGGTGTCACCACCATAACGGCAACTGCAACACCCCCTCGGACTAGCGTGTGACACAGGTCACACGTAGACCCATAGGGTTTTCAACGTGGTTATTAAGGGTGGAGGGAGGGGAGCGCAGCGACCCGACCGACACCCCAACAGTCAACTACTGTTGGCAGCCCCCAGGCTGCCCACCAACAGCCAGTACAACTACTAACCGTCTGGCAGCCCCCGGGCTGCCAGTAGTAACACCACCTACCACTACCTACTACTGACTGTAGAGGCAGCCCCATAGGGCTGCCAACAGTAGTCACTAACCATTGTTTAAACAGACAATCAATCACTACTGTTAGCAGTCCCCCAGGACTGCCAACCAACAGTCACCAACAAACAGTTAGCCTAACCCAAAAGGGCAGTCCCCAAGGGCTGCCCACTAACAGTAACTACCACTACTGTTCCGCCCAGGCAATGAGTTACAACACCTGCACAGTATGCAAACAACTGACACCACTCGGTGTCAGCAGATGCCCCCAACACCAGCCCCGGCCATTCGCTACCGCCCCCAGGACGGAAGCCCACAACCGAACCCACCCCCCAATCTGGTATTCCGCCCAGGCAACCCGCGCGAAACGCGCCTTCCTCAACAACCATCCGGCCTGTTGGGAATGTGGAGCACCTTCAACCCATGTAGACCACACCATCCCAACATCCACCCCGGAGGGGAAAGCGCTACTCATGGAACAGGCGTTGTGGCGCGCTCACTGCGCCACCTGTTCCAACCGTCAAGGGGCCCGACTAGGAGCCCAACGCAGGAATGCATAACCATACAGAAAACATCTAAACTGTCTGCTCGGGTTACGCATAACCATACACCCCCCAGGGGAGGGGGGTCGGAAACTTTCCCCACACCATTCCACAGTCCCGCTGCCTTAGCCTCAGTCTTTCGCTAACTGTTGATCAAGGCCCTGTTTGCATTTGTTGATCTTCATTTGGTGATCGATCGGGGTATGGGCACGGCGAGGACCCGACGCGGTGGCCGGGTTCCTCCATGGGGGTACTCGTCGGGGCGTGGGGTTGGGGTTCAGGTGACGGGCTGGGGCAGCACGGCCAGCCGGTCGAACGCGGTGACGAGCTGGTCGGCCCAGGGCCAGCCTTCGGCGATGCGCAGCTTCGTGCGGCGGGCCGAGCGGGTGATGCGGGCGGCGACGTGCAGCAGTCGGTAGCGCAGTGTCTTGGGTTCGGCGGTGGCGAGGTCGCCGTCGAGCAGCAGGTGTTGGGTCCAGGCAAGCAGGTCGATGGCGCACAAGGCGAGTTCCAGCCAGGCGGCGTTGATGGCGAACACCCGGGATGGGAAGCGGCCGAACCCGGTGTCCTTGCCCGTGCGGATGCGGTCCTCGACGCGGGCGTGAGCGCGGTGGCGGGCCTCCAGATGCTGGATGGATCCGTTGCCGGGGCCGGTGTCGGTGGCCATCACCTGGTGGCGGAAGCCTTCGATGGTGTCGAACAGCGACAGTTGTGCGCCGGGGTGCGGGCGTTCCCGGCGCACGATGAACCGGGTGCCGTCGGGGTAGTTGGCCCGCAGGTCGGCCGGTAGTAGGCCGGTGATCTCGCATACCTGGGCGCCGTCGCGTGGCTGGCCGTCGGCGTTCAGGGCCGGTACCCACTGCTCGGGGTGCCCCGCAGCCTGCTTGATCGCGTCGCGGATCGCCTCCCCGATGGCCACCCCGACGGAGAAGAACGTGTTCATACCGTGCTCACGCAACGACCGGATATGGCGCAGGAACCCGTACGTGCAGCCGGCCGAATCCGAGCGGACGAGGATGTCGGTGCCGTACCGGTGGACGTCGGGGATCTGCGCCAGGGCGTCGTCGAGAACGCTGATGTGATCGGCGGTGGTGTTCGACCCCGCCCGCCCGGCGCGCAGCAGCCCGGACAACGCCTCCCGGGTGTTGTCCAGGAAGCAGAACAACGGGTGATATCCGAAGGTCTTCTTCCACGTCTTGGACGCCTGCTCCTTCTCCGAGTGGCAGATCACGATCGAGGCGTCCAGATCCAGCACCAGCCCAGACACCGGCGCACCAGCCGCCATCGACACCGGCAGCCCGTCGCGGGTCTCGGCCGACTGCGCCCACGCCAACTCCCGCGCGGCAGCGCGGGCCATCCGCAGCCTGGCCAGAACAGCATCATCCACACCAGACAGCACCCGCCACGCGGTAGGATCCGAGGCGACCGCGCCGAACAGCCCCGCTTGGTCCCGCAGCACCGCCAGATCGCTGATCGCCTCACCACCGTCGGCGATCATCACCGCGAGGTCCACGGCGACCCGACCCGGGTCATGCCCGCCCTGCCGCTGCCGCAGCCTGGCCAGGGCCTCGCTGAACCCGCCGGTCAACCCGGTTACGTCCGCGATGTCGGCCAGCAAACGGGCACCCGCGTGGCCGACCACGCCACGTCCATCGCTACTGACGATGATCTTCGGTCGTGTTCCGGTACTCTTCACCTGACAGGTGCCTTCCCTCGGGATAGATGAGACCCTCAGCAAGTCCTATCTTGCCAGGTCAGAAGGCACCTTTCCTTTCATGATCCACGATGTGGACCGCCCTTAACGAAGGGCCCAGGTTAGGCTCGTTTTTGTGTCTGCGGGTTTTCCCGGATTCGTGGGAATTCAACCATGGGGTTTCCGGATGCCGCATATTCATGCGGCATGTTTATGCGTCTGCTTGTATAGGGGGAGTTGGTGTGGCGGATAGAAAGAATTCTGATCTGAAGGTGTTGCGGGGAAATCCGGGGAATCGTGCTGTGTCACCTAAGGGTGGGTCTGTGACTGGTCGCCCTGTGCCGCCTGCTGATTTGACGGGGGAGGCGTTCGCGGAGTGGGCGCGTATCACGGCTTACCTTGAGCGTGTGGGCCGGATCGAGGCAGTTGATTATGCCGCCCTCGTCGTGTATTGCTCTGCGTGGGCTTTGTTTGATGGTGCCCGGCGGGCCTTGGACGACCATGGCCCCCTGGTCGTTGGCCGTGATGGTGGCCTGGTGAAGAATCCTGCGGCGCAGGTGATGCGGGATGCGTCGGACACGATGCTGAAATTCGGTGGCCGGTTCGGGTTCACGCCTCGTGATCGGCAAAATTTGGGCATCGGCGTGCACGATGACGGCGGAGACGACCTAGACAGCGCGCTCGACGCGCTGTGAGTTGATCTGTGCCCCGGCGTCTTCGGGGGTGGGGTTGTAGACGGGTCGCTCTGGTGTCCCGGCTCCCCCGCCCCTCTTTTGTTGACGACACCCCTTCGGGCCCCTTCCCCTACCACTGTGGGGGTATGCCGCTGTCACCCCGTGAGGGTGGGCGTGGACGCACGCGGGTTCAGTGGCAGGGAGGGCAGCACCCGGAGTGCTGCCCTCCCTGTCCTTTTTCTAGGCCAGCCGGTTTCTTCGTATTGGTGGGTGAGGGTTGCTGCGTACGTTTTCGTTTGGTGGTGGTGTGCAGTCCACGGCTGCTCTCGTGCTTGCCGCTGAGGGTGTAATCGATTTTCCGGTCTTTTTGTTTGCGAATGTCGGTGACGATTCCGAGGACCCCGCCACGCTTGCCTACATCGAGCGGTACGCCAAACCATATGCAGAGTCGCACGGTATCCAGCTTCACGAGCTGCGCAGAGTTCGCCAGCGTGGCCCGCGCGCGGGTGAGGTGGAGACGTTGTACGGTCGTCTTACCCGCCCCGGCTCTCGGTCCCTGTCGATTCCGGTGCGGATGTCGAACGGGGCCCCGGGCACGAGGGCGTGTACTGCGGATTTCAAGATCAGGATTATTGGTCGCTGGCTGAAGGCTCACGGGGCCAGTGCGAGCAACCCCGCTACGGTTGGGGTCGGGATCTCTCTTGACGAGATTCACCGTGTCAACAACCGCCGGTCTGAACCGTATGAGCAGACGGTCTATCCGCTGTTGGACCATGCGCCGCCGCTACGTCGGCATGACTGCGCCCGCATCATCACGGCCGCTGGTCTTCCGGTGCCGCCAAAGTCGGCGTGTTGGTTCTGTCCACTGCATCGGCCGGCGACGTGGGGGGAGATGCGCCGTGATCGCCCAGGCTTGTTCGCCCGTGCCTGCCACCTTGAGAGTCTGCTCAACGAGCGGCGGGACGTGTTGGGTAAAGATCCTGTCTACTTGACGCGGTTTAACGCCCCGTTGGGGCGGGCGGTGGGTGAAGCGGGGCCGATGCTGCCCGGTTTTGGGAACGACGTTGAGGATGCGTTGTGTGATAACGGTTCGTGTTTCACGTGACTACAGCCCAACCCGGGCGGGCACCATTAGGTGCCCTCCCGAGAGGTTCGGCTAGTCGATGTTGTGCACCCAACACGGGGGTAGGCGTCGGCCCCGGCCGTCCCACCGGGTTTCGCGCTCAATGGCCCTAGCCCGGACGTTACACTTCCGCCCCCAGGGGGTGATGAAAACCTCGGCGGTCACCGTTTCGCCCCGGACACCGTATGAGAGCCAGGCAATCCGCTTCCGCTTGTGCGTTTCTGCGTCCCAATCGTGCAGGATTCCGCTACGTACGGTGCGGACGATTTCCAGGATTTCAGCGTCGCTGTCTACGTAACACGCCTCACCGTCGGTTGAGCCGGTGATGTCTAGCGAGTTTCCTAGCGCGTCGCGCGCGAACACTACATAGCCCATCGGTTGCTTCCTCTCCCGTGGGTTGGCGGGGCCCCACCGGGCCCCGCCAGTCCTGTGTCAGTCGATGGCTACGCGGTGACCGTGATCCGCTTGATCATTTTTTCGATCATGTCGATCTGGTGTTGATGTTCGGCAGCGACGCCCCGAGCTGCCCGCGCTCCGGGCTCGCCGGGCAGGAACGGGAAGAGCGTCTTCCCCGATTCGATTTCCCGGGCGAACCCTTCAAAGGTGGTGACGATATCCCTCAAGGTGAGCTTTCGTTCTTGCAGGCCAAGCACGATTTGGTTCAACTCGTCGGTGTCGAACATGTTCGGTCCTCCCGGTTGGTGTTCCTTGCTGACGGGCTCCATTGAAACTTAGGTCGTGACCGCTGTCAACCCGGAGGGTGGTGGATCGTGTGACTGTGGTTAGTTCCGTGATCGTCGGTCCGAACGGTGCGCCCGTTGTCGGTGCGACCGTGACTGTTGCCTTAGCGACAGCGGGTGACTTACCGGGATTCGGGTCTGCGGAAACCGTTGTAGGTGTGACCCGGGTGAGAACGAATAGTGGCGGTGCCTGGCAGGTGGATTTGATCCCAAACAGCGCGTTACAGCCGGCGACCACTCACCATCAGGTGACCGAGACGGTCGCCCCGGGCGTCGGGACTGTGTACCGGGTTGTCGTGCCGGATTCGGGTGGCCCCTACACAGTGCGGGATGTGCTGGTGACGGACCCGCCTCCGCTAGGTGGCCTAGTGCCCGCTGGCGCTGTCGCGTGGGCGGATGTGACGGGGAAACCAGCCGACTTTCGCCAACGGATCACACGCACGCGGGGGCGGATGTGGTGGGGCTGGCGGGTAAGGCTGATGCGGGTCATGGTCACGGCAACGTGATGGCTGCCTACCGGTGGGATGGGTCCGCCTACGTGCCGTCGGCCGGTGCGGGTCACTACGTCGGCCCTGCTGATCCGGGGACGGTCCCGGATGGGTCTGTGTGGGATCAAATCCCGTGAGGCTCGTACGCTCCGGCGGCGCGTGGGTTGCCTCTGCCCGGATGGTGAGGGCCGGCGGGGCATGGGTACCGACCGCCGGCGGTGTGGTGGTGGAGGCGTTCACCTACGACGCGCCGACGCTGCCGGACAGTGCGGATGCTCCGGTGTCGTTGGGTATCCGATGGGGCGGCTACGGCCGTCGGGACGTGGATCGGCAATCGGGTGGTCACGTCGACCACTCCGCCAGGCCCTGTCACGGTGGCTGGGTGGGCCGAGGACTCGCCTACTCCTGATGTGGTGTTAGGGAGCGGCACTGCCGACGCACTCCCTGGCGGCGCCGTGGTGGATGTCCTTTTCGCCGTGCCCGTGGTGATCGCACCGGGCGTTACGTACCTGGCTGCGTATCACTGCACCAGGTACGCGGCGTCGACTGACGGTGAGTTCGGTTTGCCGTTCACGGCGTCCCACCTTTACACGGACAGTCTGGCTACTGCGGTTGCCCGTTACACGTATTCGAGTGACATTCGACGGCCGACTAGTTCCGCCGCGAGTCATTACCACGTTTCACCGATCGTGCAGTTTTAACCAAGGCGGGGTGGTGTTTTTGCTGGTTTCCTCCCACGGGCCCCCTGTCACGGTCGACGGGGCATACGATTTTGATGTCCGCCGCGCGGATCGTGTCGTCCGGTTTATCGAGCGTCTAATAGTGCATACGAAGGGCCGGCACGCCCGACAGCCGTTTATCCTCGCTGGCTGGCAGCGCGACGAGATTATCCGGCCCCTGTATGGGAGGGTCGCCTACGACGATCAGTACGACGAATTCGTGCGTCAGTACCGGATTGCATGGCTTGAGATGGCCAGGAAGAATGGCAAGTCAGAGATTCTTTCGGCGTTGGCGCTGTATCACCTGGTGGGTGACGGCGAAGAGTCGGCAGAGGTCTACTCGGTTGCCGCTGACCGGGATCAGGCGTCCTTGGTGTATCACACGGCTAAGCGCATGGTGGAGTTGTCGCCGGTGCTGTCCAAAAGCATCGAGGTTATCGACAGCAAGAAACGGCTTGTGCACCCTAAGTCGAACAGTTTTTATGCTGTGTTGCCGGGTGATGCCGCCGGGGCGTTGGGTACTAACCCGTCAGCGGTTTTGTTCGATGAGGTGTTGACTCAGCGGGACCGGCACTTGTGGGACTCGATGCGGCAGGGTTTCGGTACCCGTAGAGAGCCGTTGCTTATCGCCGCCACTACGGCGGCGTACACGACAGCCGCGTTCGCCCTGGCCGAGCATGAGTACGGCCTACGGCTCATGGATAACCCCGAGATTGACCCCGCACGGTTCGTGTTCATCCGGGGTGTCCCCCGGGATGCCGACTGGCGGGATGAGGGTGTTCCGCCTTGCCCGGAGCATCCGAACGGTACGGGTTGGTATCTGGCTAATCCCGCGCTAGGTGACTTCCTGAACATCAACAGTCTTCGGGCTGAGGCGAAGGAAGCGGCGGAGAAACCTTCCGCTCAAAATGCTTTCCGGGTGTTCCGCCTCAATCAGTGGGTGAGCCAGGCCGAACGTTGGCTTGATATGTCGGTGTGGGACGCTAACGGCGTTGACCCGCTTACGCGGGTGGACCTCATGGGGCGGGAGTGTTTCGGTGCTCTTGATCTAGCCTCAACTCAGGACTTCACAGCTTGGCTGCTGCTGTTTCCCGGGTCGCCGGTGAGTGCGGACGACCCGGGTTACACGGTGCTGCCCCATTTCTTTGTGCCTCGCCCTGCTGTATTGGCTCGATCCAACCTCAAAGATCGTATGGAGGTCTGGGAACAGCAGGGCCTTTTGACGGTCACTGAGGGTGTCACGACGGATTACGGCGTCCTCCTTGAGCACATTACACGGGATGCGGAGGATTTCCGTATTCGCCTGGTCGGCTATGACCCGTGGAACGCAACCCACCTGATCGGGTTGCTAGAGGATCGTGGGCAGGCAACCGTGAAAGTGCCACAAACGGCACCACGGCTGAATGATCCTTGTAAGGCGATTGAGTCGCATCTTGCCGACCGGACGTTGTATCACGGTGGTAATCCGGTGCTCCGTTGGATGGCCGATAACGTCGAGCTTGAGGTGACCGGCGATGGTCTGATGAGGCCTTCTAAACGTAAGTCCGGCGAGAAGATCGACGGTATTGCGGCGTTGGTGTCGGCGCTGTTCGTTTCTGCGATCCCTCTTGACGGAGACGCGGAGGTGTCATTCATCGATTTTGACAGTTACCACGGGGAGGGGGTGACGGGTGACGAGACTAGCGCGTTGGCGGAATTCGTGGCTGCGCTCGATGACGACGATTAGCGCCCATCGGGCTACCGGTCTACAGGTCGCCGGGCTGGCCGCGATCACAGCGGCGGGGTTCGTGCTCGCCGTGTGGCTCGGTCTGCTTGTCGGTGGTGCCCTGTTGTGCCTCATTGGTTGGGCGGTGGATGACGAGTGAGCCTGTTTAAACGGATCGAGCGGCGGGCCTACGCGTACGGCCCGAAATCGGTGTGGGATACGGACGTGGAGACTCCGCCCCGTGCGACCGGTGCCGGTGTGCCGGTGGGCCCGGAGCAAGCGCGGACCCTCGCGGCTGTGTGGGCGTGCCAGTCCCTGATTGCTGACGGTGTGGCGTCGCTACCGATCGACGTGTTCCGGCGCGTGCAAGCGACGGGTCGGCGGGAGAACATCGATGGTCCCGGGTGGTTGTCCCGGCCAAACCCCGTGGAGCAACAGCCGTACACCTTTTGGCACAAGGTGATGATCAGTTTGATTGGTGACGACGGGAACGCGTACGTTCGCACGGTCCGTGACGACTCAGGGAAGATCATTAGTGTGTACGCGGTCGACCCGAAGTTGGTGCACGTCGATGACCGCTCTCCGGTGCCGGTGTATCAGGTGGGCGGTGAAGAGTTCACCGACCGGGAGATGCTGCACATCCCGGCGTTTGTGAAGCCCGGTAAGCGGCGTGGCCTGTCGGTGATCGATTACGCCCGTGAGGCGGTTGGACTGGGGTTGGCTGCCGAGGAATTCGGGGCGCGGTTTTTCGCCCAGGGCACCACGATGAGTGGTGTGGTGGAGCATCCCGGCACCCCTAAGCCGGGTGAGGTTGCCGTGTTGGCGCGGATGCTGCGGCACAGCCACGCCGGTGTCAAGAAAAGTCACGCGGTCGGCATCCTGACGGGCGGCGCGTCGTGGAAGTCGATCAGCATCACGCCCGAGCAAGCACAGTTTTTGGAAACCCGCCGGTTTCAAAAACTTGAGATCGCGTCGCTGTATCGGGTGCCGCCGCACATGCTTGATCCCACGGTGCAATCGTCGTGGGGGTCCGGGGTCGAGGAGCAAAACAAGTTTTTCGTTGACTACACCCTGGTGCCGTGGCTTGTGCGTCTTGAGCAGGCGTTCTCTGGGTTGCTGCCGGTAAACCAGTATCTGCGGTTCAACGTTGACGCACGGTTGCGGTCGACCACGACGGAACGGTTCGCCGCTTACGCGCAGGCTGTGAATAACGGGATCATGTCATTGGACGAAGTGAGGGAATTGGAGGATATGCCGCCGATCCCCGATGGTAGGGGCCGCGCGCATGTGCGCCCGTTGAACGTGGCGGAGTTGGGTGCGGGGGGTGATGATGGAGCGTCGGATTCTGCAATCTGAGGTAGCAACCCGTTCGGTCGGTGATAATCGTGTCGCGGTTGTCGGGTACGCGTACACGTTTGATGCGCGTAGTGAGGATTTGGGCGGCTTCCGAGAGATGGTTGCTTCCGGGGCGGGCCGAGAGTCGATCGCCGAGGACGACATTCGGGCGCTTGTCAACCACGACGCGAATCTGATTTTGGGTCGGAATCGTGCGGGCACGTTGCGGCTGGCTGAGGACTCTACGGGGCTTGAGTACGAAATCTTCGTGGATGAGCGGCAATCGTATGTGCGGGATCTGCTGGTTGCTCTTGAGCGTGGCGACGTCACGCAGTCATCTTTTGGTTTTCTGGTGGCGCCCAGTGGCGAGGGTTGGACGCGAGACGCGGACGGGTTTCCGCTTCGTACCATCCGGGCCATGAAACTGTTCGATGTGTCTCCGGTGACCTATCCGGCGTACCCGTCGAGCCAAAGCACGATCAGTAGGCGGGCGCTTGATTGCGCGGCTGCTATTGCTGCCGCCGACCGGTCACAGTGTCTGCCGGATGTTGCCGGGGAAGCGCTGAGGATGCGTCTACGGCTATCCAGTCTGGCCGCTTAACCCGAAAAGCAGGTAGGGCCCGCCCGGATGGGTGGGCCCTTTTTTGGTGCCCATATCACGGCAGATTGAGGTTTGGACTACATGGATTTTGTGGAGGCGGCTAACGCTGCCCTCGATAAGCGTGCTGCGGCGTTCGCGCAGCTCCGGGCGGTCCAGGACGACGCTGCCCTGTCTGCGGCGGAGCGGGATGAGCGGGCGGCCCGGATCAACGGCGAGATTGACGCCCTGGGGGTGGAGGCTGAGCAGCATGTGCGGAGTGCGGAGCGGGAAGCGGAACATCGGGCGCTGAACGAGCGTGCCGCCGCACTCGCTACGACGGCCGGGGGTGAATCCCGGGGCGGTGTGAGCAGTGAGGCGAGTCATCTGCGGCGGTTGGCGCGAGGTGAAGTCCCGGCTGTGGATTTTGACTTCCGGACGGCGACGTCCAGCGATCCGGCGAACGCGGGTAACACGGCACCGCCCACGTTTGTTGCGATGGTGCTTGAGGCTATGCGGGAGCGGTCGCAGTTTTTCAGCCGCGCCCGGGTGCTGACCACCGATGGCGGCGAGAATTTGGAATGGCCGGTCAAGAACGCGATGAATCCGGCTACCCCCGTAGTGTCGGGTGCGACCCGGATCACGGAGAACACCGCCTACCCTAAGGGTGACCAGTCGTGGGGTAAGGCGGTTATCGGTGCACACAAGTACGGTGTGATCGTGGAGGCGACTACCGAAATTGTGGCTGATTCGGCTTTGCCGATTCTGTCGATCCTCGCTAGTGACGCTGGTGAGGCGGTAGCGGATGCCGCTCTCACTGATCTGATGATCGGTGACGGCACAAATAAGCCGTGGGGCTGGTTCACGAGGGCGTCCGGTGCGGTGAACGCTGCCGATCTTAACAGCGTCACGTTTGATAATCTGATGGACTTGCAGTATGCGGTGACCGCCCCGTATCGGCGTACTGGCGTGTACATGTTCAACGATCTTGCAGTCTCTGTGCTGCGGAAAGTCAAGGACGCCGACGGCCGGTATCTGTGGCAGCCTAGCCTAACGGCCGGCGAGCCTGACGCGATGCTCGGTAAGCCTGTGCTGACTGACCCGAATATCGCCATTGCTGGTGCTGGCGCGAAGGCCGGCGTTTTCGGTGACCCCTTCAAGTATCTGATTCGGCAGGTACGGACGTTGCGTGTTATCCGGTCGGACGAATTCGGGTATGACCGTGACGTGGTGGCGTTCAAGGTCACGTGGCGCGGTTCCGGTGATCTCTTGGACGTGAATTCCGTGAAGGCGCTTACTGTCACCGCCTAAGTCGATCGTTGGGGAACGGGGCTACGGTCCCGTTCCTTTTTGCTTTTGGAGGGAGGATCGATGCGGTTGCGGATTGTCCGGCCGGTGCCGGGCGTCACGCATGGGCGGCGTCTCAGCGAGGGTGACACGGTGGATCTGCCAGACGGGCTGGCCGTCTCCCTAGCGGCGGATGGGTACGGCGTCCTGGTGGACGTCGACGGCCGGAGTGCTGCGGCGGATACCCGGGAGACGGCGACCGCCCGACGTCCAGGGCGTCCCCGGCGGGTGGGGTGATGGCGGCGCGCTACCTCACCGGCCGTTCGGTGACCCTGCGGCACGTGTTTGCAGATGGTGATGACGTGTTGTCGCCGTCCACGGTGACGGTTTCCGTTACGAGGGCCGGTGCCACTGATCCCACGGTTTCCGGGCCAGCCGTGCCGGACGGGGACGGCTGGACGCTGCCGGCCGGGCTGCTGCCAATGGGCGTGTACGCGGTGCGGTGGGACGGCGGTGACGTCCAGGACATGACCGCCGTTGAGGTGGTTGGCGGCCTCCTGTTTGGTGTGCAGGAGTTGCGGGCGGCTGATCCTGACTTGACGGTGCAGCGGTTCCCGGCTGCTGTGGTCGTTGGGGCCCGCACCACCGTTGAGACAGAGTTTGAGCGGATCACGGGGCGCAGCTTCGTCCGCCGGACGCTGTATGTGCCGGTCGAGTCGTTGCCGGAGTGGGGAGCCCTGTTGCCGGTCGTCGACGTGGCAGAGATGACCGCTCCCGGGGCGGCACCGGGGCCCTTGCCGGTAGAGCGGGTGGGGGCGTACGCGTACGCGCCGGAGCTGCCCGAGGGGACAACCGGGGTGGAGATCCTGTACGGGCTGTCGATGGTCCCTGAGGGGATCAGACGTGCCGGGCTGCTGTACGCCCGGTGGCTGTTGCTAGAGGACCGGTCGGGCATCCCTGACCGGGCAACCTCGTTTCAGGCTGCCGAGGGCGGGACCTACGCTTTGTCAACCCCGGGCCGCGCCGGAGCCGAAACAGGACTCCCGGCGGTCGACGCCGTGCTTGACGGCTACCGGCACAAGCTCATTGAATCGGTGATGGTGACGTGAGTACGAACGCGATTGCTGTCAAGACGGCTCTCAAGGACATGTTGGCAGGCATGTCTGCTGTCGTCGGTGAGAATGTGCAGGTGACGTATGGTTTCCCGACCCGCTCTCCCGAGCGTCGTTGGGCGGTCGTCGGCGAGATCAGTTGGCAGTCCGCCGAGTGGGCGACGAACCGGAGTCGCACCGAGGACTTCGCCGTGGCGGTGGTGTTTTCAGTACAGATGCCGGGTGGAACATCGGAAGAGTGTGAGTTGTACGCGGTCGGGCTGGCTGCCGAATTTGAGGATCTGTTGAGGGCTGATCCGTCGATTGGGGGCCGTTGTGTTACGTCTGGGTTTGCTCCGCGAAGTCTGAAGTCGTGGCCGATTGATGGGGCGTACGAATGCCAGTTTGAAACGGAGGTCCGTACAAAATGCCGACCGTAGTTGTTGTCTACAACGGTCACGCCCCCGCCGTCACCGGCGGGGGTTTTGTTTTTGTCCGGGGACAGCCGGTCGAGGTGCCGCCGGAGTTGGCGGGAAAGCTTGGCTCTGCGTTCACGACCAAAACCAGCAAGAGGGGTGACTAGTGCCGTCGGTGCATGACTCATATGTTGGGCTTGCTGAGGAAACCACCTACGGCACGCCGGTGGCTCCGTCGCGTTTCCTGGAGATGGTGTCGGAGGGGTTCGCCGGGAAGTATGAACGCATCAACTCCGAGGCGTACCGGGCCGGTCAGAGGGTGCTGCACCGGGACCGGTTCGCGCCGAACCCTAAAGGGGCCGGTGGGGATCTAAAGGTCGAAGGCCAGGATTCGGGGCTCGGTGTCCTGTTGGTGCACGCTTTCGGGGCGGTGTCGACTGGCGCCCCGGATGGGGATGTCACGCCGCACACAATCACGGTGGGAGATCTCGCCGGTAAGAGTTTGACTGTGCAGGTGGGTCGGGTCGACAACGCCGGCACCCTCCACCCGTGGACGTACGAGGGTGGCAAAATCGCGTCGTGGGAACTGTCGAACGCTGTTGATGGTGTCCTTGAGTTGTCGTTTGAGTTTGATTTCGCCCGGGAGTACATCGGGGCGGGTCCGGGTGCGTACGCCCCCTCCACGCCCACCTATTCCACCACCGGGCAACTCTTCACCTTCGTCGGCGGTACTGTCGATATTGGCGGGGCCCCGTTCGCCGTTTCCGAAATCTCGTTGAGTGGTGACAACAAGCTAGCCAACGAACGATGGTCCACGATCGGGAAACGGGAGCCTCTTGAAGAGGGGATGCGGGAGTACACGTTTGAGTTGAAGGGCGAATACGAGGGTCTGAGTCATGCGCAGCGTGTCGCCGCGGCTGTCGCGTCCGGGAGCCTGGCATCGGTTGATTTGCGGTGGTCGACGCCGCAGGGCGGGGCCCTGCATATTTCGGTTCCGGTCGGCCGTTTCGATGAGGGGCCGGTCAATTTTGATGGTGCGCAGATCATGGAGCAGTCTCTTAAGGGTATGGCGTTGTGGGACGGTGCCGCGTCCCCGGTAGCTGTGGTGTATCGGAGTAAGGATGTCACCCCGTAAGGCTGTCACCTTCAACGCTGACGCGGTGCGGATCGAGGGGCTACGGGATTTCGTCTCAGCCTTGAAGGCGGTGGATGCGCAGTATCCGAAGGCGGTTCGGCAGGCGAACTATGATATGGCTGCGGAGCTTGTGGCGCGATCCAAAGCGGACGCCGCGAGTGTGGGTGGCGTTGCCCGGAAAGCTGCCCGGAGTTTGCGGGCAGCCCGCCAGGCCAACGCGTCCGTTGTCACCGGTGGTGGCGCCCGCTACCCCTATTTTTGGGGGGCGGAATTCGGGGCGCGACAGTATCGGCAATTCAAACCGTGGCGGGGTAACCAGTATGGGGGTTGGTCCGGCGGTCCCGGCTATTTTCTGCACCCTACGATCCGCAGCGAAGCGGAAAGACTGCTGGATGGGTACATGGCGCGGCTTGACGCGCTCGCCGGTGAAGCATTCCCAGACTAGGAGTGTACGTGGAGTTTGTGTTCGATCCTGACTCAGTCGACTTTGGCGACATGGAGGATTTCGAGGAATACACGGGCCAGCCGTTCGACGAGGTTTTCAGACCGCATCCTGTGGTGGACGTGGACGGGAACCGGGTTTTCGACGCTAAGGGGCGTCCGGAAATGACAATCCGGCTGTCCGCTAAGGCGCAAACGTGTTTGGTGTGGCTGACCCGGCGGAAAACCGATCCGGGTTTCGGCATTGAGGATGCCCGCCGCACCAGGATTACCTCTCTGGTGATTGATAGTGCCCCGGAGCGTGACCGGGGAAACGACTGAGGCGGCTACGGGACCTAGCCGCCATCTGCCATTTTTACGGGATGTCGCCTGATCAGGTGCGCCGTTTGACTCTGCTTGAGATTCAAGCGTTCACGGAGTACATGCGCGAGTACGGGGAGGCGCGGCATGGCTGAGACGAGGCAACTCAAGGTCGTTGTTGCCGGTGACGCTAAAACGGCGATGTCTGCGCTTAAATCCCTGGGCGCCGGGTTGTCTGACGTTGATAAGCGTAGCGGCGTAGCCGGATCAGGGATGGACCGTCTCAGCCGTCGGGTTTCCTCGGCTGCTGAACATTCGACGTTCGCGCTTGCGGGTTTGGCCGCCGCTGCTGCCGGTCTGGGTATCGCGTTCGCCGGAGCACTCGATTTGGATAGGGCGCAAGCGAAGTTCGCGGCGCAGCTCGGGCCGGAACAGGCCGGGCGGTTGGGTGAGGTAGCGGGCCGGCTCTACACGGGCGGTTTCGGTCAGTCCATGGGCGACAACATGGATGCCATCCGCCGGGTGATGTCGTCCGGGCTTATCCCTGAGGGGACAGCAGATGCCGACATTGAGCGGATCACCGGTAAAGCCTTGAATTTGGCGGAAGCGTTTGACCAGGATGTGACGCAGACAGCGCGGGCGGCTGGTCAGATGGTACGTACCGGGTTGGCGGATACCGCCGATGACGCAATTGACCAGTTGACGCGGAGTTTCGCGGTCACGGGTGATCACGCCGAGGATCTTTTGGATACGGTGTCCGAGTACGGTACCCAATTCCGTACGCTGGGTGTTGATGGTGCAACCGCTATGGGTCTGTTGTCTCAGGGGTTGCAGGCGGGAGCCCGGGACGCTGACACCGTGGCCGACGCGCTGAAAGAGTTCAGCGTCCGCGCGGTGGACGGGACAAAAATGACCGCTGACGGTTTCCGGGCTGTAGGGCTTGACGCGTCCACGATGGCCGCGCAAATCGGCAAGGGAGGCGACGAAGCCACCCGAGGCTTGGACACTGTTTTGGATAGACTGCGCGGCATTGAAGATCCCGTGAAACGGTCACAGGCCGCTGTCGCACTCTTCGGCACAAAAGCTGAAGATTTGGGTGAGGCGTTGTATGCGCTTGACCCGTCCGAGGCTGTTGCGGCTATCGGTGACGTCGCCGGAGCATCTGACGACTTGGGAAAGGCGCTGCAACAGTCCGCCGGGGCGCAACTAGATCAGTTCCGCCGTAAGGTCGAACTTGCGATCGTAGGAAAGCTCACCGAGGCAATCCCTAAGATCGTTGAGTTTGGACAGTGGATGGCCCGGAATCGTGAATGGATTGAGCCGGTTGCGGTCGGGTTGGGGTCGCTGGCGGTGGTCCTCGGTACGATCACGGTTGCCGCGAAAATCTACACGGCTGTTCAGGCGGCACTTAACGTGGTGATGCTCGCTAACCCTATCGGCCTAGTGGCTCTGGCGTTGGCCGCTCTCGTGGCAGGTTTGGTGTACGCGTGGCGGAATAGCGACACGTTCCGGCGTGTCGTGACCGGCGCGTGGATCGCCGTCAGAAACGCGGTCGCGGTTGTCATTGGTTGGTTTCGGACGGCGATACCTCAAGCGTGGTCTGCGGTCGTCAACGCCACTAAAGCCTACTGGGGGTTCTGGCGGACTGTCATTCGGTCGGCCGTCAACGGCGCTGTCGCTGTCGTAATGGGGATGCGGTCCCGCGTCCTGGGCGCACTGTCCGGTGTGGGCCGGTGGCTGCGGGACTCGGGCCGGCGGATCGTCCAGGGGCTGATTGACGGCATCCGCGCCATGAGTGGCCGGGTGAAAGACGCGATCGGGGATGTGCTCGCCTCCGCCCGCCGGATGTTGCCGTTCTCCCCGGCCCTAGAGGGCCCGTTTGCCGGCAAGGGTTGGACGCTGTACTCCGGTCGATCTATCCCAGAGGCCATGGCGGAGGGTGTCACGTCCCGCCGGCGGGTGTTGGTGCGGGCTGTCCAGGGCGCGATGGGAGACGCCCACGACGCAGCTCGTGTACCGGTGGTCCCCGTGGGCGGGGCCGCCGGCGTCGCCCTGCACCGGGCCGGGGCACGGCCGGCAGCGCCAACGGTGGTGGTGCACGTGGCCGGCAGTGTCACGGCGGAACGGGATCTAGCGCGGACGATCGCGCTCACGGTGCGGGACGAGATCGTCCGTACTGGCAGACGCAATGGGGGTGTTACTGGCCTGTGATGCCGAATATTCGGGTGGAGGTAGGTGCGTCGGATGCGCGGATCACCGATCCAATCCTCAGGTGGACTGATGTAACCGACTGGGCTACCTCGATACAGAGTCGTCGCGGTCGCACCTACGAGCTAGACAAGATCGAAGCGGCTACGGCCGCCGTCGCCTTCGACACCAACACCGACGGCGGGGATCTCAACCTGGCTGGTGTGAAACCTCGCCAGCCCATCCGCGTCTATGGGATAGCGGATGACAATTGGCTACCTGCCGAATGTGTCCATCCCTCAATCGAAGGCGTGTTGGCGGCTCCCCGTTGGCAACGCTCATCCGATGATGGGGAGACGTGGGCTAACGCCCAAACCGGCGAGGTTATCGGTGCGTTTGACAGTGACGCCGGACAAGCAGTTTTCCGGTTCCGTGGTGGCGCCGACACCGCATATCGTTCTGGCCTGGGCGGGGATTCCGACGTGATACCCGTCGAAGCCGGACAGTTGGTCTCCGTCCGGGTTGATATGCGCAATGTGGGTTCGGGAGCTAACTGTCATCTCGGGTTGACGTATGAAAGCTACGATCAGACTTCAAAGACTCAAGTCGTGTGGACTGACCCCGCACCACCGGGAGCCGGTTGGGTAACGGTGTCTGCGACTGACACCGCCCCGTATGACGGGGTTATGCGAATGATGATCCTAGCGCCGGTGGACGTGCTGGTCACGGCCCCCAAAGTTCGGCTGGACAATATCGGGGCTGCCGAGGTTGCCCACCTGTCGGGCGTCTACCCGATTTTTTGGGGTTACGTCGAGCGCTGGTCGCAGGAATACACAGGTCCACTGTCCACGTTGACTGCGGATTGTGTCGACACGTCAGCGCTGCTCACACAACCGATACCGTCGTCGTACCGCATGGCCGTACGTGATTGGACGGCGCAGAACAGCATTCCGCCGTCTCCAACAGTCGATGCTAATACGGGCGCTATCGGTGTGTTGTCCCCGCGACTGTGGTATTGGCCGGCGGTCGAATCGACTGAAGCGACAACAACATACCCCGAATATGGTCCCGGACTGCCGTTGAGGGTGCGGGACTGCATTAACCCCCCGGACGACGGGGCCGCAGGTTTCGGCACCACAAAAACGATGGTACACGCCGACGGCAGCGAATCCGGGGGGTTCGATAACAGGTCTGAGAGTTACCTAGCAGGATCGGTGTTGGAACTGTCGAGGCACGGCAGTCCGGCGCTGGGGGCGTGCCGCACACTGACCGTGGATCTGTGGTATCGACCGGAGAGTTTGACGCACTATCACACACTGTGGCAGGCATACACCTCCACCGGAGAGGTCCATTCGCATCTGTATGTGCATTCGGATGGCAGTATTTTTGCTGTGGCGTATGCGGGACTAGCGAGCGCCGTCCAGGCAATCACTAGCCCCGGTGTTATCCAACCGGGGGCGGTGTATCACATTGGGGCGCGGTTTGGGATCGGTTCCCGGTGGCAGAAACCGTACGCGCGGATCTGGCTCAACGGTGTTGAGCTGGATGCCTTTTACAGCTCATCGCCGGGTGTCATGACTAGCCCGGTCGTGGGTGATGCGCTGTTTGCCGGTCGACGGTACGTGTTGCCAACCGGCAGTGTCGGGTACGCGGATGCTCCCCAAGGCACCATCAATCATCTGATAGCGGCTATGGACATCCCGGATGGGCTGCACCAGGCGCTAGACGGTTTTGGGTGGGATCGGCATGTCGACACGGAAACGGACCGTATCCATCGGCTGTTGGACGGGCTGGGCTGGGCGGGGTCGCGGGCCCTAGACGCGCCCCTGTCGGAGCTACTGTCGCCCCGCTGGGACAACCACGCTGACGGCTGGGAGGTCGCATCCGGGACGGCCGGGGACGCGGGAGGCGTCCTGATGATGGGTCCCGCCGGTGAGGTCACCTATCACTCCCGGCACCGTCGGGTCGGGGCCCCGGTTCGGTGGACGCTGACAGAGTGGACTCCTGGCCTGAGGTGGGCCCTCGACGACAGCCACGTCTACAACAGCATCACGGCGGAGCGGTCTACGGGGCTCCGCCGCACGGCCGAGGATCAGGGCAGCATCGCACAGCATGGGGTTAAGGCGCTGACGATCCGCCGGGACGTCGCGGACCCCAGCGAGGTTCAGGACGCGGCGTCCTGGACGCTGCACCGGTACCGGGATGCCTCCCCCAGGTGCGACACCCTACGGGTGCAGGCGCACACGCTCACCGGTGACGGCGACGCCCCACAACGGGCCCTAGCAGCATCCGCCGACGTCTCAGACCGCCTAGCGCTGGCGGCGCTGCCGCCGTCCGCCCCAACACCCGCGCTGGACTGCTTCGTGGAGGGCGTCAACGTGGGCATTGTGCGTAACGGCACCCTGTGGGAGTGGACAACGGAGTTCACCGTCTCCGATGCTGGCCGCTCCGACGGCTGGGTTTTGGAGGGTCCGTCCGGGAGACTCGATACCGAAACCTGCATAGCCGTTTACTGACATTCACTTCCGGATGGGGCCCTTAGGGCCCCATTTTTGTTGCCCTAAAGTTTCGGAGGTTCGATGACTATACCGACGTTGACGGGTTTCAGCGCCGGGGAGTTGGTAACTGCCGCTAGTCTCAATGAACATACCAAGTTCGCAATCGAAAGATCGGTCTACTACAAGCCGTTTTGCCATCTGTGGCGTAACACGGATCAGTCCATCCCACCGTCGGTGACGACGAAGCATGACCTCAATACTGTACTGGAAAACAATGATGGGATGGCTGATGTCAGCAACGGCCGTATCGTGGTGCAAACAGCGGGCCGCTACCGGGTGACATACGGTAATGCGTGGGACGGTAACGCATCCGGCGCACGTGCAGTGTTTCTGTACACGACCGACTCCGGAACCCCGGTATCATCTTTGTCTATCCCCTCCACCACCGGGTTTATCCGCCTCAACGCGTCATGGGTTCTGTACATGGACGCGGGAGAGGGACTGGAGATCAGGGGTAATCAAAGTTCCGGGTCGAGCCTTAACGCGCGCACCGACTACGGCGGTTGTTTCCTGATCGCGGAGTGGATTTCCCTGTGAGCCCGATTGAACTGGCCGGGTCCGCTCTCGGGATGCTTATAGCGGCCCTGACAATGGGCGCCGCGGTGGGTATTTTGTGGGCCCGGATGCGGTCGTCCGCCGACGAGACAACAGCCGTTTTGTGGCGTGGTGAGGCTGAGGCGCAGAAGGCGAGAGCGGACCGGCTAGAGGCGGCACTGCGGGCTCTTGAGCGGCGTGTGGACCATTTGGAGGCCGAAAACAGGATGCTGCGTACAGATAACCGCCACGACGCGGACAGGCGTCACGGCGATACCGTACCTGGACGGCGGGGGGTGGTCGTGTGGGTTGGTATCTCAACCCGGCACTAACCAGGTTCCGGGCCGAGGTGAATGCCCGCTGGCCGCACCGGGACAAAACATCGGACGGCACCATCGGCGACGCCGCGCACCAAAACACCAAATCCGATCACAATCCTGATCCCGACGGCTCCGTGGACGCGTGGGACATGGACGTGGATGGTGTGAATGTTTGGGAGTGCATCAGGGCTGCTATCCGCCACGAGTCAATCCAGTACATCATCTATAACCGTCGGATCACGTCCCGGACGTGGGGTTTGGGTAAATGGCGCACATACAAGGGCAGTAACCCTCACACCAAACACGTCCATTTCAATACGCGCCCGTCACACGAACGCTCTACTAAGCCTTGGTTGGGAGAGATTGATATGAGGCTGTCCGATAAGGTTCGACTGTTTGCCAACTACGGAGACGTCAAGTACAGCAACCCCACCACGACTGTTGAGGGGGTGCTGGCGTCCACCAACTACTACGTTCTGCAAACCCGGAATTCGTTGACCGCGCGGGTCACCAGGATTGAGCAGAAAATCGAGGCCCTAGCCGAAAAACTGACGAAGCCAACCCCGGTGGTAATCGACATCAGCGACCCCGCCGTTCTCGACGCTCTTGCGAAAGCGGTTGCGGACGAGTTGCATTCCCGCCTGTCCGACTGATAAGGAGCCCCGTTTTGAGGTACGCCGAGTATGTAAAAGACAACCCTGTTGTACTGCTCGATCTCATCAAATACGCGGTTGCCGTCCTGGTGCTGTTCGGACTCCCGGTGCCGCCCGGGGTTGACGTCGCGGTCGCTGGCGTCATCCTCGGCGCCCTGACGATCATCACCCGCTCCCAGGTGGTGCCGGTCGGCAGGCACCACCAGGCGGTGACAGACGCACTGATGACCCCGGCGCCGCCGGCG
Organism: Micromonospora sp. WMMA1363; assembly: GCF_030345795.1. NCBI lineage: Bacteria > Bacillati > Actinomycetota > Actinomycetes > Micromonosporales > Micromonosporaceae > Micromonospora > Micromonospora sp. WMMA1363. The sequence goes on from NZ_JAUALB010000001.1 coordinate 4,390,659, forward strand.
AACGTCGACGACCTGTGACCCAACCTCATCAAGGCTGAGGTACCGCAGCACCCGACCAGGGAGATCCCTGGTCGGGGGCTGCTTTTCTGCGTCTCGGGGTTATCAGATGCGCTCGGAGAGCTGGGCGACGAACGTCCGCCACTCCGCCGGGCCGAACACCAGCGTCGGGCCGGTCGGGTCCTTCGAGTCCCGGACGCCCACGATGCCGGGCAGGTTGTCGGCAACCTCGACGCACGCCCCGCCGTTAGGGCCACTCTTAGTGCTCTTGCGCCATTGCGCGCCGGTCATCTCCATGTTTGCGCCGCTTCCGTGATCAGTTCCAATGACTGCCTGCGGGAGAGGGCTTCGCCTCTGACTACCTCCCACGTTCGTTGGAGGGTAGCAAGGTCATGGGCCCCGTTCACCACCTGTGCACGCACCTGTTGATCTAGGTAGGCGATCACGCTTCCGTCATCCATGCTTGCCAGGATGAAGCCCCCTTGAAGGCCAGGGTAGACCCCCGCGTCTTCAGGCACCACGAGTATTTGTACATGGGGTAACGTCGCAACCTTGGCTAGGTGCTGTAGCTGGTCCGCCATGATCCCTGGGTGTCCAGCGATCTGCCGCCGCAGCACCATCACGTCGAGGACTGCAACTAGAGGCTTTGGGGTGCTACCGGTTAGGACCGATTGCCTCTCCACTCGGGAAGTGACGCGTTCTTCGATCTCATCCGGGGGCAGCAGGCCGCTACTTAGCGTTGCTCGCGCGTACGCCTCGGTCTGGAGGATGCCGGGCACATAGGCCGGCTCATACCAGCGGAGCAATGTTGCCTCGGCTTCGACTGCTAGCCATTCGCGCAGCCAGACGGGGGTAGCTTCCCCCTTTACCAACTCATCCCACATTGTGACGAAATGCGCGTCTAAGCCTAGCGCTCTGTCTACATTGTCTAGATACTCCCGTGATGGTGCTTTAGAGCCGGTTTCGATCGCACTTACTAGCGAATCTGACAAGAACAGCTTTTCCCCTAGCTGCGCCTGAGTTAGCCCTGCGGCGGTGCGCCGCCTCCTGAGTTCGTTGAGCAGGTACCCGGAGGGTGAGGTTCCCACAGATTCCACGCCCTTCCACACTTTGAAGATCATTTCTTGGCCGTACTCCAACCCGGCTACCGCTCTCCGCGATCGAGCGTGAGCTATTCCGAGAGTAGGGGCGGCACGTCCAAGGTGGAAGCGCGACAGCGTGAGCCGGTCGAGGGACCCAACCCCGCCGGTCGCGCCGTCGGGGCCGCCCCCCCCGGGGGGGTGCGAGCGGGGGCGGCCCTGTCCACGTCCACCAGCCGGGAGCCCAGCCATGCCGACAGCTATAGCGGAGCAGCTACCGCAGCGAAAGCCCCGAGTGGCTCTCGCTGGCGACATCAATCCTGATCGCCAAGCGAATGGAGCCCGCCATCCCGCCTGGGTGTCCGAGGAGGAACTAGAGCGGCTGCTGTCTGGCGGGCGTGCCGTCGGCCGGGCCCGCGTCGTCTACACCCGCCCGGCCGATGACGTCCTTGAGGCTGTGCTAGCGGGATTGCGGGCGCTGTGATGGCCGACGACACCAACCCCGCCGAGGTGCGCGCCCGTCCTGATCCGTGCGGCGCACCGCCGGTGCCGGACGGTGACCGGGTGCGCCCGCCAGCGCGGCCGTCGGACCGGCCCACGGATGCGCCGCCGGTAACGGCCAGACAAAGGGTGTTGGCGGTTGTCGTGGTGTTGATCGTTGTTGCCGCCATCGTGATCCGGGTGTTGCGGTGACGGGCGGGCGGCCGAGGCCGGAGACGGTCGCCCGGTGGCGGCGGACCCTCGCCGAGCACCGTCAGCGCGACGGCCGCTGTCCGGTCTGTGGCACGGAGAAGCGGTGTTGGCCGTGGGCGGACGCGTTCGGCGAGCTGGTCGCCCACGACCTGCTGCGTCTCGGACCGCCGCTGACACCCCTTGTAGACGACCGGTCGCAGAAGGCGACCGGCGAACGAAAGGAAGAGGATCATGGAACTGGTGGCATGGAAGAAGCCGACGCGCTGTGACAACTCAAGTCCGAACTGTGTTGAGGTCATGGCCGACGGTGACGGGAACCGGATTGTCCGCAACTCCCAGCGACCGGACCAGACGGTGATCTTTACCGATAGCGAGTGGTCGGCGTTTGAGGGCTCGATCCGTGGCGGGCAAACCTTCTGATCGCGTCCCTCGGGGCTAGCCCTGCAACGCTGGCCGTGGCATCGCATGAACGTCAAGTCCGTCAACGAAAGACGAGGGATCGGAGAGACTATGACTGCCTCAGGAGTTTTGACTCCGCCGCTTGTTAGTGAGAGTGAGCGTTTCGCTACTGGACAGCCGCCCGGCCAGACTCCGAGCGACAGCGTCCCGTCGGCGCAGGGAATCCGCCCGTTCGGTCTCCGGTTTGCAACGCCGCTGGACAGCGCCTCTCCGGCGTTGCCGGAGTGGCGGTGGTGCCCCGAGCGTCAAATCGGCGTCACGCCTGACGGTGAGCCCTGGCACCGGACCATAGCGGCCGGAACTAAGGCAACAACCGGGCAAAGCACCGATGGGGGCCCCAGCACCGGCGGCGAAGAATGGACCCCGGACTTCATGCCGGACCAGTCAAGCTGACAAATGACCGTTCTGGTGCTCGCTGCGGACGTCGACCCGACGGTGGACGCAGTAGTGGAAGCGCTAAACCACCGGAATGTTCCCGTGTTTCGCTGTGACACCTCGTGGTTTCCGTCCCGCCTCGCGTTGGACGCGGAGATGACCGAGACGGGTTGGCGCGGCGTGTTGCGTACTGAGCGCCGGACGGTAGCGTTGGAGGGGTTGCGGTCTGTGTGGTACCGCAACCCCACCACGTTTGCCGTCCCGGAGGGGATGTCGCGGGCTGAGCGGTGGCACGCTACCCATGAGGCGAAATTCGGGTTTGGTGGTGTCCTGTGGTCTTTGCCGGTGCGCTGGGTCAACCACCCGGGCCGGCAGGCAGACCTGTACAAACCAACACAGCTTGCCATGGCCCAACGCTGCGGCCTGACGGTCCCGCCCACACTGGTAACCAACCAGGCTGACGCTGTGCGCCGGTTCGCCGACCGGCACCCGGGCGGAATAATCATGAAACCGTTCGGGTTCGGCTCCATCATTGAAGAAGGGGGCCGAAAGGCGCTCAATACACACCTGTTGACTGACACGGATTTGGCCGATATGCGCGCCATCGAAACGACAGCGCATCAGTTCCAGCCGTTTATCCAAAAAGCCTACGAAGTGCGGCTAACGGTGGTGGGGTCGCGCATGTTCGCCGCAGCAATCACGGCGCACAGTGCAGCCGCACAGATTGACTTCCGGTCCGACTATGACGCTCTCACGTACCGGGTGATTGATGTTCCCTGTCGGGTGTCCGGCGGGGTGCGCGCGTTCATGGCCCAATTTGGGCTAGCGTTTGGGGCGTTTGATTTCATAGTCGACCCGACCGGGAAATGGTGGATGCTGGAGTGTAACGCTGCCGGGCAATACGGATGGATCGAAGACAAGACGGGACTGCAAATCACGTCAGCGATAGCTGACTTGCTGGCGAAAGGGCAATGAATTGACTGACTGGCAGCCGCAGGCGGCTAAATTGGCGGACAGTCTTGCCGCCGAATCGGCAATAGTAGATAACCGTTGGAGGGCAGCGTTTGAGGCCACCCCTCGACATGTCTTCGTGCCTCGCTACTGGGCGTTGAATGAGTACAACAGTCCTGTTCGGGTGGTGGACGGAGCCGTCTCTACTCACCGGCACGAGTGGCTACAGGCCGTTTACGAAAATCGTTTTCTGATTACTCAGTGGGTGGCGGATGGTGACCGGAGGATCGTCACCAGCTCAGCGTCACTACCGTCCTTGGTGGCTAGAATGCTGCACATCCTGGACGTGGCAGACGGTCAGCGCGTCCTAGAAATTGGCACCGGCACCGGATACAACGCCGCTCTACTCTGCCACCGAGTGGGGGCGGCCAACGTCACCAGCATCGATATTGATGCTGGGCTTGTCGCCGAGGCTACCGGCCGACTGGACGCCATCGGGTACACGCCCACGCTGCACACCGGGGATGGCGCCTTGGGCGTCAAGGACGGAGCACCTTATGACCGCATCCTGTCCACGTGCGCGACGCGGGGAGTGCCGCCCGCGTGGATCGACCAGCTTGCCGATGGGGGCCGGATCGTCACCCCGCTGACCATAGGTGGGGCGCTCGCCGTACTAGCTAAGACCGGCCCGGGTGAGGTGTCCGGGAATCTCGATGTTGAACCAGCATTGTTCATGGCGATGCACCCCGCCGGCCAACCGTTGCCTGACGGCTACCTAGCCGAGATCCCCCCACCGGTTTCCAACGAGGTTGCGCACTTGGGCACCACCAACCTTGACCCTGAGGCGCTGGCCGACTTTGATTTCCGGCTATGGCTCCTGCTCCACAAACCGCTACATTTCGTGGAGCACGTCGATGACCAGCAGACCCGCGTCGGTTGGACCATCCACGATGGCGTCCACCAGGCCACCGCAGTGCGGCGCGGCGACGGGGTGTTGCACGTCCGGCAGTCGTCCCGGCGACTGTGGGACACCGTGGAGGCGGCGTGGCTCGGGTGGGTTGACCACGACCGGCCGCGCCGTGGCCGGATCGGCGTGACCGCCACTGTGAGCGGCGGCCAGTACGCATGGCTTGACAGCCCGGATTCGGGCGTCCGCTGGCCGTTGCCGGTCCCGACTGGCTGACTGGCTGACTGGCCCAAGGATGACAGGACCCCCGGCCTTCGGGCCGGGGGTCCTGTTCTATGCGGTATCAGCTAGCCTCAGTCTTTCGCTAACTGTTGATCAAGGCCCTGTTTGCATTTGTTGATCTTCATTTGGTGATCGATCGGGGTATGGGCACGGCGAGGACCCGACGCGGTGGCCGGGTTCCTCCATGGGGGTACTCGTCGGGGCGTGGGGTTGGGGTTCAGGTGACGGGCTGGGGCAGCACGGCCAGCCGGTCGAACGCGGTGACGAGCTGGTCGGCCCAGGGCCAGCCTTCGGCGATGCGCAGCTTCGTGCGGCGGGCCGAGCGGGTGATGCGGGCGGCGACGTGCAGCAGTCGGTAGCGCAGTGTCTTGGGTTCGGCGGTGGCGAGGTCGCCGTCGAGCAGCAGGTGTTGGGTCCAGGCAAGCAGGTCGATGGCGCACAAGGCGAGTTCCAGCCAGGCGGCGTTGATGGCGAACACCCGGGATGGGAAGCGGCCGAACCCGGTGTCCTTGCCCGTGCGGATGCGGTCCTCGACGCGGGCGTGAGCGCGGTGGCGGGCCTCCAGATGCTGGATGGATCCGTTGCCGGGGCCGGTGTCGGTGGCCATCACCTGGTGGCGGAAGCCTTCGATGGTGTCGAACAGCGACAGTTGTGCGCCGGGGTGCGGGCGTTCCCGGCGCACGATGAACCGGGTGCCGTCGGGGTAGTTGGCCCGCAGGTCGGCCGGTAGTAGGCCGGTGATCTCGCATACCTGGGCGCCGTCGCGTGGCTGGCCGTCGGCGTTCAGGGCCGGTACCCACTGCTCGGGGTGCCCCGCAGCCTGCTTGATCGCGTCGCGGATCGCCTCCCCGATGGCCACCCCGACGGAGAAGAACGTGTTCATACCGTGCTCACGCAACGACCGGATATGGCGCAGGAACCCGTACGTGCAGCCGGCCGAATCCGAGCGGACGAGGATGTCGGTGCCGTACCGGTGGACGTCGGGGATCTGCGCCAGGGCGTCGTCGAGAACGCTGATGTGATCGGCGGTGGTGTTCGACCCCGCCCGCCCGGCGCGCAGCAGCCCGGACAACGCCTCCCGGGTGTTGTCCAGGAAGCAGAACAACGGGTGATATCCGAAGGTCTTCTTCCACGTCTTGGACGCCTGCTCCTTCTCCGAGTGGCAGATCACGATCGAGGCGTCCAGATCCAGCACCAGCCCAGACACCGGCGCACCAGCCGCCATCGACACCGGCAGCCCGTCGCGGGTCTCGGCCGACTGCGCCCACGCCAACTCCCGCGCGGCAGCGCGGGCCATCCGCAGCCTGGCCAGAACAGCATCATCCACACCAGACAGCACCCGCCACGCGGTAGGATCCGAGGCGACCGCGCCGAACAGCCCCGCTTGGTCCCGCAGCACCGCCAGATCGCTGATCGCCTCACCACCGTCGGCGATCATCACCGCGAGGTCCACGGCGACCCGACCCGGGTCATGCCCGCCCTGCCGCTGCCGCAGCCTGGCCAGGGCCTCGCTGAACCCGCCGGTCAACCCGGTTACGTCCGCGATGTCGGCCAGCAAACGGGCACCCGCGTGGCCGACCACGCCACGTCCATCGCTACTGACGATGATCTTCGGTCGTGTTCCGGTACTCTTCACCTGACAGGTGCCTTCCCTCGGGATAGATGAGACCCTCAGCAAGTCCTATCTTCCCAGGTCAGAAGGCACCTTTCCTTTCATGATCCACGATGTGGACCGCCCTTAACGAAGGGCCCAGGCTAGTTCGCTTTCTTGCCCTTGCCAGTCCGGGCCGGCTCACCGCCAGACTCCCGGTTGTCGTACGCCTCCACGACCTCAACGGGGATACGCCCACGCTCCGACACGTCGTACCCGTTGGCGCTGGCCCATTCACGGATTTCCTGGTTCCGGGCCCGGGTCGACCGTTGCGCGCTGGCGGTAGCTCCCCGCACCGCTCGTGTGATCCCATTGTGGCCGCTGGCCCTGCCAACCCGCTGGCCGGCGGCAACAAACGGGGACAGTGCTTGCCGCAGAGTGGTTGCGTTCTCGTCCGACAGGTCGATCGTGTACGCCCTACCGTCGAGGCTGAACTCAATGCTCTGGTCGGCGTCTCCGCCGTCGAGGTCGTCAATTAGCTGAGTGATGGTCTGCCGTGCCATGTAGGTTATCTCCACATCTTTAGGGATGTCTGTAGTCAGATAGAGGATAGGACCTCTGCGCCTGCCGCAACGGTAGGGGTGGGACCTGCCAGCGGTCCGTATGACGTTTTGGTGCTGTCACAGGTCGCAACGGTCACAGCCCCGGCGGGGTTGTGCGTCGTCCAGGTGATCGGGGCACACTTCCACCACCTGTAGGTTTCTTTCGTCTTCTCCGCTGTGCACCAAGTCTGCTAGGTCCCACTCAGCGCTACTGCGGCTGTATTCGGGGCGGGTGACGTAACCACCGGACTCTTCGGACCATACGCTGAACGCGCGCACCGTCACACCGCCCCTGCTGCGGAATGTAGTTTCAGCCAGAACTCCTGGCGTTCGGCGGTTTTGGCCTGGTCGGCAAGCTCTAGGTATTTCTCGGGTACGGGCCGGTGAGCCTTTCGGCGTGGGCGCGTCCGAGCAGGGGTAGACACCGGGCTGGCCGTGGGTGGCGCAGCGTCTAGATGTGCTGTTGACGGATGCTCTACGGGTGCGGGTGACGCGGGCGCTGGCCCCTCGGGCTGGAAGTCCTCCGGGGTCGCATCGTGAAAGATGGTGAGCCCCTGTGATTCTTGCTCGTTGGCTAGCTTCTCATGCTGTGCTGTGCGGGTGTCCACAAGACCGGAGATGATCAGCATCATGTGGACGCTAAGCGGGATGCACAGCACGGGCACGTCCCGGACAATCCACAGTGGAACGTTGTCCGGGTTGGCGTTTACCCACAGGCTGTAGGTGATGCCGAGTAGTCCGACGGTCCACGGGTACCATGCGCCGGGTTGATTGTGGCGCAGGAACGCGGCGAGGGTGCAGAGGGCTATGGTGCCCTCAACGAGGGTCGGGTAAATCCATGCTTTATTACCGTAGCCAGCCAAAACGCCAACCGTGTACAGAAGATCAGCCGAGAGGGCGAAACCCATAGCGGCGAGACACAGGGTTCCAACCCCGATGAACAGTTGCAACAACCGCACAATCGAATCCTTTCGTTGCGACGCAAATTTTCGATTGACGGGGCACCCCTAGCAGGGGTGCCCCGGGTTGTTAGCCGATGTCGTGCACCGTGTAGGTAGCGTTCCTCAGCCATTCGTCCCCGTATCCGGAGGCGAACATGATCGCCTTCAATGCGTTCGAGATCACCCAGTTACGAAACGTGTCCGGGTGGTCGGCGACGGTGCGCGGAACCGCGTGGTTGTAGATGTCGACAGCGACGTTGGGTCGCCTTCCGTCTGCCCCTGTAATAGCAACCTGTACCGCACGCATCATGTGTTTCCTTCCGGTGGTGTTCCTTGCTGACAGCGCCAATCGTTCCGCCTGCCCAAACGGATGTCAACAGTCATGACCTAAGTTTCATGTGTGGGCGCGGGAATTCGAGGTAACAGCAAGGGCCCCCGACCGTAGCCGGGGGCCCTTGGAACCCTCCCAGTGTCAGCAAGGAACATCGGAAGGACCGATGCGACGGGTTCGCCTGGCAGCTTACCCGGTGCTGTTGTCCCGGTATACGACGGTGGGGATGCCGGCGGCCTGGGCTAGCTGCACTGTCATGGTTGCCCCCCGGGAGCGGGCCCGGATGAACGCGACACACAGATCAGCACCACGGCCGATCATGGCTGCGTTGCGCACGTACCCGGCCCGTCTGCCCCGTGTCCAGTCGGCCGGGTGGCGCTCCACCCGCCACCCCAAGCTATCCGCCATCCGCTCTGCGATAGCGTCCGCCCCGGTGGGGCAGGCACCAGACACCAGTACGGCGTCCGTGGTGTCTCGCCCGGCCGTCTTCAGGTCATCGCGGACCCTTGTTAGCGCGTCCGCGATGACCTCGGTGTCTGTCCAGTCCCGGGAGCCGGTAACGAGCACACGCGTCGTCGTCATCAGAAGAGGCCGCCAGTCAGAAAATGGGCGGCTAGCCACGCGATGATTGCGAGTCCACCGAATCGGCGTAGCCGGAGCCACCCCGACACCTCCCGAGGTTGACCCCTGTAGTTGTAGCCGAACCAGTGCCATACATGTTCGCTGAGGGTGTCACCGGGTTTGCTGCGGTAGAGTGCGATTCCTTCCCACACGGCGAACGCTGCGAGCCACACCAGCCAGCCCACGGTGAATGTCACCGACATCTACTAGTCTCCAATTCCTGTGTGCTACTGGTCGACGGAAATCATGTGCTGCGCCGTGCTGTTAGTGACTGGCGTCCGGGCTCCTGGCCCGTTGTGCTGCCGACTCCTACGGTCCCGGGCAGCGTTCATTTCGGCCGTGAGTTCAGCGGTCGCTTGCGCGTATGCCGTTTGAGCGGATGCGCCGGTCTTCCGGCCGATCACCTCGGCAACGCCGTTCCAGTCGACCTCACCCCGGCTCCCGGGGCGCAACAGGTGCCGGACGGTAATCACGGTGGTCTGCCAGGCTTTCAGCCGGTCCCACGCGGCCTTGATATCAAGAGCCGTGTCGAGGGCTTCCCCCGTCGCCCACTTCCCGCTACCGTCATCAGGGGCTGGCCCATTGTCCCAATCTTCGATAGCGAAAAAGAACGGCAGGAACAGGCGCACATATTCTGGGTCGTAGTAGTATTGGTCGGTTTCCGCCATACGCTTTACCCGGTCCCCTCGGGAGTGAACCGCGGCAACATTTTTAAGCCTCCGGGCAATGAGCCCCGTGTGCCCTTCCTCAAAGAGGATAAGATAGTCCCGGGACCGTTCCGCGACGTCCAGGGACAGCAGCCCGTATGCCTCTTCCTCACTGATTCCGTACATAAAGTTCACGCTGCGTGCGACCCGCGCCACGATCGGCAGCACATCCACGATCTCATCCATGCGGCTAGCCATTAGACGCGCACTCCCTTCCATTTTTGGCCGTCCGCAACAAATGAGTAGTCAGACGCGACCATGACTAGTTGCGGGTACACTCGGACTCGCTTTTTGTTGCCGCGCTCGACCCGGAGGATTCCGAACGCGTGGTGCCAACTGTTTTTGCCGCCCTTGAGGTACGTTGCCTGCCGTTGGTCCATCGCGTGCCCAACTTCCATACCCATGACCTCAATGCTTTGGTGGCTGGAAGTCAGGGGGCCGGCGATAAGTCCGGCCCGGTGCGTATGACCACACACGACGGATTTTCCGAGCTGCCTGGCCTGCATCAACGCCGTGTTTCCGGGGATGTCGGACAGGGTGCCCCAGTCCCCGTGAGTCAGCAGCCACCCCGGCGCGATTTCGTGATAGTCCCGGTGATAGGTGATCCCGTATCCGTCGAGGTCTAGCGCGTTCTCGATTGAGATCACATGACCCTTGATCGTCAGTCCCGCAATCTCGGGTAGATATCTTTCGATTGCAGCGTCTAGCCGGTCATCGTGGTTGGCGCGGGACAGGTGAAATGGCCCCTCGTAGTGTTTACGGATCAGGGATAGCCATTCGCGGGTTTGCGCGAACCCCCCTTCCAGCCCTCCCGCGTACTGTCCTCGCAGCCCGCGTACCCACCGGCCCAGCTCGGACGAGTCGGTGAGGTCACCGACGTGCGCTAACCGGTCTGGCTGGTAGTCCCAAACGAACCGGGCGAGTCTTTCTGTCAGAGTCCGATCGTGGAGGGGGAACTGTGTGTCCGGTAGGATCACGATACGTTCGATCAAGCAGTATTCGCCCCCGTAGTTTCGGTTTCTGTGGTGGCCCGGCCGACGTACAGATACACATCAAGGTCATTCGGGAAGTCGTTGTCACGCAGCACCAGCAGCCGGTAGCCGGTGGCGTACGCGGCGTCCTGGTTTGCGATCATGTCGTCAATTAGCGACGCGACGACCAGCCGCATTTTCTCCGGTGTGACATCCTCCAACGTTTCTCCGTCCATGGCGACCCGCCAGCCGTGTTCGATGTACAGCGCGGCGAGCTTCCGCAGAGGGAAAGCCGACTCGAAGCCGGTTACCTCGGTGTCCGGCTGGTAGGGGCCTTCCACCTTTTCGGGAACGCGTTTGTCCCGGCTCAACCATCCCATCAACGAACCCCCTTGTGGCCTAGTGCCGCGAGGATTCGCCCGATGCGGATGTCCAGCATCGCTGCATACGCGGCTAGGTCTTGTGCCTCTTCCCGGGCTGCGTGCAGTAGCACTATCAGCGGCATATCCTCGAAGGCTTGTCGGCCGTTGTTGTCGTATTGATCTGCCCCGAAGGTGAGGATTCGGTCCTGGGCGGCCTGTACGAATTGGCCGACGTACGCGGCTAGATCCTGCGGCGTCATGCCGTCAGGCACCACGGGCAGCATCCGGGGAACGGCCGGGGGCGGAACGTGTCGCAACTCGTCGGGCTCATACCATCCGACGCCCGCCTTACCGGGCACACGCACGTTGTAACCGCCGCTGACGATTTCATCGACGGAGCCGACATCTCCGATGGCGTGGCCGTTCACCGGCCACTGTTGGATACGTACCCAATCCCCGATATCGAGGGTCACAGCTCAACTCCTATCTTTTCGATTAGCGCGGCGAAGCCTTCCGCCACGACGTACGAGTTAACGTCGTGTCCTTCCGGCATCATCACAACCCGCGAATTAGTGACCTGGGCGGCGATTTTCGCGCCGAACTGTGCGCCCTGGCCTTTGTCGTCGGCGTCGCACAGGATGTACACGGTTTCGTATCCGCGAAAGCACCTGGCCCACCACGGGGACCAGCCATCAACCCCGGGCACACCGACCGCCGGTAACCCCGCCTGCACAGCGGTGATGCAATCAATCTCGCCCTCGGTGATGCACACGAACGGTTTGTCACGGTCGAGGGCGGGCGTGTTGTACAGGCGGGGTGAATCTCCCGGCACGTTCAAATACTTTGGGCCTGGTGCCGGTGGGATGGTCCGGAACCGAAGGGACACGACACCGGACCGGGTGACGTAGGGGATGCACAACCGTCCCGCGTACTGCTCATGCCCCGGATAGGGGTTCCCGACGTGTCCGAGTAGGGAATATCGGATGCTGGCCGGGGATATCCGACGACTCGTCAAATACTCTACGGCGGCCTTTCCCGCGTCCTCCCACAAACTGCTGTGGTACGTCTCCGTAGCGTTCTCCATAAAGGTCTTCGATGAACTGCTTGGCACTAAGGAAGTCAGATGAGTCCCCCCTCCATATCACCAGCCCATAGGCGTCTTCGTTGACGCCGCACGCGAAGCAGGAAAACCGTTCAAGGAGAGTGTTGACGGATGCGGATGGATTCCTGTCTGTCTCCTGGAAGGGGCAACGCATCCGTTTCCAACCGCCCCCTGTTGGCACGAACGGGGCCCCGTAGTGCTCAAGGATTCGACTGATCGGGGGTTTCTCGGGTGTCACGTTCCCCCTTGCCTGTAACTGTAGCGGCAACTGCAACGCTTGTGCGCCGCGCGCGTTTCCTGCGGGGTCTTCCTGCTGCTGTCACCGTCCGCCCTAGGGCGACTGTCGCCGGGGGTTGCAAGAGATAGTCGGCTAACGCTTGCGCCCGTTCTGCGGACTTGAGACGCCCAACTAGGCGGGTCTTGCAGTAGGGGCACAGGATGCCCCTAACCGGCCCCGCCGGTCCTCGGTGGTGTTCGTGGTCTACGTGGAATGACTCACCCTGTCGTGGTGCCCGTTTGCAGATTGCACAACGCTTTTCTTGGTGTCGCCAAATCGTGTCCCACTCAGCGGGCGTCAGCCCGTACGTATTGTGTATCCAGTCTGCCCGGGACTGTTGTTTGCGGCACTCGGCGCTGTCGTACCGGCGTTGACGCCCCGTGAGTTCACCACCACAGACGACACAGCTACGCATACACTCCTTCCTTATCGCTGAGGGCATCGGTGATCCTCATTCGCGGGAGGTCGTACGCCAATGCCACATTCCACGTCGCAGCAGCGGCGTTCCTCCCACTACGGTTCTTCACCGGGCACACAAACAGTCGGGTGCTGTCTGGGCTCCGGTGAAGCGTGAGGATCATCTCCGGAACCTTCGAGATCTTTCCCCGCAGCCCCGACAGCGGTACAGGTCTAATCCCGTCGTCGTACTCCCCGGTCACGTGGTGCAGTGCGATCACGGCCGCCCCGGTTTTGCGGCCCAACTCGTGTAGGTAGTCACAGGAGTATTCCAACGCCTGAAATCTGTCACCTTCACTATCCAGGTTCGACAGGTTGTCGATCACAATAAAGTGCGGCCATTCTCCGTACACCATCGCGTACGCTTTAAGGTCCGCCTCCAACGAATCAATCTCGACACGTCCGGCGAAATCCATTCGCACAAACGATAGGGCGTTGAGCCGGGCGTCAACGTCTGCCGTGTTACCGCAAGTTACCGCGTGCTCGATGTCGGACGTTGACCATCCTGTCAGCATCGCGCCAGCCCGGAGGTACGTGGTGTGCGCGTCTGTGTCCGCGCTTGCGTAGTAGCCGGGACTACCGGCCCTCAGGCTCACCGTCAGTGCAAGGATGGATTTTCCGACACCGGGGGCGGCGGCAATTAAGCTGAATTGCCCCCGCCGGAAGTGGATTCCCTCAGCGGCGAGACTTTCAAATACCGTGGGAAGGGGTTCCCCCATGTTTCCCCGCGTGAGTTTCGCTCGGGTGAGCGTCAACAATTCCTTTAAGACCTCCCTTCGGGGTCCACCGGAAGCGTTTCCGGCGGACCCCGGTCACGACGTCACAACGTCACAGTCTGTCTACTTGACCCATTCGGGCGGGCACTTTGACGGGTCGTTGCGGTCGGCGGGACACATCCACGCCTTCCAAGACCGGGTAGCACCCGGCTTACTGACCACCCAGTTCTTTTGTCCGTGTGGGCACGATGGCGGGGCCATCCCGGGCGGCGGACCGGCGGGTGCCGCTGGCTGCGGCTGATACTGCTGCGGCGGCTGCTGATACTGAGGGGCGGACTGCTGATACGGCCGGGCCTGCTGGTATCCCTGAGCGGCCACCGTAGACGGATGCTCTACGGGGGTTGCTCCCATTTCCGCCCCCAGTGTGAATGCCGCTTTGATCGCCCGATCGGCGGTGCCCATGATGGCGAACAGACCGGAAACCTCGGCGCTACCGATTTTGTCGGCCAACCCGGCGGCGGTAGCGTCCTTGAAAACAAGTAGCGGCGCGTCCGGCGCCGTGTGTGGCCGGAAACTCACCACGAAATCGTCTCGGGTGTCACTCAAAAGGGGTTTACCTCCTACGTGGATGGGTAGTGGTGCGTAGCGGCTGGCAGGGTCACCGATGGCGGTGCAATGCTCGGAGACACCACACGTGCGGCACCCCGGGCCAGGGCCCGGCAGGAAAATTCCCGCCCTGATCCCGTGGTCGAGGATGCGGAATTGCCGGGCGACCCACTCCCGCGTGAACCGAGACAGATCAACCGGTGGCAACGGACGGTTGTCTTTGGCTAGGTAGAAGTCCCCCCAGGTGGGGAGGAACCCAAACAGGCTTTCGATTGCTAGCCGGTAGACGCCTAGCTGTAAAGGCCAATCCGGGGTTTTGCTGCCGGTCTTCCAGTCGCGCGGGCCAACCTCCCCGGTCGGGTACTGCCACACACAGTCAATCGCTCCGATGACCTGCACCCCGTCAAGGTGCAGCCGAAACTCAACCTCGACGGCCGGTGTGCCGTCCGGGGTTCGCCACACACGGCCGGGGTCGGTGAGGGCCCAATCCATGTAGCCCTGGACCTGATCGGCCCCCCGTTGTCGACGGCGGGTGATGTCGTCATCGGCCTTGACCCGCCCCCCGGTCATCCACCGCGACACGTCGGGCTCTCGCTCACGGTCTGCGGTGATCAGCCGGTCGTACTCGGTGGTGTACAGATCAAGGATGTCGTTGGGGTAGTCCTGGCGGTTACCTCTCTCCCATGTCTCAATCGAGCGGTGGACGGCGGTTCCCTGGGCGAACCAGGCTGCCGGGCGGGTCGGCGCTCCGGCTATCCGCTCTAGCCGGTACTGCTCGCCACACCTGGTGTAGGTCGCTAGCTGGCTGACGCTGCGATGATCGTTCGTGTGGGCACCTCCAAAGGGTCACGACCTAAGTTTCAGGGCCGAAAAATGGGCCCCTGGTGGGGCCCGCCGGTCAGGACGCCGACGTGGCACGCATCGCGCCGTACCATGCCCGGTGCCGCTGGCTGCCGCCCTCCAAACCCCAGGGCTGTAGGCGCAGGATGCAGGCGGGTGACATGAGGCGGACAGCGCGCATATGCGCGTCGGTCGTGCAGTCCGCCGACCAGAGGACTTCGTAGCCGACGCTGCGCCCGCGCCCATCGACAAACACGAACTTGGCGAGGGACAGGACTTCGGGCTGGTCTATCAGGATGTCGAGCGAGAGCACATGGGACGTGTCTCCCCGGTCGATGCGCTCGAATGCTTCAGCGATGACTGTCAACGCCGTGCCAAGTGTCCGGTAGTCCTGCACTACGGTCCCCCCGCTAGCAGCCTGAATGACATATCGATAGAGCGATTCATGTTACACGTTCGGTGACCACTCAGGACGCTTTGGCGCGGTGTATCCAACTACGAACTGTTGCGGGGGACACCCCGAGGGTTGCGGCGACTCTTGCGGATGTCATGCCGCGTGCGGCCATGTCTAGGCCGCGAGCGCGGACAGTGCCCTCCCGTACGGTCGGGCTGATCTGTATGTCGCGCTGGCTGGTAATGCTGCGGTCGGTGGCGTCGGCGCACCGCCGGCTGTCTCGGATGAGGCGCGCGTACCTCAGCGGATCGAGGCGTTCCCGGTCCCGATGAGATAGGCCACCCCACACACCGTATTCATGCCTCCATCCCGTTTCCTGGCACGCCTGATACTGCTGTAAGGGGCAGTCCAAGCAGCGGTCCTTAGCAGTCTCTAGGTCGTCGTCGTTGTCGCTGGTCCACAGGTCACTGTTGACGCACGGCCACGACACACGCATACATCCCACCCCCGCACCGAGTCACGACCTAAGTTTCAGGGCCGAGATATGGGGGTGCTTGTCACCTCGGCTTGGACGGTCAACCGTCCGAAGTGGGGCACCCCCGGCTGTCTAGGTTCATGACCGTAACACGCCCCGCAACACTCGTACAACTGTTCTAATCGAAGCTGATCGACAAGGGCCCCGGCCTGGGGCCCTCGGTCGACTTGCCATCGAACTATATGCTTAGAGCGTCGAAGACCTCACGCCGAGTGGGCCCACCGGTGGCGCCGGGTCGTGTCGGCACGTCCGGCTCAACACGGGTAAGCCCGCGCTCTCTCGGCTTGCGGGGGCTGAGCAGGAATCCCCCGACGCTACTAGCGGGGTTTGGAGGTTCGTCGGGCCGGTAGTTGACTACAGTGTCATCGGTTTTTAGCTGTCGGAGCCAACTCGTTAGTTTCCGTTCTAGCTCGGGTTCTAGGATTTCCCCGGCTAAACGTCTTCCGAGCAGTCTAAGCATTTGCGGCGGATAGGCTGAATCGTGTTCGCTTTTCACGCGCCATGGAATCAATTCCGGGTAGTGGGGGGTTTGTTGGACGGCGCCCATCATGCGTAACCTGTAATAGACAGCCTGTTCCGAAACCCCGTAAGTATCGGCTATCTGCCGATAAGTCTTCTTCTGCCCACGTAGCGACCTTAACTCGTCGTCGGGGGGGAGTTGCCGGGGCCGGGGCATGGCGGGGTCCTTCCGTTGCAAATGATCCACCGTCAAGCGGTCACAACCTAAGTAACATTACGTTACCGCATCGTTGGCGCTTGCAGGTGGGGGCGGCGCCTCCCGTCCAGGGGCGAGCCGGTTCCGCCCGAATCCTGCCCTACCATCCGGTTCAACGGGCGAGGCTGTGCCGTGGGTCACACGATGGCTGATCCTTTTAGTCGCGTTCTCGACACCTAGCCCAACCGGTCAGTCACACTGTGCGACCCTAAAGGATTAGGCCAGCGGCCTGCAATCAGCCAAAAAGTCATCACTTTTTCATTTGGTTTGCCAGCATCACAGTTCAGCAACCATTGACCATCACAAGTTGCCCACGATAGTCCAACATGCTAGGGCGACCAACCTTGATCCTGCTTCGCCATTCATGCGCGCTTGCGTCATTTCCGCTCGGTTGACACCCCGGCTTGTCGCCGCGATGGACGGCCACGGCCCGAGGCGGCGCGACCCCGCCGGGAGCCAACTACGTTGGTCTGACTGGCTGGCTGACACCTCGGGGCATGAGGGTCAACCCGCGTACCAACGGCCGCGACACCTCTAGTTGTCCGGGGGTAAGTTGGCTGGAGGGCGTGAGCCCGACGTGAGCCCGGTGTGAGCCCGGACGTCTCTGAACCAACCGTCAGCCGATGAAGTCAGTCGGCACGAAGAAGGGTGCCTACCAGGACTGATAGGCACCCTTCACTACTTGATGGAACCTGCTAATACGAGATTGATCTATCTACGGATCAGAAGGTTAGGGGTTCGAGTCCCTTCGGGCGCGCACGATCAACAGGGGTCTGACCTGCCGCTACGGCAGTTGGGCCCCTTTGCTTTTCTGTCCCCTGTGAACGGTTGGGTGCTCGTGCGACGAGCATCCCTCACGTCCCGGCCTGTCCAGTGGCAACCCGTCTTGTCCCGGTGGGTTTTGATCTTGGTTTCCGCCGTTTCCTTAAGAGCCCCGACGGTGGGACAGCGTTTGCGGCTGCCTCGGACCCGGACGACGGCACGCGGCTCGATGTGTCCCAGCCGCCGACGGTGGAGATGGCCGCCCCGTTGACCCGACCAGAATCGAAGCGCACACCCGGATCAGCGGTGACCGTCCCGCCCACGAAGTTGATCCCGGAACTGAACCGCACGCTGGCCCGCCGGACGTGCACGCGCGGTGGCGAAGGCCGCCAACCAGGCACGATGCGCCGTGTGCGGGGACGCCTACCCGAGCGCACGCCTACTCCCCGCCGCTGGCGACGATGAGCTACCGCTGTGCCCGGTCTGCGCATTCGATGGTGACGTGCACGTCACTGCGGGGCACGTCACCGCCTACCTGACCACCAGCATGATCGACCGATTCCTCGGCCAGCGGCCGAAGCCCGGTTACGCCGTTTTCCGAGCCGGGCTCGGGCTGACCACCACCACCCTCGCCAACCGCACCGATCCCGCCGCCGCGACCCAAGTGTTAAACCAGACCGCGAATGAAGCGATCGCCGCCGCTGACGGCTACGCTGCGGACGAAGCCGCACCTTGACGCCGAGCGCTGGTGAATGGTTTTCGGTATCGGCTGGTTTTGGGCGTGCGGGAATCGCCGATTGCGTGATTGGCCTGCTCCGGGTGGTGGATCCGAGGGATGCAGCGGGTTCGTGGCCTGCGGGTGGGCCGCCCGATTTCAGTGGTTCGGAGTGTTCAGGCGGGTGTGGTCTGGACGGCGGTGAACAGGTTGTCGAACGCGGACTGCCAGGGCCAGTGCTCGGGTAGGTGCAGGTGAACGGTGCGGGCTCGGTGCGCGAGGCGGGCGGCGACGTTGATGATCCGGGTCCGGATCGAGGCGGTTCTGGCGGTCGCGTTGGCGCCGGCAGTCAGGTGACCGGCGGTGCGGGTGAGGTTGTGGGCGATCGCGGCGCAAGTCAGCCAGGCGTCGTTGGCGCTGAACCGGCCGGACGGCAGGTGCGCGATAGGCCCGGCGATCAGGTCGGCGGTGACCTGCTCGATGATCGCGTGTTGGCGGTGCTGGGCTTCGGCCTGCACGAGGGTGAACGGGCTGTCGGTGAAGACCGCGTGATACCGGTAGGCCGCAAGGAGTTCCTCCTGGCCCGGAGCTTGGGCGGGGTCGTCGCGGCGGATCCGGCGCACGATCAGCCGGGCGGTCACCGCGTGGCGGGTGCCGACGAACGCGGTGTACTCGGTCTCGGCGATCTGCGCGTCGGAGATCCACCGCTCGGCGTCCTCGTCCCAGACGGCCTGCGGATATCGATGTCGATCCACTGGTTGTCGGCGATGCTCTCGCAAGCGGTGCGGATCTTCGCGTCGATGCGGGTGGTGACCGAGAACCGCACCCGGCGGCGTCGGCAGGCGGTGATGACGGTCTTGGCGTAGAACGCTGAGTCGGCCCGCAGGACGATCTCGCCGGTGGCGCCGCAGGCGCGGGCGGTGGTGATCGTCTCGGCGATCATGTTGGCCGCGCCGCGGGCGGAGCCGGCATTACCACTGCGCCGCCGGGTGGCGGCGATCACCGGCGCTGCGAGGGGTGTCGAGAGCGTGGCGAGGAGCGGGTTGTAGCCGCGCAGTTGCAGGTCCCGATTGTGGTAACCCAACTCGATCTCCAGCCCGACGCCGTCGACGCCGTCTTTCGACATCACCGGGCTGAGACGCTCATTGGCAACCTCGTACCTGAGTTGTAGCGGTTAGTGACCACTCCAGCCGAGGTTGTTCAGGAGGGGTCGGGCTGGCCTGTGTCGAGATGGGGTTGCAGGGTGTGCTGGTCGGCCTCGCTTGTCGCAGCCTGCCCATATGGTCGTGGCCTCCTGGTAGGCGAGGTTGAGGGGTGACGGTGTGGTCGGGTGGAGGGTAGGTCAGAGGGCGCGGTTGATGCAGGATCATCGAGCCCCGGATCGTCCCGCGTTGAAGGTGAAGATCGGCGACGTGGTGACGCTGGGTAAGAAAGACGAGCAGACCTGGCCTGCCTTCATTTGGGCGGTAGACGCCGCCGGGATTGGTGGCTGGGTGCCGGAGCGGTACTTTCGGCGCATCGGTGCCGCAGATGCCGCAGAGGTGGTGCGAGGCTATGACACGACCGAGCTATCGGCAGACGCGGGTTCGGTGGTCAAAGTGTTGGACGTCGACGTAGAGAGCGGCTGGTTGTGGTGTCGAGCCGATAACGGTGCCGCTGGATGGGTTCCCATTTTGGCGCTGGAGGACGCTGAAGCTCCTTGAGTGAGACGTTCTCGAACCCAGCGTGAAGCTGAGGGCCTTCGTCGTTACCTGACGGGGCGGTGCCCTGAACGCTTGCTCGTCCGGATCAGCCCACCTGCGGGCAGCGAGCCGCGCACCGGGGCGGCTGCGCGTCCGGTCAGTCGTAGTAGCGGCGCAGTTCGCGGGTGAGTATCTTGCCGGTGGCGTTGCGCGGAAGGTACTTCACGAACACCACGTCCCGGGGCACCGAGAAGCGGGCGAGGTAGTGTCGGACGTACTCGCGGACCGCCTCCGGGTCGAGCGTCTCGCCGGGGTGCAGGGCGAGGAAGGCGGCGAGCCGCTGCCCGTATTCGGTGTCCGGTACGCCGATCACGGCCGCCTCGCGGACCTGGGGGAGCTGGGCGAGCAGGTGCTCCACCTCGGACGGGAAGACGTTCTCCCCACCGGAGACGATCATGTCGTCGGCGCGGCCGTCGACGAAGAGCTGGCCGTCGGCGTCCAGCCGGCCCAGGTCGCCGGTGTCGACCAGGCCGTCGCGGCGCTCCCGGTCGCCTCCCGAGGTGTACCCCTCGAAGAGCATCTCGTTGCCGACGAAGATGCGGCCGACCACGCCGCGGGGAACCGGCTCGCCCAGCTCGTCCAGGACGGCCACCCGGGTGCCGCGCGGGGGGCGCCCGGCGGTGGTCGGTGCGGTCCGCAGCTCCGCGGGCCCGGCGATGGCAGCCCACGAGACCTCAGTGGAGCCGTACAGGGTGTAGAGGACGTCGCCGTAGGTGTCCATGAAGGTGGTCGCGAGGCCGCCGGGCAGCGCGGAGCCGCTGAGCGCGACCGCCGTGAGCCGGGGGCGCGGGTCCGGCGGCGGCACCTCCATCAACCGCTGCACCATCACGGGTACGGCGAAGAGCGCGTTGCACCGGTGCGTGACGAGGGCGGCGAGCGTGGCGGCCGGATCGAAGCGGCGGTGCAGCACGATCGTGGTGCGCAGGGCGAAGCACACCTGGAGCGCGGCGAACCCCCAGGTGTGGAAGATCGGGGCGGCTATCAGCACCCGGTCCCGGACGTGCAGTGGGATCCGGTCGATGATGGCGACCAGTGGGCCGAAACCGTTCGGGGTGGGCCGCCGTGCGCCCTTCGGCGCCCCGGTGGTCCCCGACGTGAGGACGATGATCTGGCCGTCCTGCTCCGGTGGCCGCAGCTCGCTGGGGAGGACGCTCACCGTCAGCTCCTCGCGGGCCCGCTCGTCGAGGCGGGGCAGCTCGCTGGGGAGTCCGCGGAGCAGCTCGGCGAATTCGTCGTCGTGCACCAGCAGCCGCAGCCGGTGCTCCGCGGCGACGGTGGCGAGCTGCCCGGCCGAGAGCCCGGTGTTGACCAGCACGGCGTCGACGCCGAGCAGGGTGGCGGCGACGATGGTCTCGATCAGGCCGTGGTGGTTGCGGCCGAGCACGGCCATCCGGTCCCCGGCGTGCAGCCCGTACGCCGCGCGCAGCGCCCGGGCCAGCGATTCGGACCGGTCGAGCAGCTCGGCGTACGACAGCTTGGCACCGTGTTCGTCGATCACCGCCGTCCGGTCGGGGTCCCGTGCGGCGGCCTGGCGCAGCTCGCCGGCGAGGCTCCAGCCCCACCGGCGGAGCGCGTCCAGCTGGGCGGCGACGCGAATGGGGCGGCCGGGGGTGAGTAGCCCGCGCCGGTTCAGAGTGGCGACGATGAACGGCAGGTCCATGCCACGGCTCTCCTTCGGCGGTACGCGAAGGGCCCCCGGTGTGCCGGAGGCCCTTCGGTGACCAATGGTCCCGGTGACCGCGCACACCGCGCACCGAGGCGCCGGGCGGCCGGATGGCCCGGGTCAGCGGATCTGGACGCCGGAGATTGCCCGGGAGATGACCAGCCGCTGGATCTCCGAGGTGCCCTCGAAGATGGTGTAGATCTTGGCGTCCCGGTACCAGCGTTCGACCGGATGGTCGCGCAGGAAGCCGGCACCGCCGAGCAGTTGCACCGCCTTGTCGGTGACGGCGATGGCCACCTCGCCGGCTTTCAGCTTGGACATCGAACCCTCGCCCGCGGTGAAGGACCGGTTGTTGCGGCCCATCCAGGATGCGCGCCAGACCAGCAGTCGGGCGGCGTCGATCTCCATCTTCATGTCGGCCAGCGCGAACGCCACCGCCTGGTTCTCGATGATGGGTCGCCCGAACTGGACCCGTTCCTTCGCGTACTCCAGCGCGTACTCGTAGGCGGCGCGGGCCACGCCGAGCGCCTGCGCGCCGACGGTGGGCCGGGACAGCTCGAACGTGCGCATCGCCGCCTGCCCGGAGGCGCGCTGCCCGGAGCGGGCCCGGGCCAACCGCTGGTCCAGGGCGTCCTTGCCGCCGAGCAGGCAGCGCCCCGGCACCCGTACGTCGTCGAGGAAGACGTCAGCGGTGTGCGACGCGCGTAGACCCAGCTTGCGCAGCTTGCGGGTGGCGCTGAGCCCGGCGGTTCCCGGTGGTACGACGAACGCGGCCTGGCCCCGCGACCCCAACTCCGGGTCGACGGAGGCGGTGACCACGTGCACTCCGGCGATGCCGCCGTTGGTGGCGTACGCCTTCTGTCCGCGCAGCACCCACTCGTCGGTGGCCTCGTCGTAGACCGCCCGGGTGCGCATCGCGCCGACGTCGGAGCCGGCCTCCGGCTCGCTGGAGCAGAACGCCGCGACGGCGGGCGAGTCGATGTCGCCGAAGCACTGCGGCACCCACTCGACGAGTTGGTCGGGAGTGCCCGCCCCGTAGATGGCGGCGACGGCGAGACCGGTGCCGAAGATGCTCAGGCCGATGCCGGCGTCTCCCCAGAACAGCTCCTCGCTGGCGATGGGCAGGGAGAGCCCGGTGGGGTCGGCCCAGCAGGTGGTGAGGAACTCGAAACCGTAGAGGCCCACCTTGGCGGCCTCCTGGATGATCGGCCAAGGGGTCTCTTCCCGCGCGTCCCACTCGGCCGCGGCTGGGCGCACGACATCGGCGGCGAAGCCGTGCACCCAGTCGCGTAGATCCCGCTGTTCCTCCGTCAGGTCAAGCGAGAACTCGGCCATGTCAGGCCTTGGGGATGTCGAACAGGTTGGCGATGTTGGCGGCCAGGCCCAGGTCACCCTTGGCCTTCAGCTTGCCGCTCATGAACATCATCACCGGGTTGGCGCCACCAGAGACGATCTTGAGGAATTCCACCGGGCCCATGGTGAGGCTCAGCTTCGGGTCGTGCTGCGGGGTCTCGTTGACGGTGCAAGCGCCGTCGGCGATGGCTACCTCGTAGGTGTCGGTGCCGCCATCGGGACGCCCGGTGATGTTCCAGTGGATGGCTGCGCTGGTCGAGCCGGCCCGGTCGGCGCGGAACAGCTGCGGCATCCGGCCGAAGACCTCACTGAGGATCTTGCCGCGCAGGTCGCCGGACAGCACCTCGGCGATCTTGTCGTCGGGGGTGGACTTGACCAGCTGAGCGAACTCCTTGGGGCCCACGTTGGCGAAGTTGGCCGGGTCGAAGTCAGTCATGATGGCGCACCTTCCGGGATTGGCTACTCGCGCGTAACCCTACGCACGAGTAGGTATGCTCGCAAGGTGTCCAGCACCCCCACCTTCAAACGACTGCCCCGGGCCGTCCGCGAGCAGCAGATGCTCGACGCGGCCGTCAAGGTCTTCTCCCGTCGGGGCTACCACGCGGCCAGCATGGACGAGATCGCCGACAACGCCGGCATCTCCAAACCCATGGTGTACGCGTACCTGGGCACCAAGGAGGAGCTTTTCGTCGCCTGCCTCCACCGCGAGGGCACCCGGATGATGCAGGCCATCGCCGGCGCGGTCGCCCCCGACCTGCCCGCCGACCAGCGGCTCTGGCGCGGGCTGCGCGCGTTCTTCGGGTTCGTCGGCGCCCACCGGGACGGCTGGGCGGTGCTCTACCGACAGGCCCGCGGCGAGCAGCCGTTCGCCGGCGAACTCGCCGCGATGCGCGCCCGGCTGGTCGAGGTGGCCGCCGGGATGCTCGACCACGCGCTGCGCGCCGAGGGGCACGAGGTGGCCGAGACCGAGCTGGAGGTCGTCGCGTACGCCCTGGTGGGCGCGACCGAGTCGCTGGCCGACTGGCTCGCCGACCACTCGGAGGCCGACCCGGAGAAGACCGCCACCCGGATGATGAACGTCGCCTGGCTCGGCGCCGCCCAACTCCTGGGCGGCACGACCTGGCGCCCGCCCACGGTGTGAGCGAGAGTCTCGTCGCACGCCTCCAGGACGACGGGCCTCGTCGGCACGCCTTCCGAAGCGGAAGGGCCCTCGGTGACACCGTGGCCGTCACCGATCAACGGCGGCACGGCGTCGGTGGCGCACCCGGCGGACCACTTCGATCAGCACCGTGACCACCACGGACAGCCCCAGGCCGGTCAGGATGCCGCGGAGCGGATCCCGCTGAAACGCGGTCCCACCGAAGTAACCCAGCAGCACGTTGTACAGCGCCCAGGTCACCGCGGCGATCATGTCGTATACCAGGAACGACCGGAGTGGGTAGCGCACCGCACCCATGGTCAGCGTGACCGCTGTCCGGCCACCCGGGATGTACCGGGCGGTGGTGAGGATCATCCCCCCGTGCCGCTGCACCGCCCGGCGGGCCCACTCCGAGCTGGCCCGCCGCCGGCTGTCCTTCGGCACGTTGGCTAGCCGCCGCGCGCCGCCACCGCGCCCGATAGCGTACGAGACGTGGTCGCCGGCGATCGCGCCGAGCGCGGCGGACGCGGTGACTGCCGCCAGGTTCGGGTTGCCGCCGGTGGCGAGCACGGCGGCAGTGATCACTGCCGCCTCGCTGGGCACCACCGGGAAGAACGCGTCGACCGCGGTGAGCGTGAACAGCAGCAGGTATACCACGGGTGAGGTGACCAGCTGCCGCAGTAGGTCGAGCGCCGACTCCATGCCCTCATGCTCGGCGCCGGCGTGTCGACAGGGGCCTCTTCCGATCAAAAGACGTTAGGAAGGTGCCCTTCCCTCCGCTCGAAGGGTGCCGGTGAGGTGGGGGCGGGCGCGCGAGTCGTGCAGGGCGAAGTCACCGGCCGGGGTGCTACTGAAGCCGACCGTGCTGGGCAGCGGCAACGGCAGCTTGAACGCCACGTCGACGGTGTAGGCGTCCGGCAGTCGCGGCTCCAGCGCGGCGAGGCAGCGCGCCTTGCTCCACATGCCGTGCGCGATCGGCCGCGGGAAGCCGAACAACCGGGCCCCGAGCCGGGAGATGTGGATCGGGTTGTGGTCGCCGGACACCCGAGCGTAGGCCGGACCCACCGACGGCTCGACCCGCCAGCGGGCAGCGGCGGCCGGAGCCGGGGGCCGGTCACTCCGGTCGTTCCGGTCGTTCCGGTCGCCGTCGGGCGTGTGCTTCTTGCCGAGGTACGTGGAAACGCCGCGCCACACCTCCTCGCCGCCGACCGAGCCGATCAGCACCAGGTCGAGCTGCCGGCCCCGGTCGTGCGGGCGCAGGTTTTCCGCGTACGTCGTGAAGTCGAGCGTCTCGTCGGCGCTGACCGGGCGGTGCACGGTGATCCGGTTGCCGACGTGTACCACGCCGGCCAGCGGAATCGGGAACTCCGATGCCGTCATCAGGCGCAGCGCCAGCGGGAAGCCCATGACGTGCGGGAACGTCGCGGGCAGTCGGTCGGTGAGCCGGAACCCGCACACCCGGTCGTAATCCGCGAGGTGAGTTCGGTCGACGGCGACCCCGGCGACGGCCAGCTCGACCGCCGGCGGCTGCGGCGAACGTTGGCCGCCTCGGCCGGGCAGCGCGCCGAGCAACGCCCGGCGGTAGAGCGGTCCCGCCGCCGGCAGTTGCGTCAGTTCGACGCGGGACCGGGTGGCCCGCGCGGTGCCTGTGCCGATCTCGTGCGTCCGGTCGCCCGCCATCACGCCCCCAGCAGGCTCTGGCCGCAGACCCGGATGATGTTGCCGCTCACCGCGCCGCTCGCCGGCCAGGCGAGCCAGCCGATCGTCTCGGCCACGTCGACCGGCAGACCGCCCTGGGACATGCTGTTCATCCGCCGGCCGGCCTCACGCATCACCAGGGGGACACGCGCGGTCAACCGGGTCTCGATGAACCCCGGGGCGACGGCGTTGACGCTGATCTGCCGCTCGTGCAGCGCTGGGGCGAGCGACTGCACCAACCCGATCACACCGGCCTTGCTGGTGGCGTAGTTGGTCTGCCCGCGGTTGCCGGCGATCCCAGCGATCGAGGAGACCGCGACGATCCGTCCGCCGGCGGGGATCAGCTCCCGCTCCAGCAGCACGTCGTTGATCCGCTCCTGGCTGGACAGGTTGACGTCGAGTACCTGGTCCCACCGGTCGACGTCCATCCGGCCGAGGGTCTTGTCGCGGGTGATGCCCGCGTTGTGCACCAGCACGTCGACCCGACCGTGCCGGTCGGCCAGGTGTTCGGCCAGCCGCACCGGCGCGTCCGGGGTGGTCAGGTCGAGCTGGACGGCGGTCGCGCCGATCGCGTTCGCCACCCTGGCCAGCTCGTCTCCGGCGGCGGGGAGGTCCAGAGCGATCACCTGCGCGCCGTCCCGGGCGAGGACACGGGCCAGCGCCGCCCCGATGCCGCGGGCCGCACCGGTGATCAGCGCGACCTGGCCGGCCAGCGGGCGGCGCCAGTCCGCCGGTGGCTCCGCGCGCCCGGCACCGACCCGGATCACCTGCCCTGACACGTACGCGGACCGTCCGGACAGCAGGAACCGGAGCGTCGCCTCCAGACTGGTGGGCGTGCCCGCGTCGCCGTCCCGGGTGACGTACACCAGTTGTGCGGTGACACCGCGACCGAACTCCTTGCCGATGCTGCGGGTCAGCCCCTCCACGGCGCGCTGGGCGGTGGCCTCGCGGGGCGACCGGCACTCTTCGGGCCGGGTGCCGAGCACGACGACCCGGCCGCTGGGCAGCACCGACCGGGCGTGCGGGTGGAAGAAGTCGTACAGCTGGCGCAGGCCGGTCGAGTCGGTGATGCCGGTGGCGTCGTACACCAGGGCGGCGTACCGCTCACCGGCGCCAGCCGGGCCGGTGCCGGGGTCGGTGCCAACGGCCGGTTCGCGCAGCTCGACCCCGGCGGCGGTGAGGATCTTGCCGACCGGCTCGGCGAGGCGGCCACCGGCGGCGGCGCCGAGCAGGACGGGCCCGGGGGCGAGGGGGTCGCCGGGCGTGTACCGGCGCAGTCGCGGTGGGTCGGGCAGCCCCAGGCGCTTGACCAGCGCGCGACCGGCCCCCGATTGGACGAAGCTCGCGTACCTGTCGGTCATAGGCGTAGCCTACTGGCGAGTAGGTTGAGGGCAAGCCTTTCGAGGAGGCGGGATCGTGCAGAACATCCGACGGGTCGCGGTCATCGGCGGCAACCGCATCCCCTTCGCCCGCTCCAACTCGCACTACACCGAGGCGTCCAACTCGGACATGCTCGGCGCGGCGCTCGACGGGCTGGTCGCCCGATACGGGCTGGCCGGTCGGCGGGTCGGCGAGGTGGTGGCCGGGGCGGTGCTGAAGCATTCCCGGGACTTCAACCTCACCCGGGAGGTGGTGCTCGGCTCGAAGCTCGACCCGCACACCCCCGCGTACGACATCCAGCAGGCCTGCGGCACGGGTCTGGAGGCGGCCATCCTGGTGGCCAACAAGATCGCCCTCGGGCAGCTCGACGTCGGTGTCGCCGGCGGCGTCGACAGCACCTCCGACGCGCCGTTGGCCGTCAACGAGGAACTACGTCGCACGCTGCTGAGGCTCAACGGCGCTCGAACCCTCGGCGAACGGTTGAGGATCGCCGCGAAGCTCCGCCCGCACCAGCCGTTCCGGCCGGACATCCCGCGAAACGCCGAACCGCGCACCGGGCTGTCCATGGGTGAGCACGCCGCCCGTACCGCCGTGCGCTGGCAGATCGACCGGCGCTCGCAGGATGAGCTGGCGCTGCGGTCGCACCAGCGGCTCGCCGCCGCGTACCAGCGCGGGTTCTTCGACGACCTGGTGACGCCGTACCTCGGGCTGACCCGGGACCAGAACCTGCGTCCGGACACCACCCCGGAGAAGCTCGGCGGCCTCAAGCCGGTGTTCGGCGCGACGGGCCCGGACGCCGACCAGGCCACGATGACGGCCGGCAACTCGTCGCCGCTGACCGACGGCGCTTCGACCGTGTTGCTCGCCAGCGAAGAGTGGGCGCGCGAACACAGCCTGCCGGTGCAGGCCTGGTTCACCTGGTCGCAGACCGCCGCCGTCGACTTCGTGCACGGCGAGGAGGGGCTGTTGATGGCCCCCGCGTACGCGGTGCCCCGGATGCTCGCCCGGGCCGGCCTGACGCTCCAGGACTTCGACTTCTACGAGATCCACGAGGCGTTCGCCTCGCAGGTGCTGGCCACCCTCGCGGCGTGGGAGTCGCCGGAGTTCTGCAAGGACCGGTTGGGCCTGGACGCCCCGCTCGGGTCGCTCGACCGGGACAGGCTGAACGTCAACGGCTCGTCGCTGGCCGCCGGGCATCCGTTCGCGGCGACCGGCGGACGGATCGTGGCGACCCTGGCGAAGCTGCTCGCCGAGAAGGGCAGCGGACGAGGACTCATCTCGATCTGTGCCGCCGGCGGCCAGGGGGTGACCGCCATTCTGGAACGCTGACCTGGCGCGAGCGTGGAACGGCGGGAGCGGGAGCTGATCGCTCAGCCCGGGGCGGGAGAACCCGCGGGGCGAGCGGATGGCTACCGACGGCATGATTGACGTAGAGCCTGGAGGTCGGAGTATCGATGCGCGCTGTCTGGATCACCAAAGCGGGTGGGCCCGAAGTCCTTGCGGTACGGGAGAGCGCCGACCCACAGCCGGATCGCGGTGAGGTGCGCATCGCGGTCCGTGCCTGCGGGTTGAACTTCGCGGAGGTCATGGCGCGGCAGGGGTTGTATCCGGATGCTCCGAAGCCGCCGTGCGTGGTGGGGTACGAGGTGGCCGGGGTCGTCGATGCCGTCGGCGCCGACGTCACCGGTCTCGACGTGGGGCAGCGGGTGCTGGCCCTGGTCCGGTTCGGTGGCCATGCCGACACCGTGTGCGTGTCCGCCACGCGGGTGCTGCCGATGCCTGACGGCCTCGGCTTCGTCGAGGGGGCCGCGCTGCCGGTCAACTATCTGACGGCCTACCACATGCTGTTCCGGGTGGCGAGTCTGCGTCCGGAGTCCCGAGTCCTGGTGCACATGGCCGCAGGCGGGGTCGGCATCGCGGTGCTGCAACTGTGCCGCACGGTGCCGGGCGTCGTCACGTTCGGCACGGCCTCGGCCGCCAAACACGACGTGCTGCGGGAGGAGGGCTGCACCCATCCGATCGACTACCGCACCGAGGACTACGCCAGGCGGGTGCGGGAGCTCACCGGCGGCGAAGGCCTCGATCTTGTCCTCGATTCCCTGGGTGGCCGTGACTGGAAGCGAGGTATCGGCCTGCTACGCCCGGTCGGGCAGCTCATCGCGTACGGCTTCGCCAACCTCGCGGCCGGCGAGCGGCGCAGCGTTCGCCGGCTCGTCGGTCAGCTCACGGGCGTACCCCTGCTGACACCGGTCGGGATGATGGACCGCAACCACACGGTCAGTGGCGTCAATCTGGGACATCTGTGGAGCCGCGCCGACCTGCTGCGGGAAGAACTGGCGGCCCTGCTCGACCTGTGGCGCGCCGGTTCGGTCAAACCGCGCATCGACAGCGTGTACCCGTTCGAGGAGGCCGCGGCAGCGCACCGCCGGATCGGTGAGCGCCGCAACATCGGCAAGGTCGTCTTGGTCCCCTGACAATTCCGGGGGTCACGGGTCGAGGTGCGGGACCTGTTGATGCCGGCTGATGGCCACTCGGCAGCGTCCGTGACGGAGACGACGCACCCGGTCCGCGACGGAGACGACGCACCCGCAACACTCGGCTGCAGTCGGGCAGGCGCGACCAACCCGCCCATCCGACCACGACAGCCCGGGGTAGTCGGCCCCACCTACGCGACGAAGCTCCCGTATCGGACAATGGTCTCTCCTTATGTCCGACAAAAGAGCCTCGTCGTGCTCTGAATTGTCAACGTCTACATATTGCCCGATGTTCGGTGCGGTTCACGAGCCGGAAGCGCACATGTACGGACTGCTGGTCAGTCGTTTTTGCCCGAGCCCAGGTATCCGAGCTTCCTGGCGACGATGAGGCCGGCGACACTCGCAGTCCCTGCCTTCACCGCGAACGTGCTGGGCGTGTCCATGCCGAGGTACTCCAGCCAACTCTGTGGGGCTTCCTTGAGGGTCCGATTGACCCTGGCATGCTCCTTGTCACTCAAAGTGACCGCATCCAAGATCAGGTTTGCCGCGGTCTTCGGCCGCGGGTTCCTTAGGATATTCACAAGCGCGGTCAGGGAATTTTCGTGCGAATCGACCACGCCAGGCCTGGCGAGGTTCGCAATCCTTTGATATCCGGTTGTTCCGTTGAGGATTTCCGCCCCCAACCGAAGGATCTGATCCATCTCTCGGTACCATTTCGCGTTCAGTTCGTCGACTGCCCCGTCGTCGGAACCTGCAGGGATCGGAACCCAGGACTCACCCTTGTCGAGGTGGATTGAACTTGGCGGATATCCTGTGGCATACATGAACAGCGTGCAGGGGAAACATGACGCGAGTTTGGTTGTCTGAGTACCTACGGCGATTTCGAATGGAGTAACCCATGGTCCCGTCAAGTATGCCTTGTAAATTGCTTGAGTCATGCCGTGCACGTAACCCACGACCGGGAATTGGCCCAGGTCTATCTTGTCGTAGGGTAGCAACTTCGCCTCAAGGTCCGACGCTTCCATCTGACTTTGGACGTGCTGACTGCTTACCCGGTCCGCCTTCGTCAGTTTCGCCTCGATTGTGGGATCGACTCCCTGACTGCCGCCGATAACTCCCCACGGGGCGCCTGATTCCAGATTGGCATATCCGGTGGGAAACCATCGCTGGTCGTCATCAGTCGACCTTACATTCACGCGATATGACGTGGTATACATCCCATGACGACCCATGACATCGGCGACGAATCCCGAGTAGGCTCCTCGCCCCTGGTACCCCGCACCAAGCATGGATTTCTTGAACTCGTTGAGCTCGTCGTCCTTCAGCTGAAGCTGTCGCTGGACGAACGGCATCATCGCCGCCCCTGCCGCACCTGTAATCATCGCGCCCTCCGACCATCGTGGAGTGACTCCAGTCACTGCGGAGGACGGGTTTCCGAATACCTTGAGGACATTGTTAATCTTCTTGACCGCGGCCTTCAGGTTCTGGATATTCTTTGCAGTCTTTTGATTTTCCTTATCATTGTCTGGGACATATGTGGCGTCTGCATCGAATTGGACAGGGTATCCGGCGGCGAGCCTTGCCTGGGTGAATCCTACAATTGCGGCAGTCATGATTACGTCAGCATCAATACGTGCGGGGTTGTCGTTGGAGTCCAGGCCCGCGTTGTTGTTGCCATAGTTTGGGTTATTGCCGCTAAGGATGGAGTATTGGTTGCGATAGCCTGGGGGGATTTGCCTCCTCTTCACGTCCACGATCTCAGGTCCTGCTACCGCCTGCCCGAACTCGTCATCATCATAGTGTGGCTGCATTTCCCTGTCCCTTCGTGGGTGCTTCGCTGCATCGACGTGCCGGTTCGTGGCGGTCCACAGCGTCGGGCCACTTCGACTCTCTGTCGAAGGTGTCTGACAGGGGCCGCGACCGGCAAATTCGACGACTGGAGGCGGTCTCTATTCCCAACTGTGCGCATCGAGGACGGGTCTCCGAGGCCCCGGGAATCTTGTCGCCATCGAGGACGGGTCTCCGAGGCCCCGGGACACTGTTCGCCTTGGTGCTGCGCGTCTCCGATACGGAGAGCCTGAGGCCTTCCCAAAGGGCAGTGTCAAGGGAGCGCCTTTGGCGGATCCGCAGCCGTAACGGAGCGCGGTTTCGAGCGGCGTCCCCGCCAGCGCCTCCGCGCCACGACGGTCAACCTGCCGGCGACACGGCCCGCTGTCTCAGGCGCACGTACGCCCAGCCGAGCAGATGATCCGCAGAGTGGTCGTGAGGTGGGGGCCTTCCACAGCTCATCGCGCCGGCTGAACGTGCCCGTGCTTGCGGTCGGCGGGTGGGAGCGCACCTGGCCTCGTGACCGGACTCAGGCGAAGTCGGCCGCGTGGTCGGCGGCCCACCGGGTGAACGTGCGTGCGGGGCGCCCGAGTACCGCCGCAACGTCGCCGGTCACCTGCTCGGGCACCTGCACGAAGGCAGCCCAGCTGGCCAGTGCCGCATCCGCGAACGCGGGGCTGCCCAGCGTCGCGGCCAGCATCGGGCGGATTGTCTGGGCGGGCACGTCGTGCCAGCGCAGGTCGCGGCCGATCGCGTCGCCGATGATGCGGACCTGCTCGGCCTGGGTGACGGTCTCCGGGCCGCTGAGCACGTAGGTCCGCTGGTCGTGCCGCTCGCTGGTCAACGCCTCGACTGCCACTGCCGCGATGTCGTCCTCGTGGACGAGCGAGCGGGCCGCCGCGCCGTAGGGCCAGCGCACCACGCCCTCGGCTCGGATCGACGCTGCCCAGCCCAGTGTGTTTGTTGCGATTCCGGTGGGCCGCAGCACCGTCCAGGGCAGGCCGGACGCACTGATGGCGCGCTCCACCACGGCCCAGAACGAGTCCGGGTCGACCTCGGCGTAGGCGGCCGACACGTACACGACCCGGGGCGACCCGGCACCGGTGAGCACGTCGGCGACGCGCGGAGCGAGGTGCGCGGCCGTGGCGGGGTCGACGAACGGCCAGATCAAGAACACGGCCTCGACGCCGTCCAGGTGCGGGCGCAGGCTCTCCGGATCGGCGAGATCGGCGCTCGCCGCCGCCACGCCCGCCGGCAGGTTCGCGTGGCTCGGGTCGCGGGTGGTGGCGCGTACGCCGTAGCCTGCGGCAACCAGCCGCTCCACGACGCGCCGCCCGACGTTGCCCGTCGCACCGGTTACCAGGATCATGGTCTCCTCCAGGGAACTCTCGTGACTCGACAGGGCCGACGGTAGAACCTCAAGATTTGTTGAAGTCAACCTCGGGTGGACATACTCGGGACGTGCAGAACGGCATGTCTTTCGACTGGCACGAGCCTGGCCTGACCATCGGTCAGGTGGCGCGCCGCAGCGGCGTCGCCGCGTCAGCGATCCGGTTCTATGAGGCGCAGGGCCTCGTCAGCAGCGACCGTACGGCCGGTAACCAGCGCCGTTACCACGGCGATGTGATGTGCCGCCTGGCGATGATCGAGGCGTGCCAGCGGGTCGGCCTCACGTTGGCCGAGGTGGGCCAGGCCCTCGCAGCGCTGCCATCCGGCCGGGCGCCGAACCGACAGGACTGGGACTCGCTCGCCGAACGGCTACGCACCGAGGCCCAGTCTCGCATCGACCAGCTCAGCCAGGTGCTGGGTGAGCTTGCCCCGTCGGCTGAGCCCGACCCACCCGAGCCGGACGCCTGACGAGTGTGGGAGCCGTGACGCAGGTAGAACTGCTGCGGGCGCCGTGTCGGTCGCGAACGTCCTTGGCTGAAGTTCCTTCGGCCGGCGGGACGGGGCACTGTTCGACGTGACCGACACCGGATTGGTCAACGACATCACGGTGGCCGGTGACACCGCCTACTTCACCGACTCCCTACGCTCCGTCCTGTACGCCCTACCCATCCACGGTCGTACCGTCGGCACACCACGAGAGATCCCACTCACCGGCGACTACCAGCTTTCAGAACCCGCACCGGGGATCTTCAACGCCAACGGGGTCGTAGCCCTCGATGACCGCACGCTCATCATGGCGCAAACCCACGAGCAGCCCGACGGCAGCGGGGGTGCACTGTTCAAGGTCGACGTCACCACCGGCCACACCACCCGGATCACCATCAACGGCGGGGACATCCAGGGTCCGGACGGCCTCGTGTCGCGCGGCCGCACCCTGTACGCCGTACAGCACGCCGTGCAAACCGTCGCCGAGCTGCGCCTCTCCCCCGACTGCACCAGCGCCACGCTGCGACGCACCCTGACCAACAGCGACCTCAACATTCCCACCACAGCCGCCTTCGGCCCCGGCCGAAACCTCTACGTGGTCAGCTCGCACTTTTCACCCCACCCACGGACGCTGTTCGATACGAGATCGTCAAGAGCGGTATCTGACGGTCGACCCCCGGCCGTCGCTCGCGGCTCGTCGGAGCACATCGGTGGCACCAACCGGTTCCGATGGCTGGTTTCTTCGTGGATCTCCGCCACCACCTCTGCCAGGGCGTTTGCCGCGGCAGAGGTGGTGGCGGTCCTACCGCCTGTCTTGGCACGCCGAGTGATCCGTTCGTCGACCAACGCGTGCCCACCCCAGCCGAACTGGCCGGACGCTCAACCTGCTCGACAGCTACCCGAACCAGGCCAGCCTGGCCCTCGAATCCGACTCAACCCAAGCTATTCACGTCCGCAACTGCGGCAGAACGTGTTGGCTGAAGTACTCCAGGTGGTCAACGTCGAACTGGCTCGGGGTCTGGAGGTAGAGACGGCTGATCCCCGCGTCGGCGAACGCCCCGATGCGTTCTACGACGCTCGTCGGCGATCCCACCAGGCCGTGCTCCATCATGTGGGGGGTGAAGAGCCCACCGACGTCCTCGGAGCGCCGGGCCACGTCGGCGGCGTCGCGGCCGCAGACGAGCAGGACGGCGGCGGATCGGCGAAGGGTCGATGGCGCGCGCCCGATCTTCTCGCAGGCCGCGTCTACGCGTGCGCCCTGCGTCGCGATCTCCTCGAGAGTCGGAAACGCGTGGTTGAACTCGTCGGCATATCGGGCCGCGAGGCGGGGCGTCCTGGTTGGTCCGGTGCCGCCGACGATCACCGGGGGACGTGGATGCTGCGCGGGCTTCGGCAACGCGGGTGACTCGACCAGCTGGTAATGCTGCCCGTCGTGGGAGAACAACCTGTCCGGTGGGGTCTCCCACAAACCGGTGATGATCGCGAGTTGCTCCTCGAACCGATCGAAGCGCTCACCGAGCGCGGGGAAGGGGATCCCGTGGGCACGGTGTTCAGGCTCGTGCCACCCGGTGCCGAGCCCGAAGTCGACACGTCCATTGCTCATCTGATCGACCTGGGCGACCGTGACGGCCAACAAGCCCGGGTGTCGGAACGTCGCCGCGGTCATCAACGTGCCCAGCCGGATGCGCCGCGTTTCCCGGGCGAGCGCCCCGAGGGTCACCCAGGCGTCGGTGGGGCCGGGCATCCCCGCGGCGCCTTCCATGGCCACGAAGTGATCTGAGCGGAAGAAGCCGTCGAGCCCCAGGTCCTCCACAGCCTTCGCGGTGCCAGCCACGGCCTCGTAGCTCGCCCCCTGCTGCGGGTTGGTGAAGACGTGGCACTCCATGCGCCCAGTATCGTCACAGCCAGGTGCGGACCTCGTCGTAACTGGCCATTTCTCCGGACGGATTGCGGTCCACCGGCTGCGGTGTGGAGGGCGGCCACCGGTTGCGGGTAGAGGTTCGTGCCGCCAACGAGCGTGGGTCACACTCCGTAGGAGCGCAGCAGCCGGCGGGTCCGCTCGGCGATCGGAAACGGTTTGTCCGCGGGGCAGGGGTACATGTCCTGCTCGACGATGGCGAACAGGTCGGTGTCGAGTCGTTGCGCCGCAGCCAGAACCCGCTCCAGCGACGGGACTCCGTCCGGCGGCTCGCACATCACCCCACGGGCTACGGCGGACCCGAACGGCGCGTCCTCCGCGGTGACTTCGGCGAGGACTGCCGGATCGACCTGCTTGAGATGCAGGTAACCGATGCGCGGGCCGTAGGTCTCGATGAGGCTCACGCTGTCTCCGCCAAAGTAGGTGTAGTGCCCGATGTCCAGGCAGAGGGAGACCAGGTCCGGGTCCGTCGCGTCGAGGAACCGGGTGACAACCTCGTCGCTGTTGATGTGGGTGTAGACGTGCGGATGAACGACGAGGCGCAGCCCGAAGGAGTCCCGGACCTGCCGGGCGAGACGCTCGGTCAGGCTGGTCAGGTCGCGCCACTGTGCCGCGGTCAGAGACGGCTCCTCGAGAAGCGCACCGGTCTTCTCGTCGCGCCAGAACGCCGGCACCACGACGAGGTGCGACCCGCCAAGCGCACGGGCGAGCGAAGCGTTCTTCACCACCCGCGGCCAGGTCTCCTCCCAGCCGTCCCGTCCTCGGTGCACGCTCGAGAAGACCGTGGCGGCCGTGACCCGCAGACCGTGTGCCGCCGTCTCGTCGGCGAGTCGGGCGGGGTCTGTCGGGAGATAGCCGTACGGGCCGATCTCGATCCACTCGTAGCCCGCTCGGGCGACCTCGTCGAGGAAGCGTGGCCAGGGCGTCTGCTGCGGGTCGTCCGGGTACCACACGCCCCAGGAGTCCGGACACGATCCGGTCCGGATTCGGTTCGCTGACGAGTTCGAGGACATCACGACCAGCCCTTCGATGAGGTCGACGTTGCGTAGGTCCCGTTCATCGCGCCGTGAGTTCCCGGAGGTCTGCCGCACTCACCTCATGGGCGTCCGGGCCTGGGTCCCGCCACTCGTTCCGCTGGGCGAGCAGCCGCCTGGCGAGGTCCTTCACCCCCTCCAACGAGTGGTGCTCGGCCCACCCGCATTGGACGACATTCGCGAGGGGGACCTCATCGGCATCCGCGATGGACCGCAGCCCGTCGGCGATCACATCCGCCAGTTCATCGAAGCTCCACGACCCGACGGTCCACACATAGAGACCTGTCATGCAGCCCATCGGGGCGACGTTCATGATCGTGGGGTGATGCGTGCGCGCATACGTTCCGAGGAAGTGTTCGAGCGAGTGCATGACTGGTCCTGGCACGTGCGACACGTTCGGCTGCGCCACCCGGAAGTCCCACAGCGCGACGGGCTGGCTCGTACCGGGCACCGTCTGCTCGTTGACGACCCGCAGGTAGGGAGGCGCCACGTGGCGGTGATCCAGATCGTGTGATGGCCTCATCGTCATTCTCCTCGGCTGTGGGATGCCCGCAGGTCGTCCAACTCCCATCGGTGCTGGTCCTCGACGGCGCGACAGAGTTCGTCACCCGAGATGTCCAGGTATGTCACCTGACCGATGCGCACCGGCGTCGGTACCAGCTGTCGGCCGCCCCGGTGACGAGTCGCGTCGGCCAGAGCAGCCAACAACCGGTCGGTGTCCGCCATCGCGGGGTGCCACACGTCCAGACCCAGGGACTTGATCAGGCGGAGGATCCGGTCCCGGACCTCCGGTCCGACCAACTCCCGCCGCCACGCGACCATGCTGGTCCAGGCGATGTCCAACGCCACGGCGTGCCCGTGCGTCACGGTCGGCTCGAGTCCCGGCGAGATGCTGTGTCCCAGGTAGCTTGCCCTAGCCGTCTCGTGTTCGAACGGGTTTTGCGTCAGCTCCCGCATCATCCACGTGACTGACCGCTCGAGGATCTCCTGCGAGACGTCGGGTGTCTTCTGGAAGCGTTCCGCGGCCACCTGCGGCCCATGCTCTTCCAGGACGCGGAACAAGAGTGGATCGCCGGCGACCGCAATCTTGGTGATCTCCGCGAAGCCGTCCCTGACGTGGTGCTGCCCCAGCGTTCGGAAGAACCTCGCATCGGTCGCCGACGACCGCGCCGGATGGTAAAGGCCGGCACGGTTCTTCCAACCCTCACTCACGCCACACTTGAGGGCGAACATCGCATCAATGGCGGAGACGAGGGTTGTCGCGATGAAATCCCACGACACGCCCCGTCGGTACTCGCCTGCGGCCAGGCCGCACACGTCATGAAGCACGCCACCGCCAATCGCGATCGGCGGCTCCCCGAACCGGGCGACGCCGAACGATTCCATCGCCTCGTAGACCAGGTGCGTGCTCTCGCGGGTCTTGGCGGCCTCCCCGCCTGGCAGCACGCACGGCGGGTCGTTCCATTCCACCCCGAAGCGGTCGAGAAGCCCGGTGATTTCGCTCTGATACAACGTCCAGACGTTCTGGTCAACCGCGATGAACCGCCGTCGCGAGGCGTCGAGGTCACCAAAGAGTGTCGGTTCCTCATCTGAGGTGAGATCCAGCAACCCGTCGTACAGCATGGTGCTCCACTGGACAGGCTTGACCACCTGGGCGTCCCACTTCTGCAGTCGCGGCATGGTCTCCTCATTTGGGTGCGGCTCTGGTGAGGTGCGGCGACACGCTGTGTGGCCTGGGGATGTGTTACTGGTTGTGATGGTGAAAGGGATCCTCCCGCTATGTTCGTCGGTTGCGAGACACGAACATCAGCAAAGAGGGAGCCCGGTGCAAGAGTACGCATCCGAGACGGCGGACGATGCTTTCGCCGGCTCATCCGTGCGGTTCGGCGCGATGGTGGACTTCCTGTCCGGTGAGCATGCGGCGGGGATGACTCACGCCGAACTGGAGGAGCGGCTGCATACCGATGGCATGCGGTTGCTGTGTCAGTTGTTGCAGGACAGTCTGGATCTTCGTGCCAGTCGGGAGGAACGGCTCGACGAGGTGACCGACGCCGATAGCCATCTGCGGGGGTGGGCCGAGCGGGGGCGGCAGCGGACGCTGGCCACCCGGTTCGGTGAGGTGGTGGTGACGCGTATCGCCTACCGGGCGCGGGCGCGGGCCGATCTGAACCCGGCGGACGCGGTGTTGAACCTGCCCGTGGAGAAGCACTCGCATGGACTGCGCCGGTTGGCCGCGGCCGAGGCGGCCCGCGGCTCGTTCACCGACGCGGCGGCCGCGATTGAGCGGGCCACCACGGTGCGTATCGGGAAACGGCAGGTCGAGGCGTTGGCCGCCGCAGCGGCGATAGATGTGGATGCCTTCTACACCGCCCACGCCCCGGACTGGTCGGCCGATGATGATGTGCTGGCGTTGTCCTTCGACGCCAAAGGGGTGGTGATGCGCCCCGACGGGCTCCGCGCGGGCACCGCCAAGGCCGCGGTCAGCCAGAAACTGGCCGGCCGCCGGTCCAAGGGCGAGAAACGCAACCGCAAGCGGATGTGCGAGGTCGCCGCGGTCTTCGACGTGACCGGCAAGCCGCGCACCATCGCCGACATCCTGCCCGAGGACCCCGAAGCGGCCCAAACTGCTACCCCGGCGCCGGTCACCTCCGGCAAGTGGCTGCACGCCAGCGTGACCGACGACGCCGCGGCGGTGATCGCCGCCGGGTTCGCCGAGGCCGACCGCCGCGACCCCGACCACGCTCGGACCTGGATCGCCCTGGTCGACGGCAACACCCACCAGATCGACCGGATCCACGCCGAGGCCAAAACCCGCAAGATCACCTTGCCGGTTGTTGTGGACTTCATCCACGTCATCGAGTACCTCTGGAAGGCCACCTGGTGTTTCCACCCGGAGGGCGACCCGAACGCCGAACGGTGGGTCCGCGCCCAGGCCCGGCAGGTGTTGGCCGGACGGGCCGGCATAGTCGCCGCAGCCATCCGACGCAAGGCCACCTACCACGGCCTGGACCCCGGCAAACGCAAACCCGCCGATGTCGCCGCCGCCTACCTGCTGGCCAAAAAACCGTACCTGGACTACCCGACCGCGCTGGCCAACGGGTGGCCGATCGCCACCGGGGTGATCGAAGGCGCCTGCCGCCACCTGGTCAAAGATCGTATGGACGTCACCGGCGCTCGCTGGGGCCTCGACGGCGCCGAAGCAATCCTCAAACTCCGCACCCTGATCAGCAACGGCGACTTCGACCAGTACTGGACCTGGCACCTGGCCCAGGAACAACAACGCATCCACAACAGCCGCTACCTCGGCGGTGCCATCCCACAATAGACGATCACCTCAGAGGAGCCGCACCCTCCTCATTTCCCGCCACACCGAAGCTGATGCCCTGAGACGCACCGCCAACCCAGGCGTCGGGATGGCGTGCCGGTAGGACACCGAAGAGGCTGCCGATGACACGAACCGCGCCGGACCGCGCTGCGCGGTGGACGCCAGAGCCGAGGGCGACGCCCCCAGCCTAGGTGAAATGCGGGGTCGGGCTGCCCGTTTCCGATGACGCTCACCGGGCCGCCGGCTGATAGGACACGCGCCGGCAGCGTCGCCGGGCAGGAGCGCCTCAGAAGCCCGGGATCTCACCCATCCGTACCGGTCGCCGCTCCTGCTGGGACAGCTGGCACGCCTCCGCCACGCGTAGCGCCTCCACCGCGTCCCGACCATCACACGGATTGTCCAACTCCCCGCGTGCGACTTGCAGGAAGGCGTCGATCTCGGCCTCGAAGGCCGACGCGAAGCGTTCCTGGAAACTCCGTCTCGGTTGGTCTGGCGGGCGCGGACGCTGCGGTTCGACGGAGGTTACCGGCGTATGGCCGTCGAGGCCGACGGCGATCGTGTCCGACTCCCCGCACAACTCCGTGCGGATGTCGTAGCCGGCGCCGTTGCAGCGGGTGGCCGTGGCGGCGACGAGCGTTCCGTCGTCCAGGACCAGCACCACCACCGCGGTGTCGAAGTCTTCGACATCACCGAACATCGACGGCCCGGCGTCCGAACCGGAGGCGTAGACTTCGGCGACCTCCCGGCCGGTGATCCAGCGCACCATGTCGAAGTCATGGATCAGCGCATCGCGGTATATTCCGCCCGATATCCGCAGGTATGAGGCGGGTGGCGGAGCGGGGTCCGCGCCGACGGTACGAATGGTGTGCAGTCGACCGAGCCGCCCGGACCGTACCAGTCCGCGGCCGGTTAGATAACCCGCGTCGAAGCGACGCATGAAACCAATCTGGAGCACGGCGTCCGCGGCCCGCACGTCGTGCACCGTGTCCATTGATTCGGGCAGGTCCAGCCCGATGGGCTTCTCACAGAACGCCGGCAGGCCGGCACGAACCGACTGCCTGATCAGACCCGGGTGTGCGGTGGTCGTGGAGGCGATGACGACCGCGTCCGCCCCACTGTTGAAGACCTCGTCGACCGAGGGGGCGGCGGTGGCACCGAGGCGATCCGCCACCGCACGCGCTCGGCGGTTGTCGATGTCCGCGACCACCAAGGAATCAACGTCGGGGTGACGGCTCAGAGTGGCGGCATGAATACCGCCCATCCGCCCCGCTCCGACGAGTGCAACCCGCATGAGCCGATTATGTGATGGCCGAAAGTCGTCGGCGCGATTTCCGGTCATTCTCGAACACAACGCGGCGCGAGGTGGCCGGCCACCAACAGCGCGGTGACGCCGGCCGCCGAGTAGCCGGAGACCAACCCTGTTCGGCCCCGTGCCGACCACCATCAGTCGGCACGCCAACGACTACAGCCACCCGCGTCCGCCCGTCCCGCGGTGGGCACAACGACCGCCTACGCAGCGGGCCATGGAGAGTACGTCGCCGCAGGCCAGCGCCGCGGCTTCAGGTGCTTCAACCTTGCGAGAGGCCCAGCTCACACAGCGCGTGCGGCAGATGTTGGTTCGGCCCGGCGCTGGTCGTGGTTTTGCCGGCCCATCGATAGTGTCGGCGATTTCATTCGTGCAACTATGGAGGACGTGGGAACTACGAGGACTGCTGTGCCTGTCATCTCGCCGCTTGCTGGCGAGCCGATCAAGCGTGCCGAAGCCGAGCGGTTGGCGGGGGTGCTGAAGGCGGTTGCTGATCCGGCGCGGTTGCGGCTGCTGAGTCTGATCCAGTCGGCTCCGGAGGGTGAGGCGTCGGTGAGTGACCTGACCGCGCCGCTCGGTCTGTCTCAGCCGACCGTGAGTCATCATCTTCGGATTCTCACCGAGGCTGGTCTGCTCGAGCGCGAGAAGCGGGGTGTCTGGGCGTACTACCGGCTGGTGCCGTCGGCGATAGCGGCGATCGCCGATCTTTTGACGCCGCCTCGGAAGCGGGCGACGAAGCGCGTCCGCTGAACGGCACCACCGACGGCCGGGCGTCGGCCGGGCGGGCCGCGGAGGGTGACCGACGCGCAGGGGGTCGGGCCACAACGGATGTTGAGTCCGACCCTGCGCCGCGGCCTGCCGCCGAGTAACTCCCTGCTGGCGAGGCAACCCGTGTTCGCCACGAATCCCGAGTGGTGTTCGGCGAGCGCGGGGGCGACCACCGGCCACGAGGTGCCTGGTCACGATCGGCGCAGACGACTGTGCGACCGGCGCCGGCGACCGCCGTCTCGGCCGACCGCCGCTGCCAGGTGGTGGGCCTTCACCGAGCAGGCACACCCGGGTGGCCTGCTCGGTGAATGACCTGCCCGGACGGGCTCGATCCGGGCAGCGCCAGCGGCGTTTGCGTAGGGAGCTGCACCGCGCGGCAATCTTAGATTCGTAATGCAGAAATGTTTTCTACCTTAGATCTTAAGGCAAGGCCACTGCCGATCTGTTGATTGTTAGGATCTTCGCGGTAGGCTCACTCCACCGTGGATCACAAGTCCGCGCGAGTAGGCCAACTACCAGGAGAACCTTTGCGCGCCACGAAGATCGCACTGTCCGTTGCCGCCGTTCTGGCTGGCGTTGTCACCGGGGCGGCTCCGGCCGTCGCGGCGCCCAGCACCGACGTCGAGATCGACGGTTACGTCGCCACCATCCAGGTGGTGGACGAGTCCTTCAAGGTCCACCTGACCGACCCGGCTGCCATCTCGGCCGCGTTCGACGTGCTGAACGGCAAGAGCAACCAGCATCCGACCGGCACAATCGACCGCAGCGGCCCGGAGCACAACACCGGCTACCAGTGGCACCTCGACACCGGGACGGTGCGGTTCGTCGACATGTCGATCGAGGTGTGCGACGGCAAGCCGTCCGATGTGAGCAACGTGGACTTTTGGACGCTGCCCTTCTACTGCCCGTGGATTGGCAAGGTCGTCAAGATGGAGCGCCTACCGGTGACCGAGGAACAACCGGTTCGCTGACCTTGCTGAACGGGGCTCTCCGCCGACGAGGCGGAGAGCCCCGTTGGTGCTGGGCTGCTCGGCCGGTCGGTGCCGTCTTGGACGTCCGGAACCGCCGGGCCCATGCCCGCAGCCCGCGAGACCATCCCTACCGCATCTGTTGACGTGGTTCGACCGGGGGACCGGTCACGCGACGTCCAGCCCCACCCGCCACGTCCGACCCGGCAGGCCGCGCGGCGTGCGGTGGTGCCAGACCGGCTATCCGGTCAGACGGGACGCAGCGATACGGCGGTCACCTTGTATTCGGGGCACCCGGTCTCGGCGTCCGTGGCGTCTGAGGTGAGGGCGTTGGTGGGAGTGTCGGGGAAGCTGAAGGCGGTGAACAACTGGCCGGGTCCGACCGTCTCGGTCACGTGGACGGGGAAGATCACGGTCGCCCGCCGGCTGGTCACCCCGAGGAGGTCTCCGTCGGCCAGCCGGAGCCGGGCGGCGTCGTCCGGATGCAGATCGAGCACTTCATGAGGGCGAAGGTCATTGTTGGGCGTCCGGCGACTCATCGAGCCACTGTTGTAGTGCACGAGCCGACGCCCGGTGATCAGGAGGTACGGGAAGGCGGCGTCGGGTTGTTCGCCCGGCGGCAGGTACGGCCGCGCGGCCAGTGCGGCACGTCCGTCGGGAGTGGCAAAGGAGTCGAGGTAGAGGCGCCCCTCGCCGGGGTGGTCGGTGGCGCGGCACGGCCAGTGCAGTGGTCCGTCCCGGTCGAGCCGGGCGTGGGAGATGCCGGCGAAGGTGGGGGTCAGCGTGGCGCACTCGGCCATGGCGTCGGCGGGGGTAGGGCAGCCCAGGTCGGCCCCCATCGCGCGGGCGAGCAGCC
This sequence comes from Micromonospora sp. WMMA1363, assembly GCF_030345795.1. Taxonomy (NCBI): domain Bacteria; kingdom Bacillati; phylum Actinomycetota; class Actinomycetes; order Micromonosporales; family Micromonosporaceae; genus Micromonospora; species Micromonospora sp. WMMA1363. The sequence goes on from NZ_JAUALB010000001.1 coordinate 4,433,971, forward strand.
GCAGGATGTCGAAGTCGGGTGTGGCCTGCCCGGGTGGCGCCAGCGCGGGGCGGACCCGCTGTACCCGCCGGTCGAGGTTGACGAACGTGCCGTCCTTCTCGAGAAACGACACGGCAGGGAACACCACGTCGGCGAGTTCGGCGGTGTGGGAGAGAAAGAGGTCGTGGCTGACGACGAGGTCGCAGGCGGCCAGCGCCGCACGCACGTTTCCGCTGTCGGGGTCGGTCTGGGCGATGTCCTCGCCGATGACGTACATGGCCCGTATCCGGCCGGCGATCGCAGCGGCGAACATGTCCAGGATCCGTAACCCGGGATCGGCGGGCACGTCCGCTCCCCAGGAGCGGGAGAACCGAGCCCGGATCTCGGCGTCGGTGACGTGTTGATAGCCGGGCAGCAGGTCCGGCAGGGCGCCCATGTCCGAGGCGCCCTGAACGTTGTTCTGCCCGCGCATCGACAGCACGCCGCAGCAGCCCGGCGTGCCGACGGCGCCTTTCAGGATGGCGAGGTTCGCCAGGGTGCGGACCCCATCGGTACCGTGGACGTGTTCGGTGACGCCGAGCCCGTAGACGATCGCCGGGCGCCGGGCGGTGCCGTAGAGACGGGCCGCCGTGGCGAGCGTTTCGGCTGGCACCCCGGCCAGCCGTGCCGCACGGTCCACCGGGTAGTCGTGCAGCAACTCCGTCAGGTCTGCCAACCCGCTGGCCCGGGTGCGGAGGAACTCCCGATCCGCGTGTCCCTCGTCGAGGAGCACTCGGGCGATGCCGTTGAAGACGGCGACGTTGGAGCCGGGTGTGGCCTGGACGTGGACGTCGGCCAGCTCGGCGAGGTCGATCCGCCGCGGGTCGATGACGATGAGCCGGGCGCCGCGCAGGACCAGCTGTTTGATCCGGGCTCCGATGACCGGGTGGGCTTCGGTCGGGTTGGCGCCGGCGATCAGGATGCAGTCGGTGTCGTCGAGGTCGTCGACGGAGTTGGTGCCGCCGGCGTGGCCGAACGCGGCGGTCAGCCCGAGCGCGGACGGGGCGTGACAGAGCCGGGAGCAGTTGTCGACGTTGTTGGTGCCGAGGACGACGCGGGCGAACTTCTGGGCGAGGTAGTTCTCCTCGTTGGTCGCCCGGGCCGAGGAGATCATGCCGATGGCATCGGGCCCGTGCCGGTCGCGAATCGCGCCTAGCCGGGTCGCCACCGCGGCGAGCGCCTCTTCCCACGACGCCGGTTCCAGTGGGGAGTCGCGCCCGTGGCGGCGCAGCAGCGGCGTGGTCAGCCGGTCCCGGGACCGGGTGAAGGCGTGTGCGAACCGTCCCTTGATACAGGCGTGGCCGCGGTTGACCGCACCGCGCTCGGGCGTGATCGCGGCGATGTCGCCGTCCCGTACGTGCACCCGCAGGCTGCACCCCACACCGCAGTATCCGCAGGTGCTGGTGGTCGTCCCGGTGACCGGGCGCGGGTCGAGTAGGCCCGGCTCGGACAGCGCGCCACTCGGGCAGGTGTCGACGCAGCCGCCGCAGGCCACGCACGGCGACGACAGCCACGGTCCGCCGGTGCCGGCGGCGACGACGGTGTCGAACCCGCGCCCGGTCAGGGAGAGTGCGAACGTGCCCTGCACCTCCGCACACATGCGTACGCACCGGTTGCAGGCGATGCACAGGTCCCCGTCGAGTTTCACGTACGGGTGGGAGTGGTCGACGCCCGTGGCCCGAACGGCCCCGTCGAACCGGCTTTCCGTGACGCCGAGCTGCCGACAGGCGCGGACCAGCTCGCTGCGCTCGGCGGGGAGGTCGAGGGCGCGGGCCGGCAGCTGGGAGACGAGGAGTTCCAGTGCGAGCTGTGCCGATGTGCGGGCGGCCGGGTCGTCGGTGTGTACGACCATGCCCTCGATGGCCGCTGTCGTGCAGGCCGGCATCGCCCGTCCGGCTACACCGACCAGGCACACGCGGCACGACCCCTGTGGGGTGAGCCGCTCGTCGTAGCAGAGGGTCGGCAGCATCGCCCCGGCCGCCCGTACGGCGTCCAGCACAGTGGCTCGCTCGGCGACCTCGACGGCGACGCCGTTGACCGACAACCGCATCTACTCGCCCGCCATGCTCGTGCCGCTGGGTGCTGCCTGGCGCAGCTCGTCCGCGTACACCCGCAGCAGACTGCGCACCGCACCGGACACCCCCCACCCGAACGCGCAGAGGCTCGCCCCTGTCAGGACCTCCAGCAGCGGTTCGTGGGCGGCGAGTGCCGCCGCGGTCTGGGCGGGTTCCCCGATGCGCTCGGCAAGCTCGAGCCCACGGCGGGTGCCCACCCGGCAGGGTGTGCAGGCTCCGCAACTTTCCGCGGCGCCGAACGCCCAGGCGTGCTGCAGGATCGCGGCGGCCGACACGGTCGTGTCGATCGCAACGAGGCTCGCATGTCCCAGCGCGACGCCGGCCTCCGCGAGTGGCCGGGACAGCAGCGGGAGGTCGAGCTGGTCCGGGCTGAGGAAACCGCCGAGCGGCCCGCCGACCTGCACCGCGCGGAGCTGGTAGGGCTCGCGTGGTCCGCCGCCGAGATCCTCCACCAGGTGGCGCAGAGGCACGCCGAACTCCACCTCGTACACCCCTGGCAGGCGGAAACACTGGTTCAGGCAGATCAGCTTGGTGCCCGGTTCGTCTGGGTGGCCCAGGCGGGCGTACGCGGCACCGCCGTGCCGAACGATCCAGGGCACGGCCGCCAGGGTCTCCACGTTGTTGACCGCGGTCGGCTTCCCGAGGTAGCCGTGGCTGGTGGGGTACGGGGGACGCGGCTGGACGGCCGCCCGCAGCCCGGCCAGGGCGTGCAGCAACGCGGTCTCCTCCCCGGCGACGTACGACCCGGCGCCCACCACGATCTCCACGTCGAAGTCGACGGGCGAGCCGTGTACCCGGGTGCCCAGGTGTCCCGCTTCGCGCGCCTGCGCCACCGCGGCACGCAACTGGTCGGCGGCCGCCGGGTACTCCGATCGCACGAGGATCAGCCCGCGCTGTGCCCCCACCGCGAAGCCGGCCAGCGCCAAGCCCTCCAGGACCCGGTGCGGATCGCTCTCCATCAACAGTCGATCACAGAACGAGCCCGGGTCCCCCTCGTCGCCGTTGGCCACCACATATCGTGGTGCGGGCTCATCCGCGGCCGCGGACCACTTTCTTCCCACCGGAAAACCGGCTCCACCCCGTCCGCGTAGGCCCGACGCGGCGACCTCCGCCATGACTTGATCGGGTGAACCGCAAGCCACGACGCCCGGCCACACCTCCCACGGGGACTCGTCGCCGACCAGCCCGGCCAACACCACCGGACGCCCCACCGCGCTTGCGTACGGGATTTCCGCCGCCCGCATTTTCAACGGCTCCACCCAACCGGGCCTCGTCCGCCGCTGTGCGGCATGTGGATCGCCGAACAATCCGCCGAGAATCTCACCACTCCCCGGCTGTTCCCCGTCGAGAATCGCGGGCGAGTCGTAGCAGTACCCGAGACACCGCACACCCTGCAGCGACACCGACCCGTCCACCGCGCACTCGCCCAGGCGTACCCCCAGCGCCTTCTCGATGCGCGCGATGTGCTGACCCTGCCCACTCACGAAGCACGAGGTTCCCTCGCACACCCGGATGTGCCGCCGGCCCCGGCGGCCCTCGGCGAAGTCTGCGTAGTAGGTCGCCGAGCCCGTGACGGCAGCCACCGGCCAACCGAACTCACCGGCTGCCCGCGCCAGGTCGTCGGCGTCGACCCGCCCGTCTTCCGACTGCGCCAGCCGGAGCCGGTCCAGCATCCGCGTGCCCGGCCGGCGCAGCCGCTCCTGCAACTCGACGAACGCCTCCCGTGGCTCGCCCATTCGCGTTTCCTCCCGCGCGCTGACTCTGTGGCAAACGTACGTCCGTTTCGAGTCGGCTCGCGGCTGAATGTGTACCTTGGGTGGACAGTGAGCAGATCCTCCAGCTGGGGGTACGCGATCGACGTGGCCAACCGGTCCGGGACGGTTCGCACCCGACCGGCCGTAGCCCGACCGGGCGGCACACCAGTCGGGTCCGGCGGGTGCCGGCTACCACGAACGCCGTGAGCGATTTCGCCGCGGATCTGGTGACGGCCGGAGTGTAGAAGGCCATCGTGGGAGGCACGTCGGACTACTGGCGGATCCGGTTCTATTTCGTGGCGGCCGCGGGTCTGGACGTGTGGCTGGTCAACGTCCGCGATGCGAAGGATCTGCCTGGATGGTCGAAGGCCGACAAGCTGGAGGGCCTACTCCTGTCCGCGGTCCGCACTACAGTCCCTGTTCCTGGCGGATCGCGGTCCTGCCGTTGCGCGGCCGAGGGGCGGTCGTGCCGGCCTCGTCCGTTCAGAGCGGATTTGATTCATCGAGGGTCATGAAGGAAAGGTGCGCCTGGCCTGCAAGGATGTGAGTGTCTACGTCATGTCCACAGCAGAGTCGGGTGCACCTTTCTGGTGAGTAAGAGTAGCGGGTGGGATCAGCGGCTGCAGGTCGCGGCGGGTGGGAAGGGTTTGGTCGGGCATGCCGGCGCGGTTTTGCTGCGGCGGTGCGCGGACCGGACCGGGCTGGCCTGGGCGTTGAACGCGGTGCTGCCTCGCGGTGCGGGGCCGGGGTGGTGGGACCGGGGCACGGTCTTGATCTGCCTGGCGACCGCGATCGTGCTCGGCGCGACCAGCATGTCCGACATCGGGCTGCTCGCCCATCAGGCGCTGGTGTTCGCCGAGCCACCGTCGGAAGCGACCGTGCGCCGTGCTCTGGCCGGCCTCGACGAGACCGCCCTGCGCCGGATCGCCAAGGCGCGGGCGAAGGCCCGCGCCCGGGTCTGGGAGCTTCTCGAGCGCCGGCCGCAGGGGTTTCCGTGGCTGCTGGTGGCGGGCAAGCTGCTGACCGGGTGGGTGGTCATCGATCTGGACGCCACCCTGATCACCGCTCACTCCGACAAGCAGGGCGCGGCGGCCACGTTCAAGAAAGGCTTCGGGTTCCACCCCCTCGGGGCGTGGTGCGCGAACACCAGTGAGAGCCTGGCCATGCTGCTGCGGCCGGGCAACGCCGGCTCGAACACCGTGGTTGATCACATCCGGGTGTTGGGTGAGGCGGTCGCCCAACTGCCGGTCAGATACCGGCGCAAGATCCTGGTGCGGGTCGACGGGGCCGGCGCCACCCACGACCTGGTGACCCACCTGGAGCAGATGAACCGGCTGTGGCGCAGCGTGAAGTTCACTGTCGGCTGGACGATCACCGACGCCGACGAGACCGCGATCGCCGTGCTGCCCGCCGATGCCTGGACCAGCAGCCTCGAACCCGACGGTAATGCCACCGATCAGGCGCAGGTCGCCGAGCTGACCGGCCTCAACCAGCGGGTCGGCAACTGGATCGACGGGCTACGGCTGATCGTGCGGCGGACCAGACCGTCCACCCGACACGTCAGGAACCTAACCGACCTGGAGAAACGTACCGGCTGGCGGTACGCGATCGTCGCCACCAACATCCGCCGCATCCACGGCGTGGCCGGCTCTCACCAGCCGCAATGGCTCGACGTGCTGCACCGTTCGCACGCCGGAGTGGAAGATCAGGTGCGCACGAACAAGGCCATGGGCCTGCGAAACCTGCCCTCGAAGGCCTGGACCGTCAACCGCGGCTGGGTCCTAGCCGCGAACATCGCCGCCGATCTGGCCGCCTGGACCCGACTGCTCGGCCTGCACGACCAGCCCGACCTCGCCGACGCCGAACCCGGCACCCTGCGCTACCGGCTGCTGCACCTACCCGCCAAGCTGGCCAGCCACGCCCGCCGGAAGATCCTGTCCATCCCCGACACCTGGCCCTGGGCTGAGGCGTTCCAACTCTGCTGGCACCGCCTAGGCCTGATACCCCCGCCGACCTGACCCGTCCCCCCGGCCCTACCAGCAGAGAAACCACCCGGACCTGGAGAACCGGCGCCCGCGCAGCGACACGCGCCGACCCCGACCCCCAACCGCGTGGGACAAAACGGTCAAACCGAAACGGACGGCGAGGGATCAAAACCCTCTGACGAATCGAGGCCGGCGGAGGGGATTACCACCAAATCCGCTAGTGGGGTCTCGATCGCGTCTTCTAACGGCCGGGAGAGGTAGAAGTCGGCATAGAAATACCCGTCGGCTTCCATGCCCGAGGGGTCCAGCCCCCGCGCCGCCAACTCCGACAGGGCCCACTCCCGTTCGGCGTCGTCGATGAACTGTCGCTGCCGAACGGGCTGATCCGCCTTTTCGGTCACCAGTCCACGTCCTGCGAGCACTTCGGAGATTGGCCCGTAGTCATACGTCCGAAGGCAAAAAGCGGCCACCCAGGGTGGCTTTTCAGTGCACGTAAGTAGTCGCCCAAAGGTCCGTTCGGTGACATAACCGATGCCGCCGGTGGTCGTGATGAGATCGACCGTCGGCATTGTCTTGGCCAGCTCGGGTGACGGCCCTGCCGCCTCCAGGTTCTCGATGAACACACCGTCGAGCGCGCCGACCGCGACGGCGTGCCGGGCGGCGTTCTCGGCGACGTCCAGCCCCAGGACGTGGGGAGCGCCTGGCCGGGTTCGCTGGCTCAGTAGTTCGCTCTCGGCGCGACGCACCTGGTCTACGGTCCGTCCGTCGCCGACCGCACTCTGGTAGTACGTGTAGACATCGTCGAGGGCGAGGTCCGTCTTGGTGAGTAGCCCGACGATGCCGTAAGAACAGCATACGTCGAGTACGGTTGGTCGGTGGTCGCCTCCCCACGGCCGGGCATTGATCAGTTGGTTGAAAACGGTAGCTCCGTGCTGCGGAATCTCGTACCTGAACTGTCGTAGGTTCGTGTAGTAAGCGCGAGGTGTCTTCTGATTGTAGATTCCGCTGAAGTCGGCCTTACCGGACTCATCGGTCAACTTTCGACTCCCTGCTCTCTGGGCGCGCACCCCGACGCGCGGTTGTCGGCAGTGGTGCGCCGACAGCAGGATATGGCGACTTCGGAGCTAATCCAAGTCGGCAAACCAGCCGACACGTTCCGAGCGGGGCTGCCGTGCTCCTCTCCTCACCGCCGTTACCTGGCAATTCAAAGATCGCCTCAGGCTCTCCGATGGTACTTGCCGACCGCCCCTTAGCCTGGGCCCTTCGTTAAGGGCGGTCCACATCGTGGATCATGAAAGGAAAGGTGCCTTCTGACCTGGGAAGATAGGACTTGCTGAGGGTCTCATCTATCCCGAGGGAAGGCACCTGTCAGGTGAAGAGTACCGGAACACGACCGAAGATCATCGTCAGTAGCGATGGACGTGGCGTGGTCGGCCACGCGGGTGCCCGTTTGCTGGCCGACATCGCGGACGTAACCGGGTTGACCGGCGGGTTCAGCGAGGCCCTGGCCAGGCTGCGGCAGCGGCAGGGCGGGCATGACCCGGGTCGGGTCGCCGTGGACCTCGCGGTGATGATCGCCGACGGTGGTGAGGCGATCAGCGATCTGGCGGTGCTGCGGGACCAAGCGGGGCTGTTCGGCGCGGTCGCCTCGGATCCTACCGCGTGGCGGGTGCTGTCTGGTGTGGATGATGCTGTTCTGGCCAGGCTGCGGATGGCCCGCGCTGCCGCGCGGGAGTTGGCGTGGGCGCAGTCGGCCGAGACCCGCGACGGGCTGCCGGTGTCGATGGCGGCTGGTGCGCCGGTGTCTGGGCTGGTGCTGGATCTGGACGCCTCGATCGTGATCTGCCACTCGGAGAAGGAGCAGGCGTCCAAGACGTGGAAGAAGACCTTCGGATATCACCCGTTGTTCTGCTTCCTGGACAACACCCGGGAGGCGTTGTCCGGGCTGCTGCGCGCCGGGCGGGCGGGGTCGAACACCACCGCCGATCACATCAGCGTTCTCGACGACGCCCTGGCGCAGATCCCCGACGTCCACCGGTACGGCACCGACATCCTCGTCCGCTCGGATTCGGCCGGCTGCACGTACGGGTTCCTGCGCCATATCCGGTCGTTGCGTGAGCACGGTATGAACACGTTCTTCTCCGTCGGGGTGGCCATCGGGGAGGCGATCCGCGACGCGATCAAGCAGGCTGCGGGGCACCCCGAGCAGTGGGTACCGGCCCTGAACGCCGACGGCCAGCCACGCGACGGCGCCCAGGTATGCGAGATCACCGGCCTACTACCGGCCGACCTGCGGGCCAACTACCCCGACGGCACCCGGTTCATCGTGCGCCGGGAACGCCCGCACCCCGGCGCACAACTGTCGCTGTTCGACACCATCGAAGGCTTCCGCCACCAGGTGATGGCCACCGACACCGGCCCCGGCAACGGATCCATCCAGCATCTGGAGGCCCGCCACCGCGCTCACGCCCGCGTCGAGGACCGCATCCGCACGGGCAAGGACACCGGGTTCGGCCGCTTCCCATCCCGGGTGTTCGCCATCAACGCCGCCTGGCTGGAACTCGCCTTGTGCGCCATCGACCTGCTTGCCTGGACCCAACACCTGCTGCTCGACGGCGACCTCGCCACCGCCGAACCCAAGACACTGCGCTACCGACTGCTGCACGTCGCCGCCCGCATCACCCGCTCGGCCCGCCGCACGAAGCTGCGCATCGCCGAAGGCTGGCCCTGGGCCGACCAGCTCGTCACCGCGTTCGACCGGCTGGCCGTGCTGCCCCAGCCCGTCACCTGAACCCCAACCCCACGCCCCGACGAGTACCCCCATGGAGGAACCCGGCCACCGCGTCGGGTCCTCGCCGTGCCCATACCCCGATCGATCACCAAATGAAGATCAACAAATGCAAACAGGGCCTTGATCAACAGTTAGCGAAAGACTGAGGTTAGCCGTCCACGGAGCGCCTCGAACGGTGCCGGGTTCTCCTCGTTGACGGCCATCCGTTGCCGCCTCGACCACCCGCGTCCAGGTTGAGACCGGCGCTGCAGGCCTCGGCGCACCGCGGTCAATGGCTCCCGCCGCAGCGGGGCGAGCGTGCGCCGGGATCGCCGGCGTTGGCCGCGGCAGGCGCACGCATTGCCACCCCCTTTCTCCGTACGGCATACGGTGTACAATGTACAAAGTATCCGCACCATCAGGGGAAGGGCTCCATGAAGATCACCTCCACTGCCGTGTCACTAAATGTCGATGATGTCCCCGGCTCCAGTGCCTTCCTGACCGAGCACTTCGGATTTCGCCAGGAGATGACCGCGGACGGGTTCGCCTCGTTGACCCGCGACGACTCCGGGATGAACGTCATCCTGCTGCGGCGCGGGCTCGCCACCCTGCCCGCCGACCAGCGTGACGAGCACGCCCGTGGGCTGATCCTGGCGTTCGTGGTCGACGACCTGGAGGGCGAGTTGGCCCGACTGCAGGCCGAGGGCGTCAGCATCACCATGCCGCTCACCGTCGAGGAATGGGGCGAGCGCGCCTTCCAGGTCCGCGACCCGAACGGAGTCATCGTCCAACTCGTCGACTGGAACGGCGCCCGGTAGCCCTACCGCACATCCAGGCGCGATCGAGACGGTCGATCTCGCGGGCCGACCGGGACGCCGCCTCACCGCCTATCGCCGGCTTCGGGGCGTATTCCGGTCGGCCACCGGATCGCCGGCAGGTGCGGAACGGGGTTCGGTTTCGCACCTGCCGGCAGCACCCAACGATCGACTCATCGAGATCCGTTGTATCAGCGGCGGGTGTCAGCACCTCTACCAGGGCATGTCTCCCGGATCGGAGGTGGGCCGATGGTCACGGAGGTTGTGCTCCCCGCTGTTGGCGTGGTGTCGCTGCTGGGTCATGTGTGGGCTGCTCGCACGGTGCGTGGGCTGCGTGGCCGGTTGGCGGAGGCCCGGCGTGGGGCGGTCACGGACCCGCTGACGGGCTTGGCCAACCGTGCGGGCCTGACCCAGGCGCTCGACGAGTTGGACGGCGAGTCCTACGACCTGGTCCTGGTGGACCTCGACCGGTTCAAGCCGGTCAACGACACCTGGGGCCACGCCGCTGGCGACCGGCTGCTGGTCGGGATCGCGGGCCGGCTGTCAGTGCTCCTGGAGAGCATCGACGGCGCGGTGGTCGCCCGGATCGGTGGCGACGAGTTCGTGCTCGCGTCGCCGTCGCGGGCACCGCTGGCGCAGATTCTCGGTGCGGAGGTCATCCAGGCCCTGGCGGAGCCGGTCGAGGTCGCTGCCGGGGTGACGGTGACGGTGACCGCCAGTGTCGGCGCGGTCCACGCGGCCGCCGGAGAGGACCGGTCACGGGTGCTGGCGGCAGCCGACGCCGCCGCGTACGAGGCGAAGGTGCGTGGCGGGGACGGCGTCGTCGAGCACTGCCCGCTGACCGGGCTGCCGGAGGTGGAGCAGCGTCCGCTGCTGCGGATGCGGGAGCTGGCCGCCCTCACCGCCGCGCTGGGGGTGACGGCATGACGACCCCGACCGCATTGGACATGGCTACGGTGTTGGACCGCTACCGGGCCGAGCTGCGGGACCTGACGGACATCGAGCTGGAGCGTCGGGCGACGACGGTGGCAGCCCTGCCCGGCCGGCTCGCCGCCGGGATGCGGCGCCTGGTGGACGCCGAGCGGGAGTACCGGCAGGCCGTTCGCCGGCCGGTCCCGCCGACCCGGCCCCGGCAGGAGTGTGAAGGAGATTGACCGGGGCAGGGCCGCACGCGGCGGCCCTTACTCCGGCTGGCCGTGGTTCCACGGGTTCACGGGCTTGGCCGCCCGTCGCGCCGCTACGCCGTGGTAGGGGCGGGGCAGTTGCTTCGCCGGGGTGTCTGGGAGCGGAAGCTGCGGCCGAGTTCGGGGCCGAGTCCGTAGTAGTGGCGAAAGCTGTAGATCAGCGGGCTCCATGCGGCCGGGTCGATGTGCTGGGAGTCGGGGATGACGACACGCGGATCGGCGTGGACCTTGAGCACGTGGGCTTCGACGATGAGGAATGCTCCGGAGACGTCCGGCTGGACGCGGGCCGCGCAGGCCTCCAGCTGGATGGGGCATTCGGCGACTCGGGGCGGCCGCACCAGCTCGGCGGGCTCAGGTCGTAGGCCGGCAGCGGCGAACTTGTCCGGCTCGAACCTGAAGGTGCCGCGTTTGTGCGCGGGGATCGGGGTGCGCCCGGTCAGCGGCGCCAGTCGTTCCACCGCCGGCCACTGGGCGGGCGTGGGAAGGTTGATCACCAGATCGGGACGGCTGCGGAGGTTGTGCGCGGTCTGCCCCTCGACGCCCAGGCCGAGGACGATCACCTGGCCGAGTGCCCAGGCCGAGGACATCGGCGCCAGATTGAAGGAACCGTTCTCGTTTTCGGTCGAGAGCAGTGCGACCGGCGTTCCGAAATACAGGATGCTCGGTGTGACCGTCACATGGGCGACCGACGTTTCGCAGGGTGTGTGGCCGGATGTCGCGATGTCCATGCGGCTCGACCGTAGGGCGAAAACTCTTCGGTGTTCGCCGAAGGACCGCGCGTGGATGATGGACCGCAATGAGACCCAATGACGCGCAGGTCGCGGGTCCGGACCTGGCCGCGCTGGCTGGGCTGCTGGCCGACGCCACTCGCGCAAGCTTCTGCCTGGCGCTGCTGGACGGACGAGCATGGACCGCGATCGAATTGGCGCGCCACGCCGGGGTGGCCGCCTCGACCGCGACCGAGCACTTGAATCTCCTCGTCGGGGGAGGATTGCTTGCGCAGGAGCGCCAGGGCCGGCATCGCTACGTTCGCCTTGCCGATCCCGACACGGCCCAACTGATCGAAAACCTTGCCGCGATGGCTCCTCGACGTGCCACTCCGTCTCGTTCACTGTCCGCCGTCAACCGCAGCCGGGCACTGGCCCGCGCCCGCACGTGCTACGACCACCTTGCGGGCGCTCTCGGAGTCACGATCACCGAGGCGATGACCGGTCGAGGGCTGCTGGACTGGGAGCGGGGGCTGACGCTCACCGGCATCGGGACCGTCTGGCTGAGCGAACTCGGCATCGCATCAGCGCTCGCCACGCGCCGTCCGCCGGTCCGCTCGTGCCTGGACTGGACGGAACGCCGCCCTCATCTGGCCGGTGCCGTCGGTGCCGCCATCTGCCGGCACGCCTTCGACTCCCGCTGGATCACTCGGATCGGCACCAGCCGCGCCGTCGCTCTCACCGACGCCGGCCGACGCGCGCTCCAGGACCACCTCGGCCTGTCCGACGACATGCATACTTCCGTCAGGTGAGGACCGACTCGTCCGGATCAGACACGCCGGCTACCCGCGCCTCACTGGTGTGCTCCCCGGCGCGGGCGATGGCACTGCGGCCGCGAACGGCGCGTACGGGAGAATGCGGCACGTGACGACGATTCCGAACGTGCTCGCCAACCGGTACGCCTCGCCCGAGTTGGTTGCCATCTGGTCACCGGAGGAGAAGATCCGGATGGAGCGGCGGCTCTGGCTCGCCGTCCTGCGGGCCCAGCGGGATCTCGGCGTGACCGTGCCGGACGGGGTGGTCGAGGCGTACGAGCGGGTGCTCGGCCAGGTCAACCTGGCCTCGATCGCGGAGCGGGAGCGGATCACCCGACACGACGTGAAGGCCCGGATCGAGGAGTTCAGCGCGCTCGCCGGGCACGAGCACGTACACAAGGGGATGACCTCGCGGGACCTGACGGAGAACGTCGAGCAGCTCCAGGTGCGCGCGTCGCTGGAACTGATCCGGGACCGGGTGGTCGCCACCCTGGCCCGGCTCGCCCGGCTGGCGGTCGAACACTCCGAGCTGGTCATGACGGGCCGCTCGCACAACGTCGCGGCGCAAGCCACCACGCTGGGTAAGCGCTTCGCATCGGCGGCTGAGGAACTGCTGGTCGGCTACGAGCGGCTGGACGATCTCATCGGGCGGTACCCGCTGCGGGGGATCAAGGGCCCGGTGGGCACCGCCGCCGACCAGCTCGACCTGTTCGACGGCGACGCGGACCGGGTGGCCGAGCTGGAGCGGCGGGTTGCGGAGCACCTCGGCTTCCGCCGGGTGTTGGACAGTGTCGGCCAGGTCTACCCGCGCTCGCTGGATTTCGACGTGCTCTCGGCGCTCGCGCAGGTCGCGGCCGGGCCGTCCTCGCTGGCCACCACGATCCGCCTGATGGTCGGCCAGGAGCTGGCCACCGAGGGCTTCAAACCGGGCCAGGTCGGCTCCAGCGCGATGCCGCACAAGATGAACACCCGCTCCTCGGAGCGGGTGAACGGCTTCGCCGTGATCATCCGGGGCTACCTGTCGATGGTCGGTGAGCTGGCCGGGGACCAGTGGAACGAGGGGGATGTCTCCTGCTCGGTGGTTCGCCGGGTGGCGCTGCCGGACGCCTTCTTCGCCGCCGACGGGCTGTCTCAGACGATCCTCACCGTGCTGGACGAGTTCGGGGCGTACCCGGCTGTGATCAACCGGGAGCTGGAGCGTTTCCTGCCGTTCCTCGCCACCACCAGGATCCTGGTCGCGGCGGTTCGCCGCGGCGTCGGCCGCGAGGTCGCCCACGAGGTGATCAAGGAACATGCCGTCGCCGTCGCCCTCGCGATGCGCGAGAAGGGCACCTCGGAGAACGACCTCTTCGACCGCTTGGCGGCCGACCGTCGCCTGAACCTGAGCCGCGCCGACATCGAGACCCTGGTCGCCGACCGCACCGCCTTCACCGGCGCCGCTCCCGCCCAGGTCCAGCGCGTGGCCGACCGGGTGGCGAGCATCGTCCGCACCCACCCCCACGCCGCCGCCTACACCCCACCCCCCATCCTGTGACCGGCCCCACCCGTTGATCGACCACTCTCTCGTTGATCACGATCTCTCCGGCGAAGTCGATCCTCCTGTCTGTCGCAGCCCGGGATCGACGCCGTCGACGCGGGTGGGTGCGGCGGTCAGGAATCGCGGGTGGGAGTTTCGGCGGCGGTGCGCAGGGTCGGGGCGCTGGCTGGCTCGGCGATGCCGCCGGGTGTCTCCGCGATCTCGCCCTCGTGGGCGGTTTCCGCCGCGACGAGCGGCTGGTCGGGGGGCATGACGTCGGGCATCGTGGGCACCACGATCACCGCCGTGCCGTATGCGCAGATCTCCATCCACATCTCGCCGCAGTCCCGGCTGTCGAAGCGCATCCCGATCACGGCGTTGGCGCCGAGCCGGCGAGCCTCCTCGCCCAGCCGGGCCACCGAGTCGGTCCGCCAGCGGGTCAGGTTGTCCGGCGCCAGCGGGTCGTACGCGCCGCCGCGCAGGTTCTTCACGCCCTCGCGGTACGGGTTCCGCGTCCTGGCCATCGAGGAGACCACCTCGCCGAGAATCTGGCGGACCTCGTAGCCGGGAAGTTGATCCGTCGTCACGACCAGCACGTTTCCGATGCTGTCAGCCAGTCGTGGCACTCATCGTGAGCCTTGTTCACCTGGTCGGATGCTGAAAAACCGCGCGGTGCGGACGCTCGGCGCTCGGCCGGCCATCCGCACCGCCGGTGGTGCTAACCGTCAGACACCGGCCACAGAGGCGATCCAGGCCCGGTTGTACGCGACACTGCCGTAGTTCTGGATGTTGAAGCCGTTGGCGGTCGACGCGACGCCGACCTGTTGGCCGTTGTAGAACTGCGGCCCGCCCGAGTCGCCCCGCCACGCGTTGCCGTTGATCCGGGTGCTCCGGATGGCCTGCCCGCCGTACGCGTCGGTGGCACCGTTCGTGGTCACCCGCACGCTCGCGGTCTTCAGCTGGCTGGACGCCGAGCAGCCGATGTAGCAGGTCATTCCCCAGCCGAAGATCGAGTTGGTCGACCCGACCGGCGGGTTGCTGCTGGCCAGTACCACGTAGCTGGTGCTCACCGAGCTGGAGAGCCGCATCAGGGCCAGGTCGTACCGGCCGTAGGCGGCGCTCACGGTGCGGGTGACTCCGCCGGAGGCGCGGTAGACGCTGCCGACCCGGACGGACATCGACCCGCCGACGCAGTGTCGGGCGGTGAGCACCCACTGCGGGGCGATGATCGTGCCCGAACAGGTGAACGAGCCGTTGCTGAACACCGCGGCGGCCCACGGCGCGGACGAGACGGTGCCGCCGCCGATGATGTAGGGCGTCGGGGTCGGGCTGGCGAGGGCACCGGAGCTGGTGCCGAGCACACCGGCCATGGCGGTGGCGAGGATCGCGACCAGGGATCGGATACGCATGTGCGGGGACTCCTTCGGGGTTCGTCCCGGGTTCACCGGGTCTGGTCGGCAGACCGGCGTGTGAGGGTGGCTTGCCGGTCCGGGACATCTATCGACGTCTGACGATGTACGGTAGGGCGCCTGAGATGTCGTTCACAAGTACTTTCATAGAAAACAGTCAATTGATCTGGCTCTGCCTCGACCGGACAAGTCAGGCAAATCAGGCCCTGGGGCAACGGATCCGCATCGGGATCGCAACGAACCCGTATCGGTCTCCGGGCCGCCTCCGTGGCGCCGTCGATCACTGCGTGAACCGCGTACGGCCGGTGCGTCCGGGGCGGCATCTGCCAGGTAGGCTGGCTGCGCTCGCCCGTAGATGGGTCGGCACCCAACTGCGTACACAGTCAGGAGTGCCCCAGTGCCTCGCGTCGTCGTCGACGTCATGCTCAAGCCCGAGATCCTCGATCCGCAGGGTCAGGCTGTCGCAAACGCGCTGCCCCGGCTCGGCGTCGGCGACGTCGCCTCGGTCCGGATCGGCAGGCGGATCGAGATCGAGTTCACCGGTGAACCGGACCTGGACCGCGCTCGGGAGATCGCCGACAAGCTGCTCGCCAACCCGGTTATCGAGGACTTCACCGTCCGCCTGATCGAGGCCGACGAGACCGTGGACGCCCGCTCGTGACCGCGCGGGTCGGTGTGGTGACCTTCCCCGGTTCACTCGACGACGGGGACGCCGCGCGGGCCGTCCGGATCGCCGGCGCCGAGCCGGTCCGTCTCTGGCACGGTGACCCGCACCTGCACGGCGTGGACGCGGTCGTCCTGCCCGGTGGCTTCTCCTACGGCGACTACCTGCGCTGCGGGGCGATCGCCCGGTTCGCCCCGGTAATGGGGACGATCGTGGACGCGGCCCGGGGTGGCCTGCCGGTGCTCGGCATCTGCAACGGCTTCCAGATTCTCTGCGAGGCACACCTGCTGCCCGGGGCGCTGACCCGCAACCAGCACCTGCACTTCCGCAACCGCGACCAGGTCCTTCGGATCGAGTCGACCGGCACCGCCTGGACCAACGCGTTCCAGCCCGGGCAGGAGGTGCTGATCCCGGTCAAGAACGGCGAGGGCTGCTACGTTGCCGACACCGCGACGTTGGACCAGCTCGAGGCCGAGGGTCGGGTGGTTGCCCGTTACCTCGGCGGCAACCCCAATGGTTCCCAGCGCGACATCGCCGCCGTCACCAACTCCGCCGGCAACGTGGTCGGCATCATGCCGCACCCGGAGCATGCGGTGGAGGCGCTCACCGGCCCCTCGGTGGACGGCCTCGGCTTCTTCACCTCGGTGCTCAAGCACCTGGTGGGGGCCCCGGCGTGACCGTGCTCGGCACCACCGTTCGGCTCACCCGCCCGACGGGCGGCCCTGAGCGCAGCAAGGAGAAACCATGACCACCCAGGACCCGGTTCGGGACACCTCGGACGCCTTCCCGGCGGCGCCCGTCGCGCCGGCCCGGGAGACCGCGTTCACCGATTGGGCCGACGGTGTGGACACCGTGTCCCGCGCCGCCGGCACCCCGGACGAGCTCCAGCCGTACGCCGAGCTGGGCCTCCGGGACGACGAGTACGACCGGATCCGGCAGCTGGTCGGTCGCCGCCCGACCCAGGCCGAGCTGGCGATGTACTCGATCATGTGGAGCGAGCACTGCTCCTACAAGTCCAGCAAGGTGCACCTGCGCCAGTTCAGCGAGAAGGCGTCGAGCAGCGACCGGCTGCTGGCCGGCATCGGCGAGAACGCCGGCGTGGTCCGGGTCTCCGACGAACTGGCGGTGACCTTCAAGGTCGAGTCGCACAACCACCCGAGCTTCGTCGAGCCGTACCAGGGGGCCGCGACCGGCGTCGGCGGCATCGTCCGGGACATCCTCGCCATGGGTGCCCGCCCGGTGGCGGTGATGGACCCGCTGCGCTTCGGTGCCGCAGACCACCCGGACACCGCCCGGGTGTTACCGGGCGTGGTGGCCGGCGTCGGGGGCTACGGCAACTGCCTGGGCCTGCCGAACATCGGCGGCGAGGTCGTCTTCGACCCCTGCTACCAGGGCAACCCACTGGTCAACGCGCTCTGCCTCGGCGTGCTGCCGGTCAGTCGCCTGCAGAACAAGGCGGCGGTCGGCCCCGGGAACGTGGTCGTGCTGATGGGCGCCAAGACCGGCCGCGACGGCATCGGTGGCGTCTCGGTGCTGGCCAGCGCCACCTTCGACGAGGGTAGCGAGCAGCGCCGCCCGTCAGTGCAGGTGGGTGATCCGTTCACCGAGAAGCTGCTGATTGAGGCATGCCTAGAGCTGTACGACGCTGCGCTGATCGCCGGCATCCAGGATCTCGGCGGCGCCGGACTGACCTGCGCACTCACCGAGACCGCCGCCGCGGCCGGCACCGGCATGCGGGTCTGGTTGGAGCGAGTGCCGCTGCGCGAGCCCTCGATGGAACCACACGAGATCCTTGCCAGCGAGTCCCAGGAGCGGATGCTGCTGATCGTCGAGCCGGACAAGCTGGAGGCGGTGCTCAAGACCGCCGAGAAGTGGGGCGTGCTCGCGACTCCCATCGGCGAAGTCACCCCACCGGCACCAGACGGCCGGCCGGGACGCCTGGTCATCACCTGGCGGGACCATCTCGTGGTCGACGTGCCGCCGGGCTCGCTGGCCGACGACGGTCCGGTGTACGCCCGCCCGATGCGGGAGCCAGCCGACCTGATCCTGCTCCAGGCCGATCGCGCCGAGACACTGCCCCGGCCGAGTGACCCGGACGCGCTGCGGGCCACCGTGCTGCGCATGATCGCGTCGCCGAACCTGGCCGACAAGACCTGGGTCACCGAGCAGTACGACCGCTACGTGCTGGGCAACACCGTGCTCGCCCAGCCGGAGGACTCCGGCGTGATCCGGATCGACGAGCGCAGCGGCCTCGGCGTCGCGCTCTCCGTCGACGGCAACGGCCGGTACGCGCGCCTCGACCCCTACCACGGCGCGAAGCTGGCGCTGGCCGAGGCGTACCGGAATGTCGCGGTGACCGGTGCGAAACCGATCGCCGTCACGGACTGTCTCAACTTCGGCTCCCCGGAGGATCCGGGCGTGATGTGGCAGTTCGCCGAAGCCGTCCGCGGCCTCGCCGACGGCTGTGCCGAGCTGGGCATTCCGGTGACCGGCGGCAACGTCAGCTTCTACAACCAGACCGGCGCGGCGGCCATCCACCCGACCCCGGTGGTGGGCGTGCTCGGCATCCTGGAGAACGTGGCCGAGCGGGTACCGATGGGCTTCGTCCCGCGGGCCAGCGGCGACCACGACCAGATTTTCCTGATCGGCGACACCCACGTGGAACTCTCCGGTTCCGAGTGGGCGTGGGTGACCCACGAGCACCTCGGCGGCGTGCCCCCGCAGGTCGACCTCGCCCGCGAGCGGGCGCTCGCCAACCTGATCGCGGAATCCGCGCGGGCCGGTCACCTCGCCTCCGCGCATGACCTCTCCGACGGTGGGCTCGCGCAGAGCCTGACCGAGTCCTGCCTGCGGTGGGGTGTCGGCGCCCGGATCGCCGTCCCGGAACGGTTCGACGGCGGCTCGCTGCCGTTCGTCTTCCTGTTCAGTGAGTCCGCCGGTCGGGCGCTGGTCTCGGTGCCGCGCGGGCACGAGAAGGCGTTCACCGCACTGGCCGCCGAGCACGGGGTCCCGGTCGAGTTGATCGGTGTCACCGACCCGGCCGGTGCGCTGGAGGTGCACGACCAGTTCCGGATCGACCTGGACGAGTTGCGCGCCGCGCACACCGCCACCCTGCCCCGCCTTTTCGGCGTGCCGGCGGTTCCGGAACTGGCCACCCCGGCGCTCGGCGGGGCCAGCGATGGTCCGGAGACGAGAGGCGGTGTCGGCTCGCCGGGCGGCGTGATCGCTACGCCCGGCATCGCGACCACCGGGGAGCCGGCCGGGACCACCGACGACACCACCGGGGCGTCTGCCCCGGACTCCGGTGACTCCGAGCAGCCCCCCGCGCCCGATCAGCGCTGAGGCGTTGGCCGCGGCTGTCCACGCCCAACCTGGATCGGGCGCTCGCTTCGAGTGGGGGCTGGCGGGGGCGGCCGAGCTTGGCCGGGTCTGCGCGGTGCTGGTGGTGGTGGACGTGCTCTCGTTCACCACCACCGTGGAGGTGGCGGTCGCCCGTGGTATGCGGGTACACCCGTTTCCCTGGGGCGAGCAGGCCGCCGAATACGCAGTCCGGGTCGGCGCTGTTGCCGCGGTGGGCCGCCAGCAGACCACCCCGGAGCAGCCGTGGTCACTCTCGCCGGCGGCGCTGAGTACCGCGCCGGTCGTCGCCGACTTGGTGCTGCCGTCGCCGAACGGCTCGGCGATCAGCGCCGCGGCCAGCGCCACCGGGCTGCCGGTCGTCGCGGCCTGCCTGCGCAATGCCCGCGCCGTCGGGCGTTGGCTACGCCGTCAGGGGTACGGCTCGACGGATGCTCCGATCGGCGTCGTCGCGGCTGGCGAGCGCTGGCCGGACGGGTCGTTGCGCCCGTCGGTGGAGGACCAACTCGGTGCGGCCTGCGTGCTCGACGCGCTCTCCGGGGTGCCGGGTGGCCTCTCCGTCGAGGCGGCCGTGGCGCTGGCCGCGTTGGCCAGCACGCCGGACGTCCCGGCGGCGGTCCGGGGTGGTGTTTCTGGTCGGGAACTCGCCGAACGCGGCTTCGCCCGGGACGTTGAACTCGCTGTGCGAGTCGGCGTCTCGGACGTCGTGCCGGTGCTCTTCAGCGGCGTTTTCGCCGCCGCCTGACGGTGCTTCCCCCGATCTGTTTCCGCCCGGCGGGGTCCGTGCCGCTGCCCCTGCCTCACCGAGGCGCCCGGACCCGCTGACCCTTGCCTGTGGGGCCGGCGGCAAGCACATCGCGATGAAGCCGGAACGTCGGGGCGTACGAGACCACGACAGGCCCGGTTTCGGGTGATTGTGTCGGCCTGAGGGGTCGGGGCGTGGGGAGGCGACGGGAACGGTTGGGGCTACCTGAGCGGGACGGCTCCAACCGCGTCGCGTGTCACCCCGGTCTTAGTCGTCCAGCCAGTCCAAGCGGCGACCGCTCCGGTCGTGCGGTGGGCCGTCAGGACGACCTCGGCCGGTCTGCGCCGGGTCGCCGTAGCCACCCTGGTCGTAGCCGCGGTCGTCGTATCCGCCGCGCTGGGCTGGTGGTTCCTGCCCGTAGCCGCCCGGCTGGTCGTAGCTGCCGTACCCGCCGCGTTGGTCATACCCGCCTTGGTCATACCCGCCTTGGCCGTATCCGCCGGTCGGCTCCCCGCCCCGTCCGTACGGCGCGGGGTCGGGCTGCCCGTAGCCGGTTTCCTGCCGATACGTGCCGGTTGCGTACGGGTCGGCCGGCTCCGGGTACTGCGTGGCGTCGCCCTGGTAGCGGCCGGTTGGCTCGTCGTACCGGTCCCCGTAGGAGGGTGCTGCGCCGCCGGGAGCCGGCGGGTAGCCCGCTCCGACCGCCGCGCCGGCGGGAGCGCTGTAGCTGCTGCCGCCGTAGCCGCCGTCGGAGGAGGGCGCGGTGCCGTAGCCGCCGTCGCCCCAGCCGGCGGGAGCGCCGTACGGTTGCGGGGGAGCGCCGTACGGGTCCGGTGGGACGTCGTCGACCATCGGGCGCTGCAGCATGGTCGGGGCGTCATTGAGCCCGCCGCCGACCATCGTGGGAGTGGTCCCGGCCGGGTTGACCACCCGGGTCTGATCGTCCACGCCGTGGTAGGCGCCCCGGGCTGCCGGGACCGCGCCGGCGGCACCGACGGCGGGCGCCGGACCGCCCTCGATGGCGTCGTCGTCGTTCTGCTTACGGCGCATCCAGAGCAGCACGATCGTGCCGACACCGGCGGCCACGAGGAGGCCGCCGAGCAGGATGATCAGCAGCGAGCCGGTGCCGCCCGAGCTTTCGTTGCCGGCGTTCGCCGGCGGGGGCGCGGCTGCGGCCTCGCTTGTCTCCTCGGTGCCTTCCTCGGTCACCTCGGCACTTGGAGTCGCCTCGACACTCTCGGAAGGCGTGGCGCTCGGGGTAACCTCAGTCTTGATCGCGAGGGTGATCCGCTGGCCGGTGATGCTCTGTCCGTTGGAGGCGTTGAAGCTCTTGGTGGCGTAGATGTTGTCGAAACTCGCCCCGATGTCGAGCCGGCCGGGCGCGATCGGCTTGCTGGTCGTGCCGGTGAAGCGGTAGTTGCCGTTGTCGTCGCTGACCGTGTCGAACTTCTTGCCACTGGCGTCCTGGAGGATCACCACCGCGCTCGATACGGCGTCGCCGGTGGCCCGGTTGACGACCTTGCCGGAGATCGATCGGACCGTCTCAGGTTGCTGCGGCTGTGGGCCGCGCACCGTGATGTCCCGCTCGGCATTGCCGGACTCGCCGGCAATGGCGGCGGTGATCTGGACCTTGCCGGACTTGGTGCCACCGGCGGCGACGTTCCCGGCGACCAGGGTGACCTTGTAGGTCTTCGACCCGCCGTCGCGGTCGATCTCCTCCTCCGTGAAGGCGCAGTTGCCGTCGCAGCGGAGCTCACCGAAGGTCGTGGTGACCCGGACGTCGACCGAGTCCGAGTTCTCCGTGTCCTGCTTGGCGTTGTTGTTCGTCACCCGGAACGACAGGGTGGCCTGC
Source organism: Micromonospora sp. WMMA1363 (assembly GCF_030345795.1). Lineage (NCBI taxonomy): Bacteria > Bacillati > Actinomycetota > Actinomycetes > Micromonosporales > Micromonosporaceae > Micromonospora > Micromonospora sp. WMMA1363. The sequence continues at coordinate 4,455,637 of NZ_JAUALB010000001.1, forward strand.
TGACCGGACGTGAGGGTGCCGGAGGACAAGCCGGTGATCAGGACCCCGGGCTCGGCGGCGAGCGCCGGGGCCGCGGGGACGGTGAGCAGGGCGCCGACAACCAGCGCCACGACCACACCGGCCCGCTGCTTCCAGGCACGTCGGTGTGTTGACACGTCCACCGCCTTCCGGACTGGCTGCACCTCCACGGCCGGCGGACACCGGGCGGGGGTCATCACGGTACGAATACGCCGTCGGCAACTATGCCTTGTCTAACCGGATCAGCGCGACCCAGGGCCGGCGTGACACGCACTGTGTCCGAGTCGTATCGTCCCGTTATGCCCTCTCCGTACGTTAAATCGGCTGCCGTCGCGGCGGCGTTGTCGGCGCTCGATGAAGGACGAACGCCCGACCGGTCGGTGTTTCGGGAGGCGGTCCGTGCCTTGTTGACTACCCTCGGGGAGCGCGCCCCCGGCCGATCGGTGGAGGTGCGTGTCCCACCTTACGGTGTGGTTCAGTGCGTTCCGGGTCCCCGGCACACCCGGGGCGTCCCGCCGAACGTGGTCGAGACGGATCCGGCGACCTGGCTGCGGGTTGCCACCGGTCGGCTCGACTGGGCCGACGCGATCACGCAGGGCCGCGTGCGGGCGAGCGGGATCCGCGCGGATATCTCCGCATACCTGCCGCTGTAGCTGCGGTTGCGCGCAGCAGTGCGTGACAACGTGCAGTCAACTCGTGACTTTATGTGTTGACTTGCGTTCGCGTACACTGTCAGGCGACGACGACAGTGGTCCCGGCCGAGAGCGCGAATCCCGTGATTCCCGCCAGGCCAGTCCAGCATGAGGGAGCGGCAGGTGCCCCGAGGCGATGGCCGACTGAGCCACGACCTTGATCCCCAGCGTCCAGGCCCCCAGGACGCGTGCGGCGTCTTCGGTATCTGGGCGCCCGGCGAGGAGGTCGCCAACCTGACCTACTTCGGTCTGTACGCGTTGCAGCATCGGGGGCAGGAGGCGGCCGGAATCGCGGTCAGCGACGGCTCGGGGGTGGTGGTTTACAAGGATCTCGGCCTGGTCGCGCAGGTGTTCGACGAGCCGACCCTGGCCAGTCTGCGCGGGCACGTGGCGATCGGCCACGCGCGATACTCGACGACCGGCGCCTCCACCTGGGAGAACGCCCAACCGACGATCCGGTCCACCAGTGCGGGCACCACCATCGCGCTGGCTCACAACGGCAACCTGGTCAACACCGCCGACCTGCAACGCGAGGCCGCCGAGCGGGGGGCGGTCGCCGACCGGGCCACCAACGACACCTCCCTGGTGACGATGCTGCTCGCCAGCCGGCCAGACCGGTCGGTCGAGGCGGCCGCGTTGGAGGTGCTCCCCCAGCTGCGGGGCGCGTTCAGCTTCGTCTTCATGGACGAGTCGACGTTGTACGCGGCCCGCGACCCGCACGGAGTGCGCCCGCTGGTGCTCGGCCGGCTGGAGCGCGGCTGGGTCGTCGCCAGCGAGACGGCCGCGCTGGACATCGTCGGCGCGAGCGTGGTCCGCGAGGTCGAGCCCGGCGAGCTGATCGCAATCGACGAGGACGGCCTACGCTCCACCAGGTTCGCGTCGCCGGAGCCGAAGGGTTGCCTCTTCGAGTACGTCTACATCGCGCGCCCGGACGCCACCATCGCCGGGCGGAACGTGCACGCGGCGCGGGTGCAGATCGGTCGCCAGTTGGCCAGGGAGTACCCGGTCGAGGCCGACCTGGTGATCCCGGTGCCGGAGTCCGGCACGCCGGCGGCCATCGGCTTCGCGGCGGAGTCGGGCATCACCTACGGCGCCGGCCTGATGAAGAACCCCTACGTCGGGCGCACTTTCATCCAGCCGTCGCAGACACTGCGCCAGCTCGGTATCCGACTCAAGCTCAACCCGCTCCGCGAGAACGTACGCGGCAAGCGGCTGGTCGTGGTCGACGACTCAATCGTCCGCGGCAACACCCAGCGGGCCATCGTGCGGATGCTCCGCGAGGCCGGTGCGCTGGAAGTGCACGTTCGCATCTCCTCACCACCGGTGACCTGGCCGTGCTTCTACGGCATCGACTTCGCCACCCGGGCCGAGTTGCTCGCCAACGGGCTGGACAACGAGGGTGTCCGGCGGTCGATCGGTGCCGACACCCTCGGGTACGTGTCGCTGTCCGGACTGATCGCGGCCTCCGAGCAGCCGAAGAGCCGCCTCTGCCGAGCCTGTTTCGACGGTGAGTACCCGATCGAGCTGCCGGCCGCCAACCTGATCGGCAAGCACGTGCTGGAGGGGGTCGGCCGGCGTGTCACCGCCGAGGCATCCGAGCAGCACACCCCTCCGCTCGTCGCCACTCCGGGCGATAACGACGGTCGCGGCTCGGCGCTTCTGACGCCGCGCTCCGACCTGAGACCGTCGGCCGCCACCCACCGCCCGTAGCACCAGCCGGAGCGGTCCGGTCAGCGCCGTTCCCGCACCGGAACCACCAAAGGGGAGAACCGTGACGCACGTGTCCGAGCGCAGCGGCGCAGGAAGCAGCCCGACCGGAGCCGGCGGTGACCGTCAGCCCTGGACGGCCGGCACCGGCCGCCCGGCGCGCAAACGGACCTCGTACGCGGACGCCGGGGTCTCCATCGAGGCGGGCGATCGCGCCGTCGAGCTGTTGAAGTCCAAGGTCAAGCAGACCCGGCGGCCCGAGGTGATGGGTGACCTGGGCGGCTTCGCCGGCCTGTTCCGGCTGGACACGAAGAAGTACAAGCACCCGATCCTCGCCTCGTCCACCGACGGTGTGGGCACCAAGCTGGTCATCGCTCAGCAGATGGACATCCACGACACGGTCGGCATCGATTTGGTCGCGATGGTGGTGGACGATCTGGTCGCCTGCGGCGCCGAGCCGCTGTTCCTGCTCGACTACATCGCCACCGGTGAGGTCGTCCCGGACAAGGTGGCTGAGATCGGTGCGGGCATCGCCGATGGCTGCCGGTACGCGGGCTGCGCGCTGCTCGGCGGCGAGACCGCCGAGCACCCGGGCGTCCTTCGCCCGGACGAGTACGACATCTCCGCCACCGGTGTCGGCGTGGTGGAGGAGGGCGAGATCCTCAGCTCGGAGCGGGTCGAGGTCGGCGACGTCGTGATCGCGATGCGTTCGTCCGGCCTGCACTCAAACGGGTACTCGCTGGTCCGGCACGTGTTGCTCGGCGCCGGCCGGATGCGGCTCGATGTGGTCATCGAGGACTTCGGCCGTCAGCGCACGCTCGGCGAGGAGTTGCTCACCCCGACGAAGATCTACGCGCAGGACTGCCTGAAGCTGATCGCCGAGGCGGAGGTGCGGGTGCTCGCGCATGTCACGGGTGGCGGCATCCCGGGCAACCTGGTGCGGGTCCTGCCCGAGCACGTCGATGCTGTGGTCAACCGCTCTACCTGGAAGCCGCAGCCGATCTTCGAGCTGGTGCAGTCGAAGGGTCGGATCGAGGACGTGGAGATGGAGGCGACGTTCAACCTGGGCGTCGGCATGTTCGCGGTCGTCTCGGCAGAGGACGCCGACCGTGCGCTGGCCACGCTGACCGGCCGTGGTGTGGACGCCTGGCAGGCTGGCGAGATCATCGAGGGCACCGGCAACGTCCAGATGGTCGGCCAGCATACCCGCGGATGATTACGCGCTGCTGATCGTGTGGGCACCTGATCAGGGCTTCACCCGAGTGGCGATTGCCGCCTAGCCTGGAGGTCACGCTCAACGCTGCTGGGCACGACAGGTGCCTGGGCAGCTCCTCGGGCGTGGCAGAGGAGGGCGATGGCTGCTCGGGGACAGTCGACGAGCGGGATGCGTGGTCTGGCCACCGTTCCGACGTACGTGGTGATGCAGCCTACAACTCTCTGTAATCTCGATTGCGCTTACTGCTATCTGCCGTTCCGGTCGGTTGACCGGAGGATGCCGGTGTCGGTGGCCGCGGCGGTGGCGGCGACGGTCAACCCGTGGGCGCGCGTCGGCCGGTTCTCGGTGGTGTGGCACGGCGGTGAGCCCCTCGCCGCGGGGCGGGACCATCTCGCCGCGTTGATCGCACCGTTCGGTCCGGAAGTCGAGCACCACGTCCAGACCAACGCGACGCTGATCGACGACGACTGGTGCCGATTCTTCGCCGAACACCGGGTCCGGGTGAGCGTCAGCGTGGACGGGCCGCGGGAACGCAACGGGGATCGGGTCACCCGGGCGGGGCGGCCGGCGTACGACCGGATCGTGCGCGGCGTCGCGGCGTTGCGCCGGCACGGGCTGCCCTTCTCGGCGCTGGCCGTGGTGGGGCGGCCCGGACCGGGGCTTGCCCGTGAACTGTACGACTACTTCCTCGATCTCGGTCCCGACGTACTAGGGGTCAACATAGAGGAGACCGAGGGCGTCAACACGCGGGACAACACCCACGACGAGGAGGCGGTAAGGGCCTTCTGGGCGGAGTTGGTGGCGGCCTGGCGGCGGAACCCGAGGATCCACCTGCGTGAGATCGAGTGGTCGTTGCGATACACCGCGGCGGTGCTCGACGGTAGCGCCGGCGACCTGCTGCCCAGTCGGCTGGACCCGATCCCGACGGTCGGTCACGATGGGTCGGTGACCGTCCTGTCGCCCGAGCTGGCCGGCTTCACCGATCCTCGGTATGGCGACTTCAGCAGCGGCAACGTGCTGGTCACACCCCTGGAGCAGATCCTCGCCGACGCCGCAACGACGCCGTGGGTGGGCGAGTTCCTCTCCGGCGTGGAGGCGTGCCGCAGATCGTGCCCATACTTCGGGTTCTGTGGCGGCGGTCACGCCGCCAATCGCTACTTCGAGCTGGGGCGTTTTGACGGTACGGAGACCGAGCACTGCCGCAACAGCAAGATCCGCCTATTGGAGGGAGTGTTGGAGCATGCCCGAGACCACCAGTCACCGGCAGCCTGAGCGCGCGGCGGGTGCGGCCGGAGACGAGGTCGCCGACCGCGTTCGCGCGGCGGGTCCCGGCCTGGCCGCGCTGCTCCACGACGCTGAGGTGGCGCGGCGACTGCGCGCGGAGGTAGCGGGCGGCGACGGTGTCAGCGCGGTCTGCGCCTGGAACCACTTCGAGAACATCCCGACGTTCTACAACTGGAACAACCGTCCGCGCTGAACGGAAGGCCCGATCCGGGGCCGCTGGACGAGGTCCGGCGGCCCCGGGGCCGTGTCCCAATTCGCTGCTCGCGGGGCAGGACCCCGGCGGTTGCGGTTTCGGCCGGATACGACGCCGTATCCGGCCGAACCGTCGGCTGCCGGACCGATTCCTGGGCCGCACGTGTTCCTGGGCCGCACGTGGGGCCGGGACTCCGGGCGTGGGCCCGGACGTCCGTCAGGACTCCGCTGGCGGACGGGCACATGCGTGAGCACGCGGAGCTTGCCGCGTGCTCAGATGCGACCGGGGGTCAGCGGTTCGGACGGACCCAGGGGTCCGGGTCGTCGTCCGCGTGGTCCTCGTCATCGTCGTCGACATACTCGTTGTAGTCGTCGTCGAAGTCGTGGTCCGACTTGCGGCTGCCGCCGAGTTCTCGCTGCAAGGCGGCGAGGTCGGTGTTCGGGGAGTGGTACTTCAGCTCCCGGGCCACCTTTGTCTGCTTGGCCTTAGCACGGCCGCGCCCCATGGCTCGACCCCCTCGCACAGAATGCGGGGCAGCCCGAAGGCGGGCCCCGATGACGTCAGGCATCTCTCGTGGTTCTTACGGTACATGGGGATGCCGTCGTTCGGCACCTCGGGTTACCGTCGACCGGGCTCCGCGCGTCGCGGTGGTCCAGTCGTCACTCAGTGTACCTGGTAAGGACCGGTCTCCGGGCTTGCCCGTGACGCCGGACGAATCGCCTCGAAATACAGCTTAACGGCGCCGCCCGCTGTCCGAGGACCGGGGGCGGAACCGGCCGGCGCCGCCCCCGGGCCGATCAGGCCAGGTGAATCGTGCGCAGTCGGCCGACCTCGGCCATCCGCCGCTCGGCCAGCCGGTCCGCCGCCACCGCCGGGGGCACGCCCTCGGTGTCGGCGAGCCGGAGGATCTCCCGGGTGGTGTCGTAGATCTTCGTGGCCCGCAGTTTGGCCCGCTCGAAGTTGAAGCCCTCGATCTCGTCGGCGACCTGGATCACCCCGCCGGCGTTGACCACGTAGTCCGGCGCGTAGAGGATGCCACGATCGGCGAGCACCTTCTCGATGCCAGGGTGGGCGAGCTGGTTGTTGGCCGCGCCGACGACCGCCCTGGCGCGCAGCGCCGGCACCGTGTCGTCGTTGAGCGCGCCGCCCAGCGCGCACGGGGCGTACATGTCGATGTCGGCGGCGACCAGCTTGGCGGCGTCCTCGACCAGTGTCACCTGCGGGTGGGCCGTTCGGGCCCACTCCAGGGCCCTGGGGTCGACGTCGGTCGCCACGACCTCGGCGCCGTCCTCCAGCAGGTGGCTCACCAGGTACTTGCCGACCTTACCCAGGCCGGCCACGCCGACCCGCTTGCCGTGCAGCGTCGGAGCGCCCCAGATGTGCTCAGCCGTCGCGCGCATGCCCTGGAAGACGCCCCAGGCGGTGAGGATGGAGGAGTCGCCCGCGCCGCCGTGCTCGACGCTGCGACCGGTCACGTACCGGGTCTCCCGGGCGATGACGTCCATGTCGGCGACGTAGGTGCCGACGTCGCAGGCGGTGTAATAGCGCCCACCCAGCGACTCCACGAACCGGCCGTACGCGCGCAGTAGCGCCTCGCCCTTGACCTGTTCCGGGTCGCCCCAGATGACCGCCTTGCCGCCGCCCAGGTCCAGACCGGCGAGGGCGTTCTTGTAGGCCATGCCGCGGGACAGGTGGAGCACGTCGGTGAGGGCGGCCTCCTCGCTGGCGTACGGGTAGAATCGGGTGCCACCGAGCGCGGGGCCCAGCGTCGTGGAGTAGATGCTGATGATCGCCTTCAGGCCGGTCTGCTTGTCCTGGCAGAACACGACCTGTTCGTGGCCGGTCGACCCCGGGTCGTCGGCGGTGGCGAATACGCCCATGACTCGCTCCTGGTGTGGTGTGCGGCCTTGTGGGCCGTGGACCTGTGGACGCCGGCGGGATGGTGCCGGTGTCGCTGAGCCTAGTATCGGCCGACGTCGCCTCGACCGGCCCGGACGCCTGGGTCCGTAGGCCGGGACCGGCCAGTCCACGCGTCACCGGCCGTCGGCTTCCATGCGCTTGGCTCGGTGCCGCCGGAGCAGCAGGTCCGACTCGTGGGAGGATCGCGCCGTGCCGTCGCTCTTCGCTTCATACCTTCGGGTGTACGAACCGTTGACCGCCTTCGATCGAGATCGCCAGTCGTACTGGCGGCGCTATGTCGAGCAGGGACGCGCCGTCGCCCCGGGGGAGGGCCCGAGACGTCAGCAGGCGTCGGTGATCGAGGCGCTCGGCGCGGGCTGGACCCGCCTGCCGGACCCACCCGACGAGGCGTACGTCCTGGAGACCGACGAGACCCTGCTGATCTGCCCGTGGAACCTGCGCATCCGGGTGGCGGAGGCGGCGCTGAGCGCGCGGGACGGCGTCCCGCCGGTGCTGGCCGACGCCTTCGTCCCGCCGGTGCTCGCCGGGCAGGCCAAGGCGGTGGTCGACGACTGGCGCAGCGGGGCGCGGGTGCTGGAGCACGGTGTCCCCCGGGTGCACGAGCAGATCGCGACCTGGGGCGTGCCGCTGCGATGGTTCGTCCTCTTCGATCCGGAGGAGCGGCACCACGTCACCCGGCCGGACCTGCGGGCGTTGCGGTATCGGACCGAGATCTCCAAGGCTCGCCGCCGTTCGTCCCGGGCCCTCGCCGTGTTGCGGAAGTCGGTGGGTGCCGCGCCGATCACGGAGGCCGTGGAGGAGGCCGCCCGGTGGCTCGAGGAGTTCCATCCCCGATCGGTGGTGGAGTTGGACTACGGCGGGCTGCTCGAACTGCTCTCGGACGAGACGCTCGCCGCCGACGACTCGCCGGAATTGGTCGCGGCCGGCCTCGCCGGCCTGTCCCGGGGCGAGGCGGAGGAGGCGTCGGCGGCGTACGACAAGTTGGTTGCGCGGTGGCGTGCGGTGCAACTGCTGGAGCGGTGCAATTAGCCCCAAACCGGCGAGTTACCCGAGAGTAGGTTGTAGTTGGCGCATCGCCAAGCGTGATCATGAGTCCGAATAAGATGCGTTCTGCTACGTAAAAGACGCATAATTCGGTCATGGTTCATCCGTCCGTCTAGGGACGTCCGGCCGTTCGGCCCATGTCGGACATCGGGGACTAGCCGGACCATGGGAGACGCGTCGGCCGGCGGGACCCCGGCCGATGTCTCTACATGTGGAGGAGTGACCCATGGCATCGCGAACGCACGAACCGGAGCCGCTGCTCACGCCGGCCGAGGTGGCGTCGATGTTCCGTGTCGACCCGAAGACGGTGACCCGGTGGGCCAAGGCCGGCAAGCTGAGCGCCATCCGAACCCTCGGGGGGCACCGTCGGTACCGGGAGTCGGAGGTCAGGGCCCTGCTGCAGGGGCAGATCCCGCAGCAGCGTCAGGGGGACTGACCGGCCGGCAGTCAACAGACGATGTGCGAAAGGGCGGCGGACAGTGGTCCGCCGCCCTTTCGCACGATTCAGTCGTTCAGCGTGACCCGGATGCCCACGGTGCCCTGCTCCCCTCGGCGCAGCCGGCTGCCGAGCAGGGTGAGGCGGCCGAGCAGGCGATACTTCTGCTTGATCAGGCCCCGGACCCGTCGGGTGCCAGCCACATCCGACAGCGTGGCGTAACCGGACACGGCTAGGCCGTGCGGTCGGCCCCGGACGTCGCACGGCGCGACCGTCACGTCGCCGCTGCGGCGGATCCGCTTAACCTTGCCGGAGTCGGCCACCGTCCAGACCGCGAGCGCCTCGCCGTCGCGGACCGCCCACACCGGGGTCGGCACCGCCCGACCGTCCTTTCGGAAGGTCGTGAGCAGTATGTACTTCTCCGTCGCGAGACGGTCCAGCGTGGTCACGCCGACAGGATAGACCGCTGCGGCCGGCTGACCGGGCGGTTAGCGTGAAGACCGTGACCTGCGAGCCACAGATCGGCGACGTGTTCGGAGAACTGCTTCGTGACGCCCTCGCCGTGGCGACCGGGGTCGGTCCCCGGCCGCTCGCCGGCGGTCGGCTCCCCCGTCCGGTCATCGAGATCATCGAGCGGGACGACGGTCTGGTCAACGGCGCACCGGCGGCGCACTACCTGGACCGGCCGGAACGCTGGCAGCCGTATGACCATCGAGCGGTCGACCGGGTGCGGGGTGCGACCCTGGACGTCGGCGTCGGGGCGGGTCGGATCGCGCTGCCGCTCCAGGAGCGCGGTGTCCCGGTGACCGGACTGGACACCTCCACCGGCGCGCTGGACGTGTGCCGACGCCGGGGCGTACGCGACCTGGTGCACGGCACCGTGGACGCGCACGCCGCCAGCGGACGGCGCTACGACACGTTCCTGCTGCTCGGCAACAACGTCGGGTTGCTCGAAGGGCGCGGGCGGGCACCCGGCTTCCTCGCCGCGCTGGCTGCGCTGGCCAGGCCCGGCGCGCAGGTCATCGCGCAGGGCACCGACCCGTACGGCACCCGCGATCCGGTGCATACCGGGTACCACGAGCGCAACCGCCGCCGGGGACGCCTCGGTGGGCAACTCCGGCTGCGGCTGCGCTACCGCGAACTGGGCACGCCCTGGTTCGACTACCTGGTCTGCTCGCCGGACGAGCTGGCCTCGTTGGTGCGTGGCAGCGCGTGGCGGCTGGCCGACGTGGACGACCGGGACGCGCCGTACTATCTCGCGACGCTCCAGCTGCGCGGGCGTTGACGGACCCCCCGGACACACCCATCGGTCGAGAAGGGGCCCCGCCACCAAGCCAGCTACCTCGTTGGGGGAAGCTGCTCTGGGGGTAGGCCGCCGTCGCCGTCGACCACCGCGTCCGGGGTGCCGTCCTCGTCCAGGTCGACCATCGTCACATCCACCTGGCCGTCGTGGTCGGTGTCGAACTGGAACAGGTCAGCCTTTGCCGTCGCCGTCGGTGTCCACCACCCAGACGTCGGTGCGGCCGTCGTTGTTGGTATCCGCGCGCAGCATCTCCACCCGCACCTCACCGCGCGTCTCGATGGTGCCGGCCGCGTCAGTGTTCTCCGGTCGCTGACTCATCTCGTCCTCCCTCGATCAGTGGTCGGAAACGTACCCGGACCGTCGCGCCGTCACGCATGCCGCCCCGCACCGGCCGTTGCCCTGCTGAGAGGTGGGCCGCCCAGGTCCGGCGCAGGCCGGCGACGGTCCGCCCGACCCGCCCTAATAGGGTCGCCCCAGTGAGCGAGTCGAATAGGCGGAGGGGCGCGGGCGACTCCCGTGTGGTGCCGCCGGAGGCAGGGAGGGCGTCATGAGCGAGCGTCAGCGAGCGAATCATCAACGCGGTGCCTCAGTGCCTCGTGCCGGCACGCAGCGAAGCGGAGTGCCGGCATGAGCGACCGCTGTGTCGTTGTCGGAGCCGGCACGATGGGGCTCGGGATCGGGTACGTGGCCGCCGGCGTTGGGTACGCGGTGGAACTGGTCGACGTCGACCGGGCCCGGGGCGAGGCCGCGATGGAGCGCCTGGGTGAGCTGTGGGACCGGGCAGTGAGCCGCGGCAGGCTGACCACCGAGCAAGCCGGCGCCAACCGGGCGCGGGTGACCCTGCGGGGAACCCTCGCCGAGGTCGCCGAGGGGCCGGACGTCGTGGTGGAGGCCGTGCCGGAACGGGCTGACCTCAAGCGGACCGTGCTGCGGGAGGCCGAGGCGTTACGCCCGGCGCTGCTCGGCAGCAACACCTCCAGCATTTCGATCGCCGAACTGGCCGAAGGGCTGGCCGCGCCCGACCGCTTCGTCGGCCTGCACTTTTTCAACCCGGTCTGGGCGATGGCACTGCTCGAGGTCGTGGTCGGTCCGGCCACCGCCCCGGAAACCACCGACGCGGCCGTAGCGCTCGCCGGGCGGCTGGGCAAGGACCCGGTGGTCGTACGCGACCTGCCCGGCTTCGCCACCTCCCGGCTCGGGGTGACGCTGGGCCTGGAAGCGATCCGGATGGTGGCCGACGGCGTCGCCGACCCGGCCGACATCGACAAGGCGATGGTCCTCGGGTACCGGCATCCGGTCGGGCCGCTGGAGCTCACCGACCTGGTGGGGCTGGACGTCCGGCTCGACATCGCGCGGACGCTCCAGGCCGCTTACGGCGATCGGTTCGCGCCGCCGCCGCTGCTGGTCGAGATGGTGGCCACCGGGAAGCTGGGCAAGAAGTCGGGCCAGGGCTTCTACCGATGGGCGAACGGGGTGAAGGCGTGAGCGGTCTGCGGGTCGAGGGACACGCTGACCGGGTGGTTGCCACGCTGAGCCGTCCCGAGAAGCGCAACGCCATCGACGCCGATCTGGTCCGGGGCCTGCACGAACTCTGCGCCGACCTGGAGAACCGGCCCCGGCTGCTGCTGCTGACCGGCGGTACCGACGGCATCTTCGCCGGCGGGGCGGACATCGGGCAGCTGCGCGAGCGGGGCCGCTTGGATGCGCTCGCCGCGATCAACTCCGCGGTGTTCGCTCGGATCCGGGCGCTGCCCATGCCAACCGTGGCGGCCGTGGACGGGCCGGCCCTCGGCGGCGGCGCCGAGCTGGCGTACGCCTGCGACCTGCGGGTCTGCACCGCGCGCGCGGTCTTCGGTCAGCCCGAGGTGCGCCTGGGCATCTTGGCTGGTGCCGGCGCGACCCACCGGCTGCCGGCGCTCGTCGGCGAGGCACGGGCCAAGGAGCTGCTCTTCACCGGGCGGCGGGTGGACTCCGCGGAGGCGCTGCGGATCGGCCTGGTCAACCGGGTGGCGGCCGAGCCGGCCGAGCTGCTGCCAACGGCCCACGGCCTGCTGGACGAGATGACGAAGGGGTCCGCCCTGGCGTTGCGGCTTACCAAGCTGGCGGTGGACGCGCCGACCGCCGCCCACCCGCAGCTGGATCTGGTCAGCCAGGCGGTGCTCTTCGAGGACGAGGAGAAGCACCGGCGGATGACAGAGTTCCTCGAGCGTCGGCGGTCCTGACCCGGAGCGGCCGTACCGGGAATCCTGGTACGGCCGCGCTCTTGTCGGAGCCGGCGGCTTCAGCCCCGCAGCCGCACTCCCGCGTCAGCCAGGGCGCGGATCACCGCGGCGGACTCGCCGAAACCGATGATCAGAACTGCGTCGGCGCCGAAGGTTTTGATCTCCTGGGCGCCGGCGGTGAAGTCGACCGGCTTGACCTTCGCGTCCTCCGGCGGTGCGTACGTGAACAGCTTCATCCGGTCCGCGCCGATGCCCGCCTGCTCCAGGGTGGCCCGCACGATGTCTTGCAGACCCGTGCCGTACGAGTCGTCCCGGGCCACGATAGCGACCTTCTGCGGGCCGTCCCGCATGATCACGTCGGCCAGCGCCTGGCCTTGCAGGGTGTCCGGCGGCGCGGTGCGGAAGTAGAGGCCCCTGTCGTCGAATTCGGTCAGGCTGGTGGCGGTGTTCGACGGGGAGAATAGAATCTTCCCCGCCTTCACCACGTCGGGCAGCACCGCCCGGGTGACGCCGGACGCGCCCGCGCCGATGATGACGTGCACGTCCGCTGCGACGTGGCTGGCCACGGTCGCCTGCGCGACCACCGGATTGGTGCCGTCGTCACCGTCGATCCAGGTAACCGGATCGCCGAGAACACCTCCGGCGTCGTTGATCTCCTTGATGGCGAGCGCGACGGCGGCGGCCATCGGCGGGTACGCCAGGGACAGGTCACCGCTCTTCGGCAACAGGCCCCCCAGGACCAGCGGGGAGCCGTCCTGCCGGTCGGCCGCGCCGGTGCCCTGTTTCGCCGGCTTCGGCGGCGCGTCGGTGCTTGCCGACGACTCGTTGCCCGCGCCGACGAACTCCGTCTTGCCGTCGTTGACTCGCTGCCCGTCGAAGTGCAGGGTGGCGTAGCTGGCCGTGGACGGCTCGCCGGCGTCGGTGAACCCGGACCGGGTCAGGGAGACGCTGCGGAACTCCACGTCCTGTCCGCGACGGGCCAGCTCCAGGCAGGCCGCCGCGGTCTCACAGCGCTGCCCACCGTTGGTGACGCCGACGATCTGCTTCGCGATCGCGGCCGGATCGGTCGTGCCGGCGAGCTGCGCGGCGAGCGCGCTGATCAGCACCGCGTCGTACGCCTCGGCCGAGTAGAGGAAGTCGGTCAGCGTCGGGTCGATGGAGCGCAGCCGGTTCTTGAAGTCCTCCGGCAGCGGGGTCAGCGGGGTGGTCCCCTTCATACCGTCGACCAGATCGGCCCGCTCCTCCAGCTCCGCGGCGTACGAGTTGAGCATGTTGCCGTCGGCGCCGTAGAGACGCACCTGGGTGGGGGTGGCCTCCTCGGGCAAGGGCTGGTCTGTCCCGCAGGCGCTGGTGGCGAACAGGAGTGTCGCGCAGGCAGCCAGGGCGGCTGCCCGCGAGGCGGGTGAGATGAGCATGGTCGTCCTTCCTCTGGCGAAGGTCCGCTGCGCAGATTAGCGCGCCCAGCTGCCTGGCGGGACCGTCGACAAGCCTCAATCCGCAGGTAGGCCGTCGCAGTCACGCAGAGTGATGCTTGACGGTGTCCCCTACCGTGCCCTCCGTGACCGAATCACCACAGCAGATGCTGGACGACGCCGCAGCGGTGCTCTGCTCGGCGCTGGCCGGCGACGGGGACGGGGTCTCCGGGGCCTTCGACGCTGTCGTCGACCGGGCGGGGCTGGCCGGCGCGTACGGGGTAGCGTGGTGCCTCGCCGCGACGATGGTGGGCGAGCCGGCCCCGTCCGGCACCTGCACGCTCGACTTTCCCGATATCGACGAGGCAGCCTACGACACCCGCTGGGTGGCCCGCTTTCTCAGCGCGTACGCCAGCTCCGACGCCGACACCGGAGCGGCGCTGTTCGGGGCGGCGGCGGACGACGGTCTGCTGCCGGACTGCCTGCTGACCCTGGCCGGCTCGACGGTCGCCACGTTGCGCAGCCGCGCCCGGCCCTGACCCCGCGCCCCGCGTGGTAGGCCGGTGGTATGTCTGAGGTGATGCTGAGAAAGGTCCGTAAGCTGCTGGCCCAGGCGGAGGATCCCGCCTGCACGCCGGCCGAGTCGGCCGCGTTCACTGCCAATGCAGCCGAGCTGATCGCCCGCTACGGCGTCGACCAGGCCTTGCTGGCCGCCCGCGACCCGGCCGCCGACCCGGTCGGTGACCGCGTGGTCGAGGTCGTCGCCCCGTACGCCCGGGACAAGGCCGGGCTGCTCGCATCCGTCGCCGAACCGTTGCGCTGCCGGTGCGTACGCCGTCGCCAGGGCAGCGGGTTCGCGATGCACCTGTTCGGCTTCGCGAGCGACCTCGAACGGGTCGACCTGCTCTTCACGTCGCTGCTGGTGCAGGCCGCCCACGGGCTCGCCGGCACCTCGGTGCCGCCGGACGAACACCCCGCCGCGTTCCGACGTTCCTGGCTGGTCGGCTACGCGCGGGTGGTCGGCGACCGGTTGCGCACGGTGGAGGCCGACGCGGCGACCGACTCCGGGCGGCCGTCGGTGGCCCTGGTTCTGGCGGACCGCTCCGACCGGGTACAACGCCGGCTCGCGGAGGTCTACCCACGGTTGCGCACGGCACCTCGGCGGCGGTTGGCTGGGGCCGGGTTCGGCTCCGGCGCCGCTGCCGGCCACCGTGCCGACCTGGGCGGTCGGGGTGTCACCCAAGGCGCACGCCCGGGTATCAGTCGCTGAGGCGCCGCGGCCGCTTCAGTGGGCTACACGTCTGGCGACCAAGCCTCCGTAGCGGGAGAGTAGTTCATGCCACCCGGCGGTGAGCGCCTCGCGGTAGCCCTCCGCCGCCGAGCCGTGGCGGTCGAAGTGCCGATGCTCCACCTCGACCCGGGTGCACCCCGACCCGCCGGGTTGGAACAGCACCTCGACCTCGCTGGCCTGGGCAGGGTCGGGCACCGGGACCCGGTCCGCGCCGATCTGCCAGCTGAACACGAGCCGCCGGGGCGGATCCCAGGTCAGCACCCGGCCCCAGTCGTTCCGGAAACCGTATGGGCCGATTTCGTAGAGCATCCCACCGGCCCGGGGTTCCACGCCCAGTTCGGTGAGGAGATTGGGGCCTGACCAGGTGTACTCCGTAACCCACCATTCGGTCATCGCACCGGCGAACACCTCGAACGCCTGCTCGGCGGAGGCGGGAACGAGGAGCGAACTGCGAAGCCAGAACCGTTCGAGATCCTGCCGGACGTCGGCCGAATCGGCCATCTCCTGCCCCATAGGCCCGGACCATACCGGCTGATTCCCGGCTGTGCGACTTCGCGTGCCTGCCGGGTAACGTCCGTCGGAGCAGGTCCGCGTCGGTTACCGGGGATGGCCGCTGTTCAACGGCGTTGCCGCCCGCCTGACGTCGGCGTCGACGGTCGGTCGCGGTCACCGCCTGCCCGTCGCCGGTCGCGCTGGGCGGGTGGCGGCGTCAGCCCGGATGGACAGGCGGGACGGGTAAGCCCGGGAGATGGTCAGGCCCACCACTTCGGATACCACCTCAGAAAATCTTCCGCCCGCTTCGGCGGCTCAACTTTCCGTTCCCGCCAGCGGCAATGAGTGTCGAACCAACAAACACAATCAGCTTCTGCGGCTGCGCCGCCATATGCTGGCGCTCCAGCGTGCGTTGACTCAGCCGAGCCGCCCCGGAACGCGCTCCTGAAGGGTCGCTTTCACCCGCGAGAGCCCGGCGTCCAGGTCGTCGCCCTCCCATCGCACGTGTTCCCCATCCCGCTGCGTGCCGGTCACCAGTATCGTCCAGCGACCTCGTTGGCGTTCGCCGTCTATCGTGACGATGGCGACCAGCCGAGGTCGCCAAGCTGGACCAGCAATTCGGTCAGGCGCTCATCCAGTCCCACAGCCGGCATTCGATCACAGGCGCATGGCAGGGGCAGCATGACGTCTGCCGCAGCATGGTTCGTCCGTGCGATCTCCGTGCGATAAGAGTCGGCCATCAGCGGGATTCCGGGGTCAACGAGGGCCGGACCGGACAGACGGCCTCCCAGGGCGCAGAGCAAAACGCCGACCGGCGTTTCCGCTGGTCGGCGCTGCTGTAGCCCGGCGAAAGGCTATGTGGCCAGGGGCGGGGTCGAACCGCCGACCTTCCGATTTTCAGTCGGACGCTCGTACCAACTGAGCTACCTGGCCGTGCTCGGCTCATGATACCCGCCCGCCAGAGGTCTCCGCCGTGCGGGGCGACATGCTCCGATACGCAGAACGCCGCGCGTGGTGGCGCGGCGTTCTGCGCTGGCGGTCCTGACGGGACTTGAACCCGCGACCTCCGCCTTGACAGGGCGGCGAGCACTCCAACTGCTCCACAGGACCTAGCTTGCCCGGACGAAGCCGGACCGTGCCCCCAACGGGATTCGAACCCGTGCTACCGCCTTGAAAGGGCGGCGTCCTGGGCCGCTAGACGATGAGGGCGGCCCCGCCATCATTGCACACTTGCAACTTCAAGCGGTCTTGCTCCCATCCGGCCCCGCCGGAGGCTTGGAAAGCATACGTGATGCCCGGCCGGTCGACCAAACCGGTACGGCCGGAGCCACGACGGACCGGGGAGGCCTCGGCGCAGACGTCAGCGGAGCCCGACGACGCCGTACCGGGTCTTCAGGTCGGCGATCAGACCAGGACAGGCGGCCAGGGTCGCCGACCGGTCGCCGCCCCCGTCGTGCAGCAGGACGACCGCGCCGGGCCTGGCGGCGGTGTGTACCCGTTTGCTGATCGTCTCGGCTGGCGGCTTGCCCCAGTCCCGCGGGTCGACGCTCCAGTGCAGCGAGCGCATGCCCAGCCCCCGGGCCACCCGTACGACCTCGGGTGTCCAGCGCCCGCCGGGCTGCCGGTAGAAGGGCACCTGCGCATCCGGGACGGCCGCCCGAATCGCCCGCTGGGTGCGGAGCAGGTCGGCCCGGATCTCGGCCACCGGCCGGCGGCCCAGATCGATATCGTGCTGCCAGCTGTGGTTGCAGAGCTGATGGCCCTCCCGCACGATCCGGCGGACCAGGTCCGGGTGGCGACGGACCTGCGCACCCACCACGCAGAAGGTGGCGGTGACGCCGGCGGCGCCCAGGCGGTCGAGCACCTTCGGGGTCCAGACCGGGCTGGGCCCGTCGTCGAAGGTCAGCGCCACGCCGTGCACGCCGGTGGTCCGGCGCAGACCGGCGGGCGGGGCCGTCGGCAGCGGCCGGAGCGGGGTGGCCGTCGGAGTGTCGTGGGTGGGTCGGGGCGTTGCGGCCGGGGCCGGGTCGGCCGGGAGGGCGCCGGAGGCGACCGGGCTGGGCGGGCCGGCGGACCGCAGCCGCCGGGTGTCGTCGTCGCCGCAGCCGGCGGCGAGCAGGGCCAGGGCCAGGACGGACGCGAGGAGAGCGCGTGCGCGCATCGTTCGCTCCCGAGGGGTGTCGGGGGTCGGCGGGGCCTTCCGGAGGCTACGGGACGCCACCGGGCACCGGGACCCCTGCGCGACTGGTCTCACAGGTGGGTGCAGACCGCGTCACATCCGGTGACGGCCTAGTACTGCAACGGCGGGTCGTGGCTTCGGGTGCTGATCATTCGTTGGTTGGTTGTGGTGGATGCGCGGGTGGTCGGGTCGTGGGATGCCGGGTTGGAGGAGTTGTTCTTCCGGTTCGCGCATCGGTTTGAGCGGGTGGAGCCGCGGCGGCGGGCATGGGCGTATGTGCGGGGGCTACTGGCACCGTTGGAGCGGCGTAACGGCTGGACCCTCGCGGAGCAGGCTGGGCATGTGTCGCCGGACGGGTTGCAGGGCATGTTGTGCAGCGCGGCGTGGGACCGGGACGCGGTCCGCGATGACGTGCGCGATTACGTGGTGGACCAGATCGGCGATGCGGCCGGGGTGCTCATCGCTGACGAGACGGGGTTCGTCAAGAAGGGCCGTGCGTCGGCGGGGGTCCAACGGCAGTATTCGGGTACGGCGGGCAAGACCGAGAACTGCCAGATCGGCACGTTCCTGTGCTACGCCACGCCGCGGGGTCGGGCGTTGATCGATCGGGAGTTGTACCTGCCGAAGTCGTGGACCGGTGATCGGGACCGGTGCCGGCGCTCGGCGATCCCGGACGCCGTCGGGTTCGCGACCAAGCCGCAGCAGGCGCAGGCCATGCTGGAGCGGGCGGTCACCGCGGGGGTGCCGTTTTCGTGGTTCACGGCCGATGAGGCCTACGGGCAGAACCCTGGCCTGCGGGGCTGGTTGGAGGATCGGGACATCGCGTACGTGATGGCCACCCGACGCGACGATCGGGTGCCCTCCGGGCTGCACACCACCACCGGTGTCGACGAGCTGATCGGCAGGGTGCGTGCGGGCGCGTGGCAACGACTGTCGTGTGGTGACGGCGCGCACGGGCCGCGCCGCTACGACTGGGCTCGGCTGCCGATCCGCCGCACCTTTGCCCACGGCCGCCGCGGCTGGGTCCTGGCCCGACGCTCGATCACGGATCCCGGCGACATCGCCTACTACGTCTGCTTCGGCCCCCGCGGCACCCGACTACGCGACCTGGTGCGGGTCGCCGGTAGCCGTTGGTCGGTGGAGGAATCGTTCCAGACCGCGAAGAACGAGGTCGGCCTGGACCAGTACCAGGTCCGCCGCTACGACGCCTGGTACGCCCACATCACCCTCGCGATGGCCGCCGCCGCGTTCCTCGTCGTCACCCGCGCCCTCGAAGCCGCAAAGGGGGCACCACCGCAAACGAGCGCAGCCAGATCCCGCTGAGCAGCAACGAAATCCGCCGCCTGTTCGCCCACCTCGTCCTGACCACCCGCCGTCGAGCCGACCACATCCTGCGCTGGTCCGACTTCCGCCGTCGCCGCCAGGAACAAGCCCGAGCCGCCCACTACCGCAAACGACTCAAACCGCCATAAGTCACGACCCGCCGTTGCAGTACTAGGTCCCCAGGGAGCCACGCGCGGTGGCCCCTGTCGCCTGCACCCGTCGGGTCACCCACCGCGATGGTCCTGGCGGCCGGTGGACGGACCAATCTCGGTGTGGAGCCGCACAGCCGGTGGCTTTACTCAGGGACCGACCGGTCCAGCGAGTCGCGGACGGCCACCGCGAGGGAGACCGCCTCGGCGAGGTTGGCCGGTCGCACCACCCCGGCGGGAAGGGTGTCGGCCCGCCACCCCGGCCCGGCGGCGAGCACCATCAGCGGCCGGCGGGGGGCGGCCAGCAGCACCCCGAGCTGCCCGGGTTCGGCGGAAATCCGGGTGTGTGACCAGATCACCACGGCGGCCGGGCCGGTGCGGTTGACCGCATCCACCAGGGCCTCCACCGGCACCCGGGCCCCGAGCATCCGGTACGCGACCCTCGCCTCGGCCAACGCCGCGCCGAGCGCTTCCAACGGAAGGCTGTGCTGCTCCTCGTCGGCGCAGGAGAGCATGATGCGTGGGACGTCGACGGACGCGTGCGCGCGGGCGACGGCGGCGAACGCCTCGGAGACGCACCGGGACACCAGGTGCTCGACCTCGATCAGGCCGGCGGTGGCGGCGTGCCGCTGGCCGATCCCGACGAGAACCGGGCGGAGTAGGCCGTCCCAGGTGGACACCACCCCCTCGGTCCGGATCGCGCGGGCGATCGTCTCGCTGATCACGACCGAGTCCAGCCGCATCGCGGCACGGGCCAACCCGCGGGCCGCCGCCCCGGCCCGACCCACCGGGATGGCCGTGCCGCCGCCGTCACGGGTGCCGGCGGCGCGGATCCGGGGGCGGGCTTCCGGCGACGATGGCACCGCGTCGGGGGCCTCGCGTGCCCAGCGGGCGGCCTCGGCCGGAGCGATCCCCTCCGTGGTGAGCCGCCGCATGATCTCCAGGCGGGTGAGGTCGGTAGGCGTGTACCGGCGGTGGTGTCCGCGGATGTGTTCGCTCGGCCCAAGCCCGTAGCGTTGGTGCCAGGTGCGCAGGGTCGTCACCGCGACCCCCAGCCGCCGGGCGACGGCTCCCGCGCTCAGGGTGTCATTCGTCACCCGACCGCTCCGGAACGTCGGCCGCGGGGCGGGGCACGGCTGAATCAGCCGGGCGGGCGGGCCGGAGCAGCCGGTTCACCACCCCACCCAACCAAGGGGCGTACGAGTGCCGGTCGGCATCGAGATCCGCCTCCAGTTGGACCGGGTCCGCCCAGCGCAACTCCGCGACCTCGTCCGGGTTCGGGCACAACGGTGCGCCCGCTGCGAGATCGCCACGCAGGACGTGGTCGTACTCGAACTAGACCCGGCCGGTCGCCGGGTCCTCGGCGTAGTAGACGTACACCCCGACCTCGGTCAGCTCGACCAACCCGACGCCCAGTTCCTCGGCCAGCCGCCGGCGGGCGGCGGTCGTCGGTGACTCACCCGGGGTGGGGTGGCCACAGCAGGAGTTCCCCCAGCGCAGCGGGAAGCGGGTCTTCGTCGCCGCGCGCCGCTGGAGCAGCACCCGGCCGGCCGGATCGACGAGCAGCACCGAGAAGGCCCGGTGCAACCTTCCCGGCCGCTGGTGGGCGGCCGACACGGTGGTCTGGCCGGTGACCCGACCCGTGTCGTCGACCAGCTCGACCAGGTGAGCCTCGCGGGCGGTCACCGCTGGTTTCCGGTGATCCGGGCGGCGGCCAGCTTGCCGGAGATCAGCACCATCGGCACCCCGACACCAGGCTGGGTGCCGGAGCCGACGAAAACCACGTTTTCCAAACCACGGTGCAGGTTGGACGGGCGGAACGGCCCGGTCTGGCGGAGGCTGTGCGCGGCGGCGAAGGGTGTGCCGGCGGCCATCCCCTGCTCCGCCCAGTCCGCCGGGGTGACCGTGCGCAACACCTCGATGCCGTCGCGGAAGCCCACGTAGCCACGCTCCTCCAGCGTCCCCACCAGCCGCTCGGCGTAGCGAGCGGCGAGCCCGTCTCGCCAGCCGAGTGGCGCCCGGTCGAGGTTCGGCGCCGGGGCCAACACGTAGTAGGTGTGCCGGCCGGCCGGGGCCACCGACGGGTCGGTCCGGCTCGGGTTGGTTACCAGCAACGACGGATCGCTCATCAATTCACCACGCCGGATGACCTCGTCGAAGGTACCCCTCCAGGATCGTCCGAACTGGATGTTGTGGTGAGCGATCTTCCCATAGCCCTGGGTGGACCCGACGTGCAGGACCACGCAGGACGGCGAGTATGTCAGCCGGCGCGGCCGGGCCGGCGGGAGCAGATCACGGTAGGCCACCGGCAGGTCCGGGTTGAGCACCACCGCGTCGGCCGGGACGAACTCGCCCGTCGTGGTCCGGACGCCGGTCGCGCGGTCACCGGCGGTCTCCACCCCGGTCACCGTCGTCCCGTAGCGGATCTGCACGCCGTGCTTCTCGGCCGCGCCGGCCATCGCGCGGGATACCGCGTGGATTCCGCCGCGCGGGAAGAAGACCCCAGCCACCGAGTCGAGGTACGCGATGACCGCGTAGATGGCCAGCGCGTCGTGCGGGGCGAGTCCGGCGTACATGGCTTGGAAGGAGAAGATCCGCTGGGTGCGCGGGTCCCGAAAGAACTGGTTGATCTTCGTCTGGAGCCGCCGGAACGCGCCGATCGTGAGCAACCTCAGCAGACCGCCGGTGAGCAGGTCGGTCGGGGCGTCGAGGTTACGCTCGATGAAGTCGGCCCGTTCCAGCCGCCACAGCTCGCGTGCGTAGTCCACGAAGCGCAGGTAGCCGTCAGCCTCGCGGGGGCCGCAGACGTGTGCGATCTCGGCCGCCATCCGCGTGGTGTCGGTGATGACGTCGAGCGTCGAGCCGTCCGGGTAGTACGCCCGGTACGCGGGGTCGAGCGGCGTCAGGTCGAGCCAGTCGCCCAGTTCCTCGCCGACGGCGCCGAGCGCCTCGGCGATCAGGTCGGGCATGGTGAGCACGGTCGGGCCGGTGTCGAACTCATACCCGTCGATGCTGAGCCGCCCGGCCCGGCCGCCGGGCACCGGTTCGCGTTCCAGCACCGTCACCTGGCGGCCGTTGCCCGCCAGGTGCAGCGCGCAGGCCAGCCCGCCGAGACCGGCGCCGACCACCACGACCCGGTCGGTACGTCCGTGCACGGTGCGCACCCGACCACCTCCTCGTCCGAGGGTGCCCATCATGCTCGCCGGCTCGTGGCGGTCGTGGCGAGCCCCGAGAGTGCGGTGTGCGCGGTCCTGTCGAGCGGAGTGCCGTCGAGCGCGGCCAGCGCTTCGGCGACCCGGTCGGCGATCATCCGTTCGATCCGGTCGACCGCACCGGTGTCGGCGACCAGCTCGGCCAGCCGAGCGATATCCCCGTCGCCGGCGTCGGGGACGGTCTCCTCCAGCGCCCGCCGCTGGGCTGGGGTGGCCAGTTGACGGGCCAGCATGAGCAGCGCGGTGGGCTTGCCGGTACGCAGGTCGTCGCCCGTCGGCTTGCCGGTGGTCGCGGAGTCGCCGTAGACACCGAGTAGGTCGTCGCAGAGCTGGAACGCCTCGCCGACGGCCAGGCCGTAGCGGGTGTACGCGGCGATCAGCGGCGCGTCGGCGTCGACGCCGCCCAGGCAGGCGCCGAAGAGCAGCGGGCGTTGGACGGTATAGCTGGCGGTCTTGTAGCGGGCGACGCGCAACGCCCGGTCCACCGACCAGTTTGCCGCGTCGTTCTCGCCGAGGACGTCGAGGTACTGCCCGGCAACCGTCTCCACGCGCATCTGGTCGTAGCAGCGTCGGACGTCGAGCAGCCGGGCTGGAGGCAGGGCGGCGTGGGCAAGTAGCCGGTCGGCCCAGACCATGCAGAGGTCGCCGATCAGCACCGCCACGGACTCGCCGAACCGGCTGGGGTCGCCGCGGCGTCCGGCGGCGGCGTGCTGGGCGGCGACGGCCACGTGCGCGGTGGGCCGGCCGCGCCGGGTCGCCGACTCGTCCATCACGTCGTCGTGGACCAGCGCGAACGTGTGCAGCAGTTCCAGCGCGGCGACCGCCGGCAGGACGGGTGCCGACGGTGCGGTGCCGCCGACCGCGCCGCGCCAGCCCCAGTAGGCGAACATCGGGCGGATCCGCTTGCCGCCGGCCAGCACGCAGTCGCGGGCGGTGGCGGCGAAGCCGCCCAACGCCCCGTCGATTTCGGTCAGCGCGTCGATCTCGGCGGACAGGAAGGCGGCAAGGGTGCCGTCCACCGCCGCGATCAGATCCTTCGTGGACGCGGCCGGGTTCGTGCGGACCGGAGTGTCCCCGCCCTTGGCCGGTGACAGGCGGAGTGCGTCGTCCGCAACTGCGTCGTTCGCCATGTGGGCGAGGGTACCCTAGGGTTACGAGTTGCGTCGATTGGTGCGTCGATATGAGGGAGGGCCGGTGAAGACCGATCTCACCGCTGCCTATGACCGTTGCCGTGAACTGCACCGACGTCACGGCCGTACCTACTATCTCGCCACCCGACTGCTGCCCGCATGGAAACGGCGGCATGTGCACGCGCTGTACGGGTTCACGCGCTACGCCGACGAGATCGTCGACCGCACCGAGGACCTGCCGTGGGCCGAGCGGGCGGCCCGCCTCGACGACTGGGGCGGCCGGTTCGTCGCCGGCCTGCACGGCGCGTCGATCGACGACCCGCTGCTCCCCGCCGTCCTGCACACGATCGCCATCTTCGATCTGGACCGCGACGACTTCGCGTCGTTTCTCAAGAGCATGACGATGGACCTGACGGTCAGCTCGTACCGCACGTACGAGCACCTGCTCGGCTACATGGAGGGCTCGGCGGCGGTGATCGGCACGATGATGCTACCGATCCTCGGTAGCTCCGACCCGGCCGCCGCCCGAGAGCCGGCCCGCCAGCTCGGCTTCGCCTTCCAACTGACGAACTTCATCCGGGACGTCGCCGAGGACCTTGACCGCGGCCGCACGTACCTGCCCGACGCGGACCTCGCGCGCTTCCGGGTCACCCGCGACGACCTCCGCGCCGCCCGCGCGGCCGGACGCGCCAGCGGGCCGATCCGCGAGCTCATCCGGTACGAGGTGACCCGTGCCCAGGCACACTACGCCGCCGCCGCACCCGGCATCACCATGCTCACCCCCGCCTCCCAGGCCTGCATCCGCACCGCGTACTCGCTCTACGGCGGAATCCTCGACGAGGTGGCCGCCCAGGGCTTCGACGTCTTCGCCCGCCGGGCTTTGGTGCCGCAGCGCCACCGGCTCGCGGTGGCCGCCCGCGCCCTGCTCACACCGACCGGTACCCCGGTCACGGTTCCCGGCCCGCCGATCCGGTGAGTCCGCGTGCCACCGCCGCGCCCCGCGCCCGCGACCCTGCGCGGTGCGCGACCACCCGGCGTTGGCGACCACCCTGTGCCGCCGTGGACCGGGCGGTGTCGCTGCACGCGGACGCGGTGCCCGCCGGCACCTGGACACGCGTCACGCGTGGGCGGTGCGGCTGCACGTGGATGCGGGACTACCGGATGCGTGGGGCGGGCATCTTTCCTTAGGCTGGCGGCATGGCGGAACCCCGAATCGTGGACGTGGTTGTTGTCGGGCTCGGTGTCGGCGGGGAGGAGGTGGCCGGCCGGCTCGCCGAGGCCGGGCTGAGCGTCGTCGGCGTCGAGCGGAGCCTGGTCGGCGGCGAGTGCCCGTACTGGGGATGTGTCCCGAGCAAGATGATGATCCGGGCGGCGAACGCGATCGCCGAGGCCCGGCGGGTCGACGGCCTCGCCGGGACGGCCCAGGTCCACCCCGACTGGGCCCCGGTGGCGAAGCGGATCCGCGCGGAGGCCACCGACGCCTGGGACGACCGGGTGGCGGTGGAGCGGTTCGTCGGCAAGGGGGGCCAATTCGTCCGGGGCAGCGGGCGGCTCGACGGGCCGGGCCGGGTCCGCGTCGACGACCAGGTCTTCCAGGCCCGGCACGGAATCGTCCTCGGCACCGGCACCCGACCGTCCGTCCCGCCGGTCGAAGGGCTGGCGGACACCCCGTACTGGACGAACCACCAGGCGACCGAGGTCGAGGAACTGCCGGAGTCGCTCTTGGTGCTGGGCGGCGGCGCGATCGGGCTGGAGCTGGCGCAGGTCTTCGCCCGGTTCGGTGTCCGGGTCACCCTGGTCGAGGCGCTGGACCGGGTGCTCGCGGTCGAGGAGCCGGAGGCGTCCGAGGTGGCCGCCGCAGCGCTACGCGCCGACGGCGTGCAGATCCACACCGGAGTGACCGCCGAGCGCGTCGACCACGACGGGCGGCGGTTCACCCTGCGTGCCGGTGGGACGGCGTACACCGGTGACCGACTGCTGGTGGTGACCGGCCGCCGGGCGCACCTCGACGAGCTGGGCCTGGAGACCGTCGGCGACGAGCTGGGCCTGGAAACCGTCGGCGTCCGCGCCGACCACCGCTACCTCCCGGTCGACGACCGGCTGCGGGTCACCGACGGAGTCTGGGCGGTCGGCGACGTCACCGGCGAGGGGGCCTTCACCCACGTCGCCATGTACCAGGCCGGCATCGTCGTCGCGGATCTACTCGACCGCGTCCGGCACGCCGACAGCAGGCCGGACGCCAGCGGCACCGCCAGCGTGACGGGCGGGGCGATGGGCGCGGCGAGCACGCCCGCCGTGACCGGGTCGAGCGGCTCGGCCGGGACCGTCCCACGGGCCGACTACCGGGCGCTGCCCCGGGTCACCTTCACCGACCCGGAGGTCGGTGCGGTCGGGCTCACGGAGCGACAGGCCCGCGAGCGGGGGCTCAACGTGCAGGTCGGGGTGGCGCAGCTCGGCTCGTCGGCACGCGGTTGGATCCACCGGGCGGACGGCCTCATCAAGCTGGTGGTGGACGCGGACCAAGGGGTACTGGTCGGCGGTACCTCGGTCGGGCCGGCTGGCGGTGAGGTGCTCTCGGCGCTGGTGGTCGCCGTGCACGCGGCCGTGCCATTGGCCCAGCTCCGCGACATGATCTACGCGTACCCGACCTTCCACCGAGCCATCTCGGAGGCCCTGCGCGACCTGAGTTAGGCGGGTGCGCCGTGCCGGCCGGCACCAGCGGCGAACCGCGCCGCCCCGGCCCGCGCGTCTGCGGCCAGCGACTCCGTCCCGTACGCCAGCTCAGCGGCCAGCGCCTCGGCCTCCGGGAGTGCCGCCGCGGCGAGCACCGACGCCCGGTCGTTGCGCAGACAGGTCTGCGGGTACCGGGCGATCTCGGCCGCCAGGCGCTCGGCCGCCAGCCGCGCCGTACCGGGTGCGACGACCCGGTTCACCAACCCCATGGCGTACGCCTCGTCGGCCGGCACCGGGCGGCCGGTCAGGATGAGGTCCATCGCCCGGCTCTCGCCGATCAGCCGGGGCAGCCGGACGGTGCCACCGTCGATCAGCGGTACACCCCAGCGCCGGCAGAAGACCCCGAGCACCGCGTCGCCCTCGGCGACGCGCAGGTCGCACCAGAGCGCCAGTTCGAGGCCGCCGGCGACCGCGTAGCCGGAGACGGCCGCGATCACCGGCTTGGACAGCACCATCCGCGTCGGGCCCATCGGTCCGTCCCCGTCCGGCTCGACACGGTTGCCGCGCGGGGTGCCGATCGCCTTCAGGTCCGCTCCGGCGCAGAATGTGCCGCCGGCCCCCCACAGCACCGCCACCGCCGCGTCCGGATCGGCGTCGAAGGCACGGAACGCGTCAGCCAGGGCCCGCGCGGTCGGACCGTCCACGGCGTTGCGTGCCGCCGGCCGGTCCAGAATCACCGTGGTCACCGCTCCGGAACGTTCGACGCGTACCCCCACGTGCACAGCATGCCCCCGGCGGTGCCGGCGCGCCAGCCGCGGTCCGGATGCATGATCATGTGTGGTGGTTGTGTCCCGCGACCCGCGGGCGAGTCAGCGGGAGTCTGCCCATGGATCTGTACGACGCCATCCACCACCGCCGGGACGTCCGGGCGCAGTTCACCGGGGCGCCGGTGCCGGACGAGGTGCTGCACCGGGTGCTCGCGTCGGCCCACGCCGCGCCGAGCGTCGGCCACTCCCAGCCGTGGGACTTCATCCTGGTGCGCGACCCGGAACTGCGCCGGCGCTTCCACGAGCACGTCAGCGCCGAGCGGCAGGTGTTCGCCGCCACGCTCGACGTGGCGGCGGCGGAGCGGTTCGCGCACATCAAGATCGACGGTGTGCTGGAGTCCACCCTGTCGGTGGTGGTCACCTACGACCACTCACGGGGCGGACCGGCGGTGCTCGGCCGGCACGCCATCGCCGACACCGGCCTCTACTCGGCCTGCCTCGCCATCCAGAACCTCTGGCTCGCCGCCACCGCCGAGGGGCTCGGCGTCGGCTGGGTCTCGTTCTACCGCGAGGAGTGGCTGGCCGACCTGCTCGGGATCCCGGCCGGGATCCGCCCGGTGGCCTGGCTCTGTCTCGGCCCGGTCACCCACCTCGAGACCGTGCCCGACCTGGTCCGGCACGGCTGGCGGCAGAAGCGCCCGCTCGCCGAGGCGATCCACACCGACCGCTGGGGCGGTGCGACTTCCGCGTGAGCGACGGCTGGCAGCCGATCGTGGCCATGCTGCCGCAACGCAGGGCAGGTCGAAGACGGTCGCCCGTACGGAGGAATCAGTCGCGACGGTGTCGACCCGCCGGAAGCTCCCGCGGGTGACCGCCCGCGGCGGCACCACGGTCCACGCCGGTGCGTGCATCCGCCGGTCGTCGGCGCAGGCCGAGCGCCGCGCCGATCTGCGCGCCGATGATGCTCGACACGGCGAGGATCGCCGACACCGCGAGCGGCCGGTTGACCCGATCGGGTTCGCCGGGCCGGGCCGCGCCGACGACCACCACCGGACCGTTCGGTGCAGCCTTCGTCGGTGACCCGGCCGGCGTCCCGGTGCTGATGCCGTCGGTCGCCGGCGCCGACCCGGGAGGTGGCTGGGGTGTCGGGCGGGCGGTGCGGCGGTTTGCGTCCCCGGCCTGCCCGGTGGCCGCCAGCCGGCCGACGGCGTGTGGGCGGGCACCGCGGTCCTCGGCCTCGGCCGGCAGCCGCAGCAACTGTCCCGGGTGGATCCGGTCCGGGTCGCCCAGCCGGTTCAGCCGGGCGAGCGTCCGGTACTCGCCGAAGCTGTCCAGGTACCGCTCGGCGATCGACCCGAGATGGTCGCCCTTCGCCACCTGGTAGACCGGGGCCCCGCGGTCCGGGTCGGTGCGCCCGGCCGTGGACCGCGGCGTGCCGGGTGCCGGGTCGGCGTCCTCGGTCCCGGCCGCAGACGCCGGCCCGCCCGGTGCGGCGAGGGCTGTACCGGTCAGCCCGGGCCAGCCGAGCGGCGCGGTGTGAGCCGAAGCGGCGGCGGGCGGGCTCAGCGGCATGGCGGCGGCCGACGGGCCGGTGACCGCCGCGGCGCCCGCCGCCGCCGGGCTGGCCGTCAGGATCAGTGCTACCGACCCGACCAACGCGGCGGCGGCCCGTTGCTGCCGGCGCATCCCGGGCAGTCGGGGCGTGGGTCGACGCAGCGCCAACGCGCCCAGCTCGACGAGGACCGACAGGGCGAAGCTGGTCCAGCCCGCCCAGCCCACCAGCGCGAGCGCCCGCAGGAAGAGCTGGCCGTCGTCGCGGCTGGTCAGCATCGCGCCGACCTCGGCCAGGGTGGGCACCTGTTCCGGCAGCGGGTTGCCGGCGAGCGCGAACAGCGCCACCGGCGCGCCGACCAGCAGCGCGCCGAGCAGGATGCACCCGCCGAACCCGGTGAGAATCCGTTGGACGGTTCGAGCCGGTGTGGCCATGGTTGCCTTCCTTCCTACAGCGCCCCGGTGAGCGCTCGGGCGGTCGCCTCGCCGGAGACGGTCACGGTGTCGTCGAATCCGACGAGGCCGAGTAGGGACCTCTGGTAGGTGACGGTGACGCGGACCCGGACGACGGTCTCCCCGTCGACGACCGGAAAGGTGACCGAGTGGCTGGCGGCACCGGCCGCGCCCAGGTAGGCGGCCACGGCGCGGCGCGCCTGCGGCTCGTCGATCCGTTTCGGCCCGCCCTCAATCGCGCTGGCCCGGTCGATCGACTGGCCACCGGCCCGGGCCGCCTCGGCGGCGAGGTTGTCGGCCCGCTGCAGCGAGCGCAGCTGCCCCGCGCCGTCGAAGGCGAGCGCGATGACCGCGAGGATGCCCACGGCGGCGACCGCGAGGAACACGCTGACCCGGCCGGTGTCGGGACCGACGCGTCGTGCGGCGGGGGCATCCTCGACGTCCCGCCGCCGCTTGCCGGCGGCGGTCATCCACGGCTCCGGTAGCGGTCCAGCGGCGAGGTGAAGTCCGCCGTCACCTGCTTTCCGGTGGGCATGCCGGGCACCACGGGCAGTCGCAGCTCGGACAGGTCGACGGCGCAGGAGATCCGGACAGTGACCGAGGCGTCCCGGCCGACCGGGCTGCGGAATGCTGCGTCCAGGCTGGTCACATGGCCGTCCACAACACCGCTGAAGGTGACCGCCGGCCTGCCGGTGCAGTCGAGCCCGCGCCAGTCGAGCTGTCGGACGGCCGCGTTCTCGGCCGCCCGCCGGGCGGTGGCCGAGTCGCGGGAGATGGAGGCGGCGCGCGCCGCGTCGTGGGCCGCGGTGTCGACGGCTTCGGCAGCCACCGCGGTCCGCCCCGCGACGCCGGCCAGTACGAGCAGCGCGATGAAGGCCGGTGCGAGGATCGCCACCTCGACCGAGACGGAACCTCGGTCCGCGCTCATGGCGTCGTCCACCGCTCCACCGTCCCGTGTGCGCTCTGCCGTACCGGGAAGTCGACCCCGGGGACGACGGAGAGCGAGCGACCGCGGACCGTGCAGGTCACCTCGGTAGCGATGGTCTGGCAACCTGGCCCCGGGGAGTCCCAGTCGACCAGCCAGCCACCAGCCGCCGCCAGGAACCGCCGCGCCCGGGCTTCGCCGGCGCCCGCGGGGGCGTGGTGGACCCGTTGCGCGTTGACCGCGCTCTGCGCCGCGTTCAACGCTGTCGACCGGGCGACGAACCAGGCCGCGACCTGGATCGACCCGAAGAGCAGCACGAAGATCGCGGGCATTGCCACCGCCAGCTCCACCGGGTTGGCGCCGCGGTCCGTCGCGTCGATCCGCCGACGCGTGCCGCCCCACCGGGCGGGGCTTCGCACCGGGCGGCGGCCGGCGGGCAACTGTCGACACACCGGATCAGGGCGCGGTCGGGACGGCGTTCATCCAGTCTTCCGCCCGGTTCTTGACCAGGAGGGTGACCGCGAGTGCGGCCGTGACCAGACCGAAGATGATTACTGCGGTGGGGACGGGGCTGTCCCCCCGCTCACCGTCGCGGCGCAGCGCGGCGAGGCGTGTGACCAGCGCGACGTGCAGGTACGTGAGCAGTGGCATTCGAGGTCTCCTTGCCGGGGTGACTGTCACAGACGGGCGACGAACGGGTACATGGCGAAGGCGAGCAGAACGAAGACGAGCAGGGCACCGGGAATGTCGAGTCGACTGGTCACCCCCTCGGCCCGGGCCAGGTTGTCGGTGCGGATCTGGTCGCGCAACGCGTCGGCCCGGCTGCGCAGGGTTTCGTGCACCTGCGCACCCTCGTCGCCGGAGGAGCGCATGATGGCGCCGACGTCACCGAGTTCCGGGATGCCGATGCGGCCGGCCAGTTCCCGCAGCTCCTCCCAGGGCGAGTGCATCTGGAGCTGGGCGATCCGCAGCGCCTCCCGGATCCGGTCGAAGACCCAGCCGTCGCAGATCTCCGCCGCCCGTTCCAGCGACTGCACCGGGCCGTGTGCAGCGGAGAGCTGTAACGCCACCAAGTCGAGGTAGGTGCAGACGGCCGCCCGGAACTCCTCCCGGGCGGCGTCGGCCTTCGCCAGCATCGCGCGGTGCGCGAGCAGCGCGCACACCAGCGCCAGGCCCAGGCTGGCCAGCACCGGTACGCTCACCGGCAATCGCACCCCCAGCACGGCGAGTGCGACCGCGAACAGGCTCGGCGAGGCGAGCCCGATCAGGGCGCTGAGTAGCAGGGACAGCGCGTACTGCTCCGGCGTCCGGTCGAGCAGGGCGAGCCGCTGGTGCGGCGGCCGCAGCCAGCGAGCGAGCCCGGTCAGCCACTCCAGCCGCCGGTCGGTGGGCGCGCTCGCGCGGGAACCGGGCGGCTGGTGCAGCCGGCGCAACGCCGGCCCGAGCGCCGGGGTCGCGGGCACGAGTTCCCGGACCACCAGATACACACCAAGTCCGACGGTCGCGCCGGCGGTCACCGCGACGGCAAGCGGCCAGTTGGCGATCATCGAAGCTTCCTCTCCCGCACGACCGCGGCGCCCGCAAGCTCACCCCGGGCCCTCACGCGACCACCTCCAGCGGATCGGGGGCGGGCAGGAAGCGGGCCGGCCGCTGCGGCTGGCTCATCGCGCGCACCCAGGCCAGCAGGGCGATGAAGGCCGCGCCGAGCACCGCCATGACAAGCTGTCCGACTCCGGTGCCGTACGGGCGGATGTAGTCGGTGTTCAGCAGGCCGTACGCGATCACGACAAGGGTCATGCCAGTGAGGAACCGGACCGCGAACCGGGGCTGGGTACGCTTGGCCTCGACCTCCCGACGGGTGGCGACCTCGGCCGCCGCGGCCGACGCGATCGAGCCGAGTACGTCGCCGAGGCGCTCACCCCGGTCGCTCAGGTGCAGGATCAGCGCCGCCACCACCTGGTCGCACACCGGGTCACCGATCTCGTCGGCGAAGGCCAGCAGGGCGGGGCGGGCCAGCCAGCCGGCCTGGAGCCGGGCGGCGAGCAACCGCACCTCCTCCTGGATCTCCTCCGGCACGGTGGCGACAGTGCCGGTGATCGCGGCCTGGAGCCCCTGCCCGGTGGCCGAGACGTCCTTGAGTCGACGGGTCCACTCACCGACCGCTTCGATCCGGGCGATGGCCCGCTGCTCGGCCCTGCCGACGGAGAAGAGCCAGGGCGTGCCCGGCACCGCCACGGCGACCAGCAGGCCGACGACCGGAAGCCCGGTCACCAGGAAGGCCAGTGCGCCGGCCAACACCGCCCCGGCCAGCATCGTCCGGTGGGCTCGCTGCTCGCGGGGGGTCATCCCGGAGCCGCGCCAGAGCCGGCCGAGCCCCCGCCCGGCTCGGGGTGCCCGTCCCGCCGGCGGGCGGGTGCCGACGATCGCGGCGATGGCCAGCAGCAGCCCGGCCACGCAGGCGGCCCCGGAGGCCACCGCGACGAGTTCGACATCGACCACCGTGCTCATCGCCGGCCCAGCCGGGTCTGCCGCGGCCGCCGCCACGCCCCGGTCCCCGCCTCGACCCACCGGCTCAGCAGCCGGGCGTCGTAGCCGACCCGCAGTAGTTGGGCGCGGACCCGTTCCGGTAGGTGCCTGGGGACCGCTCGGCCGTCCGGCCCCGGTTCGAAGACCGTGGTGGTGGTGATCCGGTTTCCGTCACCGACGCCGATGACCTCCTCGACGTGCGACACGAAACGGTGCTTGCGGCCGCCGATCGCGGTCTCGTCCTCGATGGTGACGTAGACGATCAGGTCGAGCGCGTTGCCAGCCATTCGACGGGCCTGGTCGACGGTCATCTCCCGGCCGTGTGCCAGCGCCAGCTCGATGATCCGTTCGCCGACGCCCGCCGGAGTCCGGGCGTGGATCGTGCACATCGAACCCCGGCTGGTGGTCATCGCCTGAAGCATCGGAACGATCTCCCGGGAACGGACCTCGCCGACGATGATCCGCAGCACGCCCATCCGCAGTGACACCGGGATCAGATCGGCGATGCTGACCTCGCCGGCCGGGCGGCCGTCGGGTCCGCGCTCGCCGTGCCCCTCCCGTGCCTCGAAGCTCATCACCGCTCGGTGCCGGTGCCCACGGCGGGCAGGCAGCAACTCCCGGCTCTCCTCCAGCAGCACGTACGGCTCGTCCGGCGGGATCTCGTTCATCAGCGCCCGGATGACCGTCGTCTTGCCGGCCCCGGCGAGACCGGCGACCATGATGTTGAGCCCGGCGAGCATCGCCGCGCGGAGAAAGTCGCGCAGCAGCGGGTCGATCATCTCGTCCAGGTCGCTCCGACCGCCGGCGATGTCGTCCAGACTCACGTCGAGCGTGTTGTGCTTGCGGATCACCGCGTACGGCCGGTGGCTGACCAGGAACACGGCGGCGAGCCGACTACCGTCGGGCAGTTGCAGGTCGAGTGTGGGCTTGGAGGTCGACAACGACCGCTCGGTGGCGCCCGCCCGACGCGCCGCCGCCTGGAGGATCTCCACCAGTTCGTCGTCGCTGTCGGCGATCGGCTCGGCCCAGTCGACGCCGCCGCCGTGCCGGGTGATGCGCACCTGGTCGCAACCGAGGATGTGCACCTCCTCGATGGACTCGTCGATCAGCAGGGTCTGGAGCCGGCCGAGACCGGCCAGTTCGGCCGTGACCTGGTCGAGCAACAGCCGCTCCTGGTCGGCCGTGATCGGCGTGCCGGCCCGGCGGACCGCGTCGGCGTACTCGGCGACGACCTCGAGCGCCAGCCGGGCCCGCTCGGTGTCCTCGGCGTCGGCGTCGAATTCCCGGCCCCGCTGCCAGCGGGTGAGCCGCTCGCTGAGCTCCCGGCGTAGCTCACGGACCACCTGAAAGTCCACTCGGGGATGCGGCGGCGGTTCCGAAGCCGCCGCGACGACCGGCACCGGGTGGTGGTGCCGGCCGTTCGGCGGGGCCAGCGGCGGCGCGATCGAGGTGGCGGTGGGCGCATGCCGGCGGGGATCGGTGGAGACCGGTTCAAACCGCATCCGGCACCTCCTGTGCCACCGGCCAGGCCAGCCGGGCGCGGCGCCGGTCCAGCAAGGCCCCGACCGGCACCTCCAGAGCACTCGCCGCGCGCAGCAGCGGTCGCCCGGCCCGCACGGTTCCGCCCATGGTCAGCACCGCGGCGGTACGCGGGTCGTGCGGTAGCCGGGCGATGACCGGCAGCCGTAGGGCCTTGCTGACCTCGCTGCGTCGGTGCCCGTCGCCGACCAGCAGCAGCCGCAGCGTGCCCGGGGGCACCCGATGCTCGACGAAGTCCCGCTCGACCGCCCGGACCAGGGCCCGGGTCGCGGACAGGTCCGGCAGCCGTGCCCCGGTGACCACCAGCACCACCGAGGCGGTGCGGAGGACCGGCCAGGGCGCGCCGGCCACGTACAGGCGGCCACAGTCGACGAGAACGTCGTACCGGGGGTCGCCGCGGTCCAGCCCGGTGAAGAAGTCGGCGAACCGCTGCCACAGCGGGGCGACGCTGCCCGCCTGGGCGGGATCGACCACGCCCGGCAGCAACAACCGTTCCCGATTCGGTGCGTCCAGGTCGATTAGCTGCGACCAGAAGGCCGTCTCCAGGTTGCCGTCGCGCAACTCGCCGACGGCGAGTTCACCGATGCCCCGGGGGCCGTCGAGCGCGCCGCCGAGGTAGCCGGCGAGCACCGACCCGCCGGATGGGTCACATTCGGCCAGCACGAGCCGCCGATGCCAGGTCAGCGCGCAGGCCAGCGCGGAGGTGGTGACACCCGGCGAGCCCTTCGCGGCGACCAGCGCGATGATCGCCATGCTCAGGCCGCCTCGATGAGGGCGACGGCGATCCGCTCCTGCGCTTCCAGCGCCGCCACCGCCGGTACGTCCCGGACGGCGAGCGCCAGGTAGACCACGACCTCGTCCTCGGCGGTGTAGGTGTCGATGACCACGGCCTCGAAGCGGGTGACCACGACCGTCGGCCCGTCGTTGCTGCCGGCGGGGGTGCTGACCAGCAGTACCTTGTCTCCGGGGTGGAGTGTGCGGGCCGGTACCTGGGACACCTCCAGACCCAGCGCGAATTGCTGCTGCCCGGGGCCGAGCAGCGGCTCGTCGGTGAGCTGGTCCATGGTCAGCAACGTCCCGGGGACCAGCGACACCTTGGCCCGCTTGCCGAGTACGTTGTCTCGCCGCCCGACCGGCACGGGTGACAGCCCCTGTCCGCCGGCCACCTGTACGGCCATTAGGTCGTCCGCACCGATCGTCCGGCCGACCTCGACCGGACGGGTGACCGCCAGGTAGCTGCCGGTGGCGCGGACCGACGTGACCGCGAACGCGGCGCCGAGCCCACCGAGGGCGATCAGCAGGACGGCGAGTCCCAGCAGCCCGGGGCGCATCCGGCGCTGCCGGACCACCCGGGGTGGGGTGACCGGGGCGTCCACCGGCGGGGTTCCGTTGCGTGTCGCGAGGCTCACTCGGTCACCACCTGAAGCTCGTTGATCTGAATCGTGGCGATGTTGCTGGTCCGGGTCTGCGGGATCGGCTCGCCCTCGACGCCGCCGTCGATCCACCACCGCACGGTCCAGTGCGTGGTCGCCTGGACCCGGTACGTCCCGGCTGTCGGGTAGCCGCGGTGGTAGCCGCAGTCGGGGGAGGGCTTCCCGGCGTGCGCCCCGGTGGAGCTGTACGGTGTGCCAGGACCGGTGCAGGTCACCCGTACTCCGTTGCCCATGTCCCAGACCACCCGGTCGACCTTCGCCTCGATGGCGACGGTCAGCCCGCGGTCGGCGGCGGAGGCACGCAGCGGGCCGAAGTAGGTCGAGCCGGGACTGGCCCACATCCAGACCGGCAGCCCGACGAGCCCAGGCCCGATGTCCTTGCGCGGCGCGATCGCCACCCGGGGCGGCAGCAGACGGATGGAGGCGAGGGCGCGTCGGGCCAGCTCCTCCGGGTCGGGCGGTGCGCCGTACCCGGGTGGCGGTGTGTCGCGCAGCTCGGTCCGCTGGGAGCCGAGGTCACCGCCGTTGCAGGTCAGCAGGTACCAGTCGAAGCCCACCGGAGTGTCAGCGGGCCGCGGCTCGACCACCTTGTAGTAGCAGCCGTCGCCGTTGTTGAACCAGCCGAGAATCTCGTCGTGGCAGGGGACGGTACGGCCGTTCCACTGGCACTTCCCGCCGTCCCCGCCGCCCGGTCCGCCGCCGCCCGGTCCGCCGCTGCCCGGAGTGCCCGGATCGTCGTCCCAGACGTCGCAGTCGTGCTGTCCGGGCGGGCACTCCGCGCCCGGCGGGTCGGCCCAGCCGACGGCCGGCACGGTGGTGACCAGCAGCACCGCGGTGAGGGCCAGCCCGCCGAGCAGGCGCGACCGGGTAGCCCGGGTCAGCATGGCTGGTCCTCGTGGGACGCACCGGAGCTGATCAGCCAGCGGCCGTCGGGGTAGCGGGTCGCCGTCGCGGTGGCCAGATGGCGGGTCCCCCGGCTGCCCGGCACCACCCGCTTGTCGCGGGCGTA
Organism: Micromonospora sp. WMMA1363; assembly: GCF_030345795.1. Lineage (NCBI taxonomy): Bacteria > Bacillati > Actinomycetota > Actinomycetes > Micromonosporales > Micromonosporaceae > Micromonospora > Micromonospora sp. WMMA1363. Next base: position 4,491,736 of record NZ_JAUALB010000001.1, read on the forward strand.
GACCAGCCGCCAGCCGGTCGCGTCCAGGCAGTCCTGAATCTGGACGGTGGGCGGCACGGCGGCCAGGTCCACCGAGGTGACGGTCGGGTCGGACGCCAGCGTCCCGACGCGCACGGCGCCGTGTTCCTTGGCTGTCCGGATCGCGAAGCGGACCCGGGTCAGCAACGGATCAGCGAGGAATGTGGACAGCTCAGGATGATGTGGATCGCTGCGTCCACTCGCCTTCCGGGCGGTGGCAAGATATCCGGAGTACGCGGCGAGCGCGGCTTTTCGGGCGGCCAGCTCGTCGGCTTCGGGCCCCCCCGCGGCTGGCCCGGCGCTGTCGGCGGCCGCCGCGGCGGCCGCCTCCCGGTCGGTTCCACAGCCCATCGCGGCGCCGAGCACCGCGACCGTCACCAGGTACGCCGTAGCGTTCCTGAGCTGCCGTCCTCGCACTGTCGCGCCTCCTCGCCAGCGTCCCGGAAGCCGGCGCTCCGGCTGTTCCGGGCATGCGGAAGCGCGGCCGAATGTCCACATCCGAACCCAGTAAAGCGCGACCGCATTTACCGTGACTGATCGTTACAGTTACAAATCCCTATGTCGTCCCGGTTGATTGATCGAGGGTTGCATCGCATCCAAAGGGGGAGCATAGGCTGACGCTCGCCGATGCAACAGAGGCAATTCAAGTAATCACTCTGAGTGATGGATGGTGGTAACGGCCGATGTGGGTGACCAGGTTCCCCGCCGGACGCCCGTGCGTGGGTGGTTGGCGTACGTCCGGGTGGCGACGCCGAGTCCGGCCGGAGCGTCATCCGGGTCGGATCGACTGGGGGAGTGGGAGTGAACGATGGCTCGCGCCCGTTTTGTCCCCGCGGCTTGGCCGTCCGCGTACGGTCCGGCGACCGTCGACGCCATGCCTGGCCGTGCCACCGGTCGGTCCGCCATCCGGCCGGTCAGGTAAGCCCCGAACCCGAGACGACCACTACCACAAGCCGAACCGGAAACTACTTTCCGTGTTCACACCGGCAGGCCCGGCACGATGGTGACGGCACCCCGATGGATCGGGCCGGCCCGACTGCTCGCCGCACTGGCGGTTACCCCACTGCTCCGGCTGGCGGTGCACCGGCACGCCGTACCCCCCGGATCCGCCCCCCGCATCGGCTGCGCCGCGTGCCACGCGCCGATCGGCCTTGCCCGCCCGTGGCCCGTGCTCGGCCCGGCGGCCCGGTGCGGACGGTGCGCGGCCCGGGTAGGTCCGCCACCCGGCTCGGTGGAGGCTGCCGTGGTCGGCGCCGCGGTGCTGCTCCTGCTGGCCGGACCGCCGGCCGTCGAGCTGGCCGCGATGGCCTGGTGGCTCGGCTGGGCGGTGCCGCTGGCCTTCGTGGACGCGGCGGTGCATCGGCTGCCCGATCGGCTGACCGGGCCGGCGGCGCTCGGCACCTGGCTCCTGCTCGGTGTGGCCGGAGCCCTCGGCGCGGGATACCCGCCGTGGCTGCGCGCCACCGCCGCCGGGCTGGGGCTGGGACTCCTGTTCGCCACCACCAGCCTCCTGCTCGGCCGGCGCGGCTTCGGCCTCGGCGACGCCAAACTGGCGGTCGGGGCTGGCCTGCTACTCGGCTGGTACGGGTGGGCTGTCCCGGTAGTCGGGCTGCTACTCGCGTTCGCGCTTTCCGCCGTGGCGGCCCTGGGTCTGCTCGCCACCGGGCGGGTCCGCTGGTCCAGCCACCTGCCGTTCGGCCCGTTCCTGGTGCTCGGCACCGCAGCCGCCCTGGCGCTCGGGCAAGGAGGTGGCCCCGCTTAGCGTCTGCGAAGTTGTCGCGCGACGCCAGGCCCGGGTTGCGGCGCCCGGGAGCCGACCGTCAACGGCGGGGACCCCGGACATCCGCTGCCGGACCTCAGCCAGGGCCTCGAAGGCGTATGCCCAGTGGTCACCGGCCGTGCCCCCGCCGCGTTGCTGAACACGTATCAGGTCGAGCGGCACCGGGTGGGTCGGCAGGTCGTCACCGTCACCCATCTCGGCGCGGGGGCGATGCTGCTGCGGGGCGACCCACGCCGGCATCCGCGCGACTCGGTGATGGCCGGCCTGCAATCCGGCGCACCCGCGCACCCGCGCGCCGGCTGCTCGCTGTCACAACTCGCCCACAGCTACCGGGGCACGGCCGGGGTGACGGGCCGTAAGGGCAGCCTGCGCGGTGGGGATCGGATGCCGGACCGTGCGCTGTTCGACGGCACCACGAACCGGTCGCAGCGCATGCACGATCAGCTTGCCACCGACCGGTACACCCTGCTGCTGGCCGTGCCGGAACGCAATGATGAGCAGGCGGCGCAGACAGGTGCCCTGGTCGACGCGTTGACCGGCCGCTGGCCCGGCGCGGTGGACGTGCGGGTGCTGACCCCGGCCTGGCAGGTGGCCCAGACCACGAGCGTACGGATTCCGGTGATTCTTGACCGCGGCCGCACCCCCCGCGACCCGTACGACTCCGGTGCGGCGGCCGATCTGATCCGGCCGGACCGGCACATCGGCTACGGCGGCACACCGGACTGGGCTCGCATCGAGCGATACCTGTCCGCTGTGCTCGTAGACGGCCCGGCAACGAAACAGGGTGCGAACCACGGCGCACCGGCGGGACAGCGGTGAACGGCGGCGCCGAGCCCGGCCGGGCGTCCTGGTCGCCGTCGACCTGCTCCGTCGACCGCCTTACGCGGTGCCTGCAACGCGCTCGGTGCTGGTCGACACCGGTCCGCCGTGGTCCAATCGGGTGGCGTCTACAGCTGGCGATACTGTATCGCCAAGTTCCAACGTCAGCAGATCGTCAAGGGAACACGTGAGGGCCTCGACGCCGCCCGTACCCGGGGGCGTGTGGGTGGCCGCCCACACGCCCTGACTGTCGACTAGGTAGCCGACGCGCGGATTCTGGTGGGAGCTGGCCAGACCCAGGCAGCTGTTGCCGGCAAGCTGGGTGTCTCCCGGTGGACGCTCTGGTGTGCTCTCGATCTCGTGGTTTGACTGGACGGCAGGTCCCAGGCGTGCCGCGTGGCCTTATCCGGCGGCTGCAAGGAAGTCCGAGTAGAACAGGAACAGGCCCGCCGCCACGCAGACACCGGCCACGATCCAGAACCGGACCACGATAGTGACCTCGCTCCAGCCGGCTAACTCGAAGTGGTGATGCAACGGCACCATCCGGAAGACACGTCTTCCGGTGGTCCGGAACGAGACGATCTGGATCACCCAGGTCACCGTGATGATGACGAAGAGCCCGCCGATCATGATCGAAAGCAGCGTGGTGCGGGTAGCGACCGCGAGCCCGCCGATCAGGGCGCCGAGCCCGAGCGCACCTACGTCACCCATGAAGATCCGCGCTGGGGACGTGTTCCACCACAGGAAGCCCGCGCAGGCGCCGGCTGCTGCCGCCGCGATTATGGCGATCTCCAGGGGATCCCGGATTTGGTAGCAGTAGTCGTTCACGCGGGCGTAGTCGGTGTCGGCGCACCAGTGCCGGTACTGCCAGAAACCGATTAGCGCGTACGCCCCGAGTACCAGGATTGACGCGCCGGTGGCCAGGCCGTCGAGGCCGTCGGTGAGGTTCACGCCGTTCGACATCGCCGTGATCACGAAGACGAACACGATCACCGAGCCGACCTTGCCGACATCCAGCCAGCTGATGTCGCGGATGAGTGAGATGTGCTCGCTGGCCACGGTCTGGCCGTTGGTGCTCGGCACGTAGAGCGCGGCTATGCCGAACCCGCCGCCGACGATGGCCTGGCCGAACAGTTTGCCTTTGGCGGACAGTCCGTCGGAGTTGCGCCGGCGCACCTTGAGGAAGTCGTCGAAGAAGCCGACCGCGCCGCAGAAGACGAACAGGCCGAGCAGGACGAGGGCCGTCATGGTCGGCCCCTCCTGCGCTATCCGTCGTTCGGGCAGGGTAAGGGCGATGCGCCCGGCAACGTAGGCGAAGACGGTCGCCACGATGAAGACGACACCGCCCATCGTGGGCGTGCCCTTCTTGCGCTGGTTGCTGGCGAGCCCGATGGATCGAACCGGCTGGCCCGCCTTGAGCGCGGTGAAGCCGCGGATCGCCATCGGCGTGCCGAACAGAGAGATGACGAACGCGACCGCAGCCGCGACTATGACCGCTCTCACGGGCGAGCCTCCATGAGATCCGGATATTTCACGGCGCGACCTCCGCGCCATGCGTGTCGGACAGGTCAGCATGAGGCGACCCGCCGACCGCCTCCTGCGCAGCCCGTTCGATCTTTGCCCGATACGCCTCGCGGGCCTTCGCGTCAGCCCGTTCCTCGTGCTCAGCCATCACCCCGGTCCGTCCATCGAGCTGCTCACGCAGGATGTCAGCGTGCCCGGCATGCCGGGCGGTCTCCTGAGAAACGTAGACCACGATGGTGATCAGCCCGACGTCGGGCCGCGACCACCACGGCACATACCCAGGCGTGTCAAGGGGAAAGCTCGTTGATCGTCGTGCCCGCTCGCGTGTACCCAGGAATGCTGATAGAGACGCGGGCCTGATCGGCAGAGACGGTGTCGAGCGCGGAACCATGCGCAAACACTGCAAGCCGCACGCCTGCACGCCATGGACCGGCTTCTGGCCGGCCTGCCTGAGCGCGACAGGGCAACCTTTGAGCGATTGCTAGACTCGGTGCTCGCTTCAACCACGACCTCACGCGCCCAGGTCCGTACCACCTGTCGGTTATGCGATCACACGGTCTGCGATTGCCCGCTGTGTCCTATTGGCACTCGTGCGGGCGAACTCGAACAGGCTGTTGCGCCCCGGGTTAGATGGAGACATCGAAACCTGGAGGAACACCAGCGATGCCCGCACCGAAGAAGTACCCCGACGAGCTGCGTGAGCGTGCGACCCGGTTGGTCCTTGAGGCCCGTCGGGATCCGGCCGGCGCGGTCGGCGCGGTCCGGCGGATCGCCGACCAGCTCGGAGTCCACCCAGAGGCGTTGCGGACGTGGGTGAAGAAGGCCGAGACCGACGCCGGTGAGCGGCCGGGCGCGACCAGCAGCGATGCCGAACGCATCGCGGCCCTCGAACGGGAGAATCGTGAGCTGCGGCGGGCGAACCAGATCCTGAAGTCCGCGGCGTCTTTCTTCGCGGCCGAGCTGGACCGGCCGTCGCGATGAGGGTCGCGTTCGTCGACTCGCAGCAGGAACAGCACGGTGTCCAGTCGGTCTTGCGGGTGTTGGAAGACACGCCGGCACAGATCGCACCGTCGACCTACTACGCCACCAAGACCCGCCCGGTCAGCGCCCGTTGCCGGCGCGACGAGGAACTGACCGCGCTGATCAAGCGGATCCACGCCGAGAACTACGGCGTCTACGGCGCCCGCAAGATCTGGCACGAGCTGCACCGCCAGGGCGTCGAGGTGGCCCGGTGCACGGTCGAGCGGCTGATGCGCGCCGCCGGGCTGCGCGGGTTGCTGCGTGACAAGTCGCCGCGCACGACCCGGCCCGCAGCCGAGACCGGTCGGCCTCGTGACCTGGTCAAACGCGACTTCACCGCCGTGCGGCCGAACCAGCTGTGGGTCGCCGACCTGACCTACGTGCGCACGGCCGTGGGCTGGGCGTACGCCGCGTTCGTCCTCGACGTGTACTCGCGCATGATCGTCGGCTGGCAGGTATCCACGTCGCTCTACACCGACCTCGCGTTGGACGCGTTGAAGATGGCGATCTGGCGGCGCGAGCATCAGGGCGCTGAACTGGGCGGACTTGTGCATCACTCGGACCGGGGAGTCCAGTATCGAGCGATTCGCTACAGCCAACGACTCGCCGAGGCCGGCGCCGTCGCCTCGGTCGGGTCCAAGGGCGACTCGTACGACAACGCGATGGCCGAGGCGTTCAACTCCCTGTACAAGGCCGAACTCGTCCGCAACCGAGGTCCGTGGCGCGGGCTCGACGACCTGGAGATGGCCACCGTCGAGTACATCGACTGGTACAACAACCGCCGGCTGCACGGCGAACTCGGACACACCCCACCCGCCGAACACGAGGCCCTACACGCGATGACCCACCCGGTCACCGCACCCCTGGAAACCAGCTAACCAACTCTCCACCAAACCCGGGGCTTGACAGGCGACCAGCGAACCCGACCGGTTGAGCTTCCCCCGCTTTGCTGGAGCGGTGGTTACCTGCTGCCGGCTGGCGCAGGGGTGGCGATAGGTGGTTCGGCTGGTTGCCTCTGGTGGGTGTGCCAGGCGGTCTCGTACTCGTTCGGGCTGAGGTAGCCCAGTTCCTTCTGGATGCGGCGGGTGTTGTACCAGCCGTCGATGTAGGCGAAGATCGCGTTCTCGGCCTCGTCGCGGGTCCGCCAGCTCGTGCGGTAGACGAGTTCGATCTTCAGCGTCGACCAGAAATTCTCCATCAGGGCGTTGTCGTAGCTGTCGCCGACGGAGCCCATCGAGGGCAGGATCCCGTTGTCCTGTAAGCGTTCCGCGAACCGGAACGATGTGTAGTTCGACCCGCGATCTGAGTGGTGGATCAACTGGCCGTCGCGGACGTCGCGCGACCAGATGCCGTATTCGAGGGCGGCGAGGATCAGGTCGGTGTCGCAGCGGTTGGAGGTCTTCCAGCCGACGATTCGGCGGGAGAAGACGTCGCGGACCGCGGCGAGCCAGAACACGCCTTCGCCGCAGGGGATGCGGGTGGCGTCGGCGACCCAGAGCCGGTTCGGCCCGGTGGCGGTGAACTGCCGCCCGACAAGGTCCGGCGCCGGTGTGTGCCGTGGGTCCTGCCGCGTGGAGCCGCCGCGCCAGCCGCGGCGCAGGAACGCGCCCTGCCAGCCCTGCTGCGTCATCAGCCGCTCGACGCGTTTGCGACCCACGTAGATGCCGTCGCGGCGTAGCTGGCGGTGGACCCGGTCCGCGCCGTAGGTGCGCCCGGAGGTCTCCCAGATCTCGTGAATGTTGGAGATCAGGCCCAGGTCGACCACGTCGCGGTCGCAGGGCGCCTCGGCCTGCTTGACCCACGCGTAGTAGGTCGAGGCGCCGATGTTCAGGACCCGTAGCAGGAGCGCGACCGCGAACTGGTCACGGTGTTCATCAATGAACGTCATGACCGTCGCCGGGTCGGGTCGAGCTCCGCCGCGAAATACGCGCTCGCCGCTTTCAGGATCTCGTTGGCCCGCCGCAGCTCGGTGACCTCCCTGCGCAGCCGGCGGTTCTCCTCGACCATCTCGCTGGTCGGCCGGTCGTGACGCTCACCCGTGTCAGCCTCGGCCTGACGGATCCAGTTCCTGAGCGCCTCGTGATGCACGCCGAGCTGCTCGGCCAAGCGCCGGATCACCGGCTTCGGGTCCGATTCGCGGTACAAGCGCACAGCGCGCTGACGGAGCTCATCGGGGTACTTCTTCGGTGCTGCCACGGATACTTCCTCCCCCACGGCCATCAGACCATGGTCAAGAAACTCCATGAAAGCGGGGGTGGCTCAGGTAGGAGAGCAACCATGTTGATGACACACGCGGGCAGGCAGCCGCAGATAGACCCGACGGCCTGGATCGCGCCCGACGCCACGGTATGCGGCGACGTGACGATTGGTCCTGGCGCCCGCGTCATGCACGGGGCGCGCGTGATCGGCGAGGCCGGAGGCACCATCAGGATCGGGCGAGAGTGCATCGTGATGGAAAACGCCGTGGTGCGAGCCAGCGCCCGTCACGCCTGCACCATCGGCGACCATTGCCTGATCGGCCCGAACGCGCACCTCACGGGGCCGTGCTGGAGGAGCAGGTCTTCATGGCCACCGGGGCGGCGATCTTCCACGGCGCTCACCTCGGTCGTGGCACGGAAGTGCGCATTCACGCGACGATCCACCTGCGTACGCGTCTGGAGCCGGGCGCGACCGTCCCAGTCGGCTGGGTCGCAGTTGGCGATCCGGCCCGCATCCTGCCCGCCGACAAGCACGATGAGATCTGGGCCGTGCAGGCACCGCTGAACGGGTGTACGGCTTCGACCGGGACACGCCGGACCTGATGGTCCACATAACCCGACGGCTCTCCGAGACGCTCGCCGCGCACCGTGACGATGACGTTGTCCACGCTTGGTCGCGCGACACCGACCCCAACGGATGACCGCAAACCGCACCCCTTGCGCGTCCGTCCGTAGCTTTCAGCAAAAACAACCAATCAGTTGATCTAGGAGCAGGAGGGCCCCACTCCAGGTGCCGGCAACCGCAGCTGCAGGAGCGCTTCACTCCATCAAACCCGGGGCTTGACATCCTGATGCCACGGACAAGCGCAGTAGGCCGTGCTGTGCCGAGGATCGCAACCGCTTGCCCAGCCATGGACCCGGTGGCAGGCTCAGGGTTGTGATCAGCACCGGCGCGATCCTGGGCATCGCCCTCGTCGCGCTCACCATGGTCGCGACCCCGGGGCCGAACATGTTTTACCTCGTGTCGCGCACACTGACGCAGGGACGCACGGCCGGACTGACCTCGCTGCTCGGCACTACCGCCGGGTTCGGGGTCTACCTACTTGCCACGGCGGCCGGGCTTGGCGCCGTTTTCACGGCCGTTCCGGTGCTCTACACCGTACTCAAGGTCGTCGGTGCGGCGTATCTGCTGTATCTGGCCTACCAGGCGCTGCGCGGGCGCAAGAGCTCCCCCTTCGAGTCCCAGAAGCTGCCGAAGGATCCGACCTGGCGGCTGTTCGCGATGGGCTTCGTCACCAACCTACTCAACCCGAAGATCGCGATGATCTACGTGGCACTGCTGCCGCAGTTCATCGAGCCCGCGCGCGGGCATGTCGCGCTGCAGGCCATCATCCTCGGCCTCACCCAGATCACGATCGCGATCATCGGCAACGGACTCATCGTGATCGCCGCAGGACGGATCGCGAAGTTCCTGGCCGCCCGACCGACGTGGATGCGCATACAGCGCTATCTCATGGCATCGGTGCTGAGCGTCCTGGCGGTGCGTATGCTCACCGACCGCGCCCGCCCGGGCCCCGCCTGAGTGTCAACGGTCAGCGGGATTTGGCTCTGGCACGAAGTTCGTGATTCGGTCCCACCTGCGGCGTGACGGCTACTCGGCGAGGACGACGCGGAGCCGGAGGAGGTCGAAGTTCGCACGGCCGTACATCTGCCTTTTGAGCGCTTTCAATCGACAGGCGTTGCCCTCGACAGCACCGCTGCTGTAGGGCAGGGTGAGCCCGTTGCGCGCGGCGTCGTCGTCCTTGACCAGGCCGGCGGCGAAGCCGGCCAGCTGCGCGACACCGCTTTGGTTGGCCTGGGTGATCCAGGTGTCCAGGTGCTGGCCCTGGCGTTGGCGCAGCATGCCGGCGAAGTCGCTGACCAGGCGGTCAACTGTGCGTAGGCTGTCACACCGCTGGAGGATGCGGGCCAGGTCGGCCTGCTCCCGTTCGGTGCGCTCGCCGGCGGGCCGGATGATCCAGCCGGTCACCTCGCGAGGTTTCGGCGCGACCGGCGCCACAGCGGTCGGTTTGATCGTGCCGTCGCGCCAGGTCTGCAGCAGCCGGCGCACCGTGCGGGCGCTGCCGCGGTAGCCGCACTCGCGTAGTTCGGTGGCCAGCGTGACGGCGTTGGTGCAGCCCTGTTCCCACCGGGAGGCGAGGTGGGTGGTGTGCTCGTCGAGGTCCTTCGCCCGGGGAACGGTCCCGGTGAGCAGATCGTCCGCGGTGGCCGCGCGCAGGTAACGGCGCACCGTCTTGCCGTCGAGGTTCAACGCCCGGCTGATCGCGGTGGTACCAACACCGGTGGTGTGCAGGGCATGGATCTCGGCGTGGCGTTGCCGGGTCATCTCGGCCCGGCGGCCCTGCTCACCCTCGGTGGACGGCCGCGGCTGCGCGACGGCTTCGGCCTCGGGTCGGTCCTTGAGGCAGGCGCGGTGCGCGCGCACGACTCGGTCGACCGCATGGGTGAGGTTCTGCAGCAGGTGGAACCGGTCGGCGACCTGGATCGCGTCCGGCGCACCGAGCCGGCCGCCTTCGGCATACCCACTGGCCCTATCACGACAAATCAACGCAGCATCACCGCCCTGCGCGACGGCACACGCGGCATCGGACACACCACCGCGACCACCGCCGCCGTCATCCTGACCGACGGCACCATCCTCGCCGACACGGCGAACTCCCCGTCCCTGACCGCACTGCGCACCTGGCTACACCAACGGGAGCAAGCGGGGACGCCCCGACGCCACTTGGTACGACACCAGCCTCGTCCCCAACGACGAGAACGACCTGCCCGGCTGGGACCTCCGGATCACCGCCGACGCCAGCCAGTAGCCGTCCGCTCGTAGTCACGATCGCCCGGTCCACTCGCCCACGCCGAGGCTACGAGCAGACTGGTGCGGGCCCGAAGGCAGACCGGTAGGCGCCGCTCCCAGCCGGATCGCCCTGAAATGCCGCAGGGTGTCGAGCAGGGCTCGCCGCGCGCCGATCGTCCAGGTGCCGGATGTCGAGGCCGTCCCGGAACGCGCCCCGCTCGTTGTCATCGTGGCGATCCGTCCAGATCGGAGTCGCCAGCATTGGCGGTCCGCACGAACCAGGTCGGCGACTGAGTGCCCCAGCGGCCCACTCGCACCGAACGACCCATCATCGTCTTCGATGGCGTCCTTGCCCCGGAGCAGAGCACAGCCATCCGGGCCAGCGCGGATGCTCCACCAGCGGGCCTGGCCCACACCGGCGCGGCGCTCACTGCTGGCCCGCAGAGCGGCAGCCGGAAGGCCGATCCGAACGGCTGGGTGAAGCGTCCGCTTGGACGACGGCTGCTTGATCAACGAACGAACAGCCCCGACGGGGCATAGACCTGCACAGGTAATCCCGGCCGGGCGTTGGCAGGGCGGACCCAGACCCGGCGCAAGATGCGGCTCGAGGGCCGCGGGCGCAGCAGCAGACGCCAAGCCTTGGCTGCGGCAAGGATGGGCTGCGGGAGACCGGCTGCCCGGAGATCCGCGTGCATCCTCACCAGGGAGTCGGGTAGCCTTGGGGCGCGGCGGGCCGCTAGCTCAATGGTAGAGCTGCTGACTTTTAATCAGTAGGTTCGGGGTTCGAGCCCCCGGCGGCCCACCCCAAGATGGCCTCTGAACTGGAAATACAGTCACTCGTCTATTCGACTTCTACCGATGCCCTATTCGATGGTCGATAGGCGTCGGGTCGCGATGGGCGAAGTGTCGCGGTGGCGGTCGGCGCTGACGTCGTCGGGTCGGCCGTGCGAACGTCGATCTCACCGTACGCGTCGCAGGCCGCGTGATATCGCCGAGCCGGAAGGCGTAGGTCACCGGCTGCAAGCTGCTGCCGCTCGCCGTGGCGGCGCGGAGCGTGTGGCGGGATTGACCCGACTTGGGCCAAGATCTGTTGATTCGGCGGTTGGTGGGCCTGTGACCTGCGGTGGCGTGTCGGGAGGCACGCACTAAACGGGGTCGGTTCTATCGTGGGTGGTCGTGGCGTACGTGCGGACGGTGAAGACGGCGTCCGGGGCGCGGGCGGTGCAGATCGCGCACTCCCAGCACCGCGGGTCGCGGGACATCGAGCACATCGGGTCGGCGCTTACCGACGCGGACCTGGAGCTGCTGAAGGCGGTGGCGTGGCAGCGGTTGGCCGCGGGGCAGGGCGAGTTGGATCTGCGTCTGCCGGGCAGTCCCGCGAACCAGGGCGCGGCGTTGCCGATCACGTCGTCGCGGATGGGGCATCTGGTGGACGCGTTGAGTCGTGGCTACGAGGTGTTGGGGTTCGGGCCTGCGACCGGCCGGGACGAAGTGTTCCGGGCGCTGGTGTTGGCCAGGATCATCGAGCCGACCAGCAAGCTGGGCTCCCTGCGGGTGCTCGCCGAGGCCGGTCTGGACCCGCCGTCCTACCGGACGGTGAAGCGGCGGCTGCGGGTCTACGCCGGCGCTGATCAGAGCCCCGACGATGCGGGTCAGGGCCGGGACGAGTCGGTCCGGCCGGTGGGCGGTGGCGGGCACAACTGGCGCGTGCCTGCGCCGAGCATCTGCGCCTGGGACCGACGACGTTGCTGCTCTACGACGTCACGACCTTGTACTTCGAGACCGACGAAGGTGACGGGTTCCGCGAGCCCGGCTTCAGCAAAGAACGACGCCTGCAGCCGCAGATCACCGTCGGTCTGCTCACCGACGGGTCGGGGTTCCCGCTGATGGTGCGCGCGTTCGAGGGCAACCGGGCCGAGACCACCACCATGCTGCCGGTCCTGCGGGCCTTCCTCGACGCGCACCGCCTGTCCGACGTCACGGTGGTGGCCGACGCCGAGATGGTGTCGGATGCGAACAAACGCGCGATCGAAGCCGCCGGACTGTCGTTCATCCTCGGCGCCCGCGTCCTCGACGTGCCCTACGTCGTGGCGGCGTGGCGGCGACGCTCACCCCGACGCCGAGATCCCGGACGGGCATGTCTTCATCCAGCCCTGGCCCGCCGGCCCGGGCGACAAGCGCCGCGACCACACGATCTACTACCAATACCGCGCTGACCGGGCCCGACGGACCTTGCGGGGAATCGACACCCAAATCACCAAAGCCGAGAACGCCGTCGCCGGGAAGACATCGGTGAAGCGGAACCGGTACGTGCGCCTGACCGGGGCGAGCAAGAGCGTGAACCGGACCCTGGAGACAAAGAACCGTGCCCTGGCCGGAATCAAGGGCTACGTCACCAACCTGCCGGACCCCGACCCCGCGCAGGTCATCGGCGCCTACAGCCGGCTGCTGCAGGTCGAGAAGAGCTTCCGGATGTCGAAGACAGACCTGGCAGCCCGGCCGATCTACCACCACACCCGCGAATCGATCGAAGCCCACCTGACCATCGTGTTCGCCGCCCTAGTACTGCAACGGCGGGTCGGGGAGTGTCAAGTTAACGGCTGATCTTGGTTGTTGAGGTGGTCAGTTGTTGGCCGGGGTGAGCCGGCCTTCGAAGGCGATCTGGAAGGCGTTCAGTGGTGCTTTCCAGCGCATGGTCCAGCGTCGGCGGCCGGCTCCGGTCGGGTCGAGGCTCATCAAGGCCATGTAGACGCACTTGAGTGCGGCCTGCTCGTTCGGGAAGTGGCCACGAGCTCGCACGGCCCTGCGGATACGGGCGTTGACGGACTCGATCGCGTTCGTGGAGCAGATGACCTTGCGGATCTCCACGTCGAAGGCGAGGAACGGCACGAACTCCGCCCACGCGTTCTCCCACAGCTTCACGATCGCCGGATACTTACGGCCCCACGCCTCGGCGAACTCGAGGAACCGCTCGGTGGCGGCGTCCTCGGTCGCCGCGGTGTAGACCGGCCGCAGCGCTTTGGCGATCTTGTCCCAGTCCTGCCGGGCGGCGTAGCGGAACGAGTTGCGCAGCAGGTGCACCACACACGTCTGCACGATCGTGCGCGGCCACACCGTCTCCACCGTCTCCGGCAGTCCCTTGAGCCCGTCACAGACCAGCATCAGCACGTCGGCCACGCCGCGGTTCTTCAACTCGGTGAGCACGTGCAGCCAGTACTTGGCGCCCTCGCCGCCGTCACCGGCCCAGATACCGAGGATGTCGCGGTGGCCGTCGACGGTGACCGCCATCGCGAGGTAGATCGGCCGGTTCGCGACCTGACCGTCCCTGATCTTGACGTTGATGGCGTCGATGAACACGACCGGGTAGACCCGGTCCAGGGGCCGGTTCTGCCACTCGGCCATGCCGTCCATGACCTTGTCGGTGATCGTGGAGATGGTCTGCTTCGACACCTCAGCGCCGTAGACCTCAGCCAGGTGCGCGGCGATCTCGCCGTGGGTCAGGCCCTTGGCCGACAGCGACAGGACCATGTCGTCGACGCCGGTCAGACGCCGCTGCCGCTTACGCACGATCTGCGGCTCGAACGTCCCGGCGGCGTCGCGTGGGACCCGCACCTCGACCGGCCCGACGTCGGTGAGCACCGTCTTGGTCCGGCTGCCGTTACGGGTGTTCCCGCTACCCCGACCCGCCGGGTCGTGCTTGTCGTAGCCGACGTGGTCGGTGATCTCCCCATCCAACGCCGACTCGAGGACCCGCTTCGTCAGCTGCTGCAGCAGCCCACCCTTGAGCCACCCCCGCTTTCATGGAGTTTCTTGACCATGGTCTGATGGCCGTGGGGGAGGAAGTATCCGTGGCAGCACCGAAGAAGTACCCCGATGAGCTCCGTCAGCGCGCTGTGCGCTTGTACCGCGAATCGGACCCGAAGCCGGTGATCCGGCGCTTGGCCGAGCAGCTCGGCGTGCATCACGAGGCGCTCAGGAACTGGATCCGTCAGGCCGAGGCTGACACGGGTGAGCGTCACGACCGGCCGACCAGCGAGATGGTCGAGGAGAACCGCCGGCTGCGCAGGGAGGTCACCGAGCTGCGGCGGGCCAACGAGATCCTGAAAGCGGCGAGCGCGTATTTCGCGGCGGAGCTCGACCCGACCCGGCGACGGTCATGACGTTCATTGATGAACACCGTGACCAGTTCGCGGTCGCGCTCCTGCTACGGGTCCTGAACATCGGCGCTTCGACCTACTACGCGTGGGTCAAGCAGGCCGAGGCGCCCTGCGACCGCGACGTGGTCGACCTGGGCCTGATCTCCAACATTCACGAGATCTGGGAGACCTCCGGGCGCACCTACGGCGCGGACCGGGTCCACCGCCAGCTACGCCGCGACGGCATCTACGTGGGTCGCAAACGCGTCGAGCGGCTGATGACGCAGCAGGGCTGGCAGGGCGCGTTCCTGCGCCGCGGCTGGCGCGGCGGCTCCACGCGGCAGGACCCACGGCACACACCGGCGCCGGACCTTGTCGGGCGGCAGTTCACCGCCACCGGGCCGAACCGGCTCTGGGTCGCCGACGCCACCCGCATCCCCTGCGGCGAAGGCGTGTTCTGGCTCGCCGCGGTCCGCGACGTCTTCTCCCGCCGAATCGTCGGCTGGAAGACCTCCAACCGCTGCGACACCGACCTGATCCTCGCCGCCCTCGAATACGGCATCTGGTCGCGCGACGTCCGCGACGGCCAGTTGATCCACCACTCAGATCGCGGGTCGAACTACACATCGTTCCGGTTCGCGGAACGCTTACAGGACAACGGGATCCTGCCCTCGATGGGCTCCGTCGGCGACAGCTACGACAACGCCCTGATGGAGAATTTCTGGTCGACGCTGAAGATCGAACTCGTCTACCGCACGAGCTGGCGGACCCGCGACGAGGCCGAGAACGCGATCTTCGCCTACATCGACGGCTGGTACAACACCCGCCGCATCCAGAAGGAACTGGGCTACCTCAGCCCGAACGAGTACGAGACCGCCTGGCACACCCACCAGAGGCAACCAGCCGAACCACCTATCGCCACCCCTGCGCCAGCCGGCAGCAGGTAACCACCGCTCCAGCAAAGCGGGGGAAGCTCACCTCGCCGGTCAGCTTCAACCCGTCACCACGAGCCCGATCGACCAGCATCGCGATCAACTGCTCATCCGTGACCGCACCCACCGGCTCCACGGCCGGCTGTCCCACGGTGGTCTCGGTCGTCATCTGGCGTCTCTCCCTTGATCGGTCGATCAGCCGTTATTTGTACAGTCCCGTTTCGCGCGTAGCCAGGTGAGGATGTCGGCGATCTGGACGGTGGCCCGGTAGCGGCAGGCGAGCTTGTCGTACCTGGTGGCCACGGCGCGGAACTGCTTGCGCCGGTTCATCAGCCGTTCGATGGTGTTGCGCTGCCGGTAGCGGTGCGGGCGGAACGTGGGTGGGCGGCCACCGCGTGACCCTTTCCGGGCCCGGTTGGCCTTCTGGTCGTCCTTCTCGGGGATGTCGTGGGGGATGCGCCGGGCCCGCAGGGACCGGCGGTTGCTGCGTGAGCTGTACGCCTTGTCCGCCGACGGGGAATCGAGGCGCTTGCGGGGGCGGCCGACGCCTGCGGGGCGGGCCACGGCCACGTCGTCGAGTAGCCGCACCAGTTGGCGGGTGTCGGAGTCCTGGCCGGGAGTCAGGTGGCTGGTCAGGTTCCGGCCTTGTCCGTCACCGATCGTGTGGATCGTCGTGGTCCACCCGCCGCGTGACTTGCCGAGTCCTTCCCGTCGCGCTGCGTCACGGCTGCTCAGCCCCCTTTACGGGCGCCGGCGGCGTGCTGGTGCGCCCGCACGATCGTGGAATCGGCGTTGCCGTGCCAGTCCAGGTCCCCGGCGGCGTCCGCGTCGGTGTGCCGCATCGCCTCGATCCGCGCCCAGGTTCCGTCCTCCTGCCAGCGGGTGAACCGCTTGTACAGCGTCTTCCACGGCCCGTACCGCTCCGGAACGTCCCGCCACGGCACTCCGGTGCGCACCCGGAACACGATCCCGTTGATCACCTGCCGGTGATCACGCCACCGCCCGCCCCGCTGCGGTTTCATCACCGGCAGCAACGGCGCGATCCGCGCGTACTCGACTTCGGTCAACTCGAACCGCCCACTCACGACAGACGTAGATAGCCGATCCGGAGTCGAAGATCCAGGAGACACACCCTAGCCGGCTAACGCCATGTTTCCGCAGCTCAACCCAAAGATTCGTGTACTAGCCGACCAGCACATCTGTGGAACCCGGGGAAAGGGGCAACCAGCTCCTCGATACGGGCCTCGACCACGGTGATGTCGGCGTTGAGCGTGTCGATGTGGGCCAGCATTCGGGCCAGCAGAAACGCGTGATGGTCGCTGAACCGGCCCGTGAACGCTTCCCGCAGCTCGGGCAGCTTCGTGCGCATGCGGGTGCGGGCCAGCTGCGCCAGGGTGTGCGGGTCACGCTGCCCGGCGACGAGGGCGTCGAGCATCGCCCGGCCGGAGACGCCGAAGATGTCGCTGGCGACCACCGACAGTTTGATCTGGGCGTCTTCGAGGAGCCCCTTGCTCGGACGGTGCGGTGCTCGACGTTGAGGGCTTGTTTCCAGGCGGGCAGGTCGCTGCCGTCGGCGGGGTTGCGGTACGGCAGGATTACCTCCGGGTTGCCCGCGGTAGCCGCCGTCGGCCATCACCGGCCGCCCGTCCAGCTTCTCGGCGAGGCCGGAGGTGCGGTAGACGTGCGCGGCGCACGACGTCCGGACGATCAGCCCACGACGCCCCGGATGTACTTGACACAGTCTGCGTGCAGGGTGGACCAGGGCACGCCGAGGACGTCCTCCGAGGTCTGTCGCGGAATCCGGCGATCGTGCAGGACCGCCTTGACGAAGGCGAACACCCGCTCCTCACCGAACCGGTCGACGAGGTACCGGACGGCCAGGTACGCGATCCCATAGCTACCGGTCACCCGCGCGTCCGGGGTGTCCTCGCCGGGCGCGACGGTGTCGAGCTTCCTGTCCCAGCCCCGGTCAACCAGCCGCTGCGTCGCGCTCAGGCCGAGGTACCGGCTGATCGCCCGCCCGTCGGCGCCCGCATGCTCGGCCAGTCCCTCGACCAGCCACCACGTCGACTCGTCCCAGTAGTCGTGGTCCGGAAGCGAGGCCGCGTGCGCCAGCTCGTGCCGCAGCAGCTCGTCCAGCCCCGCCGGGGTGTACCGGTCGTCCTTGACCACGATCTCGCGGTGGCCGCCGCCGATGCCGATCGTGTACCCAGCGGCCCAATCCGGCAGCTCGCCGCCGTACCAGCGCTTCCACTCCGTCGGGCCGGCGTAGTAAATCCGGTACAGGTCGGGTCGGTCGCCAACCACCACGTACTGGTCGGCGACCTTGGCCGCCGCCTCCGCCCTGGTTAGCAGTTCCGGCAGCCGCTTGCGGAACCGCGGCGTGGTCGCCACCAGCGTGCGCTTGCCCATTACGGCGACCAGTTCGCTCATTTCCCAGGGCAGGGCGCCGACCTGGTCCATCGTCAGCCCGGGCAGGTACTGGTCGGGCTCCGATTTCGCCAGCTCGAGCAGCCTGGGCTCCGCACCACCGTCTCGCCACCGGGTTTCGACGAACACTGAGCTGGGCCGGCAGTCCGGCACCACGAAGCAGTACTGGAACTCGACGGTCAACCGCCACTCGCCAGGCCGGCCGGCCTGGGTTGGCAATCCCTTCGGGCGGGCCTGCCAACCGCTCACTCGCAGCGCTCGCAGCGTCGCGAACCGGCGACGCAGGTCGGTGTGCAGAGCCCGTTCGGCGATCGCCAGGAAACCGACCCGGTCGTCGCGGAGTAGCGCGGCGGACTGCCGGTCCAGCTGCCCGGCGATCCGGGCGGCGATCTGTCGGGCCGCCCGCGTGGTCGGGTTCTCGGCCCGGGCGATGACGCCGGCGGACGTCCGGCTCTCGGCACCACGGACGGCACCGGCCGGCACCGCCAGTCCGGCGGCCACCAGCAGGACCACGACGAGCGCCGTCCACAACGGCCAGCGCCGGCGCGGTCGCCGGTCCAGCGGCGGAGTCGCTACCGGTCCGGTCGCCGGATCGGGCGTGGCGGACGTCGTCAGGTGGCCCTCGGCCACCGGCTCCCCGAGTGTCACGCGGCGAAGGGTACGGCGCGTTGCCCGCCCGTCCTGCGTCGGGCCGGCACGGTCACCGGGCGTACCGGATCCGTCGCCGAGCGGTGTAGACCAGGCGCGCTCGTGCCGTCGAAGCGGTGGCTGCGCGCCGTGGGGGACCGGTGGGCTGCTGCTCACTCGCGTGAACATGTGGTCGTTTCTCACCGCACCGGCGGGTGTCGCGATCTGGCTAGGCGAGGGCGTCACCGTGCTCCCGGAGAAGGGCGGGGTCTACCGGACCGGGGCGGCGTGCGGGGTGAGACGCGCGCAGCCTGCCCGAACTCGACCGCGTCCGGCTCACCTGGCAGTCACCCGACTGGACACACGACACCACACTGTAACTCATGGTGCGGGCCATGGGCGAGAGCCGGGCGCGGGCTGACCGTCCATCAAGAACGGCTCGCTGACGCAGCCGAGCGTGAGCAGCAGCGCCGTCACTGGCAGTCCGTGGTCGACACGCTCGTGCAGGCGATGACGGAGGTCTGACACCGCCGCGCTGTTCCCCGTGGTGGGCATCCATGCCCGCGTCCCAGGACGCCCGGCGCCTGGTCTGACCCTCGCCATCGCCATCGCCATCGCCATCGCCGGCGCTGACGATCACGTGCTCGTCGGCTTTCAGCCGGCACCAGGCAGCCCAGCCGAAGACGCCCTGACCGCGATGATCTGGTTAAGCCTCGGCACGATCTCTCTTCTCAAGCAGCGGTACGGTAGCACCTCACCGCCCGCGAGTAACCAGCTCCCGGGTGCATCCGGATCTGCCGCTGCGAACTGGCGGTGCGCAGGTGAGTCGGTGGCGGATTCGACAAACCTGTTGCACCCGGACCTGTCGCCCTGCTTGCCTGAGGCCCGTCAACGACCTACCCCAACAAAGGAGAGCTGTGGCGATCACTCCACTCGGAATCGCCTATGACCACGCTGTGGTTGCCAACGGCCTGCCGATTGTCTTGATCCACGCCGGTATCGCCGACCGCCGGATGTGGGACCCCCAGTGGGCGCGTCTGAGCAGGGAACACGACGTCGTGCGGCTTGACCTACGCGGCTTCGGGGAATCGACGGCCTCTCCGAAAGGGCCGCTATCGCACGTTGACGACGTCCTCTCGACGCTCTCCCATCTCGGCATCGGCCGATGCCACCTCGTGGGCTCGTCATTCGGTGCCGGCGTCGCAGTCGAAGTGGCGCTGGCGGCGCCGCAGCTCGTTCGATCTCTCCTCCTGTGCCCGCCAGGTGGCAGCCTGCTAGCCGAGCTGACCGACGACCTCAAGGCCTTCTCCGACGCGGAGGAGAGCGCGCTCGCCGTCGGCGATGTCGATGCCGCTGTCGAGGCGAACATCACCTTCTGGGTCGTCGGTCCTGGCCGGAAGGCCTCGCAGGTCGATCCCGGCTTCCAGGACTTCATACGCCGCATGCAGCGCCAGGCGTTCGAGGTGACCGCGTCCTGGGCAGACGTCGACGAGGTCCAGCCGGATCCGCCTGCGTTGGATCGGCTGAGCGACATCGAAGCGCCGACGCTGGTGCTGATTGGTGGTCACGATCTCGCCACGACCCGAGACTCCGCCGACCGGTTGTGCGCAGGGCTTACCGGTGTTCGCCGCGTCGACTGGCCGGACGTCGCCCACCTGCCGTCATTGGAGCAGCCCGAACGATTCCTCGCCTTGCTCCTCGGCTGGGTGACCAACCATGGAGCTCACAGAGACGGGCCGTAACGTGCTCTGACCGGCGATCAAGCACCTTCATGCCGGAGCACGCAACCCAACATCCGGATCCGCCGCAGGCCGAGTGTGGCGTTCGCCGACGACGCGTTCGAACCGATCAGCACGCGGCCCGACGCATCGTCATGCCGATGAGCGATAGCGGTCATCGATGGCTTGTCGGGTGCGCGGAGCCGTTCAATCCGGGGGCGGTCTCGATATCCGGTGAGGTAGGTCAACGCTGTCGCGGCAGCTCTCCGTCGCCGTGCCCCGAACGACGTCGACAAGCCCGTCGAATTCGGCCAGCCATCGCCGAACACGTCCGGCGTGGTGAGACAGTAGCTTGCGGGCCGGCTCGGCGTGTGGACCGCTGATCCACGGCCGGCCAATCTCGCTCAGCGCCTCGTGCAGTCGATCCCCGCCAGGAAGTGCAGGTCGGCCCGCGGTGCAAGGTCCGACGGCCACCGGGGTGGCCCGAGGCAGCTCGGCGAGCAGGCCGACCATCTCGGCCAGGTCCTCGGGCTGGTGCGGGCCGAAATCGCCAATGGATCCGTCGACCATCGGGAACACGGATGAGGCGTGCCTTGGGGTGAGCCGCCGCAGCACCGCGCCATCCCGCGGCCAGGAACGGAGTGACAAGGACGTCGAGGCCGGCACGGCGTAGGCCAGCGCGTTCGCCAACGACCGCTCCAGGCGACCGGAGACGTCCTCTCTCGTGGCTCCATCGCCGTCGCGGTCGTCGATCTTGACGAAACAAACGGTTCCGTTCCGATCGGAGACCGACCAGTGGTAGCTGCCCGCCCCACCGGTGGATACTCGGCCGAGTTGACCGCGACGGCCCAGCCTTCGATGAGCCCCCCGATCAGCTCACCCTGGTCACTACGGGCCGTAACCGAAGTGCCTGGTGCCCCTAGTACTGCAACGGCGGGTCGTGACTTATGGCGGTTTGAGTCGTTTGCGGTAGTGGGCGGCTCGGGCTTGTTCCTGGCGGCGACGGCGGAAGTCGGACCAGCGCAGGATGTGGTCGGCTCGACGGCGGGTGGTCAGGACGAGGTGGGCGAACAGGCGGCGGATTTCGTTGCTGCTCAGCGGGATCTGGCTGCGCTCGTTTGCGGTGGTGCCCCCTTTGCGGCTTCGAGGGCGCGGGTGACGACGAGGAACGCGGCGGCGGCCATCGCGAGGGTGATGTGGGCGTACCAGGCGTCGTAGCGGCGGACCTGGTACTGGTCCAGGCCGACCTCGTTCTTCGCGGTCTGGAACGATTCCTCCACCGACCAACGGCTACCGGCGACCCGCACCAGGTCGCGTAGTCGGGTGCCGCGGGGGCCGAAGCAGACGTAGTAGGCGATGTCGCCGGGATCCGTGATCGAGCGTCGGGCCAGGACCCAGCCGCGGCGGCCGTGGGCAAAGGTGCGGCGGATCGGCAGCCGAGCCCAGTCGTAGCGGCGCGGCCCGTGCGCGCCGTCACCACACGACAGTCGTTGCCACGCGCCCGCACGCACCCTGCCGATCAGCTCGTCGACACCGGTGGTGGTGTGCAGCCCGGAGGGCACCCGATCGTCGCGTCGGGTGGCCATCACGTACGCGATGTCCCGATCCTCCAACCAGCCCCGCAGGCCAGGGTTCTGCCCGTAGGCCTCATCGGCCGTGAACCACGAAAACGGCACCCCCGCGGTGACCGCCCGCTCCAGCATGGCCTGCGCCTGCTGCGGCTTGGTCGCGAACCCGACGGCGTCCGGGATCGCCGAGCGCCGGCACCGGTCCCGATCACCGGTCCACGACTTCGGCAGGTACAACTCCCGATCGATCAACGCCCGACCCCGCGGCGTGGCGTAGCACAGGAACGTGCCGATCTGGCAGTTCTCGGTCTTGCCCGCCGTACCCGAATACTGCCGTTGGACCCCCGCCGACGCACGGCCCTTCTTGACGAACCCCGTCTCGTCAGCGATGAGCACCCCGGCCGCATCGCCGATCTGGTCCACCACGTAATCGCGCACGTCATCGCGGACCGCGTCCCGGTCCCACGCCGCGCTGCACAACATGCCCTGCAACCCGTCCGGCGACACATGCCCAGCCTGCTCCGCGAGGGTCCAGCCGTTACGCCGCTCCAACGGTGCCAGTAGCCCCCGCACATACGCCCATGCCCGCCGCCGCGGCTCCACCCGCTCAAACCGATGCGCGAACCGGAAGAACAACTCCTCCAACCCGGCATCCCACGACCCGACCACCCGCGCATCCACCACAACCAACCAACGAATGATCAGCACCCGAAGCTACGACCCGCCGTTGCAGTACTAGGCGCTGTCGTACCGGGAAGCGGATGTCCGCCGGGGTGGCAATCGAGCAGAACGAACGACAGCCGCAACGCGCCTGTCTTGTCGATGACTCGGGTGGTCACCGCGACCACATCGATTGGCCCGAGCGGTCTGGTCGATGCCCGCTGGCGGAGCTCGGCGCGTGCACCGATCCGACAACGGGACGGCGCCTTCGCGTCAACCCGCCGCGTGAGCCCTGACGTATACACCACTGTGTAGAGATGTGGTGTAGAGTCAGGCCATGTCAATCGGACAGGCATTCCTGGGCCTTCTGGAGACGGGGCCCCGTCACGGCTACGACCTCAAGCGCGCATACGACGAGCGGTTCGGCAAAGCCCGTCCGCTACACTTCGGCCAGGTCTACGCGACGCTGTCCCGGCTGCTAAAAAATGGTCTCGTCGAGGTCGACAGCGTCGAATCGGGCGAGGGTCCGGAGCGTAAGCGGTACGCCGTCACCGAGGCCGGAGTGACCGATGTGCAGCGTTGGCTGTCGCAACCGGAGAAGTCCGAGCTCTACCTGCAGAGCACCCTCTACACCAAGGTGGTGCTGGCGCTGCTCACCGGCCGCTCGGCGGCCGACCTGCTCGACATTCAGCGGGCCGAACACCTGCGGCTGATGCGCGAGCTGACCCGGCGCAAGCGCGACGGCGACCTCGCCGAACAGCTCATCTGCGACCATGCGCTGTTCCACCTCGAGGCAGACCTGCGCTGGCTGGAGCTGACTGCGGCCCGCCTCGACGACCTTGCCAAGGAGGTACGGCGTTGACAGCCCTGCTGGTCGCCGACGATCTGCACAAGTCCTTCGGATCAACCCCCGCGCTGGCCGGCGCGTCCCTGGCCGTCCAAGCGGGCGAGGTCGTCGCCATCATGGGCCCGTCCGGCTCCGGAAAGTCCACCCTGCTGCACTGCCTGGCAGGCATCACTCGATCCGACTCCGGTCGCGTCTACTACCACAGGCGGGAGGTGTCGACGATGCCGGACGCTGAGCGCAGCGCGCTGCGCCGCAGCGAGTTCGGCTTCGTGTTCCAGTTCGGCCAGCTCGTGCCGGAGCTGAGCTGCGTAGAAAACGTCGCCCTCCCGCTGCGGCTGGAGCGGATCGGCCGGCGCGAGGCGGAGCGCCGTGCCCGGCGATGGCTGGACCGGCTTGAGGTGGCCGACGTCGCCGGCAAGCGACCCGGCGAGATCTCCGGCGGGCAGGGGCAGCGCGTCGCGGTGGCCCGGGCACTAGTCGCCGGACCACGCGTGGTCTTCGCCGACGAGCCGACCGGGGCCCTCGACTCGCTCCACAGCGAGCGGGTGATGCGGCTACTCACCGGCACTGCGCGCGAGACCGGGGCGGCGGTGGTGCTGGTAACCCACGAGCCACGGGTCGCCGCCTACTCCGATCGGGAAGTGGTGGTGCGCGACGGGCGCACCCGGAACATGGAGCCGGTGTCATGAGGGATCTCATCTTTGGCGCACGGCTGGCGTTTACCGGAGGCCGCGACGGTTGGACCCGCACCATGCTGACCGCGCTCGGAGTGGGCATCGGCGTGGCGCTGCTGCTGCTGGCCGCCGCGGTGCCCGGCGCACTGCAGGCCCGCCAGGCACGCGGCGACGCGCGCAGCGCCGACGGCATGGGCGAGCTCCCCGCCGCGGCCAACACTCTGCTGGCCTGGCAGTTTACAACGGAGTTCCGGGGGACGCCGGTGCGCGGCGCGCTCCTGCGCGCCGAGGGGCCGCAGGCACCACCCCCGCCGGGTGTGGCCGCGCTGCCCGGCCCCGGCGAGGTGGTCGTCTCCCCGGCGCTGCGGGACCTGCTCGCCTCGCCCGACGGCCGGCTGTTCGCACCCCGGCTCGGCGGAGCCCAGATCGTCGGGACGATCGGAAAGCAGGGGCTGGTAGGGCCACGGGAGCTCACCTTCTACCGAGGCAGCGACGCGCTGACCAGCCACAACGCCGTCCGCATCGACCGCTTCGGCAGCCCCCCCACGGGAACCCAGGAGCCGTGGGACGGCTCACTGCGCCTCCTCGTGGTGATCATGGTTGTGGTGCTGCTGCTGCCGATCGCGGTGTTCCTCGGCGCGGCGGTGCGCTTCGGCGGCGAACGCCGCGACCGGCGACTGGCCGCTCTGCGCCTGGTCGGCGCGGACAAGCGGATGATCTGCCGGATCGCCGCCGGCGAGGCAACCGCCGCCGCGCTGCTCGGCCTCGCCGTCGGCGGCGTGCTCTTCGCGCTCGGCCGCCAACTGGTGCCGCTGGTCACACTCTGGGACATCAGCGTGTACGCCGACGACGTGCGGCCAAGCCTGCCGCTGCTGGCGGTGATCGTGGTAGCAGCGCCGGCGGTCGCGGTCGTGGTCGGCCTGATCGCCCTGCGGGGCATCGTGATCGAGCCGCTCGGGGTAACCCGGCGGGCCACCACGACCCGGCGCCGGCTGTGGTGGCGGCTGCTGCTGCCCGCCGTCGGTCTGGCCCTGATCTACCCGCTGGTCGGCGGACGGGACGACGCGACCGGCACCGACTACCAGGTCGCGGCCGGATCGATCCTGCTGCTGATGGGCACGGTCACCCTGCTGCCCTGGCTGGTCGACCTGCTGGTGCGCCGCGTCCGTGGTGGCCCGGTCGCCTGGCAGCTCGCCATCCGCCGGCTGCAGCTGGACAGCGCCACGTCGGCTCGCCTGGTCAACGGCATCGCGGTTGCGGTCGCCGGCACCATCGGTCTGCAGATGCTCTTCGCCGCCGCAGAAGGCGAGCACGTCGAGCCGACCGGGCACGACCTGTCCCGGGCCCAGGCGGTCGTGCAGATCTCTGCGGTAGCCGACGCACCGGCGGCGCTGGCCCGGCTGGAAGCCACCGAGGGCATCGCCAACAGCATCGGTAGCCTGCGGCTGTTTGCTCCATCGACGGCACCGACGCACACGCCACGCTCCGCATCGGCGACTGTGCCAGGCTGGCCGAGTTCGCGCGGCTCGGGTCGTGCGCGAACGGCGACGTGTTCGTGGCCCAGGGGCCGGCGAACGAGCCCTCGCTCGACGCCTTCACCCCGGGGACACGGCTGACGCTCGACACCGGAGGCAGGACGTCCGCGGGCACCGGGTGGACGCTGCCCGCCGCTACCCGCACCGTGCCGGCCTCCGACGACCCGTCGGGCTGGCCCGTAGGCGCCATCCTGGCCACCCCAGGCGCGATCGACCTGGCCAACCTGGGCTCGGTGGGCATCACCATGTTCGCCGGCTTCGCCCCAGGTGACCGGGACGCGCTGGAGCATCTTCGCAACGCCGCGACAATGCTCGACCCGCTGTCGTCGGTCAACGCGCTGTCGGCCACGAGCGAGGCGCGCCGGTTCGTCAACGTACGCCGTGGCCTCTACATCGGCGCGGTGGTGACGCTGCTGCTCATCGGCACGAGCATGCTGGTCGGCGTACTCGAGCAGTTGCGCGAGCGGCGCCGGCTGCTGGCGATGCTGGTCGCGGTCGGCATCCGTCGCAGCACGCTGGCCGGGTCGGTGCTGTGGCAAACCGCCGTGCCCGTACTGATCGGGCTGGCGCTCGCGGTGGTCTTCGGGCTGGGCCTCGGCGTGGTCCTGTTGCGCATGATCGGCGGCCCCATCGCGGTCAACTGGCCGGTCGTCGGCGTGTCTACCGGCCTCGCCGCGGTGGTGATGATGCTGCTGGCCGGGCTGAGCCTGCCCGCCCTGTGGCGGCTGATGCGCGCCGACGGGCTGCGGAGCGAATAGCGACGCACCGGCAGGGTGTGGGTGCCAGCAGAGCCTCCGGCTCACACACTGTTCTCACCACCTTCTGTTTGTCTGTAGGAGGATCTCCATGACTGATCTTGCGCCCGCGTCGCTGCCCGCCCCGCCCTACTACGCGGTGGTGTTCGCCTCCGTGCGGACTGCTGGTGACAACGGCTATGGGGAAACAGCCGAGCAGATGCTGAAACTGGCCGCCGCCCAGCCGGGTTTCCTTGGCGTCGATTCGGCTCGCGGTGCGGACGGCTTGGGGATCACGGTCTCGTACTGGAGGGACGCGGACTCGATTGCCGCTTGGCGGGATCACGCGGAGCACGCCCTGATCTGTGCGCGTGGACGCGAGCACTGGTACGCCTCGTTCACGGTCCAGGTAGCGAAGGTCGAGCGCGCCTACGGGTTCAGCCGCCCGGCAGATCTTTAGGTACGAGGTCCCATTAGATAAGGGTGCGGCTCTGGTGAGGTGCGGCGACACGCTGTGTGGCCTGGGGATGTGTTACTGGTTGTGATGGTGAAAGGGATCCTCCCGCTATGTTCGTCGGTTGCGAGACACGAACATCAGCAAAGAGGGAGCCCGGTGCAAGAGTACGCATCCGAGACGGCGGACGATGCTTTCGCCGGCTCATCCGTGCGGTTCGGCGCGATGGTGGACTTCCTGTCCGGTGAGCATGCGGCGGGGATGACTCACGCCGAACTGGAGGAGCGGCTGCATACCGATGGCATGCGGTTGCTGTGTCAGTTGTTGCAGGACAGTCTGGATCTTCGTGCCAGTCGGGAGGAACGGCTCGACGAGGTGACCGACGCCGATAGCCATCTGCGGGGGTGGGCCGAGCGGGGGCGGCAGCGGACGCTGGCCACCCGGTTCGGTGAGGTGGTGGTGACGCGTATCGCCTACCGGGCGCGGGCGCGGGCCGATCTGAACCCGGCGGACGCGGTGTTGAACCTGCCCGTGGAGAAGCACTCGCATGGACTGCGCCGGTTGGCCGCGGCCGAGGCGGCCCGCGGCTCGTTCACCGACGCGGCGGCCGCGATTGAGCGGGCCACCACGGTGCGTATCGGGAAACGGCAGGTCGAGGCGTTGGCCGCCGCAGCGGCGATAGATGTGGATGCCTTCTACACCGCCCACGCCCCGGACTGGTCGGCCGATGATGATGTGCTGGCGTTGTCCTTCGACGCCAAAGGGGTGGTGATGCGCCCCGACGGGCTCCGCGCGGGCACCGCCAAGGCCGCGGTCAGCCAGAAACTGGCCGGCCGCCGGTCCAAGGGCGAGAAACGCAACCGCAAGCGGATGTGCGAGGTCGCCGCGGTCTTCGACGTGACCGGCAAGCCGCGCACCATCGCCGACATCCTGCCCGAGGACCCCGAAGCGGCCCAAACTGCTACCCCGGCGCCGGTCACCTCCGGCAAGTGGCTGCACGCCAGCGTGACCGACGACGCCGCGGCGGTGATCGCCGCCGGGTTCGCCGAGGCCGACCGCCGCGACCCCGACCACGCTCGGACCTGGATCGCCCTGGTCGACGGCAACACCCACCAGATCGACCGGATCCACGCCGAGGCCAAAACCCGCAAGATCACCTTGCCGGTTGTTGTGGACTTCATCCACGTCATCGAGTACCTCTGGAAGGCCACCTGGTGTTTCCACCCGGAGGGCGACCCGAACGCCGAACGGTGGGTCCGCGCCCAGGCCCGGCAGGTGTTGGCCGGACGGGCCGGCATAGTCGCCGCAGCCATCCGACGCAAGGCCACCTACCACGGCCTGGACCCCGGCAAACGCAAACCCGCCGATGTCGCCGCCGCCTACCTGCTGGCCAAAAAACCGTACCTGGACTACCCGACCGCGCTGGCCAACGGGTGGCCGATCGCCACCGGGGTGATCGAAGGCGCCTGCCGCCACCTGGTCAAAGATCGTATGGACGTCACCGGCGCTCGCTGGGGCCTCGACGGCGCCGAAGCAATCCTCAAACTCCGCACCCTGATCAGCAACGGCGACTTCGACCAGTACTGGACCTGGCACCTGGCCCAGGAACAACAACGCATCCACAACAGCCGCTACCTCGGCGGTGCCATCCCACAATAGACGATCACCTCAGAGGAGCCGCACCCATTAGATAACGGGCGCAAGTGGTTGGGTTTTCCGTGCTCCGGTCGGCGGCCTGGATGGTCGTCTCAGGCCGGGTAGGATTCCTGTCGGCGTGCTCGTACGCCGTACCTTCTGACCGGCGCCCCACGCGCGTCGGCGACGCGAAGGCGAAGGCGACTCTCTCATCGCGGGCGTGACCGGTGATCGTGCAGCTGGAACCTTCTTCAGCGGCGGCCGCGTGCCAGCGTGGGTGGGGCGTGTCGCCGCCGCGGAGGGATGTTTGTGATGACTGCGCGCGACGGCAGCGGGTGTCCATTAGGGACATCCTTGGTAGAAGCCCAATATTCGATGCGGCGTGGACCAGCGGCGACGTGGCGGGCCGGTCCGGTAGCTCCTCCGACACGTCACGAACGGTTGGGCCGGATGGTTACGGGTTGGGGTAGCGGCACGCCGACCGGAGGGCGTTGGCGCGGGTGGGGGTGTCCAACTCGGTCGCGGATGAGGTGCGGAAGTCACCGTTGATTGCCTGTCCGACGTCGAGGATGTCCGTCGGACCACCACCGCCGAGACACGCCACAGCGGCGAACATCACTGGGATCTCACTGTCCAGCGGTTTGGGCAGTTGGTCCGGCTGCCACGACGCCTCGAACGCTCCGCCGGCTGACTCTGTCAGGGCGATCTGGCTCCACTCCAGCCGGTTTGGTAGGTCGGGGTCGGTGGGGTACCGTGCGGCGAATCCGACGATGTCGAGGTGAACGCCGGTGGCTCGCAGTCGCAGTCCGGTACCCCGGGTGGTGGCGGTCAGGCGGACCGAGGACGGAACGGGTCGTTCCCTGAGACATGGCGACGGGCGCAGCGACGGCGGGGGATTGCCGTGTACGACAGCCGACGCCACCACGCCGCCTCCGGCCACCGTGAACCATCGCACGTCCGGTGTCCCGGACGTCTGGTCGGTGACTGTGTCGCCGATGCAGAAGCCGGTGAAGGTCAGCTCACAGTTTGCGGGCACGGTGGCCAGCTCCGGAGAGTCGAGCGACGCGCCGGAGCGGATGCGGGTCAGCCCCGCGTAGGTGGTGCCGGTGAAGGATGCCGACGGCGAGACCGGCGGGCAGGTAGATCGGGCGGCTGCGGCTGTGGCCTCTCCCGTCGGAGTGGACTGGGTCGGGCGGCTGACGGCTTGCGCCGCCACCCCAGCCACGACGGCCGCCACGGCCACCGCGGCGGCGACGAGAAGCGTCGTCCGCCCCCACCGTCTTGTCCGCTCTGCTGACGTGGCCGTCTCCGCTGGCGTGTCGGACTTCGTCGGCCTTGGACTGGTAGCGGGTGCACCGCCGGGGGCGGGCGCCCCCTGCATCGGGGCGACGGTGGCCGCCGGGGTCGGGTCCGGCGTCGTGACCGGGTCCGGCGGCTGCGCTGCGGCGGCCATCCTCTCCCATTGGGCCCGCCACTGGTCCGGGTCGCCGCCGCAGACGCCGACATAGGCGAGAACGACGTCGAGGCTGGGCTGGCGTCTGCCGGCAGCCGCCTCGGAGAGCGTGGTGGCGCTGAAGCCCGCCTGTTTCGCCATCGCCCGGTAGGTCGGGGCGCCGGCCTCAGCGCGTAGCTGGCGCAGTTCCTGGGCGAACCGGGCGACCGGGCTGACAGTCGGATCGATGGGCCGTTCCCGCCGCGCCATCCATCCCCCTGACCTTCGCCCACGGGCCGCGGCCTGCACCTCCTGCCGCCGCGATGATTGTACGCAGTTGATTGATCAGGCGGCCGCAGCCCACCTGACAGGCGATCGGTCCGATACAAACGCACCGGACGGATGCCTCCGTCCACGACCATGCTTACGCCTGTCCTTGGGATGTGTGGGCGCCTAAGCCGCTGACGGCAGAACATCCTTTGCTGGCGTGAGCCTTGCGACAACGGAGCAACGCTTAATGGCACGAAAAAGACAAACTATCCGGGGTGTGATGATTTTCGTGGCCGCGCTCGTCTGCGTGGCCTCGAGCATGGTGGTCGTGCAGCCGCCCGCGTACGCGGTTACGGCGACCGGCCCCTATCCCGCGAAGGTTGACATCGACGGCCGGGGCAGTATGGACCCGAACGACCGGATCAAGACCGACGCGTACCGCACCGGTGACCCGATCAGCCTGCGTTGCCAGGACACCGGACCGGCGGTGGGTGGCAGTGCCACCTGGGACTACACCACCGACGGGTACTGGATCCCCGATACCTACGTGAAGACCGGCACCGACGGATTCGTCAGTGGGGTGCCGCGATGTCTGGCCATCGGTATCGACGGGTACGCCAACGTCGGTGGCCTGTTCGGCCCGTACCCGGCAAAGGTGGACATCGACGGACGTGGAAGCACTGCGGTCGCTGACCGGGTGCGGACCGATGCGTACCTCGCCGGCTCTTCCGTGTACCTGAAGTGCCAGGACTACGGTGAGTCCGCTGGCGGTAGCACCCTGTGGGACTACACGACCGGCGGGTACTGGGTCCCCGACGCGTATCTCACGACGGGGACCGACGGGCGGATCCCCGGGGTGCCGAGTTGCTCCTCGATCGGTATCGCTGGCGGTGGGGCCAACCCGGGAGGTGGCCAGCAGTTCCTGGCCAAGACCACGCTCAACGGCTACCACGGCAAGAGCCTGTCGGCCAGCCGGATCGAGGATCGCTACGCGGACGGCAGCTACATCACGGTGATGTGCCAGGCGTACGGCGAGACCAACTACGGCGGATCCGCGATCTGGGACTACACCAGCGACGGGCTGTGGGTGGCCGACTACTACGTCAAGACCGGTTCCAGCACCATCGTGACGAACCGGTGTGACGGTGACGGACCGTCCAGCGGCGGCGAGGGTCGATACCTGGCCAAGACCACGCTCAACGGCTACGACGGCAAGAGCCTGTCGGCCAGCCGGATCGAGGATCGCTACGCCGGCGGCAGCTACATCACCATCGTCTGCCAAGCCTACGGCGAGTACCACTACGGCGGATCCGCGGTCTGGGACTACACCAGCGACGGGCTGTGGGTGGCCGACTACTACGTCCAGACAGGCTACACCGACATCATCCTGAAGCGTTGCGACACCGACCCCAAGCCCAGTGGTGGGCCGGGAAACCCGTCCGCGCCGTCCGCCCCAGGCACCGGCAGCGTGGCAACGACCAAGATCCGCGACGCCATCGTGCAGGCCGCGACCAGCCAGATCGGCGTCCACGAGTGGGGTGACAACTGCAACCCATACGGACTCAGCGGCGTGAAGTGCGGCGACCCGTGGTGTTCGATGTTCGCCAGCTGGGCCTGGCGGCAGGCCGGGATCAACGTCTACCTGCCCTACAGCGGGGACTTCTACTGGTGGGGCAAACAGCACGGCACACTCCGGTCGAAGACGAACATCCGGCCGGGGGATCTGGTGCTGTTCGGCAGCGGACCCGGCGCGAGCAACCACGTCGGCGTGGTCTCCTACGTGCTGGACGACGGCAGGATCGTCACGATCGAGGGCAACTGGGGCAATGAGGTGTCCGTGGTCGGACCATGGAATCCGGTCAGCCCCGGCCCGACCCACGAGAACGTCTTCGCGGTCGTCGCGCCGGTGAACGACGACGCCATGGCACACACCAGTGACGCCACCGCCGACAACCCGGTTCAGCTCGCCTCGTTCAAGCTGGACGCGACGCGGGACTGCCTGCTCCAGACGTTCCGCGCCGAACCCACCGTCAACGACCTGCACATGGGGTACATCGACTACCGCTTCGAGATCTGTCGGGGCCGGGAGCCGATTCTGTGGAGCGCCGAGGTCAAGAATGAAGTGACCAGCGGACTCGGGAAGATCATGGGCCACGAGATCGACAACACATCGATCGTACGAACACAGGTTCGTGGCGACGGGAACACCTGGAGCTCCGCCGGCTACCTGGGCAAGTTCGACATCGTCTTCTCGGCGCCGGTCTTCGCCGCCTGGGACTGGCTCGAATGGTCCCGGGTTCCCGTCAACATCCAGTTCTACGCGGTCATTGGGCCTGACCCGGTTTGACGGACATCCCAGCTCAGAGGGGCTGTGTGCTCCTCGGGAGGATGTTCATCATGGAAGGCATGGGCAAGAAACCACGCCGGCCGCGCAGAGCGTTCACGCCGGAGTTCAAGGCGGAGATCGTCGAGGTGTGCCGGCGGGGTGACCGATCGGTGGCGCAGGTCGTGAGGGACTTCGACCTGACCGAGACCGCGGTCCGTGAGTGGGTCAGGCAGGCCGACATCGACGCCGGCACCCGCAGCGACGGGTTGACCAGCGACGAGCGCGACGAGCTGGCGCGGCTGCGGCGGGAGAACCGCCGGCTCCGCGAGGACGTCGACATCCTGAAACGGGCCACGGCTTTCTTCGTGAGGGAGACCCGGTGAACGTGTACCCGTTCATCGAGGCGGAGAAGGCGCGGCCCGACGGGAACGTGAAGCGTTCCTGTGAGCTGCTGGAGGTCTCCCGGTCCGCCTACTACCAGCACCGTGCCGGGCCGTCGCGGCGGGAACGCGACGACGCAGACCTCGCCGCCCGCATCGCGCAGATCCACGCCGACTCGGCCGGCACCTACGGCGCACCCCGGGTCCGCGCCGAACTCGCCGCCCAGGGGCGGCGGCACTCCGGCAAGCGGGTCGCCCGGCTGATGCGGGGCGCCGGGTTGTGCGGCCGCACGCCGAAGCGGTGGCGCACCACGACCGTGCCCGACCCGGGGGCGGCGTTGTCGGCGGACCTGATCCGCCGGGACTTCGACGTCGCCGCCGGCCGGGTCGACACCCGCTGGTGCGGCGACATCACCTACATCCACACGTGGGAGGGCTGGCTGTACCTCGCCACCGTCATCGACATCGCCTCACGCCGGGTTGTGGGCTGGGCGACCGCCGACCACCTACGGACCGATCTGCCCGCTCAGGCGTTGTCCAACGCGATCGCCGTCCGACGCCCGACCGGGCCGGTGATCTTCCACAGCGACCGGGGTTGCCAGTACACGAGTGCGCAGTACGCCCGGCTGGCCGACCGCAACGGGGTGCGGTTGTCGGTTGGTGGGCGGGGTCAGTGCTGGGACAACGCCGTCGCGGAGTCGTTCTTCGCCACGATCAAGACCGAACTGCTCGACCGGAGGGCGTGGCCGACCCGGGCCGCCGCCCGTGCGGCGATCTTCGAGTGGATCGAGGGGTGGTACAACACCCGCCGCCGCCATTCCACCCTGGACTACATGAGCCCGGCCGAGTATGAGGCGACGGCCTATTCCCGCAGGCCAACGAGCAAGGTAGCGTGAGATCAACTTACCGACCCTGTCCGTCAAACCGGGTCAACCCCACATGGACGGGGACTCAATCACCGTCGATGTGGTCGGCTACCAGCCGGGCCCCGAAGGGCGCGCGCGCTACTGGGTGGACATCCATCCGGTGAGCTGACCTGGTTCCGGCCGGCTCCCGGGTGGCAGACACCCGGGAGCCGTTTACCCTCCACTGCGGGTTCACGATCTGCACCGTCCGCGCCCCGGACGCCGTCCTCACGTCCGCACGTACGCCACGCCGACACGATAGAAACCGACCCGTTTGGTGCGTGCCTTCCCGGCCCACACCCCAGTCAGGATCGTGACCGAAGCCGGCTCGGGCAAGGTCAAGCGGATCCGGAACATCCCGCAGTGCGTGTGCAGCCGTGCTCCTTACGCGGGGCGGTGGCGCCGGACGCGCCGAGCGTGACGGGAACGACCCGGTTGCTGGACGGCGACGGGACGGCGCTGGCCCGCCGATACGGCATGTCACGGGAAGGTCGTGCCTACCGCCGGAGTTCACCCGGATGCCGGCCTGGTGAACTCTGGTTGGTCGAGCACTCGCAGCCAGGATCCGTCCGGTTGGCGGCGGACGACCTGCGCGCGAGCGCCCGCGTCGTCTCTTGGCGGTGTCGAAGTGAGGGCGAGATCGCCGGAAACGAGGGTTGGCAGTGGTTCCTCAGGCTCGAAGTGTGGCCTGTTCGCGAGCACCTTCTCCCACATGGCCTGAATCGCCGCACGCCCGACCGTCTGGCCGCCGGGCGGGTAGGCCATGACGGCGTCCTCCTCGTACAGCGCGGCAACGCCCTCGGCGTCGCCAGCGTTGGAGCGTTCGACGAAAAGGCGGGTGATGTCTTCGGGCTTCACAGCTTTCGCGCGGTCTGACACGGCGATCCTCTCGACGCATTTGTCTACGGATCAAGCGTGCCCATCCCGCCCTTAGAAGTCCAACAGATGATTCTTCTAAGGCCTAGAATCTCTGGTTATGGAGCTGAGGCAGCTGGAGTACTTCGTTGCGGTCGCCGAGGAAGCAAACTTCACCCGCGCCGCCGAACGGGTACGGATCAGCCAGTCGGGAGTGAGCGCACAGATCCGTGAGCTCGAACGCGAGCTCGGCGTGACCCTCATCGACCGCTCCACCCGAACTGCAACCCTCACCGATGCCGGCCGGGTCGCGTTCGAACACGCGCGCGCCGCGCTCGCCTCCGCCGGCGCGGTGCGACAGGCCGTCGGCGAGGTGACCGGACTCATCCGCGGCCGCCTCACCGTCGGCATGGTCATCGGATGCACGATCACCCTGTTTTTCGAGGCTTTGGCCGGGTTCCACCGCGCTCACCCAGGGGGTGGAGATCACCCTGCTCGAAGAGAACTCAGTACGGCTTCTCGACGACGTCCGGTCCGGGGCCGTCGACCTCGCGCTCGTCGGCACCGCCGACCCTACTCCGGCTGGGCTGAACACCCTCACAATCACCAGCGAACGACTCGTCGCCCTTGTCCCACCAGAGCATCCGCTCGCGAGGCAGGCAACAGTTACCATCGCTGACATCGCCAACCACCGGCTCGTGTGTATGCCGGAAGGCACCGGCATCCGCACCGTCCTCGACCGCGCCTGCGCCCTCCGCCGAGTTCAGCCGGCCATTGCCGTCCAAGCCAGCGCCGCAGATGCCATCGCCGCCCTCGCCGCTCGCGGGCTGGGCGTCGCGATCCTCAGCGAGTCGATGTCGAGTCACTACGAGAGTCGCCTGCGGGCCCTGCGGATTATCGACATCGAAGATCCAGCCCTGCTGGCCCTGGTCTGGACCGCTACGAAGAGCCCCGCCCTGGATCGGCTGGTCCGACACTGCCATGACACCTTCCGGGTGTAGAACTGCGGGGTAGCGGGCGAGGGCAGATCGACGCACGGGCGGTGGCCTCCGGCTTTGTCGGTATCGGTGGGTTGGCTCGCGTACGGCAAGTGCTCCGGCAGGCTCGGTCTCGGATGGCGCAGGCCGGTGGGATGCTGGATGAGGCATCGCGGTCGGTGGGTGCCGTGGCGCGGCAGCCGTCCCCGCAGGAGACGATCACCGTGCTCACGCCGGTGGTGTCGCGATGACCACTGTTGACGGCCATCTCACCGAGCCGGCGGCCGGCGTCGATGACGCGCGGCGGCTCGTCGCTGCGGTGCTGCAGGGGGGACAGCCCGGTGCGACGTTGTCGCGTCTGCAGCGGGTGCTGCAGGTCGTGGCGGCCGTCCGGACCCGCGGGGCAGAAGCCGGGCAGCACGTCGATCCGGCGCTGGCGCAGGCCCGGCCGGTCGGTGACCTGGGAAACCGACCACGGGCGGTGGCAGCGGCATCAGCCGACCGCCCGCCATGCACGACATCTCCACGACCGCAACCGACGCGCCGGCCCCACCCGGGTGACTGCCCACCTGGGTGACGCAGGCCGCGTCCGACTTGCCTCGACGGCAAGCGAAGAACTCGACCATCGCGAAGATCCGGTTGAGATCCTCGTCAGGAGGTGGCGCGCTCGGTGAGGGTCGCGGATCCGGGACCGGTGAGTTCATCGGGGTCAACGGGGCGACCAGAGACCGCGAGCAGGAGGGCGAGGGGCCGTTTCGCGTACCTGGGGCCCAGATCCACTGTCGATGGGTGGGACTCGTGTCAGGTGTGTAGGGCGGGCAACTCGCGCGACGCGGCGTACGCGCGCAGATGAGATCGATGCGTTCCCGCAGGTCGGCAGCAAGTGCGGACGTGGCGAATGTCTGACCAGTCAGCTATTGGTCTGTTGCCTTCATGCGCTTGACCACCGGCACCGTACGGTTCTCCGTCGGCAGGGCGAACATCGGTTGAAAATGTGCTTCCGCGCCGTCGAGGTTACTCAACGCGAGATGCGCCGTCATCAGGTCGAGCCGTGCCGCAGCGAAGAACTCCGGGCATTGCTCGACGTCCGGCTCATCGTCGAAGGGGCTGATCAGTGTGGCAGCGTCGTGGGTCCGCTGCCGCAGGTGTCCCGGTGCCGGTGCCGACGGCACGTCGCCGGCTCAGCCCGGAAGGGGCTGGGCCGGCGGCGCGGGCGGTGCGAGGGTCAGTGGATCCGGCGGCGGCCGTAGGCGCCGGCGGCGATCACCACACCGATCGCGGCGAAGGCGACCTGGATGGCCAGTTCGATCCAGTCGATCCCGGCGGTGTCGTCGACGCCGAGCGCACCGGCGACGAGGGTGCCGAGGATCGCGGCGACCACGCCGATGAGCAGGGTGAGCCAGATCGGGATGTTCTGCTTGCCGGGTACGACGAGGCGGCCGAGCGCGCCGATGATCAGACCGATGATGATCGCGGTGAAGAAGCCGGTAACTTCCACGAGAGCCGTCCCTCCAGCAGGGTTTGTCGTCAGTTCCGATCATTGCCCATGCCCGCAAGCGTCGAAACCGGTCGCTCCGGCCGGCCCGGACGTCAGCCGGAACAGAGGTGAAGAAGTAGCCGATGCCCGGTGGCTCGCGGGGGTTCTTGTGGGCCGGGCCACCGGGCCGTCCGCGGGGGTGGTGCTACTTCGTGCTGGTGAGGGCGACCAGGGCGTTGGCGGTGCGGAAGTACGGGTTGCGGCCGAGCTCGCCAACGGTGGTGATGTTGAAGGCGTGCTTGAGCAGCTCGGCGTCGCCGTCGCTGACCCCGGCGAGCGCGGAAACCGGGGCGTCGACGATCTCGGTGAGGGTCTCGTCCCGGTAGGCCTTGTCGACCAACTTGGTGAGGTCGGCGGTGACGGGCATGCACACTCCTGCGAGGCTCCGATCGGGCAAACCGATCGGTAACGGAAATATGTTTATCCCAATCACGGCGCGGGTGTTCGATTCCACTGTGGCTCCGAGGCAGTCAGGCCTCCTCGTCGCCGCTCTCGTCGCCGCCGAGGGAGTCGAAGACCTCCTCGGCGACCATGCCGCCGGCGAAGCCGAGCGCCGCGCCGCCCACCACACCGGCGGCGACGGCACCCATGCCGGGACCGCCGTGTCGCTCGTGGTGGTGCTCTTCCTTGTAGTGTCCGTCGGGGTGGCCGTACGCGGCGTGCCCGTAGCCGGGGGCGCCGTAGCCCTGGGCGGGCGGGGCGTAGCCGTACCCGGCGTGCATGCTCTGGTAGCCGTCGAAGGCCTGACGGACCCAGGTGTCGACCTGCGCGGCCCAGTCCAGGCGATCGGCGTCGACGTGGGCGGCGTGGTAACGGCCGAACGAGTCGTGCCCGCCGGTGAACAGGCCGCCGCGCTTGTCGAATTCGAGGACGACGTCGACGCCGTGCTCGCTCGCGACGAAGGTCAGCTCGACCTCGTTGACGGTGTGGGCGTACTGGGGGGCGGCGTAGTACTCGATCTCCTGGTAGAACGGCAGGCTCTGGTGCAGGCCGGAGATGTGCCCGCGTTCCAGGTCGGCGCCTTTGAACCCGAAGCCGAGCCGGCCGAAGGCCTCCAGGAGGCGTTCCTGCACGGGCAGCGGGTGCACGTACACCGGGTCCAGGTCACCCTTGTCGACGGCGCCGCGGATCGCCACCTCGGTGCGCAGGCCCATCGTCATGCCGTGTAGGTGCTGCCCGTACAGGTCGGTCACCGGGGTCTCCCACGGCATCGGCACCCGCAACGGCAGCGACAGGTGCTGGCCCTCGCGTAGGTGCAGGCCACCGGCGACCTGAACGCGGTGGAACTCGACGAGGGCGTCGTATTCCTCCTCGGCTCCCTCCAGCTCCACCCGGGTGACCAGGCCGACGGTGATGTGGTCGATCTCCACATCGTGACTGCCGCCGGTCAGGTTCACCTGCCCGCCCAGCATGAGTCCGGGGCGGGTGTTCGGATTGGACAGGACGGTATCGACGCTGGGGCCGCCCACCCCAAACGCGCCCAGCATCTTCTTGAACACCACGAACCTCTCCCTCGACGACCACGAACGCGCGACACCCGGATTGGTGGAACTTCCACGCGAACCCTCGTGCCACAACGAGATCAACGACGTCCATGATGGATGACGCCGCCTCGGGAAACTACCAAGGCCACCTGGGAGGTAGCTGAATGCATCTGTATGGTTACTTTCAGGTAAGGCTGGCGTGTTCTCTACTGCAGGGTGGGGTTTCCATCCCACCTTTGCGATAGTCGCTGATTCGGCGCCCGTTCAGGGACCCGCCTCGTCCTCGCCGTCCTCGTGGCCGTCGGCGCCCGTCGGCGTGATCCGCAGGCGCACCCGGGTGATGGCCCGCCCCGTCACCTCGGTCACCTCGGCGGTCAGGTCCGGCAGTTCGACCACCTCGCCGGGTGCCTTCGGAATGTGGCCGAGGTGGGCCAGGACCAGGCCCGCCACGGTGGTGTAGTCGCCGGCCTCGAGGGTTTCCTCGTCAAGGTCGATGCCGACGTCCGGCAGGTCATGCAGCGGGAAACCGCCGGACATGAGCAGCGACCCCTCCGGCTCCCGGACGACGGCCTGCACGTCCCGGTCGGTCTCGTCGTAGATCTCCCCGACGATCTCCTCGACCAGGTCCTCCATGGTCACGATCCCGTCGATGGAACCCCGCTCGTCCACGACGAGGGCGAACTGCTGCCGCTGCGACCGCATCTCCCGGATCGCCTCGGTCACCTTCAACGTCTCCGGCAGATACACCGCCGGGCTGGCGTGCTCGGCGACCGGGCCGTCCTGGTCGAGCAGGTCGCGCATGTGCACCACGCCGATGGTGTCGTCGAGGCCGCCGCGGCCGACGACGGGTGCGCGGGTCTGCCCCGACCTGCCCAACTCCCGCAGCGCCTGCGGCGCGGACAGCGACTCGGACAGGCTGACCACCTCGCGGCGCGGGACGAGGATCTCCCGCAGGATCCGCTCGGCAACCTCGAATGCCCCCGAAATGATCATCCGGTGTTCGGGAGTGAGGTTGCGCTGCGCCGCGACCATGTCCCGCAGCTCCTCGGTCGTGATCTCTTCCTGGCGGGCCCGGGGGTCACCACCGCTCAACCGCACCACCGCGTCGCTGGCCTTGCTCAGCAGCCACACCGCCGGACGGGAGAACGCCGACAACGCATCGAGGGGGCGGGCGACCAGCAGCGCCCAGCCCTCCGCGCGCTGCATCGCGATCCGCTTCGGCGCCAGCTCACCCACCACCAGGGTGACGAACGTCAGCAGGATGGTGACGACGACGATGGACACCGGTTCCGCCGCGCCGCCGAGGAAGCCTAAGGGGCCCACGAGCGGCTGGGCCAGGGACACCGCCGCCGCAGCCGATGCCAGGAAACCCGCCATGGTGATGCCGATCTGAATGGTGGCCAGGAACCGGTTCGGGTCCCGCGCCAGCCTCGCCAGCACCCGCCCCGCCCGGGAAGTGCGTTCCAGGCGCTGCAGCTGGCTCTCCCGCAGCGACACCAACGCCATCTCACTGCCCGCGAACATCGCGTTCACCAACACCAACACGATCACGAGCGTGACCTGCACGCCATAGCCACCCACGGCCTGTTCGACGCCTCCCTCGACCGGCCCCCTGGAGCACCAACCGTAGCCGCCCCGCCCACGTCGCCCACGGCGGCTGTCACACAAAAGAGATCTTTCCGTCGGTGATCGGAAATCGGACGCCCGTGCCGGACCTGACCGACCCGCCTTGGCGGCCGCCTGGAGCGTCGAGTGTTCGTCCTCGCCAGGCTCTCGACGTCGGCGGCATCGCCGCCCAGACCGCCGCCGTCGCGGTCGCCGACGCCGCCCACCGGCGTGCCAACCTCGAACACTCTGCCCGCACCCGTGTCGAACTCGCTCTGCTCGGCGGGCCAGATCGTGTGAACGCATCCTCCGGCCAGCCCGGCCACAACAGGCAGCCGGTGTCAGCGCGAAGGGATGGTTCGAACAGTTCTAGACGAGTTGTTCCGAATGTCGGTCAGTGGTCGTAGGCGATCAGTGATCGGGTGACGGGTGCGCCGGTCTTGGTGT
Organism: Micromonospora sp. WMMA1363; assembly: GCF_030345795.1. Taxonomy (NCBI): domain Bacteria; kingdom Bacillati; phylum Actinomycetota; class Actinomycetes; order Micromonosporales; family Micromonosporaceae; genus Micromonospora; species Micromonospora sp. WMMA1363. Next base: position 4,532,114 of record NZ_JAUALB010000001.1, read on the forward strand.
TGTGCCAGATCGCGGCGGTCATGGCCAGGAGCCGTTGAGCGACCCGGACGGCTACGCCGGCGAAGGTGATGCCCTGTTCGGCCAACTGCCGCTCGAACGGCCTGGAGGCGAAGCCCTTGTCCGAGATCAGCAGGATCCCGTCGTGCTCGGCCACCACGTCCGCCTCGATCTCCAGCATCATCGCGAGGACCTCCCGCTCGCCGATCTTCGGGTTCGCCAGGGCCCACAGGATCGGCATCCCGGTCGGGGTGCACACCAGGTACAGCCGTAGACCCCAGAAGAACCGGGAATGTGAGGCGCAGTAGCCGTATCCGGCCCAGCCGGCCAGGTCCGAGCGTTGCGCGGTCGGCCGCGACATCCCGCACGGGATGGGGGTGGAGTCGACGATCCAGTGGTTGTCGAACCAGAAGTCACTGTCGCGGGCAGGTCCCGGATCACCTTCTTGACCAGCGGAAGCGCCGCGCGGAGCCGCTTGTTGTAGCCCGACCGTTGCGGCAGGTAGGGAAACATACCGGCGAGATGGACGCGGGCGTAGCGGATCCAGTGTGCTTCCGAGCGGGCCCCGAGAAGGACCTGCGCCACGGCCAGGCACACCAACTCGGAGTCGGTCAACAGCGGCGGCCGGCCTCGCCACCGGGGCGTGCGGATGCTGTCGTCGATCTTCACGTACAGTGCGGTCAAGAGGGTGTCCAGGTCTTGCGTCACAACATGATCATGGGCACCCTCTCTTCACGCCCACACATCGACCCCTGACTTCGGAACTACTCGTCTAGCGGTCCAGGCTGCTGCCCACCTGTCCTCGCTCACGCAGGTCCCGCTCATGCTCGGCGGTCCGGGCGTATTCGACTGAGTCCGCAGTGACGGCGATGTGCTGGGAGCATTGCCGGTGCCGTGACAAGGAACGGTACCCTGGCGGGCCGGTTGCAGGTCCTTCGCACACCAACTCTCTGCCATCCCCCGGAGGGCAACATGACAGACCAACCGCCGACTCAGCAACCCCTACCGAACCCGACGTTGGGCCACCCGCCGTATCCGTCCTATGCGTACCCTGCGCCGTTCAACACCTATGCGATCCTCGCGTTGATCTTTGGCGCTATGGTGTTCCCGCCGTTGGGCATCTACTTTGGCAACAAGGCCAAGGGCCAGATCGCACAGACTGGTGAGCGCGGAGTCGAGCTTGCCACCGCCGGTGTCATGGTTGGCTGGATTTTCACCATCCTCTACGGGCTGTTCTTCATTGTCTGGTGCGGCATGGCTGCGGTTCTCCTCAGCTTCTAACCAGGGGTGCAACCCTGAGGTGAGTCGCTCATCAGGCTCCGGGCACGCCCCGGGTGCTGCCTGCGGAATACCCGCCGGTCGGCGAGCGGATCGACGCGGTCGTCCAGGAAATCAGCCGGCACCCGCCGGTCTTGATACGCCTCACGATACGTACGTCCGCCTCGACGGGACTCCCGCGCCACTGGGATCTGGCCCGACTACGTGGAACGCCTCATCACCGTCCAGCCCGTCGGCTCGACCGTCCATCCCGTGTCGCCTCGCCGCTGCGGCGAGATCCTGGACCAGGCTGCCACCGTGCCCGGCGCGCGGCACCTGCCGCCCAGGGTGGAGGGCGCCGACGGACGCGACCGTGCCCTCGGCACGGTCCACCGCATCGCGGCTGACGTGCTGGGCCTGTCGGCCAAGGCTCACATTCAGTGACAACGACCAGTCAGTCCGTCACGAACCCGCCGGAAGACCTCCAACCCGACGCGTTGCACAGACCAACTCGATGATTCATCGAACCACTCGCTCAGGCCAGGTGCCGGCGGAATCGCTCGGACCGTGTCCGCCCTGCCTCCCGCTGCGGCAATTCCGATAAGGTCAGGACGTGATCGAGTCCCAGCGCGGCGCCGTGCCGTGCAACGACGGTCGCGAGTTCGACACCTCGCTCGCCCTGTCGTTCGCCCAGTCACGGCTGCTTTCAGGGGCTCGCGAAACGGCTACGGCCCTGGCACTGGTATCCCTCGGATACCAGTGCCAGGGGTCGGTTGCCATCGAGGCCGTCTGTGAAGGATGGAGAGCGTGACGAATGGGCATGATGCCGGCCTGGGCGGTTCTGGCTGGTCCCGCCGCGCGGCGTTCACTGCGGTTGGAGTAAGTGGTGCGCTGGCGGTGGCCGGTTATGGGGGACATTTGCTTTTCGAGCGGGTTGCAGCTCTGAGGCCGCGGGTCGACCCCTACTATTCGGGGGATCAAGCGGTACCATCGACCTCATCGGGGCCACAACCGATCCCTGGAACCAATATGGTGGTGCGGGAGAACTCCCAGCCGGGCACGCCGGGCTTCAGTCTCTCGGGGAAGCGGTTCGGCGACGACAAAAAGGCCCAGATCGCCGGATATGCGTCGTCGACCAGTGTAGCGCCTGGTGAGGACCTGGACTTTCATGTCTCGGTCGCGACGGCTCAGGAGTACCGGATCCACGTCTACCGTGTTGGGCAATACGGCGGGAGCGGTGGACGCCTGATCGCGGTGAGTCCTTGGCTGCCCGGTCACACGCAGCAGGCGCCCATCGTTGACCCCGAGACCCGGATGGTTCGTTGCGGCTGGACAGCCGGCTGGCGACTGCGGGTGGGCCGGGACTGGGTGAGCGGCTACTACCTGGCGTTGCTGACCAATGCCGCAGGTTGGTGCCGGTGGGTCCCGTTCCTGGTCCGCGATCCGGGGAGGCCCGCTGCCGGGCTGGTGATCGTGCCGACCAGCACCTACCAGGCGTACAACATGTGGCCGTACGACCAGCGCACCGGGGCGAGCCTCTACTATGGGTTCGACTCGTCCGGCCGGAAGGTCTCGTCCCGTCGCGCGGCGGCGGTCAGCCATGACCGGCCCCACACGGGCTCCGGTGTCCCCTCTCAAGCCACGCAGGACATCGGCTTCACCCAGTGGATCGAGCGCTACGGCGCCGACGTCACCTATGCCAGCAGCGAGGATCTGGACGGGGGGCGAGTCGACCTGACTCGGTATCGGGCGGTGATCTTTTGCGGCCATGACGAGTACTGGACTGTGGCGATGCGCCAGCGGGCGGTAGCCGCCCGGGACAGCGGAACCAGCCTCGTCTTCCTGAGCGCCAACAACTGCTACTGGCGTATCCGCTACGGCTTATCGGACCGAGCACCTGATGGGCGAATTGTCGCCTGCTCCAAGAGCATGCCGCGCGCTGGCCAAGACATTCCGCTGATGACTCAGTGGCGGCACGCCGGTAGCCCCGAACAAACGTTTATCGGAGCTCAATACGTGAGCATGGTGGACGGCTACGCGGACTTGGTGGTCCAGGACAGCGGGCACTGGTTCTGGGCCGGAACGGGCGTGCGGGATGGTGACCGGATTCCTCGCGTTATATGGGGTGAGGCGGACCAGGTGATGCCGGATGTCCCCGTGCCTTCGTCCCGAGAAAACGGGGTGCTTGCCAGTTCCCCATACGTCCGTAAGGGTAATCAGCAGCACGCGCACACGACGCTTTACCGCGCACCGTCGGGGTCTTGGGTATTCGCCGCCGGGTCGATGGGATGGACGGCGGCATTGCAATCGGGGGAGTCCGCTGACGAGCGGATCCAACAAGCCACGCGGAACCTGCTGGACCGGCTCCTCTCCGTTTCTAGGTGAAGTGTGCACAACTAACGATATCGTGCGCAATGGGAAGGTTGGTGGCGCCGGTCCGGCATGGGTGATGATCTTCGGGTCGATCCGGCGGGCGCGTCGTGTGTTCAGCCATTCTGCGTTCATTGCGATCTCTCGCCGGCATCTGCATCTGCTACGAGCCGAGGTGCATCCGGTTTGGCTGGCCGGGCGGGAGGCAGGGTTGTACGCCCTTCGGGGTTGGCCGCGCCGGCGGCGGGCAACGAGACGCGCGTCCGGCGAACGTGAGCCATCCCCATCTGCCGCCGACCGCGGGGCCCACCAGCCGCTACCGCCCTACCCTGCAGATGACGGTGCGTTCGATCAAGCCTCATGGTCGTGGTGAGCCGATCGCGTGCGGGCGGGCCTTGGGCTCGTCCGCACGCGAGCCGGGTCAGCGGAAGAGGCGGAAGAAGGTGCGCATGTCCTGGACGAGCAGGTCGGGTGCTTCCATGGCGGCGAAGTGTCCGCCTCGGTCGAACTCGGACCAGTGCATGATGGTGTTGCCGCGTTCGGCGTAGTGGCGGATGGCGATGTCCTCGGCGAACACCGCGACGCCGGTGGGGATCTGGCTGGGGGTGGGCCAGTTGCAGGTGTGCATGCTCTCGTAGTAGATGTTCGCGGCGGAGCCGGCGGTGCCGGTCAGCCAGTACAGCATGACGTTGGTGACCATCCGGTCCCGGTCGACCGCTTGCTCGAGCAGGTCACCGTGGGTCCATTCCTTGAACTTCTCGACGATCCAGGCCAGTTGCCCGACCGGCGAGTCGACCAGTGCGTGCGCGAGGGTCTGCGGACGGGTCGCCTGGATCTGGAAGTATCCGTTGCCCTCGCCGAGGAAGGCCCGCATCCGCGCCACGCGGGCCTGCTCGGCGTCGGTGAGGGCGGCCAGTTCGTCCTTGCGGCGGACCAGCAGCCCGGTGACGGCGCCGAAGAAGCAGCCCGAAGACCGCGTCCCCGACTGGCGCGATCCCGCGTACGCCGAACGCGGTATCCACTCGCGGTCCCGCAGTCATTCATGCCCTTGCGAGCGCCCAGGTCGACAAGCACCTGTGGCAGTTTCCCTGTCGCCGCGACGCGGCGTTCGCTCGATGGGAGAGCCGGTGCGCCGCGGGATGTCCCTGGTGCTTCACCGGAGGATGAGCCTAAATCCGTCCGCGACATCCGCCAACGTGACAATACTCTCGAAGTGCTCCAGACGCTTCTCCGTTACGGTGGCCAGGTGACGCTCGTGCGTGCTTTCGATGGTCGACAACGCTCCGGGCTCGATCGGTATCCGTCAGACCCACGCCGTCCGCGTATGTCGGTGACCAGCAGGAGGTTCGATGTCGGTGACGAACCGTCAGATCCGCTTGGCAGCACGCCCTTCGGGCCTCATCCAGCCCGGTGACTGGGAGCATCGCTCCGTACCGGTCGAGGAGCCCGGTCCGGGCCAGTTCGCGGGCAGGACACGCGTGATTTCGCTCGACCCGGCCATGCGGCCCTGGCTGGACGACCGCCCTTCCTACCTGCCTCCCGTGGGGATCGGCGAGGTGATGCGGGCGGGTTCCGTCATCGAGGTCACGGCGTCCCACCACCCCGACTTTCAGCCCGGTGACCACGTCGTCGGTAGATTTGGCGTCCAGGAGTACGTGGTCTCCGACGGTAAGGGCGCTATGAAGATCGATACCACGCTCGCCTCACCGTCGACGTATCTCGGTGCTCTCGGCACGCCAGGCATGACGGCGTACTTCGGCCTGCTGGACGTCGGCGCGCTGAAGGATGGCGAAACCGTCGTTGTCTCCGGCGCGGCTGGCGCGGTCGGCACCATGGCCGGTCAAATCGCCAAGGTGCGGGGGTGCCGCGTCGTGGGTATTGCCGGCGGGCCCGAGAAGTGCTCGCTGCTCACCGACGAACTGGGATACGACGCGGCGATCGACTACCGTGCCGCTGACGTCAAGCAGGCACTCCGCGAGAGTGCCCCGAACGGCATCGACGTCTACTTCGACAACGTCGGAGGAAGTATCTTGGACGCGGCGCTCAGCAACCTGGCGATGCACGCTCGGGTGGTGATTTGTGGGGCGATCAGCCAGTACAACGACACCACGTCGGCGCAGGGTCCATCGAACTACACGTCGCTGCTCATACGGCGCGCGCGGATGGAGGGCTTCGTGGTCTTCGACTACGCTGAGCGCTACCCACAGGCGGCACAGGAAATCGCCGGCTGGATCCGCGCCGGCCACATCAAGATCAAGGAGCACGTGGTTCGGGGCACCGTGGATGACTTCCCCGGGGCTCTGCAAATGCTGTTTCGCGGCGAGAACGTCGGCAAGCTCGTTCTGGAACTGGCATGACCTGCCAGGCCGCCGGCCGCGTACGGTTCAACCCGGATCGCTCCATGCGTATCCTGCTTTCTGGGCGACAACGGCGCGGCCTGGCGAGGCGGAATCCGGGTGCAGCGCACGCCGACATCCCCTGCGGGCGGGCGCCTGGCGGGACAGCGCTGCCCTGGGTGTGAGCTCGTGTAGGGCTGGGTGAGGTGCTGTGAGGTCGTCACCTCACCCATGACCGCCCTTCTCATCTTCTCCCGAGCCAGGCGGAGCACCAGCCGGTGGATCGAACGGAGCGTTCGTGGCCGTCCGGGCCGGCGCGGGCGTCGTCCATGCCGGCGGGGTGACCAGATGGCGGTTCCAGCGCAGCACGGTCTCCGAACGTTGCGGGTGCCGAAACCTTGTCCGTGCTGTTCGGGCGGCCCTTCTGGTGTTCGTGGAGGAGTCTGCCGAGTCGGTCCAGAATCCGGTTCCGACACGAGTTCGGGTCTACGTTACGGGTGGTCGGCGAGGCCCTTCTCGTAGGCGTAGATTACGGCGTGCACGCGGTCGCGCAGGCCAAGCTTCATGAGAATCGCGCGGACGTGTGTCTTGACGGTGTTTTGGGTTAGGTAAAGAGTAGCGCCGATCTCTCGGTTGGACTGGCCTGCGGCCATCAGGCGGAATATCTCGGACTCGCGCGGCGTCAGTGCTGTTAGTACTGCAACGGCGGGTCGTGGCTTCGGGTGCTGATCATTCGTTGGTTGGTTGTGGTGGATGCGCGGGTGGTCGGGTCGTGGGATGCCGGGTTGGAGGAGTTGTTCTTCCGGTTCGCGCATCGGTTTGAGCGGGTGGAGCCGCGGCGGCGGGCATGGGCGTATGTGCGGGGGCTACTGGCACCGTTGGAGCGGCGTAACGGCTGGACCCTCGCGGAGCAGGCTGGGCATGTGTCGCCGGACGGGTTGCAGGGCATGTTGTGCAGCGCGGCGTGGGACCGGGACGCGGTCCGCGATGACGTGCGCGATTACGTGGTGGACCAGATCGGCGATGCGGCCGGGGTGCTCATCGCTGACGAGACGGGGTTCGTCAAGAAGGGCCGTGCGTCGGCGGGGGTCCAACGGCAGTATTCGGGTACGGCGGGCAAGACCGAGAACTGCCAGATCGGCACGTTCCTGTGCTACGCCACGCCGCGGGGTCGGGCGTTGATCGATCGGGAGTTGTACCTGCCCAAGTCGTGGACCGGTGATCGGGACCGGTGCCGGCGCTCGGCGATCCCGGACGCCGTCGGGTTCGCGACCAAGCCGCAGCAGGCGCAGGCCATGCTGGAGCGGGCGGTCACCGCGGGGGTGCCGTTTTCGTGGTTCACGGCCGATGAGGCCTACGGGCAGAACCCTGGCCTGCGGGGCTGGTTGGAGGATCGGGACATCGCGTACGTGATGGCCACCCGACGCGACGATCGGGTGCCCTCCGGGCTGCACACCACCACCGGTGTCGACGAGCTGATCGGCAGGGTGCGTGCGGGCGCGTGGCAACGACTGTCGTGTGGTGACGGCGCGCACGGGCCGCGCCGCTACGACTGGGCTCGGCTGCCGATCCGCCGCACCTTTGCCCACGGCCGCCGCGGCTGGGTCCTGGCCCGACGCTCGATCACGGATCCCGGCGACATCGCCTACTACGTCTGCTTCGGCCCCCGCGGCACCCGACTACGCGACCTGGTGCGGGTCGCCGGTAGCCGTTGGTCGGTGGAGGAATCGTTCCAGACCGCGAAGAACGAGGTCGGCCTGGACCAGTACCAGGTCCGCCGCTACGACGCCTGGTACGCCCACATCACCCTCGCGATGGCCGCCGCCGCGTTCCTCGTCGTCACCCGCGCCCTCGAAGCCGCAAAGGGGGCACCACCGCAAACGAGCGCAGCCAGATCCCGCTGAGCAGCAACGAAATCCGCCGCCTGTTCGCCCACCTCGTCCTGACCACCCGCCGTCGAGCCGACCACATCCTGCGCTGGTCCGACTTCCGCCGTCGCCGCCAGGAACAAGCCCGAGCCGCCCACTACCGCAAACGACTCAAACCGCCATAAGTCACGACCCGCCGTTGCAGTATTAGTGCATTCGGTTCAGGCGTGGGTGCTCGCCTGAGAAGCCCGATGATCTTCGCGGCTACGCCGGCGGCTAGTGCGGAGGTCCCAGCCGCGACGTCGAGCACGGCCTGCCGGAGGGCGTCGGGCCGGGTGTCCTTCGTCAGGTATCCGCTCGCGCCTGCCTGAATCGCGGCGATGACGAGATCATCGGCGTCGAAGGTGGTGAGGATCAGCACTCGCGTCGTGGGTGAGATTCGGGTGATCTCTTTGGTTGCGCGGACGCCGTCCAGCCCGGGCATCCGGATGTCCATCAGGACCACGTCGATGCGGTGTGCCCGGACCACGTTGACGGCGGCCCATCCGTCGCCGACGTCGTGGGTCACCTCGATCTGCGGGCTGACTGCCAGCAGCGTCGCGAGTGAGGCCCGCAGCACGTCCTGGTCGTCGACGATGAGGACTTTGACCGCAGTCATCGGCCAACCTTCGCAGGCAGGCGTGCCTCGACGCTCCAGCCCTTGCCCGGCTGCACTCTGAATGTGCCGCCGGCGGCGTGGACGCGCTCTTGAGCCCCTATGAGCCCGGACCCGGGAGCGTTGGCGTGACGCGTCCCGCTGCCGCCGTCGTCGTGTACCGTGACGACGACGTGCGTGGATTCCCACCTCAGGCGGACCTGTACGTCGACCGGTGGATGCAGGTGGCGGAGTGCGTTGGTGATGCTTTCCTGCACGACGCGTACCAGGGCCGCCTCGGCATTGATCGACAGGGCCCGCCGGGCGCCCGTCTCCGTCAGGCTGACGGAGTGCAGTGGGGTCGCCGCCGCCTCGACCAGGACTGGCAGGGCGTCCATGGAAAGCGGCAGATCTTGTGCGGTGAGTCCCTTCGCGCCCAGCACCGCCAGCATCGCGCGCAGACCGTCGAGGGCGTCCCGCCCGGTCTCGGCGATGTCGGCGAGCTCATGACGCGCGCGTGTGTCGCCGGTCGTCGCTGCTGCTGCCTCAACTCGCGCGACCATGACCGTGATCGAGTGTGCGATAACGTCGTGTAGGTCGCGCCGGATGGTGGCGCGCTCAGCGTCGCGCACCGCCTCGGTGTGTGCTCGCTCCACGGCTGCGGCCAGCTCCCGCCGCCGGGTCACCGCCACGGCCACACCCCACACCGTCAGGACGATGCCGGCCAGGACCGCCGCCTCAAGCACTCGGGCCCAGACCGGCACCCATAGCGGCATCCGGTGCCATTCGAGGAGTTCGGCGAGACCAACTCCGACCAGGCTCGTGACGAGTACGCAGACACGCGCACGGCGGTCCCCGGTCCTGGTCAGGTGCCACCCCGTCAGCAGGAAACACGCCGCCGACGGGAACGCCGTCGGCGGCCACCCGGGCATCGGTGTCAGCACGAGGCCCAGCATCGCCAGCGATGTCGTGACGAACCCAGTCCAGGGTCGGTGCCTCGCCAGCACAACGCCGGTGTGTAGGCCCACCGCCGCAAGCGCCACCGTCGTGACCTGCCAGGGTCGGCCGCCGCTGTGATGGATGACGAACAGGCTGGCCAGTGATGCCGGCGCGAGAATGAGGTGGGCGCCCAAGGAGACACGGCCCCAGCTGTCGCGGTCGCCGAGAGCAGGATCGTGTTGGGTGTCCATTTGATGCCTCATCGATTTGCGTTCATGCCCAGGCGGCGCGAGGACAACTGCGGACTTCAACCAGATTGCAGCGACAGCCTGCGGGAGGGCGTGGTCCGCCAATGGTAGCAATCGGCGCGCTACCCGGTCTCACCCCGAAGAGTGAGGCGGCCGCCGAGCCAGGACGTCTAGCGTCCCGAGCATGAAAGCCAGGTGGTCAACTGTCGTTCGTGCGTCCGTCAGCGTCGCCGTGATGGCGATGTCGGTCATGTTTTTCGGGCCGGCGGGCGCCGTGTACGCGGACACCGAAAGGTTCCCCGAACAGCACGTAGAGGAGTATCGCGCAGTCTACGGGGCGCCCGGTGTCGCCGCCGCGGTCATTGACAACGGTGTCCTCCAGAAGGTCGTCAGTGGCCGCGATGGAGACGGGCAGGCCGTGACGTCGCGGACGCGGTTCCGGGTTGCCTCGATGAGTAAGTCGATGACAGCGGCCGCGATCATGCTCATGGTCAAGCGGGGGGCGTTCTCGCTGGACGAGCCGGTTGCGCGGGTGCTGCCGGAGTTTTCAATGGATGATTCCCGGTACTCCACGATCACGGTGCGACATTTGCTGAACCACAGCTCTGGGCTGTCACTGCGCACCAACGACGAGTACGCCTTTCCGCCACCACACAGCGCAGCCGACGTCGTCGCGGGCCTGACCGTCAAGAAACTCGCCGCCGACCCGGGAACCCGATGGGAGTACCACAACACCAACTACGCGATTGCGGCGCGCATTGTCGAAGTGCACTCCGGGGTCGGGTTTGACGAGTTCCTCCAGACCGAGCTGTTCACCCCACTGGGGATGCGCGATACGACGGCGACCGAAGGATGCTCGGACCCGGTCGACGGGCTGGCCTCGGGGCACGCGGTGGTGCTGGGCATCGCCGTGACGGTTCCTGAGATGCCTGGCATGTGCGTCGGTAACGGTGGCGTCGTCTCGACGCTGGACGACATGATCCGGTGGGTACAGTTCAATCAAGGCGCACTCGACAGTGACCTGCTCAACGAAGGTCTGCTGGCACAGATGCACACCCCTCAGTCCGGCGATTTCGGATTGGGGTGGCAGGCACGAGCGGTCGGTGACGAGGCGTCGCCGTCTCTCGTGGCGCATGGTGGCACCCTTGCGACTTGGACAGGGGACATGGCTTTCTCGCCCGGTACCGGCGTCGCCGCGATCGCCCTCACCAACAGCGGCGGGGCGCCGAGCACACTGACGACGAACTTGGTGGCCGAGCGGTTGGGGCTTGCACAGACACCCCTGAACAACCCACTGGCGGTCGTCAATGCCGTACTGCTTGCGCTGACGGTGATCGTCGCCCTGCTCCTGGTGATTGCCGTGGTGCGCGCGCCACGGTGGGCGACTGGCCGTCATGCGGCGTCGCGGCCCTTCGTCGTGGCGCGGCTGACGCCGATCGCCCTACTGACGACCCTCGGCCTTTTCCTCCCGACGTTGGTCGGGGCGCAGGCGGGTGTCTTCAACTTCCAGTACTGGATCGTCGTTGCCTGGCTGATGCCGTTGCTGGCTCTCTTCTCACTCGTGTGCCTTGTGCTCGGCGCCACCGCGCTCGCTCGCCGGATCTGGTACTACCGGCGCGGACGGCGAGCAGACACTGTGCCTTCCGCAAGTACGTCCACGCCGCTTGGAGCTCCTAACGAAATGATGTTGGATGCGTCTTCGGGACGTGAGGGTCGTTCTGTCTGAACGTGAGGAGGGGTGAGCAGCCGGCGTGGGTCGTCTCGGCCCGCCGTTACGTCACGGCGACCTGCGCTGTTGCGGCGGGGGGTCACACGGCGGGCCGGGGGCAGAGCATCGGGTGCAGTAGCCGGGACAGCTCGGCGACATCGGCGACGGGCCGCTCGAAGCTGAGCCGGGTCCGCCGGCCGGCGCCGGGTCGGCCGTGCGCGACCAACAGCCCGTATCGGTCGATCCGGACCACCCGGGGGGACTCGCCACCAGGGAGCTTCAGCTGCCGGCGCAGGTAGCCGCTGACCTGCTCGGCGTGGTGGTCGGCGAGGTCGGCCAGCAACTCCGCCTCGACCGCGTGCAGTGGGTCGGGCTCGGCCTCCGCGTACGCCTCCGGGGCGATCCGGCGCACCCCGCCGGCGCGTTCCCAGCGGGCCTCGGCCACCTCGAACCGGTGCAGGTGGAACCGACTGCCCACGTCCAGCAGGTCGCCGGTCGGCTGGGTGGCGGCGAAGTCCACCGCAGCTCGGCGCGCCTCGTCCCCGTCGAGGCGTTCGGCCCAGCCGGAGATCCAGGCCCGGCCGAGCGAGGGGGCGCCAGCGGCCGGCGGCAGGTCGAGCACGTCGAGCACGGTGGCGACGTCGCTGTCCCCGGTCGGCGGCGCGAGCGCCGCGCCGAGGTCGCTGAAGACCGGCACCAGTAGCAGCACTCGCCCATCCGGGTCGGTGGCATGCCGGACCTGGTGCGGGCCGGCGTTCCGGGCCAGGTGGACGAGGGCGGGCAGCCGGCCCGCGACGAGGGTGCGCATGATCTCCGCCGGGCTGGGCCGCATGACCCCGACCTCCTCAATGCAGGTTAGGCTTACCTAATAAGTAGGTTAGACCATCCGATCGGCGACGTCGACGTGAACCACCCCCGGCCCAAGGCCCGGCTCTCCCGCTCCCTCGGCATCCCGCTGACCCGCAAGTGCGTGCGGTACTTCGAGCGCGCCAGCTCGTCGGGCACGGCCACTTCACCGTCGACGGACGGAAGGTCGACCGGCCGTCATACCGGTCGTCGAGGTCCGCGCGGTGCCGGTTCCCGAGGCCGCCTAGTACTGCAACGGCGGGTCGTGACTTATGGCGGTTTGAGTCGTTTGCGGTAGTGGGCGGCTCGGGCTTGTTCCTGGCGGCGACGGCGGAAGTCGGACCAGCGCAGGATGTGGTCGGCTCGACGGCGGGTGGTCAGGACGAGGTGGGCGAACAGGCGGCGGATTTCGTTGCTGCTCAGCGGGATCTGGCTGCGCTCGTTTGCGGTGGTGCCCCCTTTGCGGCTTCGAGGGCGCGGGTGACGACGAGGAACGCGGCGGCGGCCATCGCGAGGGTGATGTGGGCGTACCAGGCGTCGTAGCGGCGGACCTGGTACTGGTCCAGGCCGACCTCGTTCTTCGCGGTCTGGAACGATTCCTCCACCGACCAACGGCTACCGGCGACCCGCACCAGGTCGCGTAGTCGGGTGCCGCGGGGGCCGAAGCAGACGTAGTAGGCGATGTCGCCGGGATCCGTGATCGAGCGTCGGGCCAGGACCCAGCCGCGGCGGCCGTGGGCAAAGGTGCGGCGGATCGGCAGCCGAGCCCAGTCGTAGCGGCGCGGCCCGTGCGCGCCGTCACCACACGACAGTCGTTGCCACGCGCCCGCACGCACCCTGCCGATCAGCTCGTCGACACCGGTGGTGGTGTGCAGCCCGGAGGGCACCCGATCGTCGCGTCGGGTGGCCATCACGTACGCGATGTCCCGATCCTCCAACCAGCCCCGCAGGCCAGGGTTCTGCCCGTAGGCCTCATCGGCCGTGAACCACGAAAACGGCACCCCCGCGGTGACCGCCCGCTCCAGCATGGCCTGCGCCTGCTGCGGCTTGGTCGCGAACCCGACGGCGTCCGGGATCGCCGAGCGCCGGCACCGGTCCCGATCACCGGTCCACGACTTCGGCAGGTACAACTCCCGATCGATCAACGCCCGACCCCGCGGCGTGGCGTAGCACAGGAACGTGCCGATCTGGCAGTTCTCGGTCTTGCCCGCCGTACCCGAATACTGCCGTTGGACCCCCGCCGACGCACGGCCCTTCTTGACGAACCCCGTCTCGTCAGCGATGAGCACCCCGGCCGCATCGCCGATCTGGTCCACCACGTAATCGCGCACGTCATCGCGGACCGCGTCCCGGTCCCACGCCGCGCTGCACAGCATGCCCTGCAACCCGTCCGGCGACACATGCCCAGCCTGCTCCGCGAGGGTCCAGCCGTTACGCCGCTCCAACGGTGCCAGTAGCCCCCGCACATACGCCCATGCCCGCCGCCGCGGCTCCACCCGCTCAAACCGATGCGCGAACCGGAAGAACAACTCCTCCAACCCGGCATCCCACGACCCGACCACCCGCGCATCCACCACAACCAACCAACGAATGATCAGCACCCGAAGCTACGACCCGCCGTTGCAGTACTAGCCGGGCGCGGGCAGCCCGCCGGTGGTTGTCGGCGCCGGGACGCACGATCGTGCGGCTGCCCGGGGTGCCGGCGGCCCCTCAACGCACCTCGAGTTCCCACAACGAGTATCCCCACATCGTGGCACGCTGGGTGCCGACCACCCGGACGTAACGAGCCGCCGCCGACTTCACGCTGATCCTGACAGTCCCGCCGTTTCCGCGGTTGGTGGAGTGGACAGTCGACCATGTTGTCCCGTCACGTGAGAACTCGACCCGGTATCTGGTCGCGTAGGCCGCCTCCCAGATCAGCCGGACCTCGGTAACGGCCCACACCGATCCGAGATCGACTGCTATCCATTGTGAGTTACTGTCCCACTCACTGGACCACCGAGTCGTCCGGTCGCCGTCGACCACGTTCCCGGCCGCAAACGAGGATGTCTCCGTGCTGGAGGCGCCAGCCGCGCGACCGAGGGCCAGGTTGCGTTTCGTGGGTCCGGTCGACCGGTGGCGGCGGTCGGCACCTGAGCCGACACCGAGGGAGCCGGCCTTGTCGCCGGGGGTGTCGACACAGCAGGAGTTGGTGTCCGGCTGGGAGACTTCGACGCGGTCGGGGTCACGCTCGGGCTCAGGGTCGGCGTCGGCGTCGGGCTTTCGAGGGTGGGCGTCGGCGCCGGTGACGTCGCTGCCTCGAGAGCCCGCTGCACGTCGCCGGCACCCGCATCCACGTCGTCGCGCAGTGCGAAGACGGCGCCGCTGACGGCCGCGACGATGGCTGCGACCAGGGCTGCTCCCAGCAGCCCGCGACCACCGAGGCGGGGCCCCGCACCGGGACGCGTGGGTGACGGTGGGGTCGACGCGAGCACCGGCAGCTGTGCTGTTGGCTCGGCCGACGCCGTCGGAGCCGACGACGCACCAGGCGGCTGTCCGCCCGGTGGCGCGCCGCCGCCACCCGGCGAGGCTACGGGAGCCTCGGTGCGCGGCTCTGGATCCGGGTCCGGGCGGGTAGTGGGAACCGCCACCGACGTCGACAGAGGCACAGGCGATTCTGCCGTGCTATCGGGCACCGAATCCGGCCGTGAGCGGGTCGGAGCGGGTCCGGCGGGGGCGGACCTGTCGGAGGCGACAGAGGAGCCGGACAGGTGAGCCGCATCGTCTGCCGCGGTCGCCCGTCGAGGCTGCGGCATTCTGTCTGCGGTGTCTCCCTTCTGGGAGCCGCTTCTCGTGCTTGTGGTCGGCATCAGGGTGGACCGTCGGGGTCGAGTTATGATCAACCCGGGCTCGTCGCCGTCCGCCGGACGCTCGCCGTCTCGCTGCGTCAGCACGGCCGTCGGCGCATCCAGGTAGTTCGCTAGCAGCTGAAGACTCCGCGGATCAATCGCATCCACCTCGACTCTGATCAAACGGTCGCGGTGAAGCCACTCCGGCCGCTGCGTCGCCACGGTTGCCGCCACGAGCCACTCACTCGCCAGCTTGCCGAACACGCGAAACGGCGTGCGAGCGTCGGGACCGCGGCCCAACAGAACGACACATTCTGACGTGTCCGCCTCGCCTGTTCCGTCGCCGACGTTCGGCACGGACTGCTTCGTACGCAGGTCCAACATCCGCCGGTCGGCGGACACCGGTTGCCGCGTCACATCGGTCGGGGACACCGCCTGGTCCTCGGCGATCTCGTCCAGGTCCTGGTCGGCGAACGGAAACGGGCTTTCCAAACGTAGCGGTGGCAACTCGTCGCGACCAGCCTGGCGCGGTCGGACGGCAAACCACCCACCATCGTGCGGGCGACCACCGATCACCACCGCCGGCACCTGATCAGCGAGGCGTCGACAGAACTCCTGCGGCACTCCAGCGTTCGACGTGAGGAGAATCGGTCGACCATCCCGCCCTCCGCGGGCAGCGATCAAATCGCCCAACTCGCCTGGCCCGATCTCACCCGCTTCGGTGTGTATGTTGCCCGATTCACTGATCGCGACCAGGACACTGAACAAACGCTCATCGACCTGCCACCACATCGGCGGCTCGGTCCGATCCGGCGCCAACGCGATGTCGGGTGCATCACGCGGCCGCATGCGTTCAAGCGCGACAGCCTCGGCTTCCCGGGGAGACCAGTCAACCCGCTGTCGCGCCGAAACGGGCAGCCGGGTCAGTAGTTCCTGCAGCGCCAGCCGGGCGTCGTCGTCCAACGGTTGGCCCGGCAGCCCAACGACGATCGCCATCCGCCCGGGCAGCCACGGCCGCTCACGCACTGCCGGGGTCAGTTCCCCAGAAGACAGCGGCCGAAGCCACAGACCGCTCTGAACGACCTCGACCACCCACTGCTCGGTGATCCGGTAGGCGCCCGCTTCGACCCGGGCCAGCCCGACCAGGAAGTCGACCGGCCCGGCCGGCACGTCACCGGCGACCGCGACGCCGTCGGAAAGCCAATCCAGTACGGACGACGCGGATACCTCCGGCCGAATCATGTTGTCGCCACCTTCCACCGCTCACCGAACCCCTGACAGGTATTCATCGTCCTGACCGACTGACCGCCCAACCGTAAGGCTGCACCGCGGCCAGCTCGCGTGCGGTCCCGGCAAGGTCCATCAGGCGCCGTGCGCCCTGCCGCTGGCCTGGGACGACTCCCACGAACTCAGCGGACTCACGGCCGGCGCGGCGGCGGACGCGGTACTCGTGGGTCGCCGCCGAGGTCGGATGGTCTCCGGGGCGCCGTAACGTGGGTGACTCGACCGGAACGCGCGAGTCTCCTGTCGGCCCGGGACGCCACCTGACAGAGATGATGTTCATGAGCACCTCCCGCCCGGGGTCTGACCCACCACCTGACTGACTTCGGGTCCTTAACGGGATTTGTCGGCCTCGGTCGGGAGGTGCTCGTGCACTCACTGGACGTGGCGTTGTGACCTAATAGGAGCCTGGCCAGAGGCCCCATCTCTGTCTTGTCCGCGTTGCCCGGCTGGTGCGTGCCGCCCTGCCCCCAGTCACGAACGACAGGACGACGATGCCTCCCATTACACCCGATGAAGCCGCGATCGAGGTCGTCGGTGGAGTCGACACCCATCAGGACACGCACACCGCGGCGGTGATCGACCTGGTCGGACGGGTGCTGGGCACCCAGCAGTTCCCCGCCACGCGGGCCGGCTACGCCGCCCTGCTGGCCTGGATGCACGGACACGGCCGGCTGAGCCGGGTCGGGGTCGAGGGCACCGGCGCCTACGGAGCGGGGCTCGCCCGCGTGCTGCGCGACGACCACGTCGACGTGATCGAGGTCGACCGCCCGGACCGCAAGACCCGCCGGTTCCAGGGCAAATCCGACCCGATCGACGCCATCCAAGCCGCCAGGGCGGCCCTGGCCGGAGAACGCACCGGCACCCCCAAGCAGCGTGACGGCCGCGTCGAGGCCCTGCGTAACCTGCGGGTGGCCCGGCGCAGTGCGGTCGAGCAGCGCGCTGACACCCAACGCCAGATCAAGTCCCTGATCGTCACCGCCCCCGACGAGCTGCGTGCCCGGCTGCGCGGCCTGACCGTCAAACAGCTGATCGCCACCTGCGCGAACCTGCGCCCCGACCGGGCCGACGCCGCGACCCCGGCCACCGCCGTCAAGATCGCCCTACGCTCCCTCGCTCGCCGCCACCAGCAGCTCGCCACCGAGATCGCCGACCTGGACGAACTACTGCAGCCCCTCGTCGCCGCCATCAACCCCGGCCTACTGGCCGCCAACGGCCTCGGCGCCGACACCGCCGGCCAACTGCTGGTCAGCGCCGGCGAGAACCACGACCGGCTCACCTCCGAGGCCGGGTTCGCCATGCTCTGCGGCGTCGCCCCGATCCCCGCCTCGTCCGGCAAGACCACCCGGCACCGCCTCAACCGCGGCGGCGACCGGCAGGCCAATGCCGCCATCTACCGCGTCGTGCTCTGCCGCCTGCGCTGGGACCCCCGCACCCGCGCCTACACCGAACGACGCACCAAAGAAGGCCTGTCCAAGAAAGAGATCATCCGGTGCTTGAAGCGCTACATCGCCCGCGAGCTCTACCAGATCATCACAGCCAACGATCTTGAACTCGCCGCTTGACATCCATAGGAGCATCCAGCACGGACGGGACTGTCGGCACCCGCACGGCGAGAACGATCGGACGAGGGTCATGGCTACGCCGGCCGGGAAGCCGCAGCGGTGCGACAACAGCGCCTCTAGGTCAGGACCTGTCGCGTCTCCCACGGCCGGGAACGAGCCGAAAACCAGCGCCACAACGCCGCCCCACCTGCCTGGCATGAATCCGACCGGTGAAGCCGAAGCAGCTGCTCCTCGACACGTGGGCGGTGACGTCGAGACACCGCCATCGATGGTCACTGTGGCGGTCGGCTCTGCGCTCGGCTGGTAAGCACGTTGAGCACAGCGAGTACGGTGCCGCCCTGCACCACCTCGACCGACCGCTCACCGTCAGCCCGGCCTGGTCGGGCGACGAGGCGCACGGGAGCGTCCAGTTCGACGAACGCATCGAACGTGCCGGAGAGGCCGGTCATCACCGCGGCGGTGGGCTCGGGACTCAGCGCGGCGCCGAGCTGACGGGCCGCCTCGACGAGGAGTGTTCCCGGGACGTGGTCCTGCCGGTGGTCAAAGAGGCCCAGGTGGTCGAAGGGCAGCAGCATTCGTGCGCTGGTCCCGCCCGAATCGGAACGCAACTCGGCCAGCAGCACGTCGGCGGTGAGGAACCGGCCGACGGTCGAGGGGGCGACGTGCCCGTCCAGGTACGGGGACAGCTGGTCGGACCAAGGCGGCGGCGACCCGCTGCGAGCCCGGCGGCGCAGCACCGTGTAGGTGGCCGGGGAGGCGACCGACGAGGTGATCGCCGTCCATCCGATTCGCACACCGCCCAGTGACAGTTCGCACCGGGACGTGAACGCGCGGAGCCGGCTTCCGGTTCGGACCACCGACACGTCGACGTGCATCGTCAGCTTGACCGAGCCGCTGTCGGGTCGTTGCACGTACGCGTCGGCCGGCACGGACATCTCGCAGGAGCTCATCAGAAAACGGGTGTCTTCGGCCAGGTCGAGGCAGTTGTGGCCGACATAGATGACGACCTGCCGGCAGGCCTCCAGCAGCAGCATCGGATCGAGACGGCGGTTCGCCTCCGCGGTGTGCGCCGAATAGTACGCGTGTCTCCGGGGCAGCCAGGCCGTAGCCACGTATCCGCCCATGCCGTCCGAGCGGACGTCGGCAAGGAAGACGGTGTCAGCGTGGCGGCGATGCACAGCCGCCGGGTCGACGGTTGTGTGGGGTTGGTTCGGTAGCCGGGTGTCGGTCATCGGTCGGGTCCTTCCGTGTTCTCGTCGAGCAGTCCCGTGCGGGCGATCGCGGCGAGTGCCTCGAGGTGTTCGTCGAGCGACGTGAACCCGGCACCGAGCGTGCTCACGGCCAGGTGTGTAGCGCGGGCTTCGCGCCACCGCCGGGCCGCCGCGGCAACCCCGGCCGCGCCGCCGTCGGTGTAGCGGACCCGGCCGTGCATGCCGATCGCCTCGACGGGCCGACCGGCCGCCTCCGCCGCCTCCGCCACGATCACCCGGGCCGCCGTGAGCTCCGGTCCGGGCTGGAGGCGGGGCATCCAGCCGTCCCCGGTACGGCCCGCCCGGCGGTACGCTGCCGGGCTGGCACCACCGATCCAGATGGGGATCGGTCGACTCGGTAGTGGGTTGATGCCGGCCGCGACGATTCGCTCACCGTTGTGATCGAAGTTGACCGACCGATGTGTCCACAGTGCACGCAACAGCGCGATCTGCTGGTCGAGCCGCTCACCCCGAGATCGCATTGGCCGGCCCAGGGCCTCGTACTCCACCGCGTTCCAGCCGATGCCGACCCCCAGTCGCAGCCGGCCTCCGGAGAGGAGCTCGATCTCAGCCGCCTGCTTGGCGACCAGCGCGGTCTGCCGTTGCGGCAGGACCAGGACGCCGGTCACGAGGTCGAGGTCGCACACCGCCGCGAGGTAGCCGAAGAGCACCAGAGGTTCGTGAAACGGATCACCCACGTCATACACACCCTGCCAGCTCGGATGTCCGGCGGGATCGGCACCGAGCACGTGGTCGTACGCGAGGAGATGCCGGAACCCCAGCTCCTGCACCGCACTCGCGTAGTCGCGTAGGGCTCGTGGACCGCCGTGCAGCTCGCCCTGAGGTAGGACGACTCCGATCTCCATCACCCGAGCAACCCACCGGTGACGAGCGTCGCGTCCAGGACGATCACATAGAGCATGGCGAGCGACGTGGGCCACTTCCGCTCCCGGCCCCTCAGGTAGGAGAAGGCGCCCGCGATCGGGAAGACGAGAGCCACGTAGGGTAGAAGTGCTGTGACCGACACGTGCCACGGCTCGGTGATCGCGGTCAGTAGGGCGCACGCGAGCAGAGCCCAGCCGAGCGTGAGCACGCCACTGCCGGTGGCGCCGAGCGCGGTGGCCGAGTACGTCCGGGCCCCCGGGTGGGGGTCGCGTACGGTCTTGCGGGCGAATTCGTAGTGCAGGAACGCGGCGGCGAACACAATGATCAGCAGGACTGGGTGGGCTCCCGGCCGTACCAGCGCCGTGCCGGTCACGGACATGTACAGGTAGACGCCGATCAGCAGTTGCACCGGGTACGCCACGACGATGTAGAGCAGCGCCCGGTCACGCAGCCTCGGCAAGCGCAGTGTGAGCCGGGTGAGTAGCTCGGTGTAGCCCACGAGGACCGCCACCGTCACCGCCGACCAGGGGGCGAGTGGAACGTTGACGACGATCGCCAGGGCAGCCGCCGCCCACCCGGCCCGGCGCAGCTCGATCACGCTGACCAGACCGGTGACCAGCGGACGGGTCGGGTTGTGCACCCGGTCGTACGACTCGTCCATCCGCTCGTCGGCCAGCCGCAGGTAGAGCAGGACCACGATGATCGTCGTGGCCCGGACCAGCGACCCGGTCGACGGCCGCCAGGCGCCCCCCGCTGCGGTGACCGCAGCGGCCTCGTACGCACACGCCCACAGCACTCCGTAGGCGACGTGTACCCCCGGCGCGAAGACAGCGCCGAGAAACGCGCGGTAGCGCAGCAGCGCCGGGGCCTGCCCGACGGCGCCGTTCATGACGCCGCCACGGTGGCCAGCGCCCGCCACGGGCCGGGATCGGCTCCGGCCAGCAGCTGTCCGTACTGCGGGTGGGAAAGCGGTACCGCGTGGCTGCCCACCACGATGAAATCCCAGCCGGTCAGCGGCAGGTCCGCCGACCAGATCATGTTGACCAGTGGCCCCCAGCTCGCCGGCTCGTCGGTCGCCGAGGCCAGCTCGGCGGCCAGCGTTTGGCGTACCTCGTCCGGCAGGGCCGCCGTGGCGAGGAGTTCCTCCACGGCCCTGGTCAGGCGGCGGGTCGAGGCAACGAACTCCAGGTCATGTGGGGGGTGCTCGGCGTACAGTTCCCGGGCGAGCGTGGTCGTCTGATCGTGCCGGTCCGTGTTCGCCAGCGCCTGGCCGACCAGTGCGCGGCGGTCCCGGTGCTCGAGCAGGATGCCAAGCTCCCGGACGAGATCGGCCGGCTCGTCGGAGGCGTGCACCAGGTTGAGCAGGAAGCCGAAATCGCCGAGCCGGGTCCGTAGCTGGCCTGGGCGGCGCCGCACTGGATCGGCCGGCCCCTTGTCGATGCTGAGCGCCACCGTGGCCGGCACATCGACGGGTTCGGTGGGGCGTAACAGAATCACCAGTGAGTCGGACTGCCCGCACAGCGCGTCGGCAAGTAGACAGCGTTGGGGTGTCGCGCGGTTCAGCTGGTAGTGCCAGATCGCACGGACCGTTTCACGGCGCATGTGCAGCCGCCGGGCCGCCACGATCCGGAAGCTCTTCTCGCTCAGCCATTCGGTGGCGCGCTCGATCGAACGCGACGCCACCGCGTCCGGCTTCATCAGCAGCATGGCGTGCTCGTACGCGAATCGCACCGGGTCGGGTGTCAGCGCGGACAGCTGCTCGTACGCCTCCAGGAAGTAGCTGTCGGTGCCGTGACGACGCTGCTTGCCCGGATCGTGGGTCAGGCCTTCGGGGAACGGCGGCCCGTAGGCCGCGATGCCACTCACCGCTGGTTGACCCGGCTCAGGGCGTCCGCCACACTCTGCAGAGGTGCGCCGAGGTAGCCAGCACCGACCGCGTAGTCGATGATCCGCCGCAGGTGGTTCGGCCCGCTGGGCAGTCGCTTGTGTACCCGAAACTCGGCTGCGGTGGCGTCGTCGAAGTGCTGCCGACGGCGGAAGTAGCTCTCGTACAGCGACATGACCCGGTGCCAGTAGCCACACTCGAGGTCCGGCAGCGTGGCGGGGTCGAAGGTGGCCGGCGCGATGTAGCGGGGAACGTGGAAGGACGGGTACTCGGCGAGCACATCGGAGATGTGACGCATCCGTACTGACGCCCCCACCGCGTGCAGCGTGCGGCCCCGGGCACGGGCGAAGTCGTCGACCACCGCGGTGATCAGCGCCGCCACGTGGTCGACCGGCACGAGGTCGACGCAGGCGTCGAAATAGCCCGGGATCGCGCTGATCCGGCCTTCGGACAGGAGCTTCAGCACGACGTACAGGTTCTTGAAGTCACGGACCACGCCGGTGCGGGCGGCGCCGACGACGACGCTGGGCCGAATCACCACGGTCGGCAGGCTGTCCGTGGCGGCCTTGCGCACCAGCTGTTCCGCGGCGAGCTTGCTCTCCTCGTACGGGTTGCCGAACCGCTGCCCGACGTCGAGCTGGGACTCCAGGACGGTGCCCTCCCGCTCGCCGCACACGTACGCGGTGCTGACGTGCACCAGCGGGGTGGACCGCTCACGGGCCAGCTCCAGCACGTGGGCCGTGCCGGTCGTGTTGATCGCCTGGTAGGCCTCCCGGGGCCGGCCGAAGTCGGTGATCGCAGCGGAGTGCACGATCAGGTCGAGCCCGTCCGCCAGGTCCGTCCAGGTGTCGTCGTCGAGGCCCAGCCGCGGGACGGTGACGTCTCCGGTGACCAGCCGCACGGTGTCCGCCCGGTCGTCCGCCGCCGACGCGACGACCCGGCCGCCGTTGGCGATCAGCACTCGGGTGGTGTGTACCAGGCCGGACACTCGGTGCCCGGCCTTCAGCAGGCGGGCGCAGATCTCGGCGCCGACCAGGCCGGCCGCCCCGGTGACCAGGATCCGTTTCGGCTCGCTCATGCCCTTCCTCCGGTGTTCAGCTGCCGGCGAACCAGGTTCAGGACGTCTCCGGCGGTCGTCAGGTCCGTCGACTCGCTCAGGTCGAGCGAGGGCAGCCGGAACTGCCGTTCCAGGGCCATCGCCAGCTCGATCAGCCGGATCGAGTCGAACATCAGGTCGTCGCGCAACCGGGTCTCCGCCCCGACTCGTGGGAGTGGGTGCGGCGCCATCGCGGCGATGATCGCGTAACCGGTCGGTTCGTCGAACGCGTCGTCCATCACGTCTCCTGTGTTGCGGCGCCGGTCCGTGCGTGCGGCTGTACACCGCCGCTGGAGAGCAGGTCCTGCGCCTCGTCGAGGGGGAGTTGCTGGTCCAGATATGCGCCGAGGCGCAGCAGGTCGTAGCCGATGTCGAGGGTGCGCTGCCAGCCATCCGCGGAGTCGAACGACGACGGGAACGCCTCTCCGCCCGAGGCCGACCGGATCTCGGTGATGTACTCCCGCAGGAGCGTGAGCAGACGCCGGGCGTCCTCCTCGCTGGTAGCCACGGTCGCGTACAGCCGTTCGGCGAGGACCCGGATCTGCGGGTACGTGCCGGGCAGCAGATCGAGTCGGGGCAGCAGCTCGGGATCGGGCGGCAGCGGGCTCACACCGTGCGCGCTGAGCAGGGCACGCAGCCCGCCGTTGACCGCACGCGCCGTGGTGAGCGCAGCGACCCCCCACTGTTTGCGGTCGAGTGCGCCCTGAAGATCCTCCATAGCATTCTCGATCATGAAATTTCCCCACATCAGTGCCATCGCGGCGGCGGCGAAGCGCGGCGCCGGCAGCGGTAGCAACGCGATCGCGCGGGGGTGCGGCGGCTCGGCACCGGCGAGGCCCAGGATCGGGCTGCTGATCGCCGGAGCGGGGGTGACGGCGCCGAGCGGCGCGGCCATCGGGAGCCGCGGCGAGATCGGGACCCCCCGCCAGGTGATCCGGATCAGGCCGTACCGGAGGTAGGCGGCGATCAGCTCACCCGCATCGGCGACGCCGGTCCGCTCGGCGTCGGCCCTCAGTTCCGCGAGCGGTCGCCCCCAGACGACGCGCCGCCACACCCGCCTGGCGGCGTCGCCGAGGACAAAGACGTCACGGCGGTCACGTACCAGATGCACCTGGTCGTCGATTTGCCAGGTGGTCACTGCCGGCGCCCGGGCCACGACCAGCCGCTGCGGATCTTCGGCACAGCCGGGCACACCGAGCTCCGCGACCAGGCGGATGCAGTCCCGCGTGTGCTCGGTCTGCCCACCGGCGTCGGGCTCCGCGTTGGTGATCTGCCAGTAGCGTTCGACCAGCGGATTCCCGACGAGCCGGTCGAGCTGCAGCGAGAGCCACTTCGGCTCGATGTACGTCTCGCCGTGGCGTGCCAGGTAGCTCTTGGCGGCCTGCTCGAGCCCCGCCCGCGCCCACACCGCGGCCGACTCCACCTGATCCAGGGCGAGTAGGGCAACGGAGTGCCGGATGGACTGCCGCGCGTGCTCCGCCCACCACCGGGTCATGACGGCGGCGAAGTCGTCGTACGCGAGGTGGTCGCGGATCTTCCCGACCAGGTCCGGGCGGTGCACGACGTGCGCCCGGAGCAGCCGTTGACACCGGTTGAGCAGGTGCTCGTCCAGCGCAGCGATACGGCGCGCGGTGCGTCCGACGTAACCGTTGACCTCCTGGAGGTGGTCCACGATCTGGCCGACGGACCGGGTGCGGATTTCCACCCGCCGCCCGTCGATGAAGAAGATCGTCGGCATCGTCGGCAGGTCGGCCTCCTGATCGGCGACCAGGAGGAAGTCGATGTCGGAGCGCGAGTTGCCGAAACCCTCGGCTATGGAGCCCTCCAGGACGAGTGCGGCACTCGCGGGGTGACCGACACGCTCCAGCGTCTGGGTTGCGAGTGATCTGATCTCGGCCTCGTCGAGGATCACGCGGGAACCCCCGGTTCGACGATCGCGGCTTTCAGGGTTCCCTCCTGTAGGTGCTGCCACATCCCACGACGGCGTGGCTTACCGCTGGTGGTGCGCTGGATCAGGCCGCTGCCGCCAACTGCGAACCGGATTCGCGGATCGTGCCCCAGGCGGGAGCGCAGGGTGTGGTAGGCGCTTTCCTCCCAGCCGTGGCGCTCGCCCTCGACGAGCACCAGGACGCCGGCACGTTCGGTCTCCGGTGCGCTGATCACCACACAGCGGTTGGCGGGCAGGCCGGTCGCCTCGACGACCGCCGCCTCGAGGTCCTCGACGTAGACGTTGCGCCCCCGGATCTTGAGGCTGTCGCCCATCCGGCCCAGTACGAACAGCTGGCCGGCGTGTAGGAAGCCGGCGTCGCCGGTGCGCAGGCCATCCCGGGTGAAGCGGGTGCCGCCGGAGTCGGCGTCGTTGGTGTAGCCCGCGGTGACCGTTTCCCCGCTGACTCTGATCTCACCGAGTCGGCCCGGCGGCAGCTCGACGCCGTCCTGGTCAACGATGCTGATCCGGGTGTCGAGGCGTGGGCCGCCGCAGCCGGTCAGCCAACCGGCGCGCGTCGACACCGGCTCCTCGCCGAGGTGGAACTGCCGGGTGAGCTCGACCTGGTGGCCGAATCGCAGAGCGTCCGGCCTCACCTGCACCACCAGCGGAGGCACACCAGGGTCAGTGCCGGTCACCCCGAGCGTCGTCTCTGCCATCCCATACGCGGGGGTGAACGCGCTGCGGTCGAAGCCCGCGGCGGCAGTGGCCTCGACAAACTTGTCGAGCACCGCGGGGTCGATGGTCTGCGCGCCGACGAACGCGGTCCGCCATCCGGAGAGGTCCCAGCCGGCGATGCGCTCGGCGGAGATCCGCTCCACCGCGTACTCGTACGCGAACGGAGGCGCGGCTGTGATCGTGGCCCGGGTCATGCACTCCAACCAGCTGCTCGGATCGCGCAGGAACTGCGCGGGCCGCATCAGCCACAGGTCTGCCTGACTACAGACGGCGGTGAGTAGGGTGCCGATGAGGCCCATGTCGTGATAGAGCGGCAGCCAGGTCGCCATCGAGTCGTCCTCGCTCCAGGCACTCCACGCCCGGGTGCAGGAGACGTTGACGGCGAGGTTCCGCCAGGTGACCGGCACGCCCCGCGGGACGCCGGTGGAGCCGGAGGTGAACTGTAGGATCGCCAGGTCGTCGGGGCCCGCTTTGGACACCTCGATTGGTTCCTCGGCCTCGCCGTGTAGGAAGGCGCGGCCGGACAGGTCCGCCGTGGCCAGAGCCAACTCGGCCAGGTCCTGGTATCGCTCGGTGGTGACCATCAGAGCCGGTCGGGCACGACGCAGGATGTTCGAGACGAGCTCGACGTACTCGGTGCTGCGGGTGAGGCTGGGTGGGGTGATCATGCAGGGGGTGAGGCCCGCGGCCCAGGCCCCGAAGTACGCGCAGAGCGTCGGGTAACTCGTCGGCATGAGCAGGCAGACCACATCTCCGGGCTGGGCGCCGGCAGCGGTCATCGCCGCCGCACTGCGCCGGGCCGCGAGAGACAGGTCCGCGTACGAGTGGTAGTCCCAGCTGTCCCCTTCGGCAAGGAACCGGACCCCCTTGTCCGGCCGGGGATCGACCAGCCAGTCGCGAACATCGCTGAAATCCAGGGTGGTGGTCACGCGGACGTCCCATCCGTGTCGTGGAGGATCGTGATCGTGCCGGTGCCGCCGTCCATCCGGACCGTCATCCCGGTTTCCAGCTCCCGGGTGGCGCCCTTGGCCTTGACGATCGTCGGTACGCCCAGCTCGCGTGCCACGATCGCGACGTGGGTCAGCGGGCTTCCACGCTCGATGATCAGTCCGGTCGCCGACGGTAGTGCGGCGACCCAGCCCGGGTCGGTGCTGTAGGCGACGACGATGCCGCCGTTGACGTTCTGCGGTCGCGTCGTGACGACGACCCGCCCGGTCGTGGTGCCCGGGGACGACGGCGTCCCGCGCAGCTCACGGACACCGGTGCGGGTGGCCCGGCCGACGGTCCAGCCGGCGGCCTCGAGGTTGCCCGCCCAGTAGGGTGCGCCGTACGTCCGGAAGCGTGGTGGCGCGAACATCTTTGCCTGTCGCTCCCGGGTGCGCCGACGCGCCGCCACGATGTCGCGCAGCTCGTCGTGAGCGATCTTGCCCTCGTATGCCCCGGCGAGTTCGTCGAGGCGTAGCAGGAACACGTCCTCGAACCGCTCGATTGCCCCCACCTGCTGCAGGTGCCGGCCGAGTGAGCGGAGCATCTGCTTGGCCGACCCGAACGCCCTCGTCCGGCAGAACCGCAGTCGCTCGCGCGCCGCCAGTGACCGTGACACCTTGCGGCGGGCCAGTTCGTAGATCCAGCGTCGTGGCCCCCGCAGGTGCTGGTCAAGATACTCCTGCGCCCTGTCGTCCCCGGCTGCTTCCGGCGGAGCCTGTAGCGCGTCGCGCAGCATCAGGTAGAGGCTCGACGGATCCTCGTGCAGGTCCGGCACCTCGAGCTTGAGTTCGTCGGGGCTGCGGTAGCCGTGCGCCTTCACGTAGCCGTCGACCGCCGCGAGCAGGGTGGTGTGCCCGGCAGCAGCGAGCGCGGCGGGGATCGCCGCCGGATCGGTCTCCGTCACCAGGCGGCGCAACTCGTCGTCGGCCTTGACGGTGGCCGCTAGCGCGGCCAACTCGCGGGCCGGCTCGGCGGACTCGACGTCGGCGCCGGGCCGGGCGGCGGCCCAGGCCAGCCACTCGGGGGCGTGTGGGAGCCAGCGCCGGCCGAGCATCGTGAGGACACCCATCGACAGCAGAATCGTGGAGTCGAGCATCTGCATCGGACCCCACCGCCTGTTGAGGCCACGGATCAGGTCCTGGAACGCCCGGTACACCTCGTCGGCGGGCATCGCGGCGTAGTCGCGCTTGTCGAAGACCGCGTACTGCTCGTAGAAGTACGTGATGAACCGCTGGACGTCACGGTCCATGCGGAAGTACTTCCAGAAGAAGGTCGCGCAGGTGATCAGTCGTGCGCGCCGGCGTTCCCACGCCGAGTCGAACTCGTACGGGTACAGCCCCTCGGCGATCTCATCGGGCAGCGCCTCGTCCACGCCCATGGCGACCTCGAGCAGCTTGCGGTTGACACCGTAGAAGGGCGCGATCCGCTGGAGGCGATACCAGTTGATGAGGTTGTAGTAGACGCGGCCGTGGAAGCTGCCGAGTAGCGCGGGCAGCCATTCGTGCATCTGCGCGAGCTGCCTCTCGGGAACGCGTAGCGAGCGCGCGTAGCTCTCGTACACCGCGCCGTAGACCGTCGAGGCAAAAGTGAAGGTCAGCGGGGACGTGATCCCCCGAAAGCTCTCCACGATGTTTGAGTTGTCCCAGATCCGCAGCTCGCCTACGGGCCCGGCCGTGGCCGGCACAGTGGTGATCGGACGGCTTTGCAGGATCCACAGCTGGCCGTCCGCGACCGCCCACTCGATGTCCTGCGGCGCGCCGAAGGCGTCGCTGATGGCGCGGCCTGCCTCCCGCAACGTGCCGAGGTCGACCCGGTCGAGTGACAGCCCCGCACGATCGGCGTCCGGCACCTCGACGACGTCGACACCGCCGCCGGCTGCGGGCTCGTACCGCTCCGACTTGTCGCCGATCTCCGTTTCCAGAACCGCTCCGGTGACCGCGTCGAGGGTCACGGTGTCCGCATCCACAGCGCCGGAGACGATGCCCTCGCCGAGGCCGTAGACAGCGCTGACCACGTACCGGTCGCCGGCACCGGTCGTCGGATCGGCGGTGAACATCACACCGCTGACCTCCGAGTGGACCATCTGCTGGACGAGCACACCCATGCCGGTCGTGCGTAGCGACAGGCCGTTGCGCAGCCGGTAGGTCAGCGAGCGGGCTGAGAACGCGGATGCCCAGCAGTCCTTGACCCGGTCGAGGACCTCGTCGGCCCCGGTCACGTTGAGGAAGGTGTCGAACTGGCCGGCGAAGGAGTACTTGTCGCCGTCCTCCTCCAGACCGGACGAGCGCACGGCGACACTGCCGCCGCCTGCGGCACGGTACGCCGCCTGGATCGGGTTGGCGAGATGGTCCGGGATGACGGTCGCCCGCATCCGTCGGATGACCTCGGCCGCGACGCGCTCCGGTTCCTCCTCGGCACCCGTCAGCAGTACGTCGATGTCGTCGACATATTCCAGGAAGGCGGCGAAGACGTCACTGGGAATTGCGCTCCAGCGCGGAACAAGAACGCCAAGACGCCTCATCGCCGCCAGATTGGACGCCTTGGCACCCATAGTTCGCCATTCCATGATGTCGGTTTCGCTGGCGGCAGTTGACAACCTTCCTCCTTGGACAGTGTGTTGGTCGATCGACATGTGGCGTCCGGCCGGGCGCGCCAACGGCAGGCGTGGCGACCGCCCTCCCGCACGAATGTCGGCAGTTCAAGCGGCTCTTTGTTGAATGGCGAGCACATGGATCCGTGGCGCGAATCCGTGTTCGTCGTACGGGATACGAATTCGCGAGCCGGCCGGTGCGACGGATGGGCTGGATCAGCGCGCGTCGCCAGCGGTCAGCCGGTTGATCCAACCTTGGATCTTGTGGTCTCGGGTGCTGTCTTGGTTGGCTCGCCTGACGCGGGTGATGTTACCTGCCAACCCTGGGTGTCTACGTCCACTCTGCAGTCCCCGTAACTGCGGCGCGCGTTACGAGGGTGGTGAGATTTCCGCGCAAACGAGGTCTCATGTTGCTTCCTCTTCGGTTCTGCGCAGGTCAGGGGGAGTCGGGGTTGACGTCTCGTATCGAACAGAAGGCCGGTTATCGACGGCGCGACCGCTTGTAGGTTCCGCTATCCGGTACCCGGCTCCCTTGTGGCGTGAATTGCTTCCGATTGCAGCATGCCTGCACTGATACCCGTCGAGGGTAGTAAGGGCATCGGTGCTCGCGATGAGGGAATATTACAGCGAACCCTCTTCGGGTTCTAACCGCCTGCCGATGCTGGCGAAGTTCTCTTGTTTCAGGCTCTACATTGCAGCAACAAAGGCTTCACGAAACTTCACGCTAGGTGATCCTGTGAAGGGTTTGCAGAAGGCGGGGGATGGTCGTCCGACACGAACAGTAACTACTTAACGTCGGGTGACCTGTGTCACTGTAGCGTCGTCGTCTCTCGTGCAGGTCGCCGGGGCTCACCCAGGGCGTTCACAGGAATACGATTTGTTCTTCGGGTGATCACCACGGCACCCGCTACTGAGCCGATCTCAGTGACTTCGTGGTCGGAACCCGTATTCGAATTGGGTGCGGCTCTGGTGAGGTGCGGCGACACGCTGTGTGGCCTGGGGATGTGTTACTGGTTGTGATGGTGAAAGGGATCCTCCCGCTATGTTCGTCGGTTGCGAGACACGAACATCAGCAAAGAGGGAGCCCGGTGCAAGAGTACGCATCCGAGACGGCGGACGATGCTTTCGCCGGCTCATCCGTGCGGTTCGGCGCGATGGTGGACTTCCTGTCCGGTGAGCATGCGGCGGGGATGACTCACGCCGAACTGGAGGAGCGGCTGCATACCGATGGCATGCGGTTGCTGTGTCAGTTGTTGCAGGACAGTCTGGATCTTCGTGCCAGTCGGGAGGAACGGCTCGACGAGGTGACCGACGCCGATAGCCATCTGCGGGGGTGGGCCGAGCGGGGGCGGCAGCGGACGCTGGCCACCCGGTTCGGTGAGGTGGTGGTGACGCGTATCGCCTACCGGGCGCGGGCGCGGGCCGATCTGAACCCGGCGGACGCGGTGTTGAACCTGCCCGTGGAGAAGCACTCGCATGGACTGCGCCGGTTGGCCGCGGCCGAGGCGGCCCGCGGCTCGTTCACCGACGCGGCGGCCGCGATTGAGCGGGCCACCACGGTGCGTATCGGGAAACGGCAGGTCGAGGCGTTGGCCGCCGCAGCGGCGATAGATGTGGATGCCTTCTACACCGCCCACGCCCCGGACTGGTCGGCCGATGATGATGTGCTGGCGTTGTCCTTCGACGCCAAAGGGGTGGTGATGCGCCCCGACGGGCTCCGCGCGGGCACCGCCAAGGCCGCGGTCAGCCAGAAACTGGCCGGCCGCCGGTCCAAGGGCGAGAAACGCAACCGCAAGCGGATGTGCGAGGTCGCCGCGGTCTTCGACGTGACCGGCAAGCCGCGCACCATCGCCGACATCCTGCCCGAGGACCCCGAAGCGGCCC
This sequence comes from Micromonospora sp. WMMA1363, assembly GCF_030345795.1. NCBI lineage: Bacteria > Bacillati > Actinomycetota > Actinomycetes > Micromonosporales > Micromonosporaceae > Micromonospora > Micromonospora sp. WMMA1363. The sequence continues at coordinate 4,563,233 of NZ_JAUALB010000001.1, forward strand.
AAACTGCTACCCCGGCGCCGGTCACCTCCGGCAAGTGGCTGCACGCCAGCGTGACCGACGACGCCGCGGCGGTGATCGCCGCCGGGTTCGCCGAGGCCGACCGCCGCGACCCCGACCACGCTCGGACCTGGATCGCCCTGGTCGACGGCAACACCCACCAGATCGACCGGATCCACGCCGAGGCCAAAACCCGCAAGATCACCTTGCCGGTTGTTGTGGACTTCATCCACGTCATCGAGTACCTCTGGAAGGCCACCTGGTGTTTCCACCCGGAGGGCGACCCGAACGCCGAACGGTGGGTCCGCGCCCAGGCCCGGCAGGTGTTGGCCGGACGGGCCGGCATAGTCGCCGCAGCCATCCGACGCAAGGCCACCTACCACGGCCTGGACCCCGGCAAACGCAAACCCGCCGATGTCGCCGCCGCCTACCTGCTGGCCAAAAAACCGTACCTGGACTACCCGACCGCGCTGGCCAACGGGTGGCCGATCGCCACCGGGGTGATCGAAGGCGCCTGCCGCCACCTGGTCAAAGATCGTATGGACGTCACCGGCGCTCGCTGGGGCCTCGACGGCGCCGAAGCAATCCTCAAACTCCGCACCCTGATCAGCAACGGCGACTTCGACCAGTACTGGACCTGGCACCTGGCCCAGGAACAACAACGCATCCACAACAGCCGCTACCTCGGCGGTGCCATCCCACAATAGACGATCACCTCAGAGGAGCCGCACCCATTCGAATTGGGCCGGGTGCCAGGGTCCCGGCAAAGATGCCGAGGAGGGCCGGGGGGTGTCCCTATGGGTTTTGTCAAGCCGCGAGGTGGGGTTCGTCCGCCGGTTTCGGCTGGTATGGGGTCTTGGTGCGCAGCATGGCGTGTAGGACGTCGACGCGGCGTCGGGCGAGGCAGATGAGGGCGGCGTTGTGTTTCTTGCCCTCGGCGCGTTTCCGGTCGTAGTAGGTGCGGCTGGTCGGGTCGGTCAGGGCGGCGAACGCGGACAGGAAGAACGCGCGTTTGAGCTGCTTGTTGCCGCCCTTGGGTGGGTGCTCGCCGCGGATGCTGGTGCCGGAGCGGCGGGTGACTGGGGCCAGGCCGGCGTAGGCGGCGAGGTGGCCGGAGGTGGGGAAGGTGGTGCCGTCGCCGACTTCGAGCAGGATGCGGGCTGCGGTCCTGACGCCGATGCCGGGCATCGAGGTCAGGACCCCGGCAAGAGGGTGCGCATCAAGCATCCCCTCAACCTGTTCGGCGACTTGGTCACGCTGGTGCAGCAGGTCACGCAGGTTGTCAGCCAGTCGCGGCAGGACGGTCTCGGCCGCCGCGGTGCCAGGCACGACGACGGTCTGCGCGTCGAGCGCGGTGAGGATCTGCGCGACCAGGCGTACGCCTATGCGTGGCGCACGCTTCTTGACCATCTCGACCAGTTTCGTCCGGCCGGCCTTGCGCAGCCCGGCTGGTCCACCGCACTGCGACAGCAGCTCCAGCACGGCTGGATGCTGCAGTTTCGGGCCCAGGACCCGCTCCAGCGGCGGGTGGATCTGGGTGAGCAGACCACGAATCCGGTTGGAGATCCGGGTGACCTCGCCGGCGAGGTCGTCGTCGTAGCCGACCAGGACTTCCAGCTCAGCGAGGGCGTCGTCGCCGGCGTCGACGCGGCGCAGCGTGTGCGGCAGGGTGCGGGCGGCGTCGGCGATCACGTAGGCGTCGCGGGCGTCGGTCTTCGCGGTGCCGGGGTGCAGGTCGGCCAGTCGGCGCATGACCAGGCCGGGCAGGTAGGCCACCTGATGCCCACACACGCGCGGGCCACCGCCACGGCAGCGCGCCGATCGATGCGGGCTGGTCGACCACCATCAGGACCCAATGCCACGTAGGCTAGGTTGATCTTGGGTGTGGCCTGCGGTTTTGTGTGGACTCGCGGGTGGTGCGGCGTGGCGGGGTGGCCGTGGTTCGGCGGGCTGTTTTGATCTCGGGTCATGTCGGTGGATGTGGTGGATCGTCCGGCGGTGCGGTCGGATCAGGTCACGCTCGGGGTGTTGATCTCGCAGGTGTCGCGGGAGGAGGTCGACGCGGCGGTTGAGGTGTGCGGGGTGCGGGAGAAGCGGTCGGACGGGAGACTGCCGGCGCATGTGACCGCGTATCTGACGTTGGGGCTGGCGTTGTTCCCCGACGATGACTACACCGAGGTCGCGAGCAGGGTCACCGGGTCGTTGGACCGGTTCGGGTGCTGGAGTGCGGGGTGGAGCGTGCCGACGTCCAGCGCCATCACTCAGGCGCGGAAACGGTTGGGTCGCCAGGTGTTCGCCGAGGTGTTCGAGCGCACGTGCGGGCCGGTCGCGGGTGAGGCGGGCCCGCACGTGCAGGTGGCCGCGCTGGGCACCGCGCGGGGGTCTTTCCTGCGCCGGTGGCGGCTGCTGGCGATCGACGGGTTCGAGGTCGACCTGCCCGACAGCGACGAGAACGCGGCCGAGTTGGGGTACGCCGGGTCGGGGGAAAACCGTTCGGCGTTCCCGAAGGCCCGGGTAGTGGCCCTCGCAGAGTGCGGCACCCACGCCTTCGTCGCCGCCGAGATCGGCGGCTACGCCGTGGGAGAGAAGACCCTCGCGCAGCGCCTGTACCCGCGGCTGCGGTCCGACGAACTGCTCACCGCTGACCGGGGGTTCTACTCCTGGCAGGCGTGGGATGCCGCCCAGGCCACCGGCGCGGCGTTGCTGTGGCGGACCCCGAACCAGCTCGACCTGCCCGTGGTCAAGGTCCTGTCCGACGGCACCTATCTCACCGTCCTGATCAAGCCGACTGTCCGTGGCGGTCGACGGGAACGGCTCCTCGCAGCCGCCCGCGGCGAGGCTGATCTGACCGACATCAACACTGTTCCCGACGCGTTCGACGACCAGGGCCTGCCGGTCGTCCACCTCGCCAGAGTGGTCGAGTACGACGTACCCGACCGCGTCGGTAACGGCACCGGCGAACTGATCGCCCTGATCACCACAATCATCGACCCCGCCGACGCCCGCGCCGACGAACTGGCCGCCGCGTACCACGAACGCTGGGAGGAAGAAACCGCCAACGACCAGCTCAAAACCCACCTCCGTGGTCCCGGACGGGTGCTGCGGTCCCGCCTGCCGGACCTGGCCCATCAGGAGATCTGGGCCTACCTGATCGTCCACCACGCGATCAGCGCACTGACCGCGAAAGCGTCCGCCGCCGCTGACCTCGATCCAGATCGGATCTCCTTCACCAAGGCCCTGCGCCTGATCCGCCGCACCGCCACCGGGACGGCGGACATTCCCCCCTCAGGACTGGACTGATCGACTACCGACCCACCTTGCCCAGATCGCCGCTCTCCTGATCCCCACCCGACGCGAACGCACCTGCCCCCGCGACTCTGCTGCCGAATTCGTGACACGCCGTCGGGATCGTTCGTACTGGCCGGTTACGGGGTCATGATCCCTGTTCGCGGTCGTGTTCCTTCCGTCGGTGGCTGCGGGATGGGGTGTACGGGTGTCGATGCGGCCGCGGTCGCGGGTCCAGATTCCTGATCAGACGGTGCTGGTGGCCCGCGCGGCGTTCCCGAACGGCAGCGTGGCGATATCAGCGCGTGACCACCTGGGTGAGGTGTTCACCGACGAACAGTTCGCTGCCGCGTTCGGTGTCCGGGGCGCTCCGGCCGAATCGCCGGGCGCCTTAGCGCTGGTGACCGCGTTGCAGTTCGCGGAGAACCTGACCGATCGGCAGGCCGCGCGGATGGTCGCCCGGGCGATCGACTGGAAGTACGCGCTCGGCCTGGAGCTGACCGATCCCGGCTTCGACGCCAGCGTGCTGTCCAAGTTCCGTACCCGGCTGGTCGAGCACGGCCTGGAAGAACAGGTCTTCACCGCGATGCTGACCGTGTCGACCGGCAAGGGCCTGATCGCGGCTGGTGGTAAGCAGCGCACCGATTCCACTCACGTGATCAGCGCGGTGCGAGACCTCAACCGTCTGGAGGTGGCCGGCGAGTCGGTACGGGCCTGCCTGGAAACGTTGTCGGTGGCCGCACCGGACTGGCTGGCCACCGCTATCGACGTCGGCGAGTGGGCGCACCGGTACGGGCCACGCATCGATTCCTGGCGGCTACCCGCCTCGCAGGCCAAGCGGGACCGCCTCGCCCAGGTCTACGGCACCGACGCCGTCGCCCTGCTGCGCGCGGTGTTCGCCCCTGCCGCCCCGGTCTGGCTGGCCGAACTGCCCGCGGTGCGGACGCTGCGCACCGTGCTGGTGCAGAACTATCTGATCACCACCGACAGCAGGGGGCGGGAGGTGATCCGGCGGCGGGAGGCGGACACGGACGGTCTCCCGCCCGCCAGATCCCGGATCACCTCCCCGTACGACACCGACACCCGGTGGGCCGCAAAAGGCGACGACCTGTTCTGGAACGGCTACAAGGTCCACCTGACCGAGACCTGCGACCCCGACACCGAGCACGGCACCACCAGCGACCACGACGGCCAGACCGGTCCCCGGCCGACACCGAACCTGATCGTCAACGTGGCCACCACGGCGGCCACCGTCCCCGACGTGAAAGCCACCACCGGCATCCACCAGCACCTGCACGACCGCCGGCTGCTGCCCGCCGAGCACTACCTCGACTCCGGCTACCCCTCAGCCGACACCATCGCCACCGCGCAGACTTTCGGCGTCACCATGGTCACCCCGGCCCTGCTCGACCAGTCCGCCCAGGCCCGTGCCCGCACCGGCTACGACAAGACCTGCTTCACCATCGACTTCGACACCCGGCAGGTCACCTGCCCCCAAGGACACACCAACACCTCCTGGAGCCCCACGGTCCAACGCGGCACCGAGGTCATCGTGGTCAAGTTCCCCACCACCACCTGCGGCCCGTGCCCCGCCCGCGCCCAGTGCACCACCGCGAAACGCGGCGGCCGGCAACTCACCTTCTACCCCCGCGACCTCCACCACGCCCTCACCGCTGCCCGCACCCGACAGACCAGCGACAGCTGGCACGACAAGTACAAGCTGCGCGCCGGCGTCGAAGGCACCATCAACCAGGCCCTCGACATCACCGGCATCCGCCACACCCGCTACCGCGGCCTCGCGAAAACCCGCCTCCAACACGTGTTCTCCGCGATCGCCCTCAACCTCGTCCGACTCCACACCTGGTGGACCGACCACCCCCTACCAACAGCCCGGACCAGCAACCTCCAACGCCTCGATCACGCCCTCGCCGCCTGAACCCCGAATTGGGCAGCAGAGTCGTGGTGACCAACAAACGCAGCGAAACCGAGATCGTGCGGTTCCGCACCGAGGAGCTGCTGCGCCGGCACCGCATCGAGCTGGAGGTGCCGCCCACCCTGCTGGACATCCTGCTGCAGAGCTTCGCCGACCTGCGCACCGCCGCCGCAGCCGCTACCAGCGACGACGAGAAACTCGAGTCGGCGCTGTCCACCGCGGAGCAGATCGGCGTGCTCGAGGACGCCATCCTGCACAGCCAGTTCTTCGGCGACCGGACGCTGCGCGCCGAGACCCTGGCCGGCTCGCTGATGGGGTCGCTGGCCCGGCGCAGCCCGGAGGACCTGGCGATCCTCAACAAGTACCTGCACGGGGTGGTGGAACCCCGGGCGAAGCAGGACGGCGGCGGCTGGGAGGGCTTCCTCGACGGTGGCCGGCAGGCGATCGCCGCCCTGTCATGACCGCCCCCGCCCCGGCAGGCCCGTTCGCTGCCCTGCGCCAGCAGCTCACCGCCGCCGCCACCACCTTCGCTGACTCCCCTGACGCGCTCGCCGGCATCCTCGCTGGTCTGGTCGACGACGTCGATCGAGCGCTCGCCGTACCGCTGGAGATCTTCCCGGTGTGTCACCACTCACCGGCCTCCGGTCTGGCGATGGTGCGCCGGCTACGCGAGAAGCAACCCCGGGTGATCTACCTGGAGCTCTGCGAGGACCTGCAGCCGCTGCTGGGCGAGCTGCGCAACTGCCGCCTCCCGTGGCCGTTCAGGCGTTCGCCTGCGAGCTGGACGGCCACCCGAGCGAGTGGAGCCCACTCAGCGTCGTCGCGCCGATCACCGCGGCCTCCGCCGAGTACCAGGCCATCGCGTACGCCCTGGACACGCCCGGAGTCGAGCTGGTGGCCGTGGACCGCTCCACCGACCACGTCTTCCAGTGGCTGCCCCGCGACCGTGCGGCCCAGCCGGGCAGCGGCAGCGTCCAAACGGGCGAGGACGGCGGCCGGCCCGGCGACGACGACGCTCTGCACGGCGACGCGGTCGGCATGGAGATCGGCGACCTGCGTCCCGGCTTCGCCGAACTGGAGGCGTACCTGCTGCACCACGGCAAGGTGCGCCACTGGTCGGAATGGTGGGACCAGTACGTCGAACAGCCGCTCGCCGGCGCCGACCACGACACCTACCGCCAGGTGATGGTGCTCATCGGCAGCCTGTTCCGCCGGCTGCGCCCGGCTCGCCCCGAACGCTTCGAGCGCGACGAGGACCGCGAGCGGTACATGTGGACACGCATGCGCGAACACCTCACCACCTCCGGCGTCGATCCCGGCGACTGCCTCTACGTCTGTGGCGCCTTCCACGCCGCCAGCCACGTCGAGCAGTTCGGCCTCGCCCCTGGCTCGGTCTCCTTAGTACTGCAACGGCGGGTCGTGACTTATGGCGGTTTGAGTCGTTTGCGGTAGTGGGCGGCTCGGGCTTGTTCCTGGCGGCGACGGCGGAAGTCGGACCAGCGCAGGATGTGGTCGGCTCGACGGCGGGTGGTCAGGACGAGGTGGGCGAACAGGCGGCGGATTTCGTTGCTGCTCAGCGGGATCTGGCTGCGCTCGTTTGCGGTGGTGCCCCCTTTGCGGCTTCGAGGGCGCGGGTGACGACGAGGAACGCGGCGGCGGCCATCGCGAGGGTGATGTGGGCGTACCAGGCGTCGTAGCGGCGGACCTGGTACTGGTCCAGGCCGACCTCGTTCTTCGCGGTCTGGAACGATTCCTCCACCGACCAACGGCTACCGGCGACCCGCACCAGGTCGCGTAGTCGGGTGCCGCGGGGGCCGAAGCAGACGTAGTAGGCGATGTCGCCGGGATCCGTGATCGAGCGTCGGGCCAGGACCCAGCCGCGGCGGCCGTGGGCAAAGGTGCGGCGGATCGGCAGCCGAGCCCAGTCGTAGCGGCGCGGCCCGTGCGCGCCGTCACCACACGACAGTCGTTGCCACGCGCCCGCACGCACCCTGCCGATCAGCTCGTCGACACCGGTGGTGGTGTGCAGCCCGGAGGGCACCCGATCGTCGCGTCGGGTGGCCATCACGTACGCGATGTCCCGATCCTCCAACCAGCCCCGCAGGCCAGGGTTCTGCCCGTAGGCCTCATCGGCCGTGAACCACGAAAACGGCACCCCCGCGGTGACCGCCCGCTCCAGCATGGCCTGCGCCTGCTGCGGCTTGGTCGCGAACCCGACGGCGTCCGGGATCGCCGAGCGCCGGCACCGGTCCCGATCACCGGTCCACGACTTGGGCAGGTACAACTCCCGATCGATCAACGCCCGACCCCGCGGCGTGGCGTAGCACAGGAACGTGCCGATCTGGCAGTTCTCGGTCTTGCCCGCCGTACCCGAATACTGCCGTTGGACCCCCGCCGACGCACGGCCCTTCTTGACGAACCCCGTCTCGTCAGCGATGAGCACCCCGGCCGCATCGCCGATCTGGTCCACCACGTAATCGCGCACGTCATCGCGGACCGCGTCCCGGTCCCACGCCGCGCTGCACAGCATGCCCTGCAACCCGTCCGGCGACACATGCCCAGCCTGCTCCGCGAGGGTCCAGCCGTTACGCCGCTCCAACGGTGCCAGTAGCCCCCGCACATACGCCCATGCCCGCCGCCGCGGCTCCACCCGCTCAAACCGATGCGCGAACCGGAAGAACAACTCCTCCAACCCGGCATCCCACGACCCGACCACCCGCGCATCCACCACAACCAACCAACGAATGATCAGCACCCGAAGCTACGACCCGCCGTTGCAGTATTAGCCGCGGCGACCTGGGCAAAGGCACTGACCCGCTCCGGCCTGACCCCGTACCGGCTCGACGGGCAGCGCGGCACCCGCTCCCGCTCACGCAGGGCCGCCGGCGGTGCCGCACCCACCAACGGTGTCACCGACCGGCTCACCGGGTTCCTCGCCGCGCCGTCCGAGCCCGGCGGCCTCGACGAGGAGGAGCTGCGCGGCTGGTGCGTCGACATCGTCCGGCTCGCCCGCCGCAACGGCTACCTGGCCAGCACCGCCGACGCGATCGCCGTCCACGAAACCGCGATCCTCCTGGCCGGGCTGCGTCACCGGGCCCGCCCCACCCCGTACGACTTCGCCGACGCCGCGGTCACCTGCATCGAGAAGGACACGGTCCCCGGACGGCGGGACATTCGCCGGCTCTGCGAGATCCTGCTCGGCGGCGACCGGGTCGGTCAGGTCGGCTACGACGCCCTCCCGCCGCTGGCCCGCGACGTCCTCGGTCGCCTCCGCCCGCTCGGCTTGGACCTGGAGAAACGCGCCGTCCAGCGGGCCCTGGTCGACCTGCGGGCCGCCCCCCGGCTGGCGGCCTGCTCCGACCTGCTGTGGATGCTGCGGCACCTGCTTCCACCGGACGCGGTTCGCCCGATCATGGGAGAGCGACGGTTGGGACACCGCTCCATCCAGGAGAGCTGGGACATCGCCCTCGGCCGCAACCAGCGGGCCCTGATCGAGCTGGGCTACGAGGGCGTCACCGTGGAGCAGGTGCTGGAGCAGCGGCTGCGTCGGACGGTCCGCGGCCCGCAGGCCACCACAGCCGGCGCGCTCACGGCCGTCGAGGACGCCATCCGGCTACTCGACGTCCCCCGCCTGGTGGACGAGCTCGGCGCCCGGGCCGTCGAGCTGCTCGCCACCGAACGCACCGTCGACGGCGCCCCGGAGGTGCTGCGCCGTATCCGGCGACTGCTGGCCCACTACCGGACCACCACGGCGGCCTTGCCGCCCTGGTCCGAGGCATTCGTGACGGCCGGGTACGCGCACTACTGCACCCTGCTGCCGACCGCGTTCGTCGACGAACAGACCGGCGTGAGGCAGGTCGGCGCCATGCTCGACTTCCTGTTCAGCATGGAAGGCCTGGCGCTGTCGCTCGGCTGCGACAGCACGCAGCTCGAACTCGCGATCGCACAGTCCCATCCGCAGACTCCCACCAAGGTCGCTTTGCACTGGGCGGCCCGGCACCAGCTGGGCCTGCTACCCCTCGCCGAGCTACGCGCCCGCTGCCACGGTCTGTTGGCCAACCGGCTGGTGGTGCCGACCTTCCCGCAGTACCTCTCCGGCTTCGTGCAGGCCCTCGACCCGGTGCCCGGGCTGGCACCGTTCGTGGTGGAGCTGATGTCGACCGCGTTGGCCCAGCTACCCGACCCGGTCCTGCTGCCCTGGCTGCCCACCCTCGTCACCACGCTGCGCGAGCACGGCCCGGAGCTGGTGCCACTGTTGATCCGCGAGGCGGCACACACCTTCCCCGGTACCTTGCCCGCGCTGGACACCTGGGTGCCGCCGTGGGCCGCACCCACGCCGACGCCCACGCCCACGGTCGTGCCGGCGGCACCAGTCGTCAGCCTGCTGACCGACCATCCCGAGGCCGTCGACGCGGTCGCCACACTGCTCGGCTGCCCCGGCGGATGGCGGCGAGACGACGAACCCCGCCACACCGAGGTGGCAGCGCTGCTCACCAAGCACCCCGGCACCGCCACCGCCGTGGCCGGCCTCCTGACCACCAGGTGCGCCACGGCATGAGCACCGGGCTGGCCCGAGGGACGCCGTCCCTTCGGCTGGGTGAGCCGGGTTTCCAGACGGTCAGGTCGGCCCGGGCCCAACGCCCATCGGGTACGCCGCGCTCGGGGCCAGATGAGCAAGCAGGGTTGCCGAATGGCAAACTGATGCTATGGAGGACGAGTTCGATCGCACCCTCGACGCCGTGGGGCCACGGCTCAAACGCCTGCGCCTGCGCACCGAGATGACGCTCGCTGACCTGGCCGCACGAACCGGCATCTCGGTGAGCACACTCTCCCGGCTCGAGGCCGGCCTGCGCCGCCCGACGCTCGAACAGCTGCTGCCACTCGCCAAAGCACACGGCGCGACCCTCGACGAACTCGTCGACGCGCCTCCCACCGGCGACCCACGCATCCACCTGCGTCCCGTCGCCTGCTCCGACGGGTCGGCAATCATCCCGCTCACCCGACGGCCCGGCGGAATCCAGGCATACAAGTTCGTGCTCCCCGCCAGCGGCGACGACACCCCACCCCAGATGCGGACCCATGAAGGTTACGACTGGGTTTACGTCCTCAACGGCACACTTCGTCTCGTCCTGGGCGATCACGACCTGCTTCTCGGCGCCGGTGAGGCGGCCGAATTCGACACCTGCACACCGCATTGGTTCGGCGCCACCGCGTCCGGCCCCGTCGAGTTCCTCAGCCTCGTCGGCAGACAGGGCGAACGCGCACACGTCCGCGCCGCGCCCAAAGCAGGCTCGTCCACGTGATGGAAGGCACCGCACGGCCATGAAGCAAGACTTGACCGTCGGTGCTGACGCCCCCCGATGTACCGGATGCGGTTCCCCGACGAGGACACCACCAACCTCACCGGACGGCGACCACCCATTTGGAAGGGACAGGAGTCGGCCGGCACGAGATCAGTGGGCAGACCTGAGAAGGTGAACGCTGGCCGCTGGTACCCGGACCCTCAGCGCTCCAGCCGGACCCTCAGCGCTCCGGGCTGCCCTGACGGCACGGTTCGGATGCCGCCACCTGCGACGACCCTTACGAGGGACGACACCATGAGTGGCACGAAGCTATCCGAAATCGCCTTAAAATGACCTCATGTCCCCGGACATGAGGCTGGAGGTGCATGGACGAGTCCTCGTCGGACTCGACCAGGAGACCCCTTTCCTGTGAACCCATCCCGACGACCCTTACGAGGGACGACACCATGAGCGGCACGAAGCTATCCGAAATCGCCTTAAGCCGGCGCGGCGTCCTGACCGCGGTCACGGCGGCCGCCGCCGCGCACACCGTCCTGCGGCCGCCGCCGGCCTCGGCGGCCCGTGCGCGCACCGCCTCCGACGTCATCGTGGTCGGTGCCGGCTTCGCGGGCGTCACCGCAGCCAGGGCGCTGCGGCGCAAAGGGCTGCGCGTCCGGGTCCTGGAGGCGCGCAACCGGATCGGCGGCCGGACCTGGACCACGACGTTCGAGGGCGAACAGGTCGAGATGGGCGGCATGTGGGTCGACCCGTTGCAGACCCACGTGTGGCGGGAGATCGAAAACCAGGGCATCGGGATCGTCGCCGACCCGGCGGCCGATCGGGCGCTGTTCCCGACCGCCACCGGGTTCGGGTATTTCAGCCCCGAGGAGGCGTTCGGCCGGCAGGGCGCGCTGCTCACCCGGTTCTCCGAGCGGGCCCGGGAGCTGTTCCCGGACGCGGCGAACCCACTGGCTCGGGCCGACCTGCTGCACCACGTCGACCCCCAGAGCATCCGGGACCGCCTCGACGCCATGTGCCTGTCCGCCCTGGACGAGAAGTGGCTCACCGGCGCGACCGGCAGGCTCGGCGGGGGATCAGACCGCGGCGCGTACACGCAGTTCCTGCACTTGTGGGCGCTGTGTAACCACAACGCCGACCAGTACTACGGCATCAACACCTACCGGCCGGCAAGCGGCATGACCGGCCTCGCGCGGGCCATCCTGACCGAGGCGGCAGCCGACGTGCGGCTCAACTCGCCGGTCCGGTCCATCATCGACACCGGCCGGGAGGTGATCGTCCGCACCCGGACCGGCGCGTCGTACACGGCCGCGTCGGTCGTGGTGGCTGTCCCGGTGAACGTCTGGAACACCATCGAGTTCGGCCCGGCTCTCACGCCGGAACGGCGGCGCGCGTCGAGCCAGACCTTCGGCGTGCCCACCGCGCACAAGCTGTGGCTGCGGCTGCGGACCTCGCTCGGCAACACCTACGTGCACACGCCCGAGGGCTACCCCGTCGACACCCTTGTGCCGATCAAGCAGCTTGCGGACAGCCAGCTGATGGTCGGGTTCAGCGGCGACAAGCGGCTCGACGTCAACGACGTGGCGCAGGTCGAACGGGCCGTACGGCTGGTCGTGCCGGACGCGACGGTGCTCGCCGTCCGGGGCCAGAGCTGGGGTGCGGACCCGCACGCGCTGGGCGGCTGGTCGTTCCGCCAACCCGGCCAGTTGACCGGGTTGCTGAACGCCGTCCAGCTCCCGCAAGGCCGGATCTCGTTCGCCACCAGCGACATCGCCAGCGGTTGGAGCGGCCACGTGGACGGGGCGATGGAGTCCGGGCTGCGCGCGGCCGAACAGGTGGCGCGCTACGCGACGAGGTGACCCCTCCGGCCGGCCCCGCCCCTGCCGACGCATCGCGAGGAGCAGTGGAACTCGACTACGTGGTGGGGGCGGGACCGGCCGGGTGCGCGGTGGCCACGGCCGAGTGCCGGTACGTCGCCGTCAACCCACCGGCGTGGCCGCGGCCGCGAAGGCCGGCGGTGGACAGGTCGTTGCTGTCCTTCTGTTTCCGATACCCACCTACGTGGGTGCGTCGAGGATCGGGATCAGTTGTTCCTCCTCGTAATCGAGGTGGCGTTCGAGTTCCGTGGCGAGTCGGTCGACCTCGGCCTGCAGCGTGGCCCTGTCGAGGTCCGGGGCGTCGAGGACCCGTCGCAGGTGGGCGAGCAGGACGGCGATCGCCTCGTGCTCGGCCCGCAACCGGTCCAGCACTGGCGCAAGGTCGGGCCGCCGGTGGCCGACGCCGGCGAACATGACCTCGTCCTCGTTTGTGTGGTGGCCGGAGAGGCCGGTGCACAGGGTCAGGCAGTTCACCCGCAGCTGGGCCCCGAGTATCGGACCCGACTTCGCGACCTCGTCGCGGATCAGCCCCAGTTCCCGACGGAACGCCCCATGGACCAGCTCGAGTGCATCACCCATCGAGCTTGCGTTCATCCGTGGCGGACCGGGGATCGCCGTAAGGGCCACCACCGGTAGAACCCGGCTCGTCTTGGCCTGGTACTCCGCCCATCCAGGGTCAGCCTCGACAGCCCGAGCGAATGCCCGGTCACGTTCCCCACCCGTGAGCAACGTGGCTTCCGCCTCGTATGTGAAGGCGCCGTCCTCAACGGTGACGACCGGATCGGCGACCAGGTTGTGGTACCAGTCCGGATCTCGGGGTGCGCCGCCCGCCGAAGCGATGATGAGGACCCGGCCACCCCCGTCGGGCAGGTATCCGATTGGGGCGGTGTGCGGCCGGCCCGACCGGGTGCCGGTGGTGGTCAGCAGGAGCAGTCGGGCACCCTCGAACCAACCGCCGACTCGGCCCTTGTTGGCACGGAACTCGTTGATGACACGTGTATTGAGATCGTTCGGCATGCACAGCTTTCTGTGTGACGGGACCCCGCGAACCGAGCACGGCGCGAAGAGCGCGCCGCGGCTACCCGGCTGCGGAGAGAAACTGGGGTGGCGACAGCCAGGAGAAATGACATTCGAAAAAGGGAGGGGCGCGGGCAATAGGCGGCGGTCGAGGCCGCCCGGCGGTCACGCGCTAGCCGGGTGCCTCACTCGGTAATGGCCCACGGCCGACCCGGCAGTCACGAGAAGCACCTTAGCCGGAATGCCCCGGCACGGACAAGACCGCCCGGGCGGCCCGCGAAACAGGGCGCGATCCTTGCGGGCGACGGGGTCGTTCCGCCCCAGATACACGGGATAGACGAGTTCAGCGATTTTGCGAGTCTCGCCCGGCGCGATCGCAGGTGGAACGCGACGACGTCGGCCTCGGAGACAGGCCGATCTTCACCGCCGCGTCGCTCCCGAGCACCTGGCAGTCGGATCAACGGACGCGAACACCGGGTGCAACACCATCCCGTCCAGCTGACCCGAAGGTACGAGCGGGGCGAACTCGCTGGGGCACTGGCTGCGGACCCACCGCATCAACGCTCACCTGAGCCAACACGACCTGGCCGAACGGGCGAGCATCAGCGTCCGCGCACTCAGGGACATCGAGCAGGATCGGGTCCGGCGACCGCGTGAGGCGTCCTTGCGGCGGCTGGCCGCCGCTGTCGGTTTGCCACCGGCGATTCAGGTCACCAGGGCACACGCCGGTGACGATGAATCCTCTACCGCGATGCTCGGCCCCCTGTCGGTGCGCCGCGCCGGCGTCGACCAACGCCCCGCCTCGGCGACACTGTGCCGGTTCCTGACGGTGCTCGCGCTCCACCATCCGGCCGCGGTAAGCCGCGACGCGCTCGTCGAGGCGCTCTGGCCGGACGGGCCGCCGAAGAGCTGCCACAGCCTGCTGCACGTCTACCTCCGGCAGTTCCTGGAACCGGGCCGGCAGCGCGGGGAGCCCTCGCGTGCCATCCTGTCGGCTCCGGGCGGTTTCGCGCTCGGTGTCAAACGCCACCAACTCGACCTCGGCCGGTTCGACGACCTGCTCGATGCGGCCCGCCAGGCCCACTCCGAGGGTGACCTGTCCAGGACGGCCGGACTCGCCAGCGAGGCGCTGCGATACTGGCGCGGCCCGCGGCCCGCCGACGCGGACCCCGCGGTGCGTGGCGTGCCGGCAGCAGTCGCGGCACATAAACGCAGGGTCGCCGCGGCGCTTCTACACGCCGACATGGCCCTTGCCCTCGGTCGGTTCCGTGACGCGGTAGGCACGCTGCGGGGGTTCGTCCAGGACGAGCCGCTCCACGAGGGCCTGCACGCCCGGCTGATGGTGGCCCTGGCCTCCAGTGGGGAACAGGCAGCCGCGCTCGGCCTCTATGGCGAGGTGCAGGCCCGCCTGGACGAGGAGCTTGGGATCGAGCCCGGGCCGGAGCTGCGTGAGACCTACCTGCGGGTATTGCGGCAGGAGCTTCCCCCGCCAGCGGATACGGACCTGCCGGTCGCGCCAGCGCCGGCGCAATCCAGACCGTTAGCGGCCCGCGCCGTGCCCGCGCAGCTGCCGGCCCAGGTCACCGGGTACGTCGGGCGCGAACGCCAACTCCGCCAACTTGACGAGCCGCTCGCCGACAAGCACGGTGCGCACAGCCCGTTGACCGTGTCGACCGTCGTCGGGCCTGCCGGGGTCGGGAAGACCGCCCTCGCCGTGCATTGGGCGCACCGGGCCCGGGACCGGTTCCCCGACGGTCAGCTCTTCGTTGACCTGCGAGGCAACGCCTCGGTGCCGCCGCTGCGTCCCCTGGACGCCCTGACCCAGATCCTACGGGCGCTCGGGGTCTCCAACGACGCGATACCCGATAATCTCGATGAAGCCGCCGCCATGTTCCGCAGCCTCGTCGCCAAGCGGCGGATCCTGATGGTTTTGGACAACGCCGGGAGCGTAGAGCAGGTGCGCCCGCTGTTTCCCGGAGGACCGGGTTGTCACGTCCTGATAACCAGCCGCAGCCGGCTCTCCGGTCTAGTCGCGCGGGAGGGCGCCCGTCCCTTGACACTCGACGTCCTCAGCCCGGACGAGGCGCACACGCTGCTCAGCCACATCCTCGGACCGCGTGCGACGGCCGAACCGCGGGCCGTGTCGACACTCGCGAGGCTGTGCGCCTGGCTGCCGCTCGCCATCCGGATCGCCGCCGCCAACGTCGTCACCGGCGGCTATGACAGCGTCTCAGCCTACTGCCATGACCTGCACACCGATGGCGTCCTCCATGGACTGTCAGCGGAGGGTGACGAGAAGTCCGCCGTGCGTGCCGCGTTCGATCAGTCCTACCTGACGCAGGACCCAGCGCACCAGCGGATGTTCCGCTTGCTCAGCCTCATGCCGGGCACGGACGTCACGGTGCCCGCGGCGGCCACGCTGGCGGGGATCGCGCCGGCTGAAGCGGCCCGCCTGCTGCGCCGCCTCGCCGAGACGCACGTCGTCGACGAACGCACACCGGGCAGGTTCTCCATGCACGACCTGCTCCGTAGGTACGCGGAGGAGCACGCCCACGCCACCGATTCGCCGGCCGACCGGCTCGCGGCGCGGCGGCGCCTGCTTGAGTGGTACGTCGGCACGGTCGAGCAGGTGGCACGGCTGCTCTATCCCGACTCGGGTGTACCCGAAGGACGAAGAAGCAGAAAGCCTGACCTGCGTTCCCACAGTCAGGTCCTATGATCTTGCGCGCCGAAGGGACTCGAACCCCCCAACCTCCTGGTCATTCCGGATCAGCGGACCGCGGCCCAGCGCCCGGAGCCCGATCAGGTCGTCGGGGATGGCGTCGGGGCTGTCGTCGACGAGCTGGGGCAACCTGGTGCCCAACGCCATCACCGCCAACAGCATGATGGCTATCGCGAGCAATACGTACAGCAAGGCGATTCCCCGCCCCGGCCCGGTGCCGACCACCGCGCCGGTGGTCGGAGCAAGCGCACCGCCGGGGGCCAGCAGCGGTTCGAACAGCTCCGACGCGTAGGCCGCTAGCAGCCCGAAGCCGATCGGCAGCGCCGACCACGCGATCACCGTGTTGAGCGCGAACACCGGGCCGTGGAACCGCTGCGGGACTTTGACCTCCACGATCGCGGCATGGGTGCCGTTGATCATTGTCAGCGTTAGTGCCATGCCGAACAAGCCGAAACCGATCGTCACCAGGTTCGCTTGCAGGCCGGTCACCAGGCTGAATGCGGCCAGGCACAGCGTCCACAGCAGCACGCCCCGCATCCGACGCCGCGGCGGACCGCCCCATGCCCTGATGACGAGGCCGCCCAGCATGCCTGCGAGTCCCGCGCCGAGCAGGATCCAACCGATGTCGGCGAGCCGGCCGGTCCCCAGCACCAGCGGTGGGATCAGTAGGAACAGCGGCGACAGGAGGACGTTGAGCAGCGCGAAGAAGATCAGCATCCGGCGGAACCGAGTGTCGCCCCAGGCGTACCGGAATCCGGTGTTGATCTCGGCCGTCACCGACTTCGCCGGCCCGGCCATGGTGCGCGGGAAACGAAACGCGAGCGTGACGGTGATCGCGACCGCGTAGCTCAACACGACGAGAACGAGGATGCCCCTCAAGCCCACGACGGCCATCAGCCCGACGGCCGCGACCGGCACGAACAGGCGGCTCGTCGTCGCGGCGACCTGGACGACGCCGGTGGCATGACCGAGGTATCGCTTGGGGACGAGCTGCGGCACGGCGGAGTCGGAGGCGAGCAGCTGGAAGGTGAGCGCTATCGACAGGAGCGCGAGCAGCGGATAGGTGTGCGAGACCTGCAGGCTTCCGGTCCACGCCAGCAAGCCGAGCGTCAGCTGCACCCCGGCCGCGCCGAGGGCGCCGGCAAGCATGACCGTACGACGGTCGCAGCGGTTCACCACCGTGCCGGCCTGCGGCGCTACGAGCAGCCCGGGCACCAGCCCGGCCACGGCGGACAGGGCGAACTGGCCGGGCGAGCCGGTGGTCAGGAGGATCCAGACCGCGATTGCGAACGCGGCCAACGCCGAGCCGCTGACCGAGGCGAGGTGCGCCGCCGCCACCGCGAGAAAACGGTGCATCGCGGGCCGGGGCCCGTCGGGTGCGTCAGGCGAACACGCGCGCGAGATGTCGAGCAGCCGCCACCCCTCCCCACCGACCGACTCACCGGCGGAGACCGCCGGATGGGTGGTCGTCACGATCTCGGCGAGCTCCGCAGCGCGGTGCTTCTGGAAGAAGTGACCCGCCTCGTCGAGCAGTACGACGGCAGTGGTGTCGCTGAGGAAGTGCCACTCGCGAAAGCGCTCCTGGTAGAAGTCGGACGCTGGGTCCTGCTCCCCGGCCACGCTGATGACCGGCGCCCGCAGCCGCTCCACCGAGCTCTCGAAAAGCCGCGTGAAGTAGTCCTCCGCCGCTTCCGTGTCGCGGCGGGTGTTGTGGACGATGAGCCGGGCCTGCGCGGCGTCGATGTCGCTCATGTCGAGCCCGAGCCCGGTCAGCCCGTCCGCGTAGGCGCGGTCGCTACGCGACGCGTCCGCATTGGCAAGCCGCCCCAGCTCGCCGACCAGGCCCCGGCCCGGCCGGGCGAAGGGGAAGATCGCGCCGATGTAGACCGCCTCCGGGACGCGGCCGGCCGCCTCCAGTTTCCTGGCGATCTCGACGATGAGCGCCGAGCCGACGCCGCAGTGCCCGTAGAGCGCGATCGGCCCGGCGATCCTCTCCTGGATCTCCTGCACGCACCGCGCGGCGACATCCTCGAGCGGTGCGCGCTGCTCGTCGATTCCCGGGTCGTGGCCGGGGATGGCCACCGACCACAGCGCGTGCGTGGCCGGTAGCTCGTCCGCCAGCGACTTGTACACCATCGCGCTGCCACCGCCGTACGGAACGGCGACGTAGCTGAGCTCGGCCTCGGACGACGGCTTCGGCGTCAGCAGGTGCAGGAGCCTGCGCTCCGCCGACGTCTTCCCGTCGAGCAGGGCGGCGAGCCGCCGGATCGTCGCGTGGGTGAACAGGTCCATCACGGCGATCGAGGCACCGTCCGCCGTCGCACGCCTCAGCCGCTCGACCACCCTGATCGCGAGCAGGGAGTGACCACCCACGGCGAAGAAGTTGTCGTCGATTCCGACGTCGGCGCCGTCGAGGACATCCGCCCACACCGCGTGGATCATCCGCTCCGATTCGGTGCGTGGCGGCACCCGCCCGGCCTCGCCGGCTACGGGCGCCTCGGGCGCGGGCAACCGCCCGCGGTCCACCTTGCCGTTCGCGGTCAGCGGCAGCCGGGGCAGCGTGACGAACGAGTTGGGGACCATGTAGGCCGGCAGCGCCGCAGCGAGGTGCGACCGCAGCCGTGCGGGGTCGGGAACGGCTCCGGGCTCGGCCACGACGTAGGCCACGAGCTGGGCGGCGTTGCCCGTGCCGTGCGAGTTCACCACGCACTCGGCGACCTCGGGATGGCGGGTCAGATGGGCCTCGATCTCGCCGAGTTCGATCCGGTAGCCGCGGATCTTGACCTGGGCGTCGGCCCGGCCGAGGAACTCGATCACACCGTCGGGCCGGTACTGGCCGAGGTCGCCGGTCCGGTAGAGACGAGCGCCGGTACGCGGGTGGGTGACGAACGCCGCCACCGTCCGCTCCGGGTCCCGCCAGTAGCCGGATGCCACGCCGACGCCCCCGATGTACAGGTCGCCAGGCACACCGATCGGCACATCGCACATCCCGCGATCGAGGACGTGGAACTGCTGGTTGGTCATCGGGCGGCCGTACGGGATCGAGGACCACGACGGGTCGACGTCGTCGATCGGGTAGCAAATCGACCAGATCGACCCCTCGGTCGCTCCGCCGAGGCTGATGATCTCGGCGTTCGGGGCGAGCGCGCGAATGCGGTCGGGCAGTGTCGGCGGGATCCAGTCGCCGGACATCATCACCAGCCGCAGCGAACTGATGTCGGTCCCTTCCTGCTCGGCGTGCTCGACCAGCAGTTCCATCAGCGCGGGCACCGAGTTCCACACGGTGACTCGCTGCTCCGTGACGATCCGCGCCCACGCGGCCGGGTCCTTGTCCTCCTCGGGCCGTCCCATGACCAGCGTGCCGCCGGCGGCCAGCGTGCCGTAGACGTCGTAGACCGACAGGTCGAAGCTCAGGGCGGACAGCGCGAAGACCCGGTCGTCGGGCCCCACCCGGAACCGCGCGGTGACGTCGCGGACGGTGTTCAGCGCAGCCCTGTGCTCGATCATCACGCCCTTCGGCGTGCCGGTCGAGCCCGACGTGAAGATCACGTAGGCGAGGTCGCCGGGCTCGGCGGGACAGGCCGGCGCCGATCCACCCGACTCCTCGGTGACGGGCAGCACCACCAGTCCGTCCGGCCAGTCCAGCCGGGAACGCAGCGCCGCCTGGGTGAGTGCCACGTCGCAGCCGCCGCGCGCGATGAGTTCGTTGCGGCGGCGCTCGGGCAGATCTGCGTCGACGGGCAGGTAGGCGGCGCCGGCCTTGTTGATCGCCAGCACCGCGACGACCTGCTCCCACCCCCGTGCCATCACGACGGCCACCAGGTCGCCCCTCGTCACCCCGGAGGCAGTCAGCCGCATCGCGAGGTGATCGGCCCTCCGGTCGATTTCGGCGTGCGAGAGCCAACCACCTGGGTGGACCACCGCCGGGTGGTCGGGCGTGCTGCGCGCCTGCGCTGCGACCGGGTCGTGCAGGAGCTGGTCCGCGCCGAGGTCGGCGCTCGTGTCGTTCCAGCGTGTGCGCTGCGCGCGCTCGTCGGCCGTGAGCAGCTCGTAGCTCGAGATCGGGACGTGCGGATCGGCGGCGATGCCCTCCAGAAGGACGCGGAAGTGCGCACCCAGGCGCTCGATCGAGTCCGCGCTGAACAACGCGGTGTTGTAGGTCATCAGGAAGTCGCCGGCGCCGGCGGTGTGCAGCTCGAGGTCGAACCGGGTCACGCAGTACGAGATGTCGACGTCTTCGGTGACCGTGATCGACGGGTTGCTCCGCTCGGCCTCCTCGTAGCTCTGCATGGAGAAGACCACCTGGAACAGCGGCGAACGTGACACCTCCCGCGGCACGTTCAACTCGGTAACCAGACGCTCGAACGGCAGTTCCTGGTGGGCGAAGGCGTGCACGGCCGTCGCGCGGACCCGATCGAGCAGCTCGACGAACGTCGGGTCGCCCGAGGAGTCGACCCGCATCGTCACCATGTTGACGAAGCAGCCGACGAGGTCGTCGAGCTCGGGTACCGGCCGGCCGGCCGTCGGCGACCCGATCGTGACGTCGTCCTGCTGCGCCCGGCGGCCCAGCAGGATCGCGAACGCCGCGAGCAGCACCATGTACGGCGTGGCCCGCTGCTTGCGTCCGAGCCGGAACAACTCGTCGAGCGCACTCGGCGCGACCGAGAACTCGTGCGCGGCGCCGGCGTAGGTCGGTACCGGTGGCCGCTGCCGGTCGGTCGGCAGCTCGAGCGGCGCGACGCCGGCGAGTTGCCCGCGCCAGTACGCCACATCCTGCTCGGTGTCGGGCAGAGCGCGTTGCCACGCGGCGAAGTCGCGGTAGCGGACCGGCAGGTCCGGCAGCGGGTCGCCGGCCAGGCAGGCCAGCACCTCGCCGAGGATGAGCTCGGTTGACCATCCGTCGGCGGCGATGTGGTGTGCCGCGAGCGCGAACACGTGCTCGTCGGGGGCGATCGTGATCAGCATCGCCCGCGCCACGGGGCCGGCGGCGAGGTCGAACGGTTCGGCCATGAAGGCGTCGACGAGCGCGCTCACGGCGTCGTCGGACACGGCCGCCGCGGTGGCGAGCGGGATCGCGCCGACATCGTCGACGAGCACGACGGGTCGGCCGTCCACGGTGGCGGGAAAGCGGGTCCGCAACGGCTCGTGCCGGGCCGCGACCCGGTTCAGCGCCCCGGCGAGCGCCTCCGGATCGATCGGGCCGCGCAGTCGCCAGGCCTCCGGGATCGTGTACGCCGTCGTGCCGGGCGCGTACGCGTCCATGAACCAGAGGCGTTCCTGGGCGAAGGACATCACCGGCTCCCCGTCGGGCAGGACGGGGATCGTCGTCGGCGTCGGAGGCAGTTCTTTCAGGCCACTCATAGGACGTCCCCCGGAGGTCACTAGTGCACCCTCTTCCGTGCGGGCCCTTGGACAGGGCTTGTGGTAGGAACTAGGCGGAAGCCGGGGTGACGGCCTTTTGCGGTCGCCCCTCGTGGGCCTCGATGACACTGCCGCCCCCGGCTTCCCCGGAACCGCTGATCGATGACAGAAGGACGCGCCGTAGAGCGCCGGTTAGTACTGCAACGGCGGGTCGTGACTTATGGCGGTTTGAGTCGTTTGCGGTAGTGGGCGGCTCGGGCTTGTTCCTGGCGGCGACGGCGGAAGTCGGACCAGCGCAGGATGTGGTCGGCTCGACGGCGGGTGGTCAGGACGAGGTGGGCGAACAGGCGGCGGATTTCGTTGCTGCTCAGCGGGATCTGGCTGCGCTCGTTTGCGGTGGTGCCCCCTTTGCGGCTTCGAGGGCGCGGGTGACGACGAGGAACGCGGCGGCGGCCATCGCGAGGGTGATGTGGGCGTACCAGGCGTCGTAGCGGCGGACCTGGTACTGGTCCAGGCCGACCTCGTTCTTCGCGGTCTGGAACGATTCCTCCACCGACCAACGGCTACCGGCGACCCGCACCAGGTCGCGTAGTCGGGTGCCGCGGGGGCCGAAGCAGACGTAGTAGGCGATGTCGCCGGGATCCGTGATCGAGCGTCGGGCCAGGACCCAGCCGCGGCGGCCGTGGGCAAAGGTGCGGCGGATCGGCAGCCGAGCCCAGTCGTAGCGGCGCGGCCCGTGCGCGCCGTCACCACACGACAGTCGTTGCCACGCGCCCGCACGCACCCTGCCGATCAGCTCGTCGACACCGGTGGTGGTGTGCAGCCCGGAGGGCACCCGATCGTCGCGTCGGGTGGCCATCACGTACGCGATGTCCCGATCCTCCAACCAGCCCCGCAGGCCAGGGTTCTGCCCGTAGGCCTCATCGGCCGTGAACCACGAAAACGGCACCCCCGCGGTGACCGCCCGCTCCAGCATGGCCTGCGCCTGCTGCGGCTTGGTCGCGAACCCGACGGCGTCCGGGATCGCCGAGCGCCGGCACCGGTCCCGATCACCGGTCCACGACTTCGGCAGGTACAACTCCCGATCGATCAACGCCCGACCCCGCGGCGTGGCGTAGCACAGGAACGTGCCGATCTGGCAGTTCTCGGTCTTGCCCGCCGTACCCGAATACTGCCGTTGGACCCCCGCCGACGCACGGCCCTTCTTGACGAACCCCGTCTCGTCAGCGATGAGCACCCCGGCCGCATCGCCGATCTGGTCCACCACGTAATCGCGCACGTCATCGCGGACCGCGTCCCGGTCCCACGCCGCGCTGCACAGCATGCCCTGCAACCCGTCCGGCGACACATGCCCAGCCTGCTCCGCGAGGGTCCAGCCGTTACGCCGCTCCAACGGTGCCAGTAGCCCCCGCACATACGCCCATGCCCGCCGCCGCGGCTCCACCCGCTCAAACCGATGCGCGAACCGGAAGAACAACTCCTCCAACCCGGCATCCCACGACCCGACCACCCGCGCATCCACCACAACCAACCAACGAATGATCAGCACCCGAAGCTACGACCCGCCGTTGCAGTACTAAGGAAGTCGATTCGTCCGGCGGGCCCGATCAGAAGTCGGCGAAGAGGTACGGCAGCCGGCGCGGGAAGAGGCGGCGCAGCTCCGCCCCCGCGTCGGCGGGAACGTCACCCAGCCCGCGTAGGTGCACCTCCACCGGATCCAGTACCCCGTACGCGAGCCCGGAGAGCCCGGCGGCGGTCAGCGTGGCGGATGGGGCGCCGCCCGCGCCGGCGCGGGCCAGTTCCAGCGCTCCGGTCGTGCCGTCGAGCAGATAGACCCCGGCGAGCCAGCGATCCCCGGTCAGCTCCACCCGGACCCGGGCCGGGCCGACGGGCAGTCCGGTGAGCGCGTCCACCGCGAGCAGCCGGGCCATCGGCGCCGAGGAACCCGGCCGGGCCACCCGCGCCTGCACATGCACCTCGAGGTCGGTGAGCCACAGCTCGGGCACCTCGTCGGCGGGAACGTCGAAGCGGACCGTCGCCACCTGGTCGATGTGCCGGGCGAAGAACTGCAACAGCAGCGACCGGGCGTACGGGTCGGTGGCGAGCAGGTCGTCGGCGGCCAACGTGCCCCCGTGCTCGTCGATCCGGTAGGTCGCCGCCCCGGTCACCGTCCCGCCGACCCGGGCGGTCACCAGCCACCGTTCGTTCCGGTCGCGCAGCGCCACCGCCCGGTAGTCGGGGAAGAGCGCGAACCCGTGCCGCTCGCGGAGGCAGCGTTCGGTGAATTCGTGCCACGCCGGGTAACCGGCGCCGATCCGCTCCCAACCCACCTCGCCGGGCAAATCGGCGCGTAGCAGCGGGGCCAGGTCGGCCACCGGCAGCGAGACGGTGCGCCGCAGCGGCAGCCCGACGTAGCCGAACCGCCCGTAGAACGACGGCCGGAACGGCCAGAGCGCCGTCAGCTGGTGCCCCTCGTCGCGCATCTCGTCCAGCAACTGGTGCAGCAGGGTGCGCACGTGCCCCTGCCAGCGGGCCAGCGGGTGGGTGACCACGCCGGCGACGCCGGCCATCGGCAACACCCGGCCGCGCAGGTTCTCCCGCATCGGGATGGCCGAGACCGCCGCGCGCGTCTCGCCCGCCTCCTCGACGACCAGCGTCCGGTTGCCCTCGTTGTAGGGCAGGTACTCGCGGAACTCCTTGGCCCGCTCGACGCTCCGGGGCGAGCCCTCGAAGGCGTACGCCTGGAGGGGGAAGCTGGTGGTGAGGCGTTCCTCGGAACCAACCCTGCGGACGGTCATCGGCTCATCCCATCCCGGCCGGGCCGCCCGCGCAACCGAGATTGCGCCTACCCCGGTCGGCAGGTGTCGCAGGTGCCGGCGACGGCGCGGCCGGACACCGCGGCCACCCGTCGGCGTTCACCGGTCGGCCCTCGCGATGATCGCGCTCACCGGGGCGACGAACGCGAGCCGCCTCCGCCCTGGCGGTGCCCAGCTCGGCGCACCTACCTGTGCGGAGCGGGTGGTGGACGGGCTCAGAGCGCCGTGACGTCGGAGACCACGACGGTGACGTTGTCCGGCGCCCCGGCCTGGTGGGCGAGCTTGACCAGTTGCTCCCCGCAGAGTTGGCGGTCGCCGTAGCGGGTCAGCGCGGCGGCGACCGCGTCGTGCTCGACGTAGTCGGAGAGCCCGTCGCTGCACAGCAGCAGCCGGTCGCCGGGCGCGACGGTGAGCGTTCCGATCGCGGGCGGGGTGTCCGAGCCCTGGACCGCGCGGGTCACCAGGGACCGCTGGGGGTGGTGCCGGGCCTGCTCGGGGGAGAGCGCGCCCTGGTCCACCAGCGCCTGCACGAACGTGTCGTCCCGGGTGAGCTGGGTCAGCGCCCCGTCCCGGAGCAGGTAGCAGCGGGAGTCGCCGACCTGGGCCAGCACCAGTGTGTCACCGGCGAGCAGCGCGGCTGTCAATGTCGTACCCATGCCCTCACGGGCGGGATCGACGGTGATGGCGGCGTGGATGCGCTGGTTGGCGGTGCTGACCACGGCGCGCAGCGCGTCGGTGGCCTCGTCGGGGGTGGGTGGCGGGGTCAGCTCGTCCAGGATCCGGATCACGATCTCGCTCGCCACCTCGCCCGCGGGCAGGCCGCCCATCCCGTCCGCGACCGCGACGAGGCGCTCGCCCGCGAGGGCGGAATCCTCGTTGTTGGTCCGGACCAGGCCGACGTCGTTGAGGATGGCCGAGCGGAGGATCAGCGTCATGGGATCAAGCTTGCCAAGAACACCCTCCGTTCGTCTCTACGCACTGGTGGGCGGTTTGGAAAGTTGTCGTCGACGGATCACTCCTCGGCGGGCAGATCCGTCAGCGGGACGTCGAGGCGGACCGCGTCGGTGACGGCGGCGATCTGGTCGGCGAGCACGTAGACCGCGCCGGTGCTGACCTGGTCGGTGGAGACCTTCAAGTAGCCCGCGTGCCGCAGTCGGGCCGCCAGGTCGGCCGGGACGTCCGGCTCCTCGGTGGCGGTGGACTCGATCAGTTCGTCCAGGCTGCTGCCCGGGTCGGCGGTCGGCGCCTGCACGGTCACCGCGTTCGGGTCACCGCGCTGGACCAGGTCCACGGTGCCGATATTGGTACCGGCGGCGTCGAGTACCCGCATGCCGGTGGTGACCCGGGAGAGGACCGGTTGACTCATACCAGCGCGGTTCCCGGCCGTTCCGCGCGCTAAACGCCGCCCCAGCCGCCCGGCGGGCGGGGGGACAGTTCGCGCCACGTGTCGGTGCCGTGGAGCAGGGCCCGGACCGTCTCCTCGGCCTCGTCGGCGCTGCCGTACTCGTAGAACCGCGAGACCCCCTCCGACCCGCCGGCGCGCTGCTCGACGTACCACCGGTCGGCGTCGACCCGGAGGAAGACGTCCCGCCGGGCCAGGCGGCCCCATTTCCCGTTCCACCAGTGCTTTCGCTGCTCCATGGGGGGAACTCTATCGAACATGCGTACGAAGAAATGCGGCCCCCGCGGGATTCCCGCGGGGGCCGGTGGGTGCGTGCCGCGTCAGTGCCTGGTGGGCGGTTCCTCCCGCCGGCCAATCGCGTCGTCGAGGGCGCCGCGTTGCTGGGCGGGGGTGGTGCGGCCGGCCGCGGACAGGGCGTCCCGGATCTCGGTGAGCAGCTTGATCTCCTCGCTCGGCGCCTTCGGCGGCGGCTCCTCACCGCGCTGCCGGCGCTCGGCCAACGTGTTCATCGGGAACACGACCAGGTAGTACAGGGCCGTGGCGATGAGCAGGAAGGTGATGGCCGCGTTGACGAACGCGGCCCACTCGAAGGTCTGACCGCCGATCTTCCACGTGCCGGCGGTCAGCTCGGAACGGCCGTCGATCAGCTTGACCAGTGGGTTCAGGAACGATTCGGTGAACTGGGTGACCAGGCTGGTGAAGGCGGCGCCGATGACGACGCCGACCGCCAGGTCGACGACGTTCCCTCGCATGACGAAGTCTTTGAAGCCCTTGAGCATCCGTACTCCCGAGGTGTCCGATTCTTCGGTCCGGCACAACCTATGCCTCGGACGGATGCTCCAGAAAGGCGCCGGCTTCGATGGCTGCCCGGTCCGCGTCGCCGGCCCGGATCGCATCCACCAGTCGGGAATGGTCGACGTAGCGCTCCGGCTCCAGCGTGGCGCCCATCGAATGGGTCAGGGTGCTGCGCAGCGCGGCGCCGACCGAGGCGTACAGCTCAGCGAGCATGCCGTTGTGTGCGGCGGCGACGACGGCGGCGTGCAGCGCGGCGTCGGCCTCCACGAACTCGTCGACCCGGCCGCCGCGCCACGCCGCCTCCCGGGCGGCGAGTGCGCCGTCGAGCGCCGCCAGGTCCTCGACGGTACGCCGTAGCGCGGCCAGTCGGGCGGCTTCCACCTCGAAGGCGCGCCGCACCTCGACCACCTCGACCATCCGGTCGTCGGTGAGCCGGCGGGCCACCACCGGGGCCAACTCGTCGGTCGACACCACGTACGTCCCCGAGCCCTGCCGGCAGTCCAGCACCCCGGCGTGCACCAGGGCGCGGACCGCCTCGCGCACGGTGTTGCGGCCGACGCCGAGGGTCGCCACCAGTTGCGGCTCGGTCGGGATCCGGCCGCCCACCGGCCACTCGCCGCCCAGGATCCGCTTTCGGAGCTGCGCGATCGTCTCCTGCACCCGCCGGCCGCGCGGCGGCGTGGCGGCGGCATCAGCCACGGGTGGCACTGGTTACAACCCCTGCCGAAAATTCATCCCATGATTGTAGGTTCGACCCCATGACTCCGCCACCACCCCCCACCGTCACGCCCACCCACCCGCGGAGGGGGCGGAAGCGCGGAAAGCGTGGCTCCGGGAACGCCGAACCGGCCTCTTTCCCGGAAAGCGCGCGTTCCCCGGAAAGCGCGCGCACGGCGACGGTGGCGGAAAACGGCGTGCTGCGCGGGGGTGCGCTCGTGCTGGTCGGGATGCTGCTGGTCGCGGTGAACCTGCGGGCCGCCGTCACCAGCCTGGGGGCGTTGCTCGACGAGGTGCGGACCGGGCTGGGGCTCTCCGGGGCGATGGCCGGTCTCGTCACGACCCTGCCGACGATCGCGTTCGCCGGGCTCGGTGCGCTCACCCCGTGGCTGGTCCGCCGCGTCGCCCCGGCCCGGGTGCTGGTGGTCGCCATGCTCGCGCTCGCCGCCGGCCAGGTGTTGCGGGTGGTCACCGGCTCGGCGCTGGTCTTCGTGCTCACCAGCGCGTTGGCGCTGGCCGGGATCGCGGTGGCGAACATCCTGCTGCCGATGCTGGTCAAGCAGCACTTCCCGGGCCGTACCGGGTTGGTCACCGGGGCGTACACGATGGCGCTGACCGTGGGCACGACGGTGGCCTCCGCGTCGGCGGTGCCGGTCGCGCACGCCTTCGGCTCGTGGCGGGTCGGGCTCGGCATCTGGGCGGGGCTGGCCGCGGTGGCAGTTCTCCCATGGGTGCCGCTGGCACTGCGGGCCGGCGCGGTCACGTGGCGGGCGGCCCGGACGGCGACCACCACCACACGGGTGCGGCCGGCCCGGACCCGGCTCGGCTGGGCGATGGCGGTGTACTTCGGCACGCAGTCGCTGAGCGGGTACGCGATCATGGGCTGGTTGGCGCAGCTGTTCCGGGACGCCGGGTACCGGCCGGAGACCGCCGGCCTGCTGCTCGCCGGGGTGACCGCCCTGGGCGTGCCGATCGCGCTGCTGATGCCGACGCTGGCCGGGCGGATGCGGACGCTGCGACCCCTGGTGCTGTCGCTGACCGCCGCGTCGACGCTCGCCTACCTGGGGCTGGCGCTGGCGCCGCACGGCGGCGCGATGCTCTGGGTCGCCCTGCTGGCGGTCGGGCAGGGAGCCTTCCCGCTGGTCCTCACGACCATCGGGCTGCGGGCCCGCACCGCCGAGGGGACGGTGGCGCTGTCGGCGTTCGCGCAGAGCGTCGGCTACGTCATCGCGGCCCTCGGGCCGCTGCTGGTCGGTGTCCTCTACGAGGCCACCGCCGGTTGGACCGCGCCGATCGGGTTTCTCCTGGCGGCCCTGACGGTGCAGACCGGTGCGGGGCTGGTTATCGCCCGTCCCCGGTACGTCGAGGACGAGACCTGACGGTCAGGGGGAGGTGGGAGTGGGGTCACCCGCGACGGCCTGCTCGACGGTCCGGTAGGTGTGCAGCACCTCGACGAGCCCGCTGACCTCCAGGATGCGCAGCACCCCTCGCTGCGGGGCGGCCAGCCGGACCACACCGCCGGCCTCGTCGCAGCTGTTCTTGGCGCGGACGAAGACGGACAGCCCGGTGGAGTCGCAGAACGAGAGGTCGCCCAGGTCGAAGACCAGCCGGCTGCGGCCCTTGTCCAGCAGGTCGGTGATCTGGTCCTGCAACTGCGGTGCGGTCGCCATGTCCAGCTCGCCCGCGACCGACACGACGACGACGTTGCCGCGCTGTTCCGTCTGCACTGTCAAGGACATTCGCCAGACCTCCCGTTATCGGGGAAACGGTATCCCACTGTCGGGCCGGTAGGCAGATCGGGAGCGCTTGCCCGGGGTCGTCGCCGTTCCCTTGCTTCGGGCACGTGGTTGACGAGCGTGCGGTAGGTCCACCCGGTCAGGCCGGAGGGGTGGTCACGTTTGCGAGTGGGGTGCGGTCCGGTGAGCGGGCGGGCATACGCCGTGGAGGTTGCGGCCGGTGACCACGCTGAACTCGACCCGCGGCGCCCGCGCTGTGGGTCCCTTGACAGCTGCTATTCGCTCAGTGAATAGTAGCGCCGTGTCCACACCGCACGTCCTGCTCGGGCTGCTCGTGACCGGCGCCAAGCACGGTTACGAGTTGAAGCGCGCCCACGACGAGCGGCTGCCCCGGGCCCGGCCGTTGGCCTTCGGGCAGGTCTACGCCACGCTCGGCCGGTTGCAGCGCGACGGCCTCGTCGCCACCGCCGGCCAGGAGCGGGAGGGGGGTCCGGACCGCACCACGTACACCCTCACCGACGCGGGTCGGGCCGCGCTGGACGGCTGGCTCGCCGAGGTCGAGCCGCCCATGCCCTACGTCGCCAGCACACTCTTCGCGAAGGTCGCGGTGGCGCTGCTGGTCGCCGACGTGGACCGGGCCCGCGACTGGCTGGTCGCCCAGCGCCGAGCCCACATCCAGCGGCTGCGTGAGCTGACCGCCGCCAAGTCCGCCCCGTCGGCCACGCTCGACGACGTCGTCGCCCTCGACTTCGCCATCACCCACCTCGACGCCGACCTGCGGTGGCTGCACACCACCCTGGAACGGGTCGCCGACTGGCACCGGGAGGTGCACTCGTGACGCAACTACAGGCCAGCGGAGTGGTCAAGGCATACGGGCCGACGTCCGCCCTACGCGGGGTCACGCTTGACGTGGCCGAGGGCGAGATCGTGGCGGTGGTCGGGCCGAGTGGCAGCGGGAAGTCCACGCTGCTGTATTGCCTCGCCGGCATCCTGCGCCCGGACGCGGGCGCGGTGACGTGGCGCGGCCATCGGCTCGACACCTGGTCCGAGGCGGCGCGCTCGCAGCTGCGACGGACGGAGTTCGGGGTGTTGTTCCAGTTCGGTCAGCTCGTCGCCGAGCTGACCGCGGCGGAGAACGTCGCCCTGCCGCTGCTGCTCGCCGGCACGGGGCGGCGAGCAGCGCGGACGGCGGCCCTGACCTGCCTGGAGCGGTTCGGCGTGGCGGAGCTGGCGGATACCCCGCCGGGCAAGATGTCCGGCGGGCAGCAACAGCGTTGCGCCGCCGCCCGCGCGCTGGTCACCGAGCCGCGGGTGCTGTTCGCGGACGAGCCCACCGGTGCCCTGGACACGCTGACCGGTGAGCAGGTCCTGCGGCAACTTGTCCGGCTCGCCCGCGACCAGGGCACGGCGGTCATCCTGGTCACCCATGAGCCGCGTATCGCCGCGTACGCCGACCGTGAGGTCGTCCTGCGGGACGGCCTCGTCGACCACGGTGGCCTCGGGCTCGACGTGCCGCTGCTCGGGGAGCGGCCGTGAGGCCGTGGGCCGCGCTCCGCCTGGCACTCGTGGGCACTCGCACCGACGCGGCCCGGGTGACGTTGACCGCGCTCAGCGCGGCGCTGGCCACCCTTGCCGGGCTGGCCGCGCTGACCGTGCTGGCCATCCCGACGCCGCACGGTGCGGCCGGCTATCCCCGCTGGTCCGAGCAGTACAGCAATGCCCTGCTCCGGGAGCCCGGGCTCCGCGGCGGAACGGCGTTCGCGTTGCTGTTGCTCACGATCCCGGTCCTGGCGTTGGCCGGTCAGTGCGCCCGGCTCGGCGCGCCCGCCCGGGACCGCCGGTTGGCCGCGTTCAGGTTGGCCGGCGCCACGCCGGGCCAGGTGACCTGGATCGCTGTGCTGGAGTCCGGGCTGGCGAGCCTGATCGGCGCGTTCGCCGGATTGGGGGTGTACCTGGGCGGCCGAGAACTGCTGCACCGGCCGGACCACCGGGGGCAACTCGCGTTGCCGACCGACGTGCTACCCCCGGCGGCTGCCGTGACCGCGGTCGTCCTCGGACTACCGCTGGTGGCGGCCGTGGCCACCGCGTTCCTGCTGCGCCGGGTCCGCACCACGCCGTTCGGCGTGGTGCGCCGGACACGCGTCCGGGGGCCGCGACCGTGGCCAGGCGCGCTGATCGTGCTGGGGCTGGCCATGTTCAGCGTGTACCGGCCGATCGAGCTCTGGCACGCCCGGCGCGGCAACGAGCCGCCGGAGTGGCTGCTACCGACCCTGCTGATCGCGGGCGGGCTGACCGCCACGGTCGGCGTGGTGATCGGGACCGGGTGGATCTCGTACGCCGTAGGCCGGCTACTGCACCGGTACGCGCGGCGTCCCGCCGTGCTGCTCGCCGCCCGGCGGCTGACCGTTGATCCGTGGGCCGGCAGCCGGACCCTCGCCGCCCTGTTGGCGGCGCTGCTCTTCGGGGCGGGAGCCGCGGGCCTACGGGCCCACTTCGAGGCGGCGAATGCGCTGTCGGATCGTGGGCTTGGTAGCCTGGCCGGTGGCGACGACTTCTATCTCAACACGATGGACCTGGTCGACCTCGCGGTCTCCGTGGCGATCGCGATCGCCGCCGGCGGGCTGCTGGTCGCCGTGGTGGAGGGCATCACTGCCCGGCGGCGCACGTACGCGGCGCTGGTCGCCGCCGGGGTGCCCCGGGGCACGCTGGGCCGGGCGGTCGGGTGGCAGGCGCTCGCCCCAGCCGTTCCCGCGATCGTCGTCGCTCTCACCGTCGGGCTCCTGCTTGCCCGTGGCCTGTTCCGCGCTCCGTCCGGCGGCGGCTACAAGCAGACGATCTGCGACGCGGGGCCGGTGTGCGAGGACCCGGTCACCCAGGCGGCACACACCCGTACCGAGTGGGTGCCGGAGGTGACCGTGTCGCCGGCCGTACCCCTGGAACAGTTGGCGGCGCTCGGTGGCGGTGCCGTGGCCGCGGTGCTGGTGACGGTCGCGGCCGGTGTTCTCGTCCTGCACACCAGCACGGCGGTGGAGGAACTCCGGACCGCCTGATCGGGTTGGTCGGCGGTCAGTTCGCGCTGAACAGCCCGGCGGAGAGCGCGAGCAGCGAGCCGGCGGCGGCCGAACAGCAGCAGACGAGCAGGACGGCGACCACCGCGAGGATCGCCCAGACCCGCCGGTCCCGTGCCGCCGCACGCAGGCTCGACCGGGGTGCGTCCTCCGTTGGCCCGCCCGCTACCGGCCCACCCTCCGCCGTGCTCACCGCTTCGCCCCGATCACGCCGGCAGTCTAGGCGACCTGGAACCCGAGCATCCCAATCATGATCGTGCTGCGGCCGGGGAGCATGTACCGGCACCGCCGGGACGGGCAGCCGACCCGGACGTGCGCGTGGCGCCATCCGGGCGAAACGGCGCCGGGGCCACCGTCTCCGCGAGCACGGTCGTGGCATGGGCGGGGCGGGCAGGCGGATGGTGGCGCCGGGCAGAATGGGGCGATGAAGCTGGTGTCGATCGAGGACATCCGGCAGGCCGCCTCGGACGTCGCGGGCGCGGTCCTGCGTACCCCCTGATGCGGTCCCCGTGGGACGCGGACCTGTGGCTCAAGCCGGAAAGCCTGCAACCGGTCGGGTCGTTCAAGCTGCGGGGCGCGATCCACGCGATAGCCCGGCTC
This sequence comes from Micromonospora sp. WMMA1363, assembly GCF_030345795.1. Taxonomy (NCBI): domain Bacteria; kingdom Bacillati; phylum Actinomycetota; class Actinomycetes; order Micromonosporales; family Micromonosporaceae; genus Micromonospora; species Micromonospora sp. WMMA1363. The sequence continues at coordinate 4,595,859 of NZ_JAUALB010000001.1, forward strand.
ACGGCGACGCAGCGGGCGCGCGGGGTGGTCACCCACTCGTCGGGCAACCACGGGCTGGCCCTGGCGTACGCGGCGCGCGCCGCCGGCGTGCCGTGCCGGATCGTGGTGCCCGAGCGCGCTCCCGCGGTCAAGGTCGACCGGATCCGGGCGCTCGGGGTCGAGGTGCTGACGGTGCCGCCGCCACGCCGTGAGTCGGCGGCGGAGCGGCTCGCGGCGGAGACCGGCGCGATGCTGGTGCCGCCGTTCGACGATCGGCGGATCATCGCCGGGCAGGGCACGATCGGCCTGGAGATCGTCGACGACCTGCCCGACGTCGACGTGGTGCTGGTACCGATCGGCGGTGGCGGGCTCTCGTCGGGCGTCGCGACGGCGGTGAGGGCGGTGCGACCGGCGGCGGTGGTGATCGGCGTCGAGCCCGAGCTGGCCGCCGACGCCCGGGACTCGCTGGCGGCGGGGTCGGTGGTGGCTTGGGGTGAGGAGCGCACCTACCGGACTGCGGCCGACGGGCTGCGCATGCCGCCGTCCGAGCTGACTCTCGCCCACCTGAGGGAACGCCTCGACCGCATCGTGACCGTCACCGAGGCGGAGATCGGTGCCGCGATGGGCCGGCTGGTCCGCGACGCCCGGCTGGTGGTGGAGCCGAGTGCCGCCGTGGCTGTGGCCGCGTGTCTGTTTCGACCCGCCGAGCTGCCGAGCGGGCGTACGGTCGCCGTGGTGACCGGCGGCAACGTCGACCCGGCGGTGCTGGCGTCGGTGCTGTGAGGCGAGAGGTGCCGGCGGACGCGGTGAGGCGGTCAAGAAGGGCCCTTCCTGGCGCGTCCGCCTGGGGAAGGGCCCGTCCTGACCGCGGCTCAGGTGCGGCTGAACCGGTCGAGAATCCACGCGTTGATGAAGGCCTCCTCGCGCCAGGCGTCGTAGCGGCCGCTCGGGCCGCCGTGCCCGGCGCCCATCTCGGTCTTGAGCAGGTAGTCGCCCTGTGGCGCGGTCGCCCGCAGCCGCGCGATCCACTTCGCCGGCTCGTGGTAGAGCACGCGCGTGTCGTTGAGGCTGGTCACGGCGAGGACCGCCGGGTAGTTCACGGGCCGCACGTTCTCGTACGGCGTGTAGGACCTCATGTACGCGTACACCTCGGGGTCGTCGAGCGGGTTGCCCCACTCCTCCCACTCGGTGACGGTCAGCGGCAGCGACGGGTCGAGGATCGAGGTGAGTGCGTCCACGAACGGCACCTGCGCGACGATCCCGGTGAACGCGTCCGGGGCGAGGTTGGTCACCGCCCCCATCAGCAGGCCGCCGGCCGAGGCGCCGCGCGCCACCAGCCGGTCGGTGGCCGTCCAACCGGCCTTGACCAGGTGCCGGGCGCAGGCCACGAAGTCGGTGAAGGTGTTCTTCTTGGCCAGCAGCTTGCCCTGGTCGTACCAGTGTCGACCCAGCTCACCGCCGCCGCGGACGTGTGCCACGGCGAAGATGACGCCGCGGTCCAGCAGGGACAGTCGGGCCACCGAGAACCAGGGGTCCATGCTGGCCTCGTACGAGCCGTACCCGTAGATGACGCACGGCGCGGAGCCGTCGCGCGGCGTACCGGCCCGACAGACCAGCGAGATCGGCACCCGGGTGCCGTCGTCGGCGAGGGCCCAGTCGCGATGCTGCTCGTACGCCGTCGGGTCGTACGGCCGCCCGTCCGGCCCGGGCAGCACCGGCTTCTGCCGGCGCCGCACCATCGCGTGGGTGACCAGGTCGTAGTCGTACACCGAGTCCGGGGTGACCAGGGAGGTGTATCGCAGCCGGATCTGCGCGGTGCGGTATTCCGGGTTGCTGTCCAGGCCCACGCTGTACAGCGGCTCCGGGAAGTCGATGTCGTACGGGTCGCCGTCGCCGATCGGCAGCACCCGCAGCCCGGTGAGCCCGTTGGCGCGCAGCGAGACGACCAGGTGGTGTTCGAACGCGTCGACCGCTTCCAGACGGGTGCCCGGGGAGTGCTCGATCAGTGGCACCCAGTCGCCCGGGGCGTCCGCCGAGGTGTAGGCGAGCGCGAAGTCCTCGGCGCCGTCGTTGTGCAGGATCAGGAACCGGTGGCCGTGGTGCTCCACCGTGTATTCCACGCCCTGCCGGCGCGGCGCGACGGAGGCTGGCGCACCGGTCGGGTTACCGGCGGGGATGACCAGCACCTCGCTGGTCACCTTGCTGTGGACGTCGATGAGGAGGAACTTCTCGGAGCGGGTCAGCTCGACGCCCACCCAGAACCGCTCGTCGTCCTCCTGGTGGACCACCACGTCCGCGCTCGGCGGGGTGCCCAGCGTGTGTCGCCAGACCCGGTTCGGCCGCCATGCGTCGTCCACCGTGACGTAGAACAGCACTGAGGCGTCGGCGGACCAAGCGGTGCCGTAGAAGGTGTCCGGTACCTCGTCGGGTAGCAGTTTCCCGGTGGTCAGGTCCTTGACGCGCAGGGTGAAACGCTCGTCGCCGGAGAAGTCGGTGGAGTAGGCCAGCCAGCGTCCGTCCGGGCTCACGTCGAACGCCCCGAGCGCGAAGAAGTCGCGCCCTTCGGCGAGCAGGTTGCCGTCGAGTAGCACCTCCTCGCGGTCGAGCGGCGCGCCGTCCAGGCTCGTCGGGGGGGCGGTCTCGCCGTCGGTGACAGCCCGGCGGCAGTGCACGCCGTACTGCTGGCCCTCGACGGTGCGCGTGTAATACCAGTATCCGCCCTTGCGGGTCGGCACGGACAGGTCTGTCTCCCGGGTCCGCTGGCGGGTCTCCTCGAACAGTCGCCCGCGGAGATCTGCCAGGTGGGCCGTCCGGGACTCGGTGTATGTGTTCTCGGCGGTCAGGTATGCGATCGTCTCCGGATCGTCCTTGGCGGCGAGCCAGGCGTACTCGTCGACGACCGTGTCGCCGTGGTGGCTGCGTTTCGTCGGCACCCGCTTGGCTACGGGCACGGGAGTCTCGGTGGTCACGGCGTCACGTTACCGGCCGGCGCCGCGCGGCCGTGGTGTCGCTCGGCGACTCGCCGCCGTGGCCTTCGAACATGTGTACGATGACCGCCATGGTGGCAGTGGCGAGTTCCACGGATCGGCCCGGGGCCCTCGGCATCACCCGGCGGCTGGCGGAGATCTGCGGGCCGCCGTTCGCCCGCCTCGCGGGCCCGGCGGACGAGGTGGCCGGCCGGCCGGCGCGCTGGGTGGCGGTCCCGGGTGCGCCGCACGCCGCCGCCGAGGTGCTCCGGCTGGCGGCCCGGCACGACCTGACCGTGGCCCCTCGCGGCGCCGGCACGAAGATCGACTGGGGTGCCGCCCCCGACCGGGTCGACATCATGTTGGACACCGGCCGGCTCGCCGGCATCGGGCACGAGCCGGTCGGCTCCCGGACCGCCGAGGTTGGCGCCGGCACCCCGCTGCGTGCGGTTCAGGCCACCCTGGAGCGCACCGGTCGGCGGCTCGCCCTGGACGCGCCGTCGCCCGGCGCCACCCTCGGCGGGGTGCTCGCGGCTGCCGAGGCCGGGCCGCTACGGCACCGGCACGGCACGGTGTGCGATCAGCTCGTCGCCCTGCGATACCTGAACGCCGACGGTGAGCTGGCCGGCGCTGGTGGCGGTGCCGACGGGGTGGAGCTGGCCCGGTTGCTCTGCGGCTCGCAGGGCGCGCTCGGGGTGCTGATCTCCGCCACCGTCCGGGTGCAGGCCGTGCCGGCGAGCCGGATCTGGGTCACCCGCCCGGTCTGGACGCCGCTGGAGGTGCACGACCTGGTGCGCACGGTGCTGGCGGCCCGCCTCGACCCGGCGGCCGTCGAGGTGGACCTCCCGGCCGGCGCGGGACCCCGGCCGCAGCGGGACGGCCGGGCCGAGTCGATGGCCCGGCACCCGTCGATGACGGGTCGCGCCGCGACCGGCCCGGCCCGTGCCGGCACCCTGGTCGTCCTGCTGGAGGGGGGTCCCGCCGACGTGGCCGAACGTGCCGACCGGCTGGTGTCGGTCCTCGGTCCGGGCGCGTCCGCCGCACCGTCCGCGCCGTCCTGGTGGCGGCGCTACCCGTTCGGCCCGGGGGACACGGCCCTGCGCATCGAGGTGCCGCTCACCCACCTGCACGCCGCCGTCTACGCCCTGCGCGACGCGGCCGGTGGTCCGGTCCCGGTGCGCGGCTCCGCAGGTCTCGGCGTCGTGCACGCCGCGCTGCCGGGGGACGTGACGTCCGCCGACCGGGTCGCCTCGATCCTCGCCGCGGTGCGGAGCGTCCTCCTCGCCCGCCGCGGCCGGTGCGTGGTGGTGTCCGCGCCCGAACCGGTCCGCCAGGCCGTCGACCTGTGGGGCGAGCTGGCCGGGCTGGCCCGGCTGCGGGCGGCGAAGGAGCACCTCGACCCGCACCACCGCCTCGCCCCGGGCCGCCTCCCCGGCGGCCTCTAGGGCCGGGCCGCCAGTAGGAAAGAGGACGCCCAGGCGGCAGGGCCGAACCGGCCGGGTCGGCGCCAGTCGTGACGCGGCCCTGACCGCGGTCCACCGGTGCCTCGGAGGCGCTGGTGGCGCGCAGGGTCTGAGAACCGGTGCCTCGACTCAGGCGGCGTCGTTGCGGAGGACGAGGATCGCGATGTCGTCGCGGGGGGCCTCCGGTGAGAAGCCGATCGCGGTGGACCGGAGCCGCGCCGCCACCACGTCGGCCGAGTAGCCGGCCAGCGGTGCGGCGGCCTCGCGGAGGCGGTCGACGCCGAACAGTTCCCGCCCACGCCGCCGTTCGGTGACCCCGTCGGTGTAGAAGATCAGCGCGTCGCCGGGGTCGAGCGAGATCTCCGTCGACGGTGAGGCGATCGAGTCGAGCAGGCCGAGCGCGGTGCCGCCGGTCCCGACGAACCGGGCCCGGCCGGCGGACGGCAGCAGCACCGGCCGGTCGTGGCCGGCGAGGTGCAGCGACACGTCGAGTTGCGCGCCGTCGCCGGGCCCGACCGCCGCCAGCGCCAGCGTGCAGTACCGCCCGCCACCCCGCTCCACCAGCGTCTCGTTGAGCCGGTTCAGCGCCTCCGGCAGCGGCTTGCCGTCCCCGACCAGCGTTCGGATGACGTCCCGGACCAGCCCGGTGACCGCGGCGGCCTGTACGCCCTTGCCGGAGACGTCGCCGATGACCACCAGCCAACGGCCGTCCGGCAGGGGCAGCACGTCGTAGAAGTCCCCACCGACCTCGGCTTCGTCGCCGGTCGGGACGTACTCGGCAGCGAAGCCGATGCCCTCGACCACCGGGATCACGGGCGGCAGCAGCGAATGCTGGAGGGCCTGGGCGACCCGACGGCGCTCGGCGTGGATCCGGGCGTTCTCGATCGCCAGCGCCGCCCGCCGGGCCACGTCCTCCAGGACGGCGACCTCGTCCGGGTCGTGGCGGTGCCGCTGGTGCCGGCCGACGGCGAGGGTGCCGAGCCGCTGGCCGCGGGCGATCAGCGGGACGGCGAAACCCTCCATCGGCGCGCCGAGTGGTAGCTGGGCGCCGTTGCGGGACGCCTCGCGTAGGCGAGCCTGGATCGAGTCCGGGCCGGTCTCGCGGAGCACGGCGTGCAGGTGCGGCAGTACCGACTCGTCGGCGTGGCTGGCCGCCGCTAGGCGTAGCCGGCCCCATTCGTCGGTGGTGTGCACCGCACACCACTGCCCCAGCCGGGGCACGACGAGCTGTGGGACCAGTGCCATGGTCAGCTCGACGTCGAGGGACTGGGCGAGCAGTTCGCTCGCCTCCGCCAGGAACGTCAGCCAGGCCTGACGCCGTACGTCGGCGCGGCGCAGCCGGTCGTTCTCGAGGTGCAGCGAGAGACGCTCGGCCATCAGCGCCGCCAACGGCCGGGCGTACGCGGACGGCGCCGCGTCCAGCACCAACTCGCCGGCGTACGGCCGGTGCACGGTCAGCGGAACCTGGAGCAGCTCGGTGCCGGCCCGGGGTTGACGGCCGTAGCGTGCCAGCACCTGCGGGCCCTGCCCGTCGCCCCGGTCCAGCCGGACCACGCCACCGGCGGCGCCGATCATCTCGCCCACCCGGGTCAGCAGGCTGGTCGCGAAGTCCGGGAGTGGGTCGTCGGCGTACGGGTCGGGGCTGGTCTGCATCAGCTCGCTCATCCCCGCGGCGCTCGGCGCGGAGCCGTCCCCGGTCGTGCCCGCGGCACCCGGCGTGGTCGGCGCGGTCGAGGTGCCCCCGGACCGTGCCGTCGCGGCAGTGGCCGCCCGGTCGATCCGGAACCAGACGCCCTTTCCGGTGGGCAGGTACGTGGTTCCCCAGCGGCTGGCGAAGTGGTCGACCAGAAGCAGACCACGCCCGCGCTCGGAGATCTCGGCGATGTCGCTGCTCTCGTTGCGGACCCCGACGGTCAACTCCTCCACCGGCCCGCCGGCGAAGTCGGACACGGTGACCGTGAGTCCGAGACGGTCGGCGACGACCTCGACGTCCAGTTCGGTGCGGGCGTGCTCGACGGCGTTGGTGGACAGCTCGGTGGTCAACAGCAGCGCCTCGTTGATCAGCTCCTCAAGCTGCGCCTCGGCGAGCACGGAGCGGACGAGGGCTCGTGCGGCGGCTGGTGTGCGCCGGTCGGCGGGGAGCCGGACCCGCCGGACGTGCTCGCTCCGCCCACCGGTTGATGCGGGCCCTGCCTCCGCTGACACCCTCGTATCCTCCATCGCCGGCCCCTCGGGTGCCAACCTGCTCCGGGTGGTCGGCGCCACCTCACGTCGGGTGGCTCCCCGCGGGCGTGGTGTCCGATCCGATGGCCGGCGACGGCCGCGCCGACCTGGCATCTACCGGTTCGCGGGCACAATATGGGGATGGCCGACCCTGTCGGCAGCTGGGCGCCCCCGACGTGAGCGAGGAATGATGACCACGGCGAGACAGCCGGCGGCGGACCCGTCCGCGCCGGACAACGAGGCGGTCCTCGTCGAGCTGACCGAGGCGCTGCGGCGGGTCCGCCGCGGTGATCTCAAGGTCCGGCTGCCCCGCCGGGCGGGCCGGGCGGGCGAGGTCGCGGACGTCTTCAACGAGGTGGTGTCGCTCCAGGAGCGGCAGTACCACGACCTGCGTCGGATCAGCCGGATCGTCGGCCGGGACGGCCGGCTCACCGAGCGTCTGGACGACGAGGGCCTGGACGGATTCTGGGCGGAGGGGCAGCGCACCGTCAACTCGCTCATCGACGACCTCGGCCGGCCCACCACCGAGATCGCCCGGGTCATCGCGGCGGTCGCCGAGGGCGACTTGTCGCAGCACATGGCGCTGGAGATGGATGGCCGGCCGCTGCGCGGTGAGTATCTGCGCATCGGGCGCACGGTGAACACGATGGTGGGTCAGCTGTCGTCGTTCGCCGACGAGGTGACCCGGGTGGCCCGTGAGGTGGGCACCGAGGGCAAGCTCGGCGGTCAGGCCGACGTCCAGGGGGCGGCCGGGACCTGGAAGGACCTCACCGACTCGGTGAACACCATGGCCTCGAATCTGACCGGCCAGGTGCGGTCGATCTCCCAGGTCGCGACGGCGGTGGCCAAGGGTGATCTGTCGCAGAAGATCACGGTGGGGGCACGGGGCGAGGTCGCCGAGCTGGCCGACACGATGAACTCGCTGACCGACACCCTGCGGCTCTTCGCCGAGCAGGTGACCCGGGTGGCCCGCGAGGTGGGCACCGAGGGTAAGCTCGGCGGTCAGGCCGAGGTGCCCGGAGTGGCCGGGACCTGGAAGGACCTGACCGACAACGTGAACTCGATGGCGTCGAACCTGACGTCGCAGGTGCGCAACATCGCCCAGGTCTCCACCGCGGTCGCCAAGGGCGACCTGAGTCAGAAGATCACCGTAGCCGCACAGGGCGAGATCCTGGAGTTGAAGGACACGGTGAACACGATGGTGGATCAGCTGTCGTCGTTCGCCGACGAGGTGACCCGGGTGGCCCGTGAGGTGGGCATCGAGGGGAAGCTGGGTGGTCAGGCGCAGGTGCGCGGTGTCTCCGGCACGTGGCGGGACCTGACCGAGAACGTCAACCAGCTCGCCGGCAACCTGACCAGCCAGGTCCGCAACATCTCGCAGGTCTCGACGGCGGTGGCGAAGGGTGACCTGTCGCAGAAGATCACGGTGGATGCGCAGGGCGAGATCCTGGAGCTGAAGAACACGGTGAACACGATGGTGGATCAGCTGTCGTCGTTCGCCGACGAGGTGACCCGGGTGGCCCGTGAGGTGGGCACCGAGGGGAAGCTGGGTGGTCAGGCGCAGGTCAAGGGCGTCAGTGGTACGTGGCGGGACCTGACGGACAACGTGAACTCGATGGCGTCGAACCTGACGTCGCAGGTGCGCAACATCGCCTCGGTCTCCACCGCGGTGGCGAAGGGCGACCTGAGTCAGAAGATCACCGTCGACGCGCGCGGCGAGATCCTCGAGCTGAAGAGCACCGTGAACACGATGGTGGATCAGCTCTCGTCGTTCGCCGACGAGGTGACCCGGGTGGCCCGTGAGGTGGGCACCGAGGGCAGTTTGGGTGGTCAGGCGCAGGTCCGTGGTGTCGCCGGTACGTGGCGGGACCTGACGGACAACGTGAACTCGATGGCGTCGAACCTGACGTCGCAGGTACGCAACATCGCCTCGGTCACCACGGCCGTGGCGAAGGGTGACCTGTCGCAGAAGATCACGGTGGATGCGCAGGGCGAGATCCTGGAGCTGAAGAACACGGTGAACACGATGGTGGATCAGCTGTCGTCGTTCGCCGACGAGGTGACCCGGGTGGCCCGTGAGGTGGGCACCGAGGGCAGTTTGGGTGGTCAGGCGCAGGTCAAGGGCGTCAGTGGTACGTGGCGGGACCTGACGGACAACGTGAACTCGATGGCGTCGAACCTGACCTTGCAGGTGCGCAACATCGCCTCGGTCACCACGGCGGTGGCGAAGGGTGACCTGTCGCAGAAGATCACGGTGGATGCGCAGGGCGAGATCCTGGAGCTGAAGAGCACCGTGAACACGATGGTGGATCAGCTGTCGTCGTTCGCCGACGAGGTGACCCGGGTGGCCCGTGAGGTCGGCAGCGAGGGGAAGCTGGGTGGTCAGGCGCAGGTCAAGGGTGTCTCGGGCACCTGGCGGGATCTGACCGAGAACGTCAATCAGCTCGCCTTGACGCTGACCACCCAGCTGCGCGCCATCGCCCAGGTCTCCACGTCGGTGACCCGCGGGGACATGACCCAGCGGATCGCCGTCGAGGCGCAGGGCGAGGTCGCCGAGCTGAAGGACAACATCAACCAGATGATCGTCACCCTCCGGGAGACGACCAAGAAGAACGCCGAGCAGGGCTGGCTCGACTCCAACCTGGCCCGCATCGGTGGGTTGCTCCAGGGCCAGCGCGACCTCGGCGAGGTCTGCCGCATGATCATGATGGAGGTGACGCCGCTGGTCGACGCGCAGCTTGGCGCGTTCTTCCTGGTCGACACCGCCGAGGGGAGTGTGCGGCTGCGGCTCACCGCCTCGTACGGCTACGTGGCGCGTGGGCACGATGTGACTTTCGGTCCCGGTGAGGGGCTGGTCGGCCAGACCGCCCTCTCCCGACGCACGATTCGGGTCAGCGCGGCGCCGGACAGCCGGCTCACGCTGCGATCCGGGATCGCCGACACACCCCCGGCCGACCTGGTCGTGCTGCCGGTGCTCTTCGAGGGCGAGCTGCTCGGCGTGATCGAGTTCGCCAGCGTGGTGGCCTTCTCCGACCTGCACCTGTCGTTCCTGGAGCGGCTTGTCCTCACCATCGGTGTCGCGGTCAACACCATCCAGGCGAACCGGCGTACGGAGGAACTGCTCGCCCAGTCGCAGCGGCTGGCCCACGAGATGCAGGAGCAGTCGGCCGAACTCCAGCGCACCAACGCGGAGTTGGAGGACAAGGCGAAGCTGCTGTCGGAGCAGAAGGGCAACATCGAGACGAAGAACCGGGAGATCGAGCTGGCCCGGCTCGGCCTGGAGGAGAAGGCGCAGCAGCTGACCCGGGCGTCGGCGTACAAGTCGGAGTTCCTGGCGAACATGAGCCACGAGCTGCGGACGCCGCTGAATTCCCTGCTGCTGCTGGCTCGGCTGCTCGCGGAGAACTCGGAGCAGAACCTCAGCCCGAAGCAGATCGAGTTTGCCCGGACGATCCACAGCGCCGGCTCGGACCTGCTCTCGCTGATCGACGACATCCTCGACCTGTCGAAGATCGAGGCGGGCCGGATGGACGTCGAGCCGACCGAGATCCGGTTCGCTGAGATCCGTAGTTATGTCGAGCAGGCGTTCGCGCCGCAGGCCGAGGAGAAGGGGCTCGACTTCGAGGTCCGGGTCAGCGCGAACCTGCCGGCGACGATCGTCACGGACGCCCAGCGCATGCAGCAGATTCTGCGTAACCTGCTCTCCAACGCGGTGAAGTTCACCGACAACGGCGCGGTGGCGCTCCAGATCGCGCCGGCGCCGGAGAACGCGGTGTTCGACCTACCGGCTCTGACCAACGCCCGGCAGGTGATCGCGTTCACCGTGGTGGACACCGGTATCGGCATCTCGGACGACAAGCTGTCGATCATTTTCGAGGCGTTCCAGCAGGCCGACGGGACCACCAGCCGCCGCTACGGCGGCACCGGGCTGGGGCTGTCGATCAGCCGGGACCTGGCCCGACTGCTGGGCGGCGCCATCGGTGTGTCGTCGGCGCCCGGGCAGGGCTCGACGTTCACCCTGTTCGTGCCCGATGTGCTGGCTCCGGATGCGGTCGTCGCGCCGGCGCCGCCGTCGCCCGCTCGGGCCGGCCTGCCGTCCTCGCTGCTGATGCCCCCGGTGGAGCTGCTGCCGGAGGCGTCCGAGGCGCCGGCGACGCGTCAACTGGATGGGGCGACCGTGCTGATCGTGGACGACGACGTCCGGAATGTCTTCGCCCTCACCAGTGCGTTGGAGTTGCATGGGATGACCGTGTTGTACTCGGACAACGGGGTGGACGGCGTCCGCCTGCTGGCTGAGCATCCGGAGGTGGACATCGTGCTGATGGACGCCATGATGCCCGACCAGGACGGCTACGAGACGACCCGGCAGATCCGGCGAAACCATCGGTTCGCCGACCTGCCGATCGTCTTTCTGACCGCGAAGGCGATGCCCGGGGACCGGGAATCGGCCCTGGCGGCCGGTGGGAGTGACTACATCACCAAACCCGTCGACCTGGACGAGCTCATCGAGCTCATGTCGTCCTGGATCAGCGGCAGCCGAAGCGGGGAGGACTCGTGACTCAGGTGGCGAAGGCGCTGCTGGTGGACGACCGCCGAGAGAACCTGATGGCTCTGGAAGCGATTCTCCAGGGGCTTCCGGTGCAGTCGGTGGCGGTGGAGAGCGGCGAGGCGGCGCTGAAGCAGCTTCTCGTCGACGACTTCGCGGTGATCCTCCTCGACGCCCAGATGCCGGAGATGGACGGCTTCGAGACGGCCAGTCACATCAAGCGGCGCGAGCGTACGCGGCACGTGCCGATCATCTTTCTCACCGCGGCCGACCGGGACGCCCAGTTGGCGCTGCGCGGGTACGCGGCCGGGGCGGTGGACTATCTCACCAAGCCGTTCGACCCGTGGGTGCTGCGCGCCAAGGTGTCGGTGTTCGTGGAGCTGTGGGTGAAGACCCGGCAGCTGGCGGCCCAGTCCGACCTGGTCCGGGAGCGCGAGAAGCAGTGGCGGCTGCTGACCGACGCGGTCGACGAGGCCACCGCCCTGCTGCGTGCCGAGTCGGACCCGGAGGCGGTGGCTCGCGCCATCGACGTGCTGGAGCAGGCCCGCTGGGGCAACACCGGCTGACCCTCCCGACCCGAACCGCGCCGATCTTGTGCAGCGGGGTGGGTCAGGAGGTGGGGGACTCGTTTCGGATCATCAGGGCGCTGCGGAGGCCCGTGATGTCCAGGACACGGAGCAGGAAGTCGCCCACGTTGGTGAGGATCAACAGGCTCTGGGAGTGGCTGGCCTTGCGGCTGAGCACGACCAGCGTGCCCAGCCCCTGCGAGTCGCAGAACGTCACGCCGGTCAGGTCGAGGACGATCCGCGGCGGTGGGTCGGCCAGGACCTCGTTGACGACGGTCGAGAGCTGGGCGGCCGTGAGCATGTCGATCTCACCGGCCAGGCGGAGGACTACCTCGTCACCTGGCCGGTGCAGTGTGATGGACAGTTCTGCACGATCCACCGGCTCAGCCTAGCGCGATCTCGCCGGAGCCGGCCCGTCGAGGCGGTGCGGCTCCGGCGACCGGGTCGTCGCCGGGTCGGCGGACGGCGCGCCCGGGTGAGGCTGGTAACCCTGCTTCGGGGTGCCTGCCGATCCGGCCTCCGACGCTGACACAATGGCGGCATCGTGACCGACGTGTTTCCCGCCGGATCCGGCCGCTACCCGGCCGACGCGCCGGCCTCCGAGGCCCTGTTCGACCGCGCCCGCGCCATCGTGCCGGGCGGGGTGAACTCCCCCGTGCGCGCGTTCCGCGCGGTCGGCGGCACCCCGCGCTTCATGGTCCGGGGGGAGGGGCCCTGGCTGTATGACGCCGACGGGCGGCGTTACGTCGACCTGGTCTGCTCGTGGGGCCCACTGATCCTCGGGCACGCCCACCCGGCCGTGGTCGAGGCGCTGCGCGAGGCAGCCGCGCTCGGTACCAGCTTCGGCACCCCGACGCCCGGCGAGGTCGCTCTGGCGGAGGAGATCGTCGCCCGGACGCCCGTCCAGCAGGTACGGCTGGTCAACTCCGGCACCGAGGCCACCATGTCGGCGATTCGCCTGGCCCGAGGCTGGACCGGCCGTGCCAAGATCGTCAAGTTCGCCGGCTGCTACCACGGACATTCCGATGCCCTGCTCGCCGCCGCCGGCTCCGGTGTCGCCACCCTCGGTCTGCCCGATTCGCCCGGTGTGACCGGCGCGGCGGCCGGCGACACGATCGTGCTGCCGTACAACGACCTCGCCGCCGTCGAGGCGGCTTTCGCCGCGGAGGGCCCGCACATCGCCGCGGTCATCACCGAGGCCGCCGCCGGCAACATGGGCGTGGTCGCCCCGCGCGACAACTTCAACCAGCGGCTCGCCGCCATCGCCCACGCGTATGGCGCGCTCCTCATCGTCGACGAGGTGATGACCGGGTTCCGCGTTTCGCGCGCCGGGTGGCACGGCCTCGATGCCTGCGACGCCGACCTGTGGACGTATGGGAAGGTCATGGGCGGCGGGCTGCCCGCCGCGGCGTTCGGCGGACGCGCCGAGGTGATGACGCGGCTGGCCCCGGCCGGCCCCGTCTACCAGGCCGGCACCCTGTCCGGGAACCCCCTCGCCTGCGCCGCCGGCCTGGCCACGCTGCGGCTGGCCGACGACGCGCTCTACCGCAGGCTTGACGAGACGGCCGCCGTCGTGGGCAAGCTCGCCGGCGACGCGCTGACCGCCGCCGGGGTCCCGCATCGGCTGTCGTACGCCGGCAACATGTTCTCGATCTTTTTCACCGACGCCGACGTGGTCGACTACGACAGCGCGCGCGCCCAGCAGGTTCCGGCGTTCAGGGCGTTCTTCCACGCGATGCTCGCCGCCGGGGTCTACCTGCCGCCGAGCGCCTTCGAGTCGTGGTTCGTGTCGGCGGCGATCGACGACGCCGCGTGTGAACAGATCGCCGCGGCGCTGCCGTCGGCGGCGGCAGCCGCGGCGGCGGCGGGTCACGGGGGGTGACGGTGGTGAGCAAGACGGTGGTCCACGTGCTGCGGCACGGCGAGGTGCACAACCCGGAGGGGATCCTCTACGGTCGGCTGCCTGGTTTCCGCCTCTCCGAGCTGGGTGTGCAGATGGCCAGGGCCGCCGCGCGGGGGCTGGCCGAGCGGCAGGTCGTGCACGTCGTCGCCAGCCCGCTGGAGCGCGCTCAGCAGACCGCCGAGCCGATCGCCGCGCAGTTCGGGCTGTCGGTCGGGGTGGACGAGCGGCTGATCGAAAGCGCCAACTGGTTCGAGGGCAAGAAGGTCTCCCCGGGCGACGGGTCGTTCCGCGACCCGCGCAACTGGTGGGTGCTGCGCGATCCGGTGACGCCGAGTTGGGGCGAGGCGTACCGGGCCATCGCCGAGCGCATGTTCGCCGCCCTGCACGCCGCCCGGGTGGCGGCTGAAGGGCGGGAGGCGGTGCTCGTCTCCCACCAACTGCCGATCTGGACGCTGCGCCGGTACGTCGAGCGTAAGCGCCTCTGGCACGACCCGCGCCGACGGCAGTGCGGGCTGGCCAGCCTCACCTCGTTCCACTTCGACGGCGCCAAGGTCGTCGGCATCATGTACTCCGAACCCGCCGCCCACCTGATCGCGATGTCGCCGACCGCCCGGACGGCCAAGGGGGCCTGATGGACGCCCGGAGGTGGATCGCCGGTCTGCTCGCCACCGTCGGCGCGGCCGCGCTCGCCGCCTGCTCGCCGACGAGCGCGGAGGAGACCTGCGACACCCGCGACGGGGTCGTCGAGTGCGCCCCGGACCAGCGCTCCGCCGCCCCGCAGCTCGCCGGTGAACTGCTCGATGGCGGCAGCTACGACGTCGTGCGCGACCGCGGCCAGGTGGTCGTGGTCAACTTCTGGGGCTCGTGGTGCGCCCCGTGCCGCGCCGAGGCCGACGACCTGGAGGCCACCTACCAGGCCACGAAGGATGCCGGGGTGACGTTCCTCGGCATCAACATCCAGGATCAGCGGGACAAGGCCAAGGCGTTCGAGGAGGGTCGGGTGACCTACCCGAGCCTCTTCGACCCGCCGAGCCGGCTGGCACTCGCGTTGGACATCCCGCCGAACACCATCCCGGCGACCGTCGTGCTCGACCGGGAGGGTCGGATCGCCGTGGTGATCCGCGCCGCCGTCACGCGGGCGAGCCTCCAGCCGATCGTCGAGCGGATCGCCGTGGAGTCGCCCGCGCCGACGGGCCGACGCTGATGGGCGACACCTTCCGGGAACTCGCCCAGTCCGGCCCGCTGCTGCTCGCGATCGGCGCGGCGGCCCTGGCCGGTCTGGTGAGCTTCCTGTCCCCGTGCGTGCTTCCGCTGATGCCGGGCTACCTGTCGTACGTCACCGGCCTGGCCGGCGCCGACCTCGAAGGCCAAGGTGTGCGGAAGGCCTCCCGCCTGACGCCGCCGGTAGCGGCAGGGTCCCCTCCTGGCGCGGCTGGCGATGGGCGTGACACCGCTGGCGCTGGGGGAGTGACCGTGCGGGAGCGCCCAGCCGTCGTCGCCGTGAAGAGCCGGGTACTCGCCGGGACGCTGCTCTTCGTCGCCGGCTTCACCGTGGTCTTCACCGCCACCGCAGTCCTGTTCGCCACCGTCGGCAAGGTCTTCTTCCAGTACGAGCGCACGCTGGAGATCGTCGTCGGCGCGCTGATCATCGTCCTCGGACTCAGCTACGTCGAGCTGCTGCCGGGGTTGCGGCGCGAGTTCCGCCTCCGCAAACTGCCGGCAGCAGGGCTGCTCGGCGCGCCCGTCTTCGGCGCGGTCTTCGCGCTCAGCTGGGTTCCCTGCGTCGGCCCGACGCTCGGTGCCGTGCTCGGGCTGGCGGCGGTCGAGGGGCAGACCGACCGGGCCGTCGTGCTGGCCGTGGCGTACTGCCTCGGTCTGGGGACACCGTTCGTTGCCTTCGGGCTGGGCTTCCAGCGCCTGCTCGGGGTCTTCCGCGCGGTCCGGCGCAACAGCCGCTGGGTGACCCGGATCGGCGGGGCACTGCTGATCCTGATCGGCCTCGCGCTGGTGACCGACGGCTGGACCAACGTCGTGATCTGGTTGCAGACCACCGTCGGGGTGGGTGAGGTGAGCATCTGATGACCGTCGTGGACCGGCCGGCCCCACCGGCCGAAGCACCCCGGCGCCGCTCCAACCCGGCCCTGGCTGTGCTGCGCAACTCGTGGCGGCAGCTCACCAGCATGCGTACGGCGTTGGTGCTGCTGTTTCTCCTCGCGATCGCCGCCGTCCCCGGCTCGGTCCTCCCGCAGCGGGGGGTCAACCCGGAGGACGTACGGGACTACTTCACCGCACACCCCGACCTGGCTCCGGTGCTGGACCGGCTCGGCGCGTTCGAGGTGTTCGGGTCGGTCTGGTTCGCCGCGATCTACCTGCTGCTGTTCACGTCCCTGATCGGCTGCATCACGCCCCGGATCCGCGACCACGTCCGAGCCCTGCGGTCGCGGCCACCGGCGGCTCCGAGGCGGCTGGACCGGCTGCCGCAGCACGCGGTGTTCGCCGGACCGGCGGGGGGTGCCGCCGCGATCGCCGAGTCGCTGCGTCGCCGGCGCTGGCGGGTGGTGGTCCGCGGCGACGAGGTCTCCGCCGAGAAGGGCTACCTCAAGGAGACCGGCAACCTGCTGTTCCACACCTCGATGGTGGTGGTGCTGGTCGGCGTGGCGCTCGGCTCGTGGTACGGCTGGAGCGGCAACCGCCTGCTGGTTGCCGGGGCGGAGAACGCGTTCTGCAACACCCAGCAGCAGTACGCGGAGACCGCGTTCGGTTCCCGCGTGGGCAGCGCCGACCTGCCCGGGTTCTGCCTGCGGCTGGACGACTTCGACGCGCGGTTCCTGTCGTCCAACGGCCAGCCGGAGTTCTTCAACGCGAAGGTGACGGTCGACGAGGAGGGCGGTGTCCCGCGCCCGGCCGAGTTCTCGGTCAACTCCCCGCTGCGCCTGGACGGCGCGAACGTCTACCTGCTCGGCCACGCGTACGCCCCGGTGGTCCGCTACACCGACCGATTCGGCCGCAGCCAGACCAGCACGACGCCGTTCCTCGCGATGGGCGACGTCGGGATCACCGGCGAGGGCCTGGCCGCTTTCCCCGACGCCAACGTCGACCCAGCGACCGGGAGGCGGGACCCCGACCTCCAGCTCGCCTTCACCGGCTTCTACCTGCCGACAGCCCCGCAGCAGGGCCCGTTCGTCCGTTCCGAGTTCCCGACCGAGCGCAACCCCCTGCTGAACCTCGTGGCGTACCGGGGCAACCTGGGTCTGGATGCCGGCATCCCCGGCTCCGTGTACCGGCTGGACCAGCGGCAGGTGCGGGCCGGCAAGGTCAAGGAGGTCGGCAACCGGCTGCTCAAGGTCGGCGAGACCTGGACGCTGGACGACGGCACCACGCTCGAGTTCCTGGGGACGGAGCCGTACATCGTCCTGTCGGTGCGGCACGACCCCGGCTCGACGCTGCTGCTGGTCAGCTCCGGCACGCTGCTGCTGGGACTGATGGGCTCGCTCTTCGGTCGGCGGCGGCGGGTGTTCTTCCGTGTGTTGCCGGCGGGCACGGCGGAGGCCCCGGCCCGGGCGGTCGACCCCGGGGAAGGATCTCCGACGAGCGGTAGTAGCTTGGTCGAGGCCGGTGGGCTGCCGCGTACCGACCATCCCGGCTTCGCCGGCGAGTTCGCGCAGCTCGTCGGCGTGATCAGCGGGGACGGGAAGCGGGACGAGCGGGCCGGCGCCGGCCCCGACGACCGGCCCGGAGCGCGAGAAGGAGCCGAGTGATGTCCGCACTCTCCGACCAGCTGGTGACGTTCGCGACCCTGGCCTACCTGGTGGCGATGATCAGCCACGCCGTCGAGTACGCCCTCGGTAACGCCCGCACCCGCGCCGCCGCGCCCGCCCGCGAACTGGTCGGCGCCGGTGCCGGAGCGCCCGGCGGGGTCGTCGGGGAGGCGCCGACGGCCAACGGCACGACAGCGGCCGAGCGGACCGCGGCACGGGCCCGGTCGGCCGGGCGGATCGCCGTCGGAGTGAGCGTCGTCGCCGCCCTGCTGCACCTCGGCGCGCTGGTCACCCGCGGCCTCGCCGCCGACCGGATGCCCTGGGGCAACATGTACGAATTCGTGCTGACGGTCTCGTTCATCGGGGCCGCCGGCTGGCTCACCGTGCTGTGGCGGCGGCCCACGCTGCGTCGTCTCGGGCTGCTCCTGACGCTGGTCATGGTGCTGCTGGTGGCCACCGCCGAGCTGGTGCTCTACACGCCGGTCGTTCCGTTGGTGCCGGCGCTCAACTCGTACTGGTTCGTCATCCACGTCTCGACGATCGTGTTCAGCTCCGGCATCTTCCTGCTCGGCGTCGTGCCGGCGGTCGCGTACCTGATGCGGGCCGGGTGGGAGCAGGGCCGGCGAAGCTTCCCGTACCCGCTGGCGAAACGGATGCCGACGGCGGCGGCCCTGGAGCGGCTCACCTTCGTGCTACACGCGATCGCGTTTCCGATCTTCACCTTCGCGGTGATCGCCGGGGCGATCTGGGCCGAGGCGGCGTGGGGCCGGCCGTGGGGCTGGGACCCGAAGGAGACCTGGGCGTTCATCTCGTGGGTGGTGTACGCGGGCTATCTGCACGCCCGGGCCACGCCGAGCGTGAAGCGGAACGTCGCCGCCGGGGTCGCCGTGCTCGGTTTCCTGACCGTGCTGATGAACCTGTTCGGCGTGAACATCTTCTTCGAGGGGCTGCACTCGTACGGCGGCCTCGACTGACCCCACGGACGCGCGACCGCTCGGCGCGAGCGAAACCCGCAGCCGGCGTTTAGCGCCCGACACCAGGGAAAGCCGCGAGAGCGGACGACATGCCGCTTCCGACGGCGCTCCCGGGGGGTCAGGTGACAGACGACGGCTCACCGCAGGATCCGACCGGACCCACCGGACGGCTCTGCACCTGGCTGGCGCACACGTCGGCCGACGCGATCCCGGCCGAGGTCAGGGACCGCGCCCGGCACCTGATCCTGGACGGGATCGGTTGCCTCCTGGTGGGCGCGCACCTACCGTGGTCCCAGGTCGCGGTGCACAGTCTGGCCGCTGCCGATCCCGGCGCGAGCGTGGTCGCCGGCTGGGACCGCAGCACGGCGACGTCGACCGCCGTCCTGCTCAACAGCAGTTTCATCCAGGGCTTCGAACTCGACGACGTCTCCTACAACATCCCGTGGCATGCGAACGCGATCCTGCTCCCCGTGCTCCTGGCAGTGTCGGGGGCACGTGGGGGGATCACCGGGGCGGAGTTCCTCCGGGCCGAGGTGTTGGGCTTCGAAACGGGATGCCGGGTCGGTCTCGCGCTACACGGGCCGCAGCTGATAGCGCGGGGCTGGCACTCGGGGGTGGTGTTCGGCGGCCCGGGCGCGGCGGCCGCCGCCGGCGTCCTGCACGGGCTCACCGCGGCGCGGTTCGAGGACGCGCTGGGAATCGCCGCGACGCAGTCGTGCGGACTGATGTCCGCGCAGTACGAATCGATGGTCAAGCGTATGCAGCACGGCTTCGCGGCCCGCAACGGCCTGGTCGCGGCGATGCTGGCCGCGGGCGGGTACGTGGGCATCAAACGGGTGTTCGAGCGGGGGTACGGCGGATTCCTCTCCGTTTACGGCGAGGGGCACGATCCCGACCCGTCCCAGGTCGCCGCGGAACTCGGCGGGCGGTGGTATCTGATGGAGCAGACGGTGAAGCCGTACGCCGCCATGGGGTACACGCACCCGGCGATCGCCGCGGCGCTGGCCCTGCGCAGCGTCGATCGGGTCGAAGCGGAGGACATCACGCACATCGACATCGAGGTAGCGGAGGCCGTGTTCGGGCACACGGCCTTCACCGTCCAGCGGCCGATCACGAGCGTCGCCGCGCAGATGTCGGTCGTCTACTCGACGGCCGTCACGCTCATCGACGGCGCGGCGTCGCTGGCACAGTACCGCCCGGACCGGATCAACGCGGACGACGTGTGGCGACTGATCGAACGGACGTCGGTCTCCTGCGACCCCGCCGGCGACGCGTCGCACGGCCGGGTCCGCCTCGTCCTGCGGGACGGCACGACGCGCGAGCGCCGGGTCGACGCGCCGCCCGGCTCGCCCAAGCACCCGCTCGACAATGCGGCGGTGGTGGACAAGTACCGTGAGCTGACCGGTGGGGTCGTCGACCGCCGCCGCCAGCGCAGCATCGAGGACCTCATCCTGCACCTGGACGAGCGCCCCGACGGCCCTGCCGCGTTGCTCGCGCTGCTGGCGCCCGTCGCCGGGGACGCGTTGGCTGATCGGGGGTGACGGCAGGACGGGCATGACCGCAAGACGCCTGCCGCGGGCCCAGGTGTCCGCGGCGTACGGAGTAACCCACCTGCTCAACGCACCCCGGCTTGAGTGTCGGCGTGGTCGGTACGGGAGACTGGCAGCATGGCGGCTCGTGGCTTCCCGTACCCCGACCTGAAGGACTTCCTCGCGGCGCTGGAGCGCGCGGGTGAGCTGCGGCGCGTCAGCGTCCCAGTCGATCCCGACCTGGAGATCAGCGAGATCGTCACCCGGACGGTCCGCGCGAGCGGCCCCGCGCTGCTCTTCGAGCGCCCCACCCGCGGCGAGATGCCGGTGGCGATCAACCTGTTCGGCACCGAGAAGCGGATGGCGATGGCGCTGGGCGTCGAATCCCTGGACGAGATCGGGGAGCGGATCGGCGCGCTGGTGAAGCCGGAACTGCCGGTCGGCTGGTCCGGCATCCGGGAGGGCCTGGGCAAGGTCATGCAGCTCAGGTCGGCGCCGCCACGCAAGGTGAAGACCGCGCCCTGCCAGCAGGTGGTCTACCGTGGTGACGACGTCGACCTGAACCGCCTCCCCGGCCTGCAGGTGTGGCCCGGCGACGGCGGAGTCTTCCACAACTACGGACTGACCCACACCAAGCACCCGGAGACCGGCAAGCGCAACCTCGGCCTGTACCGGCTCCAACAGCACAGCCGGAACACGCTGGGCATGCACTGGCAGATCCACAAGGACTCCACCGCCCACCACGCCGTCGCCGAGCGGCTGGGTCAGCGGCTGCCGGTCGCCATCGCCATCGGCTGCGACCCGGTGGTGTCGTACGCCGCGAGCGCGCCACTCCCCGGAGATATCGACGAGTACCTGTTCGCAGGCTTCCTGCGCGGTGAACGCGTCGAGATGGTCGACTGCCTGACCGTGCCGCTCCAGGTGCCGGCACACGCCCAGGTGGTGCTGGAGGGGCACCTCGAGCCCGGCGAGCGGCTGCCCGAGGGCCCGTTCGGCGACCACACCGGCTTCTACACCCCGGTCGAACCGTTCCCGGTGCTGCACGTCGAGACCATGACCATGCAGCGCGACCCGGTCTACCACTCGATCGTCACCTCGAAGCCGCCGCAGGAGGACCACGGCCTCGGCAAGGCCACCGAGCGGATCTTCCAGCCGCTGCTCAAACTGCTGATCCCGGACATCGTCGACTACGACCTACCGGCCGCCGGGGTGTTCCACAACTGCGCGATCGTGTCGATCCGCAAGCGCTACCCGAAGCACGCGCAGAAGGTGATGAACGCGATCTGGGGCGCCCACCTGATGTCGCTGACCAAGCTGATCGTGGTCGTCGACTCCGACTGCGACGTGCACGACTACAACGAGGTGGCCTTCCGCGCCTTCGGCAACGTCGACTACGCCCGTGACCTGCTGCTCACCGAAGGGCCGGTGGACCACCTGGACCACTCGTCGTACCAGCAGTTCTGGGGTGGCAAGGCCGGCGTCGACGCCACCCGTAAGCTCCCCGAGGAGGGCTACACCCGGGGCTGGCCCGAGGAGATGAGCATGTCGCCCGAGGTCGTCTCGCTGGTCGACAAGCGGTGGAAGGAGTACGGCATCTGATGGCCGTCGTCGACGCGCCGGTCGAGCGGCCGGGCCGGGTGAGGTCGTTCCTCACGCTGGTGGCGATCGAGCACTCGGTGTTCGCGCTGCCGTTCGCGTACCTGTCGGCGTTGACCGCGATGCAGGTCAACGGTGGGCGGGTGCGCTGGCTCGACCTGATGCTGATCACGGTGGCGATGGTGGGTGCGCGGACGTTCGCGATGGCCGCCAACCGGATCCTGGACCGGCGGATCGACGCGCGGAATCCGCGTACCGCCAACCGGGAGCTGGTGACCGGGGTGGTGAGCGTGCGGACGGCCTGGGCCGGGGCGGCGGTCGCGCTGGTGGTGTTCCTGGCCGCCGCCGCGTCGCTCAACCCGCTCTGCCTGACGCTTGCACCGCTCGCGGTGGTGCCGCTGGTCGTCTACCCGTACGGCAAGCGGTTCACCAACTGGCCCCACGCCATTCTGGCGGTGGCGCAGGCGGTCGGCCCGGTCGGCGCCTGGCTCGCGGTGACCGGCACCTTCGCCGGGTCGTGGCCGGCCTGGCTGCTCGGCGTGGCGGTGGGGTTGTGGATCGGCGGCTTTGATCTGATCTACGCCTGCCAGGACGCGGAGGTGGACCGGCGGATCGGCGTGCACAGCGTGCCGGCCCGCTACGGGCTACGCTTCGCGCTGCACGCCTCGACCACCGCGCACGTGGTGACGTTCGCGCTGTTCGTCTGGTTCGGCGCCCTGGTCGGTCTCGGGTGGCTCTGGTGGATCGGGTTGGCCCTGACCGTGATCGCCTTCGGCTACCAGCACGTGGTGGTGAGTCCGACCGACCTGAGCCGGGTCAACCGGGCGTTCTTCACCGCGAACGGCTTCGTCGGCGTCGCGCTCTTCGGCTTCGCCCTCCTCGACCTGGTGGTCCGCCTGGGCCTGCGGCCGTGACGGACGGCCCACCAAACCGGGGGGTGCCCGCCGCCGTGCCGCGACGACCAGGCACGCTGGTGGCATGCGCGAACCATGGGTGGTCGGGGTCTCCGGGGCATCCGGAACGCCGTACGCCGCGGCCGTCGTCCGGGCGCTGCTCGACGCCGGGGAGCCGGTGGATCTGATCGTGTCCCGGGCTGCCCGGTTGACCATCCTGGACGAGACCGGTCGGCCGTTCCGGGACGGGCACTGGGCCGACGACCTCGCCGCCTGGCTCGGGCGGGACCTCACTGCCGCGGACGTCCGCCACTGGCCGGCGGGTGATCTCGCGGCCGGTCCGAGCAGCGGTTCCTACCGGGCGCGCGGTATGGCGGTCGTCCCGGCGAGCACGGCCGCCTGCGCCGGCATCGCCATCGGCCTCTCCAAGGATCTGCTGCAACGGGCGGCCGAGGTCAACCTCAAGGAGCGCCGGCGGGTGGTCGTGGTGCCGCGCGAGACGCCGGTGACCCGGAGCCACCTGGAGCACCTGATCGCCCTGCACGACGCGGGTGCGGTGGTGCTACCGGCCAGCCCCGGCTTCTACGGCGCGGGAGCCGCGGCCTCCGCCGTCCAACTGGTGGACTTCGTCGCCGGCAAGGTGCTGGACGCCCTGGGCGTACCGCACACGCTCCTCCGCCGCTGGTCGGGTGAGCTGGGCGCGGCGCGGAACTGAGCCGGCCGTCGGTGCCGCCGACCGGAGTGAGGGTCGGCGCCGATCGGCGCGGGCCGGCCGCCAGGCACCGGTCCGCGCGCCGTCGCGCCGCTTCAGTACATCCCGGCGTTGGCCGGACCGGACCCGGTCGAGGCGGTCGGGCCAGCATTGCGCGGCCTGCCCATGTCCTCCGCCTCGTCCAACATGCCCTCTCCTTCGAGTAGCGCTCGTACCTCGGATTCCCGAAACCGGCGATGCCCGCCTGGAGTCCGGATGCTGCCTATCCGGCCCGCCGCTGCCCACCTCGTCACAGTCTTGGGATCAACCCGAAACAGCGCGGCGACCTCACCCGGTGTCAGCAGGCGATCTCCAGTGTCCACAGCCCCCTCCTCGCATCGACGAAGCCCCCGGCTGAACACACTGCCCCCGGCTGGTGCGAGCCCAGAGCCGTCATGAGGGACGTATGGCAATTACAGCACCAGCGACCTGGCCTGTCCGCCAAACGCGAAAAAAGCACTGAGTGGGAAGTTAGGAATGTTACCCGCAGATGTTCTTCGTGTGTTGTGGTTGGGGCAATCACCCTCGGTAGGTTTCGCGGAGTCCGTGCACGTGCCGCCCAGCCGGTACGACTAGGGTCTACAGTCCGTGGACACGATCGACCTGAGCCTCGTTGAACTGCTGCGCGGCAATGCCCGCCTCTCTTACGCCGAGTTGGCCCGACAGGTGGGCCTCTCCGCCCCGGCCGTGCACGAGCGGGTCGGCAAGCTGGAGTCGAGCGGTGTGATCCGCGCGTACCGGGCCGAGGTGGAACCGGAGACCATCGGGCTGGGGGTGACCGCGATCATCAGTATCGTCGAGGACTCCGGCGCGGACACCGACGACGTACTTGAGGCGTTCCGGGCGATACCCGAAATCGAGTCCTGCTACTTCATGGCTGGTGTGGAATCCTTCCTGCTCAAAGCGCGGGTCGGCACCATTGCCGAGCTCGAGCAGCTCATTGTCCGGTTGAACCGCACCCCGGGGGTGGCCTCGACCCGAACCGGGATCGCCCTGTCGACCAAGTGGGAGAATCGTCCCCAACCAGTCACCCCACCTCCCGCCTGACCGCCTACACCGCCGGACCGGGGCCGGGTCACACCGACCAGGCTTGCTAGCTTTCCGATGTGACTCATTTCGATCGGTGTGACGAGGCCAGCCGGCGATGGGTGACCGAGGCGATCGCCGCCGTGGAGGCGGACGCCAACCGGTCGGCCGACACCCATCTGCTGCCGTTCCCACTGCCCCGCGAGTGGGGAGTCGACCTCTACCTCAAGGACGAGTCGGTGCACCCTACCGGCTCGCTGAAGCACCGGCTGGCTCGCTCGCTGTTCCTCTACGGGCTCTGCAACGGCTGGATCGGCCCCGGCACGACGATCGTGGAGGCCTCCTCCGGGTCGACGGCGGTCTCCGAGGCGTACTTCGCCCGGATGCTCGGGTTGCCGTTCATCGCGGTGATGCCGGCCACCACCTCGCCGGAGAAGATCGCGAAGATCGAGTTTCAGGGGGGCCGCTGTCACCTGGTGGACGACCCGGCCAAGGTGGTCGTCGAGGCGCGGTGGCTGGCCGAGGACTCCGGTGGTCACTTCATGGACCAGTTCACCTACGCCGAGCGGGCCACCGACTGGCGGGGCAACAACAACATCGCCGAGTCGATCTTTTCGCAGCTTGCCCTGGAGCGGCACCCCGTTCCGGTGTGGGTCGTCGTCGGGGCAGGTACCGGCGGTACCAGCGCCACCATCGGCCGGTACGCCCGCTACCGACGGCTGCCCACCAAGCTCTGCGTGGTGGATCCGGAGAATTCCGCGTTCTATCCGGCGTGGCAGGCCGGCGACTGGTCGGTGTGCACCGGGCGCGGGTCCCGGATCGAGGGCATCGGTCGCCCCACGGTGGAGGCGTCCTTCCTGCCCTCGGTGGTGGACCGGATGGTGCGGGTGCCCGACGCCGCCTCGCTGGCCGCGATGCGGGCCGGTTCGACCGTGCTCGGCCGGCGGCTTGGCGGCTCGACCGGCACCAACCTGTGGGGGGCGTTTGGGCTGATCGCCGAGCTGCTCGCGGTGGGGCGGACCGGCTCCGTCGTGACCCTGATCTGCGACGCCGGAGAACGCTACGCGGACACCTACTACGCCGACGACTGGGTCGCCGCCCAGGGCCTGGACCTGGCGCCGTACCTGGCGACCATCGAGCGCTTCCTGACCAGCGGGGCGTGGCCCAGCTGACGGCGAACCTCGTCAACGCGGTTCGGCTCGCTTCGCCAGACCCGGGTAGCACAGCACGTAGCCCGCGTCGTCCAGGTCAAGCTCGGCGGTGAACGTGTCGCTGGCGAACCGCACCCGGTCCGGGCCCAGCGCCGTGTAGACCTGCTCGGCGAAGACCACCGACAGGCTCGGCACCAGGACCCAGGCGACGGGGACCCGGTGCGCGGTGTCGACTGGCGAGCCGGTCAGCCCGAGCCGGCGGACCGGCAGCGTGTTGAAGAGCGGCGACCCGCCCAGATCGACATCGACCGCGTCGACCAGCCGGTCCGGGTCGTCGGTGCCGGGCAGGCCGGCGGGTGGGTGGTCGGCGACGGCCAGCGCCGCGTCCAGGTCGCCCTGCTCGGCGGTGGTCACCCGCCACCGGTCGGCCGCCCGTTCCAGGCGGATGGTGCGCAGCCAGCCCGACCCCTCCGCCTCCACCACGAGTCCGGTGGTCATCCACTCCGGGTCGGTGGTGAGCTGGTAACGGCAGGTGTACGGGATCGGGTCGACGGCGACCTGGGTGCCGCGCGCCGTGAGCCCCCGCCCGTCATCGACGAGGGCGTGCTCGGCGCCGACGGCGTCCGTCCGGGTCCAGAGAAACGACTTCGGCATGGTCGGCATGAACCGACGCTACGTGACCGGCTGCGGGCTGGCAGCGCAGTCGGCTGGGGCGCCGCCCTGGCCCGGACCAGTCCCACCCCCGAGCCGCCGTGCGGAATGCCGCTCCGGCTCAGTAGCTGCCGGCGGGCCGGCCGCCGACGAACCGGTCACCCGAACGCCGCTCCGAGCGGCCGTCCGCCGGCCTCGGCCCGTTGCGGCGTTCGCCGTGCCGTCCGCGTTCGCCGCGTTCGCCGTGCCGTCCGCGTTCGCCGCGTTCGCCGCGTTCGCCGTGCCGTCCGCGTTCGCCGCGTCCCGGCCGGCGGTCGCTGAACCGCTGCGGGCGGTCCGGCCGGTCGCCGCGTCGGCGCGGCGTGGGCTCGTCGCGGACCGGGACTCCGCTCGGCTCCCGGGCCCCGGTCAGCTCGGCCAGGACCGGGTCGCCGGCCCGGACCCGGGTCTGCGCCGGCTCCACGCCCGCCTTCTCGAGCATCGCCAGGGTGCTGCGGCGCTGTTTCGGCAGGACCAGGGTGGCCACCGCGCCGGACTCACCCGCCCGCGCGGTGCGCCCCGCCCGGTGCAGGTAGTCCTTCGGGTCCTTTGGCGGGTCGATGTGCAGCACCAGCGAGACGCCGTCGACGTGGATCCCCCGGGCCGCGACGTCCGTGGCGACCAGGACGTCCATCCGGCCTTCCCGGAACTCGGCGAGGGTGCGGGTGCGCATCCGCTGGGTCTTGCCGCCGTGCAGGCCCCCGGCCCGGACGCCGACCGAGGCCAGCTGCTGCACGAGCCGGTCGACGCCGAGCTGGGTCCGGGCGAAGAGCATGGTCCGCCCGTCCCGTGCCGCGATGGACGCGGCGACCGGAAACTTGTCGTGCGGTGGGATCAGCAGGAGGTGATGGTCCATGGTGGACACAGCAGCTGTCGGTGGGGCGGTCGAGTGGGTGACCGGGTCGGTCATGAACCGCTTGACCAGCGTGTCCACGTCACCGTCCAGGGTGGCCGAGAAGAGTAGCCGTTGGGCGTCGACCGAGGTCTTCGTCAGTAGCTCGGTCACCTCGGGCAGGAAGCCCATGTCGGCCATCTGGTCCGCCTCGTCCAGCACGGTGACCTCGACATCGTCAAGGCGGCAGACGCCCCGGTCGATGAGGTCGCCGAGCCGGCCCGGGGTTGCCACCACGACCTCCACCCCACGGCGCAGGGCATCGATCTGCCGGTCGTACGGCACACCGCCGACCGCGGTCTTGAGGAACACGCCGGTCGCCCTGCCGAGCGGTAGCAGGGCGTCGTTGACCTGCATGGCGAGTTCCCGGGTCGGCACCAGGACCAGGGCCCGGGGGCGCCGGGGCCGGGCCCGCTCCCCGTCGGCGACCCGGGCCAGCAGGGGCAGGCCGAAGGCGAGGGTCTTGCCGGAGCCGGTCTGACCACGCCCGAGGACGTCCCGGCCGGCGAGCGCGTCCGGGATGGTGGCACGCTGGATCTCGAACGGCGTGCTGATGCCCTGCCTTGACAGGGCCCGCACCAGCGGCTGGGGCAGCCCGAGGGCGGCGAAGTCGACGGTGGTTTCGGGGGCGGACGAGGACGTGCCGGGGTCGAGCGAGGTGGTCAAGAAAGGCCTTTCGAGCGGGGCGCGTCTTCGCGATCCCCGCCACGGCTGCACGCCGCCGGATCGCCCGCAAGACCGCCCATGGGCGCACGCGGGCGCCGGGTCAGTGATCTCCACCAGTGTACTGCCGTCCACCCGACCCGCCACGCCGTCGCCGACCGTAGTGGGCCGGCTCACCCGGCGCTCACCCGCTGAGAACGTTGCCCATCAGCCCGTCCATCAGGTCGCTGGCCAGCAGGACGACCAGCACGCCGATCGCGACCAGCAGACCCAGCGACGCGGCGAGGACGACCGCCACCCGGGCGGTGCTGGAGCGCTCGTCGGCCGGCGTCTCCGTCCAGCCCTGGGCAAGGATGTGCCCGGTCAGGGAACCCGACGTCTCCAACGTGTTGGCCGGGAAGGCCACGGTGGCGATGCCCGGTGCCTCCGTGCCGCCGCTGTAGATCGAATTCAGGTCGCCCTCGTACCGTTCCCCGTGGCCGGCCTCCACACGGTTTCGGGTATCCGCCGAGCCGACCAAGGCGCTCCCGGCGGAGGTGGTCACCGCTGGTGCCCCGGTGTCCCGGCGGCTGGCCGGGCCGCTTCGCGGTGGCCAGGTCGGCAGTGCCGGTGCGGACACGACGGGTGGTGCGGACACCGGCCTTGAAAGCGGAACGGGCGGCGGCACGGTGGCGCGGCCGGTGGGCGGCCCGGACGAAACCGACACCGGTGCCCCGGGCGGAGTGGGCGGCCCAGCGACCGGCACGGGCAGGGTGGTGGCGCGCGGGCCGGGCACCGCCGGCGGGGCGGACACCGGTACGGCTGCCCGGCCGGTGAGCCGGATCGGTTGTCCGGCCGGCTCGGCGGGCGGCGACGTGGCGGGCGGTGGCGGGAACGGTGGCGCCGGCATCGGGCCGGGCGGTGGCGGCGGGGCGGGTACCGGCGGGCCGGGTGGCGGCGTCGGTGGACCAGGCGCGGGCGGAGCCGGTCGAGGCGGGGTCGGGCCGGGCGGGTACGGGGGGCCGGGGATTGGTGGCGTCGGTTCCGGCACCGGCGGGTTCGGCGACGGCGGGTTCGGCCCGGGGACGGGCGGCGTGGGGGTGGGCTCTGGCTCCGGCACCGGGGGCGTGGGCGGTTGCGCCGGTGCGGGAGGCTCCGGGCTGGCCGGCCCCGGTGGCTGCGCTGGCTCGGGAGGCTCCGGGTTGACCGGCCCCGCCCGGTAGAGCCGTGCCTCGCCGGTGGCCGATCGGATGGCGGCCGCCTCGGCGGCGGAGACCGGGCTCGCCCCGGGCACCGCGACGTTGGCCCGAGCCGTATCGGCGGCGGAGGGGACCTGTCGGTGCGGCGGGGGTGCGACGGCGCAGGCGGCACTCACCTGTCCCCGACCGGTCGCGGCTGTGGCGGACCGTTGGCTGGCCCCGTCGTCGTCGGCTGCCAGGTCGCTCTCGTCGGTCGGGCCGGGCGTCGTCGTGGGCGCATCGCCGTGCCGCCGATCGGTCGTGCCGGTGAGGTCGATGACGGACGGGTCCACCGGGTGATGCTGCTCGGCCATGCTCGCCCTCCGCGCCACGCTCGCACCCGGATCCGTGCCGGCGGACCGGGCGTGCCTGGGTCTCACCGTGCCATATTCTGCCTCGGCCGCACAGCCGGAGTCGGTTGCGGGCGATGATCCGGAGCATCGGCTGCCGGTGCTCGCAGCGGCGCTGGCCGACAGTGTCGCGCTGCTCGCCGCCGTGGCTGGGACGGCGCGGCTGGCCGTTGTGTTCGGCGATGGCGACGAGGGCCGGCCGAGGAAACCGGTGGGCGCTCGCCGGTCTCCGCTGGTCTCCGGGGCGGGTTAGCTGTCGGTCGGGGTCGGGGTCGGCGAGGCCGTCCCGGTCCGCGTCGTCGACGGGGATGTGGTGGCGGATGGGGATGTGGTGCGTGACGGGGAGGTCGTGGGGCTGGCCGACGGGGACGTGGTGGCCGAGGGGGATGTGGTGGCCGAGGGGGACGTGGTGGCCGAGGGGGATGTGGTGCGTGACGGGGAGGTCGTGGGGCTGGCCGACGGGGAGGTGGTGGCCGAGGGGGACGTCGTGCGTGACGGGGAGGTCGTGGGGCTGGCCGACGGGGACGTGGTGGCCGACGGGGATGTGGTGGGGGTGGCCGACGGCCTCGGCGGAGCCGGCTTGGTCGGCGCGTTGACCGCCCCGACGACCCTGGTGGCGGCGTAGAGCCGGGACCAGCGCACCGCCGAGATCTTGACGACGTCGCCGGTGCTCGGGGCGTGGATCATCTTGCCGCCGCCCACGTACATGCCGATGTGGTGGATGGTCGTCCAGCTCGACCCGGAGGCGAAGAAGAGCAGGTCACCGGGGAGCAGGGCGGTCCGGGGGACGGTGCGGCGCCGGGTCGCGTAGTACTGGTCGCGAGCGACCCGGGGGAGGTCGTAGTAGCCGGCGGAGCGGTAGGCGGCCCAGATCAGCCCTGAGCAGTCGAACCGGTCGGGCCCCTCGGCCGCCCACAGGTAGGGGTCGCCGAGCTGTGCCTTCGCGTACGCGACCGCCTTCAACGCCGTGGGGTGCGCGGCCAGCCCGTTCGCCGTCTCGTTGGCGACGTACCCGGCGCCGAGTCGCTGCTCGGCGGCCTCCTGCTGGCGTTCCAACTCGACGAGCTGTGCCGTGTTGTCTTGGCGTAGCTTGGCGAGCTTCGTCTCCTCCGCCCGCAACGCCTGCTCGCTGGCGGTGTACCCGGCGCTGGCGGTCTGCAACCGGTCTTGCGCGGCCAGCAGGGCTTGCTGGGCGGCCTGCTCACCGGTACGGGCCTGGTTGAGCTTGCGGGTCGCGGCCGTGGTGTCCCCGCCCTCGACCTTCTCGCCCCGGGAGATCCGGGAGATCCGGCTCAGGTCGTGCAGGTCGGTGGCGAACGGGCCGGGTGGCAGCGCCGCAGCGGCCTTGATCGCGTCGCTGACGGCGACATCGGCCCGCTCCTGCGCCCAGGCCAGCGCTTTTCGGGCGACGGCCAGCTCGCGCTCGGCGACGGCGAGCTGGCCCTCCGCCTCCGTGCGTTGCTGTCGAAGCAGGAGCAGCTCGTCGCCGAGCTGGCCGATCCGTGCCTCTGCGGCGTAGATCTGCGCGGCGAGTGGGCCGTTGACCAGGTTGGGTGCCGGCGTGACGCCGGTGCCCGGCGTCCCGGTGAGCGGGGCGCCGCCGGGCAGGCTCAGCGGGCTGGAAATGACCGGGCGGGCGCCGGAGTCGGGCACGGTGGTGGGCAACGGGGGGTCGGCGTACGCCGGCGCGCTCAGCACGGTGGCGGCGACGGCGCCGAGCAGGGCCGACCAGAGCTTCGGATGGAGCATCGGTGAGATCACCGGGCGCCGCCGGCCTCGTCGTCCGTATCCGCTGTCGACCATTCCGCTCCCCGTTCGGCGTGGTGTCACCGCATCGTGTGCGCGCGATCTTGCACACACGGCGTCAGCACGCTACCAGTGATACGCGTCGTGCCCCATCCTGTCTTACCGCAGACTGGCAAGGATGTCGATGTCTGGCCGGGTTACGGGTGGCTGAGAACCCGGTGAAGTACGTCGCTGCCCGCCTACCGCGCTGATCGCCGGTCGGCCGCTCGACGTAGGCTCGACCGGGACCGCAGGTGAAGGGACGGGCTGGAGATGGACGCCGGACTCAAGCGTGAGCTGGAAGCGAAGGTGTACGCCGGCGAGCGGCTGACCCGCGAAGACGGGATCGCGCTCTACGAGAGCGACGACCTCGCCTGGCTGGGTCGGCTGGCGCACCACCGTCGTGCCGAGCGCAACGGCGACCGGGTGATGTTCAACGTGAACCGGCACCTGAACCTGACCAACGTGTGTAGCGCGAGCTGCGCGTACTGCTCGTTCCAGCGCAAGCCGGGGGAGAAGGACGCGTACACGATGCGCATCGACGAGGCGGTCCGCAAGGCCAAGGAGATGGAGGACGAGCAGCTCACGGAGCTGCACATCGTCAACGGCCTGCACCCGACGCTGCCCTGGCGGTACTACCCGAAGGTGCTGCGGGAGCTGAAGGCGGCGCTGCCGAGGGTCAAGCTGAAGTGCTTCACCGCCACGGAGGTGCAGTGGTTCGAGAAGATCAGCGGCCGGAGCGCCGACGAGATCCTCGACGAGCTGATGGACGCCGGCCTGGAGTCGCTGACCGGCGGTGGCGCGGAGATCTTCGACTGGGAGGTCCGGCAGCACATCGTCGACCACGCCTGCCACTGGGAGGACTGGTCGCGGATCCACCGGCTGGCCCACAGCAAGGGCATGAAGACCCCGTCGACCATGCTGTACGGCCACATCGAGGAGCCCCGGCACCGGGTCGACCACGTGCTACGACTGCGCGAGCTGCAGGACGAGACCGGCGGCTTCGCGGTCTTCATCCCGCTGCGTTACCAGCACGACTTCGTTGACTCGGCGGACGGCAAGATCCGTAACCGGATCCAGGCCCGCACCACGATGGCCTCCCCAGCCGAGTCGCTGAAGACGTTCGCCGTGTCCCGGCTGCTCTTCGACAACGTGCCACACGTGAAGTGTTTCTGGGTGATGCACGGCCTCTCGGTCGCCCAGCTTTCGCTGAACTTCGGGGTGGACGACCTGGACGGCTCCGTCGTCGAATACAAGATCACCCACGATGCCGACGAGTACGGTACGCCGAACACGATGCACCGCGAGGACCTGCTGCACCTGATCTGGGACGCTGGCTTCCGTCCGGTCGAGCGCAACACCCGGTACGAGGTGGTGCGCGAATACGACGCCGCGCCGACGCTGGCGCAGCGCCGCGCCGAGCCGCAGCAGGTCTGGGCCAGCTGAGTCCGTCGGGTGGATCGGGGCGTGGCCCGGGTGCCGGTGCCACCACCTCGGCACCTGCCCGACCGGCTTCGGGTGCGACGCACAGCTGCCGGGCCGGTCCACCCGGCGGGCCGTACCGCAACCTCGCTTGGCCGCTCCGGTACTCGCTGTTCACATAGTCCACGTCTGGCGTGCGCGGATGGCTGCGCAACGGGTTACCGGTACTCCCGACGCTGTGCTACGGAACGTGGTCCTGGGGAAGGCCAGCCAGCGGGCGTGGGCACGCTGGAGGAGGAAGGGATCAGGGTGCAGCGTTCACGCTTCGTGTTCCTTGCCGCGCCGATGCCCGAGCCGTACCAGGGGCAGGCCGCCGATGGCATCGTCTGGATGCTCGTGTCACCGAACAACCGCCCGCTCGGTCGTGGCCCGGTCTACCACGAGGCCTACGCGCAGTGCCGGGAGGCGGTCCTCGACCTACAGGCCAACGTGGACCGGGTGGTGCCGTTGGAGGGCACGGTCCCAGCCAGCGGTCAGTGGACCTGGCGGATCGAGCTGGACGACGCGCTGGTCGCCCTGTCCAGCCGGTCGTACCTGCGGGCCCGCGAGTGCAGCTACAACCTGGAGCGCTTCCTGGAGGCGCTGCCCCAGGCCGAGGTGGTCCTGGGGGTCCGGAGCGTACGCCGGGACCGCCGACGGGTGGCCGAACCGCTCCCGCCGGCCGGCGGCGTCCCTGGCGGCCCGCCGTACCGCCCGTCGCACTCGCCGTACCAGGGGCAGCCGCGGCGGGAGCTACGCCACCGGGACGGCGGGGCCGTCGACCGCCGTCGTCACCGGCCCTGACGCGCCGACGGGCCGCCGAAAGGCTGCGGCGCCTTGCCAGGTGCGGCAGCGGTTCGACATGCCGTTCCAGGTGGCGGTGCCGGCCGCCGCGGACCAGCCCGGCGACTGAGCCGGCCCGGGCGGGGCCTGCGGCAGGCGGCTCGCGTACCCTCGTAGGGCCATGACCGAGCAGCACAGCGGCTTTCCCCGGCGCGACGCCGAGGGGCGTATCCGGACCCTCGGCGACCTGCTTGGGGTGAGTCTGGCTGGCCTGGTCATCGGGGTGTTGGCGGTGGTGCTCTTCGACTTCGCCTTCGCTTCGTTCGGTGCCGGGGAGTTCGGCCAGGCCAACGGCTGGCTGGCCGTGATCCTGCCGGCGTGGCTCTACTGGGAGGACTTCCGCGCCTGGGAGTTCGGGGCGGCTCGGGTGGTGGCCGCGTTGGCCGCCGGGGCGGCGGGCGTGACGGCGGGCCTGGTGGCGGCCGGGCTGGCGGCCGGGCTGCCGCCGCTGCTCTCCGGTGGGCTGGGCGCGGCGGGCTTCACCCTGGCGTACGCGGTGGTGTGGTTTCCCGGTGTGCGGTGGCTGGCCCGCCGGACGGGCTGACGCCGCCGTCGGACCGGCGGCGGAGAACGGAGTACGAAAATGAGCGCGGCGGTCAAGTACACCCTGGGCCGGATCGGGCTGTTCGTCATCGTGCTGGCGGCCCTCTGGCTCGTCGAGATGAACCTCTTTCTCAAGCTGATGCTGGCCCTGGTCTTCTCGGCGGCCGCCTCGTTCTTCCTGCTTCGGGGCTGGCGGGAGGAGATGGCCGAGGAGATGGCCGCCGCCGCCGAGCGGCGCCGGGCCGAGAAGGAGCGCCTCCGCTCGGCGCTGGCCGGCGACGACGACGAGCCCAAGACCTCCTGATCGGAGGTCGCGCGGGTGCCGGGCCCCGCCCGATCGGATCGGATCACCGGTTGGCTCCGGTCGGTGTCTCGCCCGCAGGGAACTTGCGCCAAGCATCGATAGATCGAAGATTATTTCCAATGTGACGATCAGGCTGGCATGGAACGTAAAGATGGATGGATATTGATATGACCATGTGACAGGTGGTGGAGTGTCCACCACCAAGCGGGAGAGTCCTCCCGCGCCTCCAGGAGGTTGTCCATGGCCTTCCGCACCCCCGCCCTCCGCCGCCGCCTCGCGCTCGCCATCGCCGTGGGGCTCGGCCTGCTCACCCTCGCCGCACCACCGGTCTCCGCAGACCCGGCCCCGGACCGTTCCGGTGAGCCGGCCGCCGTGCCGTACCGGGTGCTCGGTCCGCGTACGCTGGCCGACCGTGCCGCGGTCGCCCGCACGGGCGCCGCGATCGACTACTCCGAGCACGGCGTCCTGCACGTCTCCGCCACCCGGGCCGAGGCCGCCGCCATCACCCGGCTGGGCTTCCGGTTGGAGGCGGTCGCGGCGCTGCCCACCGACCGGGGGGCCGCCGACGGGGAGATCGGCACTCGCGACTTTCCCCCCGCCGACTCCGACTACCACAACTATGCCGAGCTGACGGCCGCGGTGAACAAGGTGGTAGCCGACCACCCCACCATCGCTCAGAAGATCAGCATCGGAACCTCGTACGAGGGCCGCGACCTGATGGCGGTGAAGATCTCCGACAACGTCGGCACCGACGAGGACGAGCCGGAGATCCTCTTCAACTCCCAGCAGCACGCCCGCGAGCACCTGACCGTGGAGATGGCGATCTACCTGCTCGACCTCTTCACCGACAACTACGGCACCGACTCCCGGGTCACCAACGTCGTCAACAGTCGGGAGCTGTGGATCGTCCCGACGGTGAACCCGGACGGCAGCGAGTACGACGTCGCCACCGGCTCGTACCGCTTCTGGCGGAAGAACCGGCAGCCGAACAGCGGCTCGTCGTACGTCGGCACCGACCTCAACCGCAACTGGTCCTACCAGTGGGGCTGCTGCGGCGGTTCCTCCGGCTCCACGTCGTCGGACACCTACCGGGGCTCGTCGCCGTTCTCGGCCCCCGAGACGAACGCGCTGCGCAACTTCGTCAACAGCCGGGTCGTCGGCGGCACGCAGCAGATCAAGGCCAACATCGACTTCCACACCTACTCCGAGCTGATCCTGTGGCCGTTCGGCTACACCTACAGCGACACCGCGCCCGGGATGAGCACCGACCAGCACAACACCTTCGCCACCATCGGCCGGCAGATGGCCGCCACCAACGGCTACTCCCCCGAACAGGCCAGCGACCTCTACATCGCCGACGGCGTCAGCATCGACTGGATGTGGGGGCAGCACGGCATCTGGGCGTACACCTTCGAGATGTACCCCGGATCGGCCGGCGGCGGCGGCTTCTACCCGCCCGACGAGGTCATCCCGGCGCAGACCTCGCGCAACCGGGAGGCGGTGTTGATCCTGGCCGAGTACGCCGACTGCCCGTACCGCGCGATCGGCAAGCAGGAGCAGTACTGCGGCGGCGGCGGTGGAACCACGGTCTGGTCGGACACCTTCGAGACCGCGACCGGCTGGACCACCAACCCGAACGGCACCGACACCGCGACCACCGGTCAGTGGGAGCGGGCGGCCGCGCAGCCGACCAGCTACAACGGGGCCAAGCAGCTCACCCCGTACGCCGGCAGCAACGACCTGGTCACCGGCGCGGCGGCCGGCAGCGGGCCGGGTAGCTACGACATCGACAGCGGCGTCACCAGCGCCCGCTCCCCGGCGGTGACCCTGCCCTCGAGCGGCACGCTGACCCTGTCGCTGGCGTGGTACCTGGCGCACGCCTCGAACTCGTCCTCGGCGGACTACTTCCGGGTCAGCGTCGTGCACAACGGCGGCACCACCACCCTGCTCAACCAGGCCGGCGCGGCGACCGACCGGGACGGCGCCTGGGCGATCGCCAACCTGAATCTGACCCCGTACGCCGGGCAGTCCGTCCGCATCCAGGTCGAGGCGGCGGACGCGTCCGGGGCCAGCCTCGTCGAGGCGGCCGTGGACAACGTCACCATCACCGCGTCCTGAACCCGGGCCGGTCGGCCCGTCGCACCCACCCGCCCCCGCCGCGACCAGCGGCGGGGGCGGTCCGCGCGTGCGCTACGGTCTTACCGACCACCCCGCAGCGAAGCCGGTGCGAAACCGGCGCTGTCCCGCAACTGTGATGCCCCGAAGAGCCGGGGACGAGCCAGGTCGCCTGCGGCTGGTCGCGATTCGCGCTCTCGAGGAAGGGCGCCTCGCGGGCACGGGCGCCCCGGCTCCCGGTCGGCGAGGACCACGCTCCTCGACCGACAGGAGGACCGATGTCCAGACGTGCCCCCCGGCTCTTCGCCGCGACCCTCGCGGTGGCCGCACTCGCCCTCGGTGCCTGCGCCGAGAAGACCACCGACACTCCCGCGGCCGGCGGCAGCCCGTCGACCGCCGCCACCTACCCGGTGACCGTCGGCGCGCTGACCCTCGAACAGCGACCGGAGAAGATCGTCTCGCTGTCTCCGACGGCCACCGAGATGCTCTTCGCCATCGGCGCGGGCACCCAGGTAACCGCCGTCGACGACAACTCGAACTACCCGGCTGAGGCGCCGAAGTCCGACCTGTCCGGCTTTCAGCCGAACGCCGAGGCGATCGCCGCCAAGGCCCCCGACCTGGTGGTGCTCGCCAACGACACCAACAAGATCGTCGACCAGCTCACCACGCTGAAGATCCCGGTCCTGCTCAACCCGTCCGCGACCACACTCGACGACACCTACCGGCAGATCACCGACCTGGGCGCGCTGACCGGACACCCGACCGAGGCGGCCGACGTGGTCACCCGAATGAAGGACGACATCACCAAGCTGGTCAAGGACCTGCCGCAGCGGTCGGCGAAGCTGACCTACTTCCACGAGTTGGGTCCCGAGCTGTACACCGCCACCAGCAAGACCTTCATCGGCTCGATCTACGCCCTGGCCGGGCTGGAGAACATCGCCGACGCGGCCGACGCGGACGGAAAGAGCGGCGGTTACCCGCAGCTCTCCCAGGAGGTCATCGTCAAGGCGAACCCCGACTTCGTCTTCCTCGCCGACACCAAGTGCTGCCAGCAGAGCGCGGAGACGGTCAGGGCCCGCGCCGGCTGGGCCGAGATCACCGCGGTGAAGGACAACCAGGTCGTGGCGCTCGACGACGACATCGCCTCGCGGTGGGGGCCGCGCGTGGTCGACCTGCTGCGCGCCGTCGTCGACGCGACGGCCAAGGTGCCCGCGTGACGCTCGCCCCACAATGACGACGGCACCCGCCATCCGGCCGGCCGGGACACCACCGGTGTCCCGGCCGGCCGGGCTGCGGCCCCGCTGGCTCGTCGCCGGGTTGGCCGCCGTGCTGGTCGCCGTGGTCGCCGGCGTGTCCCTCGGCCCGGTCAGCCTCCCGCCGGGCAGCGTCGCGGTCGAGCTGCTCAACCTCCTCCCGGGGGTACGTCTCGACAGCGGGCTGACCGAGCGGGAGATCGCCATCGTCACCGAGCTGCGGCTGCCCCGGGTCGTGCTCGGTTTGCTGGTCGGCGGGCTACTCGCCCTGGCCGGCGCTGCCTACCAGGGCGTGTTCCGCAACCCGTTGGCCGATCCGTATCTGCTCGGCGTCGCGGCCGGGGCCGGGCTGGCCGTCACCGTGCTGATCACCGCCGGGGTCGGCGCCGGCGGTGCGATCACCGGGCTGCCGGTCACCGTCCCGCTGGCCGCGTTCGTCGGCTCGATCGGGGCGGTCGTCATGACGTACCTGCTCGGGGCATCCGGCGGCCGGAGCCGCTCCCCGGCCACCCTGATCCTGGCCGGGGTGGCGGTCTCCGCGTTCCTCTCCGCCGGGCAGACGTACCTGCTGCAACGCAACTCGGACAGCATCCAGCAGGTGTACTCGTGGCTGCTCGGGCGGCTCGCCACCGCCGGCTGGCACGACGTGCGACTGGTTCTGCCGTACTTCCTGCTCACCGCCGTGGTGGTGCTGCTGCACCGGCGCGAGCTGGACGTGCTCTCCGTCGGCGACGACGAGGCGGCCAGCCTTGGGCTGCATCCGCAACGGTCGCGCTACCTGCTGATCGCCGCCGCTTCGCTCGGCACCGCCGCCGCGGTCTCGGCGTCCGGGCTGATCGGCTTCGTCGGGATCATCGTGCCGCACGCCGTTCGGCTGCTCGCCGGGACCAGCTACCGGGTGATCCTGCCGCTGTCGCTGCTCTTCGGCGGGGCGTTCCTGGCGCTCACCGACGTGGTGGCCCGCACCGCGGCCGCCCCGGAGGAGATTCCGATCGGCGTCGTCACCGCCCTGCTCGGCGGCCCGTTCTTCGTCCTCGTGCTGCGCACCACCCGGCGGGCGCTCGGATGAGCGGCTCGGCTCCCGACTCCGGCGCGCCCGCGGGTCCGGCTGACGTCCCGGCAGTCGACGTGCGTGACCTGCACGTGCGGCTGGACGACGTGCCGATCCTCGCCGGTGTGGACCTGAGGGTCGCGGCCGGTGAGTGGGTCACCGTGATCGGCCCGAACGGCGCCGGCAAGTCGACCCTGCTGCGCGCCGTCGGCGGCCTGCTGCCCGTCCCGGGCGCGGTTTCGCTCTTCGGTGCGCCGCTGGCGACGCTGCGCCGCCGCGAACGGGCCCGGGTGGTGGCCACGGTGGCGCAGTCCCCGGTGGTACCGCCCGGCATGTCGGTGCTGGACTACGTGCTGCTGGGACGTACCCCGTACATCCCGCCGCTCGGCCGGGAGTCCGTCGCCGATGTGGCCGCCGCGCACGACGTCCTCGACCGGCTGGACCTGGCCGGCTTTCACGCCCGGGAGCTGGTCACCCTCTCCGGCGGTGAGCGGCAGCGCGTCTTCCTGGCCCGGGCGCTGGCCCAGGGCGCCACCCTGCTGCTGCTGGACGAGCCGACCAGCGCCCTGGACATCGGCCATCAGCAGGAGGTCCTCGAACTGGTCGACCAACTCCGGCGGGTGCACGGCCTGACTGTGCTCGCCACCATGCACGACCTCTCCATCGCCGGCGAGTACGCCGACCGGATGGTGCTGCTCGCCGACGGCCGGGTGGCCGCCACCGGAACACCGCGCGTGGTCCTCACGGAGGAGCTGCTCTCCCACCACTACCGCGCCTCGGTGAAGGTCATCCAGGGCGACCACGGCCCCCTGGTCGTCCCCGTCCGTCCCTGACCAACTCCCTCCCTCCGCACGGTCGCACGTCCGCGATCCTGCCCATCGTGTCCGGACAAGGCGGCCTGGAGGGAGCATTCAGCGGACCGGAAGTGCATGATCACGGAAGGTGGCGCCGGGTGGGTCAGGGCGTGCGAGCGGGGCGGGTTATCGCGTTGAAGAGGGCGCCCTGGGGGTCGCGGAGGGCGGTGTAGCGGCCGGCTGGGATGTCGCGTGGGGGGACCAGTATCGTGCCGCCCAGCGTGGCGACGCGGGCCGCCGTGTCGTCGACGTCGGCCGACCCGAAGTAGACCGACCAGTAGGCGGAAGCGTCGGTTGGGAAAGCGTCGCCGAGCGGCGTGGTCATCCCGGCCACGATCCGGCTGCCGAGTCGCCAACCGGTGTGGCCGGCCCCGCCTGCCGGCTGGTCGTCGGGCTGCCAGCCGAAGACCAACTCGTAGAAGGCCTTCGCGCCCCCCGGGTCCGGGGTGACCAACTCCGTCCAGCTCAGCGCGCCCGGGACGTCGAAGACCTCGCCACCCGGCATCGCCATCGGCTGCCACACGCTGAAGGCCGCGCCCGCCGGGTCGCTGAAGACCGCCATCCGCCCCCGGTCGAACACCTCGAACGGCGGCACGACGACCTGCCCACCGGCCCGCTCGACCCGCCCCGCCACCAGGTCGGCGTCGTCGGTGGCGACGTACACCGACCAGATGGGCACCTGGTCGGGGATGGCCGGCGGCCCGACCCCGGCCACCGCCTGGCCGTGGAGGAGGAAGACGGTGTAACCGCCCGCCTCGGGCTCGGGCATGACCCGGCCGGTCCAACCGAACAGTTCCGGATAGAAGCGGCGGGCGTCGGTGAGGCCCGGCGTGGCCAGGTCGGTCCAGCAGGGCGTACCCGGCGGCACGGTGCTCACGTCGACCCCCTCCGCCCCGGGGCGGGCCACCGGCGGCACGCCCTGCCGGCATCGTGGCACCGCCGGTGGCCGGTCCGGCGGGCGAACCCGGGAACGTCAACTGAACCGGCGACCTCGTCCCGCCTGGTACGCCCAGCCGGGTTCCGCGGGGTGCGCCCCGCCGGCCAGGGCCGCCAGCGGCACGATCCAGACCCTGGCGGTACCACCGGGACAGGGCTCAACGGGTAGTCGCCGACCGTGGTCCAGTTCAGGTCGACCGCGCGCCGCCCGGGTGGGCGTTCACCGAGCCGCTCGGTGAGTCTGCCCGGCCGTTGCGGGAGGTCGCCTCAGCACTGTCCGGCTGAGTCATCGATCAGCGGCGCGGGCAGCGGCGCGGCGTGCAGCACCGTCAGCCGGGAGACCGCCCGGGTGAGCACCACGTAGAGCCGGTGCAGGCCGCGCGGCTCCGCCGCCACGATCGTCGCCGGCTCGACGACGATCACGTGGTCGTACTCGAGGCCCTTGACCAGGGTCGCGGGCACCACCGTGACGCGCGCCGTGGCCGGCGGGTCGTCGGTCGTCGTGGTCTCGATCCCGGCGTCGGCCAGCGCCGCCCGCAGCCCGTCGACCGCGTCGTCCGCCGCGATCACCGCTACCGACCCGTCGTGTGCCAGCGCCGCCCGTGCCTCGGCCACCGTCGCTGCCGGCAGGTCCGGGACGGTCCGCGTGTCCAGTGTGCCGTCGTGGCGCAGCGACTCGGCCGGTGGCACGTCCACCTCGAGCGACGGCAGCAGCCGGTTGGCGAACGCGACCACCGTGGCGGGCACCCGGAAGCCGACCGTCAGCGGCACCACCGCCACGTCCGGCTTGCCCAGGTGCCGCAGTGTCTCCCGCCAGTCCCGGGCGGCCCACGGCGCGGTGCCCTGTGCGAGGTCGCCGAGCAGGGTGATCGAGCCGTGTTCGCTGCGCCGCGCGATCGCCCGGCACTGCATCGGGGAGAGGTCCTGCGCCTCGTCCACGACCACGTGTCCGTAGCCGGCCGGCCGCTCGATCAGCCCGGCGGCCTCGTCGACGAGGACCGTGTCCGCAGCGGTCCAGCGCGTTGCTTTCGACGTGCGCCCCGGCCTGGTGCCGCTTCCAGGGGTGGTGAGCAGTGCCTGTTCCTCGGTGGTGAGCAGGCCGTCGGCGACGGCGGCCAGTCGTCGCGGGTCGGCGAGGAGCGAGTGGAGCAGCCCGTCCGGGGTGAGCGCCGGCCAGACCGCGTCCAGGAAGGCGGTCACCGGCTTGGACTTCGCCATCCGGCGCAGCCAGGCGTCGCTCGGCGACTCGGCCCGCCGGGCCTCCACCTGCCGTTGCAGCAGCCCGACGACCCGGGCGCGGACCCGCTCCCGGCCGACGGAGTAGGGCAGCCCCGCCCGGCGGGTCTCCTCGACCACCCGGTGCAGCGCCTCCAGCCTGATCCGCCAGCGGAACGACCCGTCCGAGACCACGATCGGCTCGGTCGGCTCCCCGATGTGCGTGTCGACGGCCCGCCGGAGCAGGTCGGCCATCCGCGCGTCGTGCTTGACGGTCGCCACCGCGGGGTCGTCGACCGCGCGCACCGGCACCCCGGCGACCAGATCTTCCACCGTGGCCTGCTCGACCTCCACCTCGCCGAGCGCCGGCAGGACCGCGGCGATGTACGACAGGAAGGCCCGGTTGGGGCCTACCACCAGCACCCCGGAGCGCCGCAGCCGTTCTCGGTGCAGGTAGAGCAGGTACGCGGCGCGGTGTAGGCCGACCGCGGTCTTGCCGGTGCCCGGTGCCCCCTGAACGCAGATGGAGTCGGCCAGGTCGGCGCGGACCAGTTCGTCCTGCTCGGGTTGGATGGTGGCAACGATGTCCCGCATCGGCCCGACGCGGGGTCGCTCGATTTCCGCAGTGAGGATCCGGCTGGCCCGACCGAGTTCCTCCCCCCGGTCCAGGTGTTCGTCCTCGAAACTGGTCAGCACGCCGTTGTTGAACCCGAAGCGCCGGCGCACCGCGACCCCCTGCGGGTCGCGGGCGCTGGCCCGGTAGAACGACCGGGACACCGGCGCGCGCCAGTCCAGCACCAGCGGTTCGCCGAGGTCATCGGTCACGTGGCGGCGCCCGACGTGGTATCGCCGCCCCGCGTGGTCGCGGTCCGCGTCGCCGAAGTCCAGCCGTCCGAAGAAGAGCGGCGTGGTCGGATCGTCGGCGAGTTCGGCCACCCGGCGGGCCAGGTGCCGGCCGAGCTGCTCGGCGGTGTACGCGTCGCCGGCGACCGTGTCGCCGGTGGCGAACAGCGCCTCGGCGCGCTCGCGCATCCGCCGCAACGCGGCGCGGGAGCGGCTCAGGTGCTCGCGTTCCGCCGCGAGGTCGTGGTCGAGAGTGAGGTCGGCTGCGGTCACGATGACTTCCCCTCGATGTCATCAGCTGATCGCTCGCGTGTCCGGGGGCGGATGGCTGGCGCCCGGCGCGGGGACGTCCGGTGCGGTGCGAAGCTCACCCCGGCCGTCAAGCGGGCTGCAAGCCTACGCCCACCGCTGTGCGCTCCTCCACCGGTTTTCCGTCGGCCCCCGGCTGGGCCAGAGCGGAGCTGACCGGGCGCCGCGAGATCCGTGCCGTGCTCCGCGTTTCGCCGAGGTGGCTGGTCGGGCTGGCCGGGACGGCGGGATCATGTCGGGATGACGGAAGCGCATCCCGAGCAGCGCCGGATGACGATCAGCGATCCGCAGGTGATGCGGGCCCTGGCGCACCCGGCCCGGATATCGATCATGGAGTATCTGAGCACCCGGGCAGACGGCGCGACGGCTACGGAGTCCGCCGAGATCGTCGGATTGTCGCCGAGTGCGACCAGCTACCACCTACGGGCGCTCGCGAAGTTCGGCCTGGTCGAGCCGGCGCCGAACCGGGGGGACGCGCGGGAGCGGGTCTGGCGGACGGTCGGCAGCGGCTGGCTGGTCGACGCCGACCGGGCCGCCGGGCCCGAGACGCGGGCCGCCGAGCGGACGCTGGTGGAGGCGCACATGGCTCGCGACCTGGAGCGCACGCGGGACTGGTTGCGACGGGTCGTGGACGAGCCGGACGAGTGGTACGACGCGGCGCTGCTCAGCGACAGTCTGCTGCTGCTCACCGCCGAGGAGTTGGTCGAGCTGAACCGGGCCGTGCTCAGCCTGTTCGAGCCGTTCCGGCAGCGGAGTCGACCATCCCCGCCGGCCGGGGCGAGGTCGGTGTCGGTGCAGTACAGGTCGGTGCCCCTGGCATGACGGGTTGTGCCGACCAGTTCTGAAGCATTATTTTCGAAGCATGTCCTTCATAACTGGCTCCTCGCGTTGGAGTGACGTCTGGCTGGCGGCCACCGCTCGCGGCACCACGATCTGCGGAGAGTTCCTCGCCGCCACCGCTTTGGCGCTGGCCCTCCAGGCCCGCGGGGCGGGCGGCCTGGCCGTCTCCGCGCTGCTCCTCGCGGCCACCCTTCCGCTGGTTGCGCTGGCACCGCTGACCGGCCGGCTGGCCGATCGCGTCGACAGTCGGGTCCTACTGGTCACCGTCGGTACGGCGCAGTGCCTGGTGTGCCTGGTGCTCGCCCACGCCGAGCACCCGTTCGTGGTGGTCGCGTTGGTCGGCCTGCTCGCCTGCGGGCTCGCGATGACGCAGCCCTGTCTGGCGGCGCTGCTCCCGGCCATGGTGCGCCGGGAGGACCTGCCCCGGGCCAGCGCGATCCAACAGACCGCCGTCTCCGTGGGCGCGCTCGGCGGCCCGGTGCTCGCCGGGCTCCTGGTGGGGCAGTTCGGCACGCGCGTTCCACTGCTGTTGAACGCGGTGTGCTATCTCGCCCTGGTCGCCGCGGGGCTGCTGGTGCGCACCCGGCGGGGTGGCCAGCGCCCGAGGGCCGCATCCGGCACGCCCGCTGCGGCGGAGCAGTGGCGGCTGCGGCGGGATCCGCTGATGGTGACGATGGTGGTGACCACCGCAGCGGTCATCACCGCGATCGGCGGCATCAACGTGGTCGAGGTGTTCTTCATCCGGGAGACCCTGGACGCCTCGACCACCATGTACGGCCTGGTCGGCGCTGCCTGGATGGCCGGCATGCTGCCGGGGAGCTGGCTCGCGGCCCGGCTGGCCCGGCGAATCACCGATGACGGTGTCCTGGTCCGCGGGGTGCTCCTGA
Organism: Micromonospora sp. WMMA1363; assembly: GCF_030345795.1. Taxonomy (NCBI): domain Bacteria; kingdom Bacillati; phylum Actinomycetota; class Actinomycetes; order Micromonosporales; family Micromonosporaceae; genus Micromonospora; species Micromonospora sp. WMMA1363. The sequence continues at coordinate 4,640,234 of NZ_JAUALB010000001.1, forward strand.
CCCTTGGAGGCTGCTCGCTGGTGGTGATGCTCGCCGCTTGCGTCCCGGCGGCGGCGCTGCTGATCCCGCTGTGGCTCGTCGGCGGTGCGGCCAACGGCGGCGACAACGTCTTCGTCAACGTGCTCACCGCGCGGCGGGTGCCGGACTCGTCCCGCGCCCGGGCGTACGCGGTCAACGGCGCCGCCGTGCAGGGTGGCTCGATGGTCGGCTATCTGGTCGGCGGCGCCCTCCTGGCGGTGGTGCCGCCACGCCCGCTGATCGTCGGCCTCGGGTTGGCGGGTCTGCTGGTCGTTGCGGTGTTCGTGCCGGTCGTCGCTCGCGCGGCCCGGCGGCTCCCAGCGGATGGCGATCCCGTGCCGGCCACTCCCACCCCGCCCGTGCTGCGCGACGAGGCCGCCGGGCTACTCGACCGCGAGCCCAGCCTCAGTCACGTGATCATCGACGAAGCGCAGGCCTCTCGCTCGCTGCCCGGGTCGGTCGGGGTCATCGCCACCGACCGGCACCTCGACGGACTGCGGGGTGCTCGCCGCAGTCGGAGAGCACCCCGGTGACCTCGATGACGCAGAGAACAGCCGCGTCACCGCGGTCCCGGCCGGACCGGCCAAGGGGCTGGAGTACGACCACGTCATCGTCGTCGAACCGGCCGACATCGCGGACGCGGAACCGCGCGGGCTGCACCGGCTCCACGTCGCGCTCACCCGCGCCGTGACGCGGCTGACGGTGCTGCCCGCGCGCTCCCCGAAGCCCGCCGCCGATCAGGGCTGATCCCAGTCGCGTCAGGTCGTCAGGTGAGGCTTCTCACCGACAGGCGGTCACCTCGCTCAGGCGGGCACCCTCGAGAGTGCACTCACGATGTCGTCGACGCGGATCTTGGCGTCGCCGAAGAGCATCTGGGAGTTCTCCCGGAAGAAGAGCGGATTCTGCACGCCGGCGTAGCCCACAGCCATCGACCGTTTGAACACCACCACGTTCTTGGCCTCCCACACCCGCAGCACCGGCATCCCGGCGATCGGTGAGCCCGGGTCCTCGGCTGCCGCCGGGTTGACCGTGTCGTTGGCGCCGATGACGAGCACGACGTCGGTATCGGCCAGACTGTCGTTGATCTCGTCCATCTCCAGGACGATGTCGTACGGCACCTTCGCCTCGGCCAGAAGCACGTTCATGTGACCGGGCAGCCGGCCAGCGACCGGGTGGATGCCGAAGCGCACGTCAACACCCTTCTCGCGCAGCAGCCGGGTCAGCTCCGCAACCGGGTACTGCGCCTGCGCCACCGCCATGCCGTAGCCGGGGGTGATCACGACGGACGAAGCCGACAGGAGCAGCTCGGCAGTGTCGTCCGCGGAGATCTCGCGGTTCTCGCCGTAGTCCTGGTCGCCCGACGGCGTGGCCTCGATCCCGAAGCCACCAGCGATCACCGAGACGAAGGAGCGGTTCATCGCCTTGCACATGAGGTAGGAAAGGTAGGCGCCGGAGGAGCCGACCAGTGCACCAGTGACGATCAGCAGGTCGTTTTCCAGCAGGAACCCCGAGGCGGCGGCTGCCCAGCCGGAGTAGCTGTTGAGCATCGAGACGACCACGGGCATGTCACCGCCGCCGATGGAGGCGACCAGGTGCCAGCCGAGCGCCAGTGCCAGCGCCGTGACTGCGATCAGCAGACCCAGCGTGGGAGTGATGACGTACCGCACCGTGAGCATCACGATGACGAGCAGTGCACCGACGTTGATGACGTGCTTGCCCGGGAGCAGCAGTGGAGCGGACTTCATCCGCGCCGAGAGCTTGAGGAAGGCGACGAGCGAGCCGGTGCAGGTGACCGCGCCGATGAAGACGCCGATGAAGACCTCGGCACGATGGATGCCGCCTGCGTGCGTGCCCCCCTCGAGGTGACCGTTCCAGCCGATCAGCACCGCGGCGAGACCGACGAAGGAATGCAGCAGCGCGATCAGCTCGGGCATGCCGGTCATCTCCACGGCCGTCGCGCGCCACAGCCCGATGACCGCGCCGACCGCGACGGCGGACCCGAGGACGATGACGGAGGTGACCGAGCCGGCGTCGGTGACCTGCAGGATCGTGGCGACGAGGGCGAGCAGCATGCCCACGACGCCGTAGAGCCACCCCTGGGAGGCGGTTTCGTGCTTGGAGAGCCCAGCGAGTGACAGGACGAAGAGGAGGGCGGCTACCAGGTACGCCGCACTGGAGATCGAGAGGATGTCCATTTCAGATCACGCCTTCTGGAACATTGCGAGCATCCGGCGAGTGACTGCGAAGCCTCCGAAGATGGTGATCGAGGTGACTGTCGTGGCGACACCGGCGAGCACCAGTACCACGTTGTCGGCCACCGTCAACTGGAGCAGCGCACCCACCACGACGATCCCCGAGATTGCGTTGGTGACCGACATCAGCGGCGTGTGCAGCGCATGGTGCACGTGCCCGATCACATAGAAGCCGACCACGACTGCCAGCGTCAGCACGGTGAATTGCTGGGTGATCTCCCCAGGCGCGAAGGCGTTGAGCAGGAAGATCGCCAGCGATCCGGTGGCGACGAGTGCCAGCTTCGCGGTCGGGGAGAGCTTCTTCTCCACCTTTCTCGCCGGCAACTCCGGCGGCGCGGCCGCAGCGGGGACCGCCGAGACCTGTACCGGTGGCGGCGGCCAGAGCACCTCACCGTGGTGGACCACGGTCGTCCGCAAGGTCCAGTGCGACCTGCCCGTTCCTCGCCGGCGTGAGCAGCTTCATCAGGTTGACCAGGTTGGTGCCGTACAGCTGCGATGACTGCGCCGGGAGGCGCGCGGGCAGGTCGGTGTAGCCGATGATCGTCACGCCGTTGTCGGTCGTGATGACCTCGTCTTTGACCGAGCCCTCGACGTTTCCACCCTGGGCGGCAGCCATGTCGACGACGACGCTCCCCGGCTTCATGGATGCGACATCGGCGGCCGTGATCAACCGCGGTGCCGGCCGTCCCGGGATCAGTGCGGTGGTGACGATGATGTCCACCTCCGCGGCCTGCTCGGAGTAGATCTCCGCAGCCCGCGTGTCGTACGCCTCGGAGGTGTCCTTCGCGTAGCCGTCGGCCGACTGCTCAACCTCGACGTCCACGGGCAGGTACTCACCACCGAGCGACTTCACACCTGGTCGGCGACTTCGGGCCGTGGATCAGTGGCACGGACGATCGCCCCCAGGGAGGCGGCCGTGCCGATCGCGGCCAGGCCCGCCACACCGGCACCGGCGACGAGCACCTTGGCCGGCGGTACCTTGCCCGCCGCGGTCACCTGCCCGGTGAAGAACCGGCCGAAATGGTGTGCCGCCTCGATCACCGCACGGTAGCCCGCGATGTTGGCCTGGCTGGAGAGAACGTCCAGCGACTGGGCCCGGGAGATGCGCGGAACCGCGTCCATCGCGAAGGCGTCAATCTTGCGCGCGGCCAGCGCCATGAGTAGATCGCCGCTGGCCGCCGGGGCGAGCGGGGCGACCAGCGTCGCGCCATCCTTGAGCCGCTCCACTTCGGGGAGCTCAGGCGCGTTCACCCGGAAGACCAGGTCAGCTCCCCACGCCTCCTCCGCCGTGCCGATCGCGGCACCGGCCTGGGCGTACGCCTCGTCGGTGATGCTCGAACCCGCACCCGCCCCGGCCTCGATCACCACCTCGTAGCCCAACCCGACCAACTGTTCGACAGTTGCGGGCGTGGCCGCGACCCGGGTCTCACCCGGCTTGGTCTCTCGGGTAACTCCGATGTGCATCCTGGACTCTTCCGTCTAGTCGTTCACAAACGATGGGTTGCCTGGCTGTGATCATGTGAGACGGGAATCTGCCTGCTCATGGTGAGCCTCCTGGTGTGGCCGGTCGCCGTGTGGACGCTGGCCTGTGGATAGGTGGCGGTCGTTGCCGTCGCTGGGAAAGGTGGTGCGGATCGGGCGGTCACCGCAGGGCGAGGTCGCCGGCACCGACCTGTTGTTGGCGGCGGCGCGCGGCGGCGGTGGGCCGTAGGAGCACGGCGAGGGTGATGGCCGCCGCGGCGGTGAGGGCGGCCATGACCGCGGCCATCGGTGTCACATCACCGGATCCGTGCACGCCCGCCAGGGGTGCGGCAAGGCCACCGAACAGGAACTGGCCGCAGCCGAGCAGCGCCGCTGCGGCGCCGGCGTGAGCGCCGTGGTTCTCCAGGGCCAGCGCGGGCGCGTTCGGTAGAACGAGCCCCACGCTCGTGACCACGACGAAGAGGGCGGCGAGTACCGGCCGTAGCCCCGCGCCGGTGAGTGCGAGGACGAGGAGAGCGACACTGCCGGAAGCTGAGCCGATCACGCCGCAGCCCAGCAGCAGCCGGGCGCTAACCCGGCGGACGAGCCGTCCGTTCGCTTGAGCCGCGGCGACGAGTCCGAAGGCGTTCACGGCGAAAACGAGGCTGTACTGCTGCGGCGACAGCCCGTAGACGTGCTGGAGCGCGAAGGGCGACCCCGAGATATAGACGAACATGGCCGCGAATACCAGCGCGTTGGTGAGCGCGTACCCCATGAGAGTGCGGTCCCTCAGCAGCCGGCCGTACACCGACCCGGTCGCTCGCAGACCCCCGGGCCGGCGGCGGTGGGCGGGATGGCTCTCCGGCAGCGCGACGAGGCAGACGACGAGGAGCACGACACACAGTGCGGTGAGCGCGGCGAAGATCTCGCGCCAGCCCGACACTCTCAGGATCTGGGCGCCCGCGAGCGGGGCGACTATCGGCGCGAGGCCCGTCACCAGCAGCAGCAGCGAGAAGTATCGGGCCGCCGCCCGCCCGGTGCGGAGGTCACGCACGTACGCGTAGGCGATGACGAGAGCGAAGGCACCGCTCACCCCCTGCAAACCCCGGAACAGGACGAGGATCTCCGCGTTCGGGGCGAGGGCGCACGAGAACCCGGCCGCCGCGTACCCGGCAAGCCCGAACAGCAGCGGTCTTCGCCTGCCGAGCGCATCGCTCATCGGCCCGGCCACGAGCTGGCCGACGGCCAGACCGACCAGGCAGGCGGTCACCGTCAGCTGGATCCTCGACGCGGAACTGTCCAGGTCCTCGGCGAGCCGGGGCAGGCCCGGCACGTACGCGTCGGTGGACAGCGGCCCGAGCGCAACGAGAAGGGCAAGGATTACCAGGACCGAGACACTCCGCGCGGGCGTTTCACCCGCGCGATCGGCAGGGTTCCTCTTCTTGTTCTTGGCCAACTCCGAATTCCTCTGTTCATGCCGGGAGGGGCAACGGGGCGATCAGACAGCGCGCGGCGCTCGGTCCGGAGCCGGGCCGCTGCCGGCCCGGCTCCGGACCTCACCGCGTCCGTCGCGCCGTCGTCCCGCCCGTCTCCGCGGTCAGGACGTCAGTGCCGTGCGGAGGACATCCGCCAGAGCCATCGGTCGACGTCCAGTCAGATCTGTGACGGTCGTACTGACGTTTGCCAGATAGCCCTCGCGCGCTGCCGCGCCGAAGGAGGTCACGAGGTCCGCGGTCTCCTCCGGGAGCCCGGCGGCCCGCAGCCCGATGACGGACGCGTCGTCGTCGATGTTCACGAGTTCGACGTCACGTCCGCCGATCTCGCCGGCGAGGGCCGCGAGATCGGCGCCGCTCAGCGCCTCGGGTCCGGTGACGTCGTACGCCAGGTTCTCGTGCCCGTCCCCGGTCAGGACCGCGGCCGCCGCCGCGGCGCAGTCTTCCCGGGCCACATACGCGGTGGCCCCGGCGCCGCTGTTGGTCACGAGCCGGCCCGAGGCGACAGCTCGCTTGACGACCGGCACCTGCAGGTGGGCGTAGAGGTTGTTGCGCAGCGCCGTCCACCGCAGGCCGCTGTCGCGCAGCGTCTGCTCCGTGCCGGCGTGGTCGGCGACCACCCGTGCGGGGTTCCCCGGCAGCGGTTCCGGCACAGAGGTGTATACGACATGTCGGACACCCGCGTCAGCCGCGGCCCGGACAGCCGCGCGCTGCTGCTCGAGACGCGCACCGACCGCATCGGTCGAGATGAGCAGCAGCCGGTCCACACCCTTGAACGCGGTGGCGAGGGTGAGTGGATCGCCGAAGTCGACCCGTCGGACATCGGCACCGCGGTCGGCCAAGTCGGCGAGCGACTCCGGGTGTCGAGTCGCGAGCACGATGTCCCGCGGACCGACGGCCTGCAGCGCGAAACGCGTGGCGGCGCGTCCCAGGGGCCCGGAGGCTCCAGTAATGGCGATCGTCATCCCTGCTCCGTTCTGTATCCACCATGGTTACGAATTCGACTGTAGCCGTGACGGTTACGAAATGGCAAGATGGGGCTATGGCTCGGTCGACCAACACCCAGTTCGCCGTGGCTGTGCACGTGCTGACCTACCTCGGGGGTGCCGCCGCAGGCCGTCCCGTGAGCTCGGGAGAGCTCTCGGAAAGCACCAACGTCAACCCGGTCCACGTGCGCCGGGTGCTCGGCCCACTACGCAACGCCGGGCTGGTGCGGTCACGCCCCGGCGTGCACGGGGGCTGGGAACTCGCCACCGACACGCGGGACATCTCACTCGCCGAGATATGGCGCCTCCTGCAGGGCGCCGACCCGGTACTCGGAATTCACGGGCCCGACCCCACCTGCACCACCGGCCGCACCGTCCAGCAGGCGCTCACCGCTCTCGATCGCACGATCGCCCATGCGATCACCACCGAACTCGAGCACCTCACGATCCACGACATCCTCACCGGACGCGCCAACGCCACACTGCCCTGACCGAGTGGTCGACGCGTCAGCCCCGCGGAATTCGGGTGCGCTGCGGTCGCCGGCGACGATACGGTGCGCCCATGGTCGACATGATCACGCTGATCAGGAGCGGGCAGGCGCCCGTCGTGCGGCTGCGCGACCGGCGTCCCGCCCTGCGGCGCATCCCCTTCTGACCTTCTGATCGGCTGCGCCCAGGGCCCTCCGCGTCCACATTTCCGGACGGCGGACGGGTCGTGATGACGCCTGTCCGCCGCAGCTGACAGGACCACCGTCATGGCGCCCTACTCCGAGTACCGCCGCGCCCGCCGCGCGTACGGACAGAACCTTCTCGCCGACCCACGGGCCATCCGCACCGTGCTGGCCGCAGCCGAGATCAAACCCGACGTCCTCGTGTACGAGGTGGGCGCCGGACGCGGCCACCTCACCACCGCGTTGCTGGACTCCGGTGCCCGCGTTGTCGCCTACGAGGTGGATCCGGCGATGTCCGCCGCGCTCCCAATCCACCCCCGGTTGCGGGTGAACGGCGACTTCCTGGCAGCCGACCCGCCCGGAGAACGGTTCGCGGTGGTCGGGAACATCCCGTACGCGCTGACCGCCGCGGTGGTCGACTGGTGCCTCACGGCCGGCTCGATGACCACGGCCACGCTGCTCGTGCAGTGGGAATACGCCCGCAAACGTACCGGCGACTACGGACGTTGGAGCCGGCTGACGATCGCCACCTGGCCGATGATCGGTTGGCGGTTGGCCGGGCGGATTCCGCGCACCGCGTTCCGGCCGGTGCCACGGGTCGACGGCGGCGTACTGCAGCTGACCCGACGGGCGGCACCACTGGTGCCGGCGAGCGCGATGTCCGCGTACGAACGGATGGTGGATGTGGGTTTCCGTGGGGTCGGAGGGTCGTTGCAGGCGTCGCTGGAAGGACGCTATCGCGGCGTGGCGAGTGCGTTCCGTGCGGCCCGGATCCCACCGGATCGCCCGGTCGGTGAGGTGTGGCCGGAACAGTGGTTGACCGTGTTCCGGCTGCTACATCGCCGCCGGACCGACTCGTTCGGCTAGAGCAGGCCGTACGTCACGGTCGACGCACAGGTCCCCTCGCCGCGTCCCTGGCGGCGCCTCGTCATGATCGGACACGGCCTCGGGTCTGGTGGCTGCGGTGTCGGCCACTCCCATCCCGCCCGGTGCGCCGGCGCAGGTCGGCGGAGATACGGTCGGAGCATGGTCGAGCACGTCGCGCGCCCCCGGGTCGGACACATTCAGTTCCTGAACTGCCTGCCGATCTACTGGGGGCTGATGCGGTCGGGTGCTCTGATCGACGTCGACCTGCACAAGGACTCGCCGGACCGGCTGAGCGCCGCCCTGGTCGCCGGTGACCTGGACATCGGCCCGATCACCCTGGTCGAATACCTGCGCCACGCCGACGACCTGCTGCTCCTGCCCGACCTGGCGGTGGGCAGCGACGGACCGGTGCTGTCGGTCAACATCGTCTCCACCCGGCCGCTGGGTGAGTTGCACCACGGGCGGCGGGTCGCGCTCGGGTCGACCTCGCGGACCGGCGTGCTGCTGGCCCGGCTGCTACTCGCCGAGCGGTACGGGGTGGATCCCGAGTACTTCCGCTGCCCGCCGGACCTGACGCAGATGCTGCTGGAGGCGGACGCGGGGGTGCTGATCGGCGATGTGGCGCTGCGCGCCCTCCACGAGGCGCCGGGACGCGGCCTCACGGTCGTCGACCTCGGGCAGGCCTGGCGCGAGTGGACCGGTCTCCCGATGGTCTTCGCCGTCTGGGCGGTACGCCGGGACTTCGCCGCCGCCCATCCGGGTCTGGTCAAGGGGGTGCACGAGGCGTTCCTGCGGTCCCGGGACCTCTGCCTGGCCGAGCTGGACCAGGTCGCCGAGGCGGCCGCGCGCTGGGAGCCGTTCGACGCGGCGACGCTGGCGACGTACTTCCGTGCGCTCGACTTCAGCCTCGGTGACCGGCAGGTGGCCGGCCTGCGCGAGTTCGCCCGCCGCGCCGCCGGTGCGGGCGCCGCCCCGAAGCTCCCCAGCGACGGTCCCGCCTTCTTCGCCGGCTGATCGGCCCGTGCGGGCCGATCAGCCGGCTCAGAGGGGTTCGGTCCGGAGCGCCTCGGCGATCTTCTGGCAGCCCTGCATGCCGTACTCGTAGCCCAAGCCGATCGGGTAGCGCAGCATGACGCCCATCGTCCAGGTGTCGCCGACGGCGAGGCAGTTGACGTGGTTCTCCTGCTCCTGGGTGCGGTCGACCCAGCCGTTCTTGATCGCGACGGTCTTCTGCTCCTCGGCCGAGAACACCTTGCGGATGCCGAAGTCGCCGGCGCCTCGGACCTGCCGCATCTCGTCGAGCAGCCAACTCGTCCACTCCGGGCCGGCCGCGCGGCCGTCGGCGATGCACGCGCCGAGGCGGGCGGTGTCGCGTGGCGACAGGTTGGTCCGGCTCCAACCGCCGTCACTGGCGACGCTGCTGTCGGTGAGTTCGCAGGTGGCGAGCAGCCGCTTGATCGAGGCGGATCGGTCGAGGCTGTTGTAGAACTGCTGGGTCCGGGTGTTGTCGCTGTCCCGGATGATCTTCGTGGCGTCGGCGAGCTTCGCATCGCTCGGGGTCTTGCCCGCCTCGGCGGTGCGGCGCAGGTAGTCGGCGACGATCCAGGACTTGATCAGCGACGCGGTGGTGCTCGTCTCGTCCATGTTGTCCGAACCGATGATCTCACCGGTGCGTCGGTCCAGCACACTCCAGGCGTACCAGCCCTCGATGTCCAGGTCGTCGAGCTCCTTCGCGGCGAAGGGCAGCGGCTCCAGCTTCGGGGAGGGGCTGGGCGACGGGCGGACCTTCCGGTCGGCCGGCGGGCCGGTTGGACGCTCGGCGGGGGCGTCAGGGGTGCCCCAGCGTGCGGCCGCCGTGGACTCGAGTGGTGAGCCGGGGAGCAGGCGTAGGGGCACCAGCACGAGCCCGATCAGGACGACCGTGACCACGGCTGTCAGGGCCTTGGGTGACAGTCCCCGCTTCGAGCGGCGGCGGGGCGCCATCAGTGCGCCTCGACCGGTTGCTGCGGCACCTTGAGGACGGCACCGGGCTGCGGCGTGACGAGCTGGGTGGTGACGCTGGCGCAGACCTGCGCGCCGTAGTCGAGCCCGCTCTGCTGTGGGTAGCGAAGCATGACCGCGAGACTCCAGTCGTCGGTGACCGCGAGACAGTTCACATGCCAGTTGCCGTCGTAGTTGAGGGGCGTCCAGCCGTTCTTGATGCTGACCGGCCCCTGGGTGGTGATCGACTCAGGGAGGCCGTCGATGATGCCCCAGCGGCCTCCGCCGGACCGCGAGTTCTGGTCCTTGGCGGCGGTGGTGCCACGGACCTTGCTCATCTCGTCCAGCAGGTATTCGGTCCACTTCGGTCCGGCGGCCGTGCCGTCGGCGATGCAGTCGCCGAGCCGCACCGCGTCCCGGGGCGACATCTGGGTGAAACTCCACCAACCCTCGTAGCCGGGCACCGTGCCGGGCTCGGTGTCGGTGAGCCCGCAGGTGCTGATCATTCGCTCAATGGCGGCGGACCTTCCGATCGCCGAGTAGAGCGCGTTTGCCGCGTCGTCGCTGCTGTCCCGGATGGCGGTGGTGATGTTCGTCTTCATCGCTGGCGGGAGCTGCTTGTCGCCGAGGCGCTTCAGGTAGTCCGCCGCGAACCAGACCTTGATCATCGACTCGGTGGAGCTCGTCGATGACAGGTTCTCCGCCCCGGAGATCGTGCCGGTCTCGCGGTCCATGAGGGCCCAGGAGATGAACTCGCCCGAGAAGTCGACCGAAACCGGCGCGGCAGCCAGCGTCGGTTTCGGCGGCGGAACTGGTGCAGGCGTCGCGACGCCCCCCACGCCACCACCGGTGTCCCCGCCGTCGCCGGCCGCTAGCCGGGCGTACACGGTGGGCACGAGTAGGGCGCTTCCGAGGAGGATCGCCACGGTGGCGAGCACCTGGGTCACGCGGGATCGCATGAGTGGGAAAGCTCCAGATGTCAGGGCCGGGGGAGGCGGTGTCTGTCCGGGCAGGTCGGCGGATCGCCGAGGCCGGGGGTGGCGGCCTCTCGGGTGATCGCCGGCTACCGGTTGCTGTGCCGGGGGAAGTCTACGTCCGGATCTGTGGTGCGCCGAGATTCGACACCTGGCAACTTGCTATGAAGACGGAGTATCACGACGGAATGTGTCGTGTGGGCGGAATGACTTTTGCCATGTGACTCACCTCACGGCACGGATGGTGACTGGACGTGTTCTTTCGGCGGCGAACGTAGGTGGTCGAAGCCCTCCACCGGGTGTCGATCCTGTGACACCCTCTAGAGTTTCGTGCGTGCAGCTGTAACACTTGGGGTATGTATGGCAATGACTTCCCCGCCGAGGACGCGTCCGGCGGACTCCTCGACGAGGTCGAGGCGGCCGAGGTGGCGTTGCGGGAGGCCGCCGAGCGGGGGCGGCGTGGCGCCGCCCCCGGCGAGGACCTGGCGACGTACTTCGCCGAGGTCATCGACGCCGACCAAAAGATCGAGCCGCGGGACTGGATGCCGGAGGCGTACCGGAAGACGCTGATCAGGCAGATCGCCCAACATGCCCATTCCGAGATCATCGGAATGCAGCCCGAGGGTAACTGGATCACCCGCGCGCCCTCGCTCAAGCGCAAGGCGATCCTGCTCGCCAAGGTGCAGGACGAGGCCGGGCACGGCCTCTACCTCTACGCCGCCGCCGAGACCCTGGGGGCCAGCCGGGACGAACTGGTCGACCTACTGCTGGCCGGCCGGCAGAAGTACAGTTCGATCTTCAACTACCCCACCCTCACCTGGGCTGACGTGGGTGCCATCGGGTGGCTGGTGGACGGCGCGGCGATCGTCAACCAGGTGCCGCTCTGTCGCTGCTCGTACGGGCCGTACGCGCGGGCGATGATCCGGGTCTGCAAGGAGGAGTCGTTCCACCAGCGGCAGGGCTACGAGATCCTGCACACCCTGGCACACGGCACCGCGACGCAGAAGGCGATGGCCCAGGACGCGGTCGACCGGTGGTGGTACCCGTCGCTGGCCATGTTCGGCCCGCCGGACGGCGAGTCCACCCACTCCGCCCAGTCCATGGCCTGGAAGATCAAGCGTTTCTCGAACGACGAGCTGCGCCAGCGCTTCGTCGACATGTGTGTGCAGCAGACCGAGGTGCTCGGCCTCACCCTGCCGGACCCCGGCCTGCGCTGGAACGAGGAGCGTCAGGCGTACGACTTCACCCAGCCCGACTACGACGAGCTGATGCGGGTGATCAAGGGCGACGGGCCGTGTAACCGGCAGCGGACGGAGCGCCGTCGCCGCGCCCACGCCGAGGGCGCCTGGGTCCGTGCGGCCGCCGCCGCCTACGCGACCAAGCAGCGGAAGAAGGAGAAGGTGGTCGCGTGAGTCGCGAGCGTGTCGAGCGAGCCGATCGGCTCGAGGCGGGCGATCCCGCGCCGCTGTGGGAGGTCTTCGTCCGGGCCCGGCGCGGGCTGTCGCACACCCACGTCGGTAGCCTCCACGCGCCCGACGCGGAGCTGGCCCTGCGTAACGCCCGGGATCTCTACACCCGCCGCCAGGAGGGGGTTTCGATCTGGGTGGTGCCGGCCGGCGCCATCACCGCATCCAGCCCGGACGAGAAGGACGCCTTCTTCGACCCGGCCGCCGACAAGGTCTACCGCCATCCCACCTTCTACGACGTGCCGGACGGGGTGGCGCACCTGTGAGTGAGCGCAGCGAGCGAACCGGCTGGCTCGGCAAAGGGGCGCGTCGCGCCGCCGAGCGGAGCGGGGTGGCGGCGTGAGCGGTCCTTTCGACTTCACCCTCCGCCTCGGCGACGACGCGCTGATCGCGGCGCAGCGGCTCGCCGAGTGGTCCACCCACGCACCGGAGATGGAGGAGGACATCGCACTGTCCAACATCGCCCTCGACCAGCTCGGCGCGGCGCGCCTGCTGCTGGCGTACGCAGGCGAGTTGGAGGGCGCCGGGCGGGGCGAGGACGAGCTGGCGTTCCTCCGCGACGACCGGGAGTTGCGGAACTGTCTCCTGGTCGAACTGCCCAACGGCGACTTCGCGGTGACCATGGCGAAGCTGCTCTTCCTGGCGGCGTACCAGCTCCCGCTCTACACGGCGCTGGCCGGCTGCGCCGACGAGCGGCTGGCGGCGATCGGCGGCAAGGCCCACAAGGAGTCGGCGTACCACCTCGACCACGCCTCGCTCTGGGTGCGACGACTCGGCGACGGCACCGAGGAGTCCCACCGGCGGATGCAGGCGGCGGTCGACGAGGTGTGGCCGTACGCCCACGAGCTGTTCACCACGGATCCGACCGCGCCGGTCGACCCGGCCAGCCTGCGGGCCGACTTCGACGCGACTGTGACGGCGGTGCTCGACGAGGCGACGTTGACGGTCCCGCAGACGTCCTGGGCCCCGGCCGGCGGCCGGGACGGAGTGCACACCGAGCACCTGTCGTACCTGCTCGCCGAGATGCAGGTGCTGCACCGCACCCACCCGGGGGCGAAGTGGTGACCACGCCCCGGGCGGCCGTCGCGGCGGTGGTGGATCCGGAGATCCGGGTGATCACCATCGACGAGCTCGGCATCCTGCGGTCGGTCGACCACGAGCCGGCCACCGGCCGGGTCGTCGTGACCATCACCCCCACCTACACCGGCTGCCCGGCGATGGACGTGATCCGCGCGGACATCCGGCGGGCGCTGGCCGCCGCCGGCCACCCCGACGTCGAGATCCAGACGATCCACAGTCCGGCCTGGAGCACCGACTGGATCTCGGCGGCCGGCCGGGCCAAGCTCGCCGCCGCGGGGATCGCCCCGCCGGCACCGGCCCGGCGCGTCGGCGCCGTGCCGGTGACCCTGGCCGTGCGCTGCCCGCGTTGCGGCTCGCCGGAGACCGAACAGATCAGCCGGTTCGGCTCCACCGCGTGCAAGGCGCTCTGGCGTTGCCGGTCCTGCTCCGAACCCTTCGACCACCTGAAGGCACTGTGACTGTCACCATCACCCGGCCGGTCCGCCGCCGTCCGGTCTTCCACCCGCTGTCCGTCGCCGCCGTGGACCGGCTCACCGCCGACTCGGTGGCGGTCACCTTCGCCGTGCCCGAGGAGCTACGCGGAACCTTCGCGTTCTCCGCCGGCCAGCACCTGACCGTGCGGCGGGTGACCGACGACGGCGCGGACGTGCGCCGGTCGTACTCGATCTGTTCCCCGCCGGCGGAACTCGCCCGGCACGGCCGGTTGCGGATCGGGGTGCGGGAGATCCCGGGTGGTGTCTTCTCCGCCTACGCCTGCGGTGTGCTGCGCGGTGGGGACACCGTCGAGGTGCTTCCGCCGCTCGGTCACTTCACCACCGCGTTCGCGGCGGACCGGGTGCGGCGCTACGGCGCGGTGGTCGCCGGCTCCGGCATCACCCCGGTGCTCGCGCTGATCGCGACGGCCCTGTCCGTGGAGCCGGCCAGCACCTTCACCCTGGTGTACGGCAACCGCACGGCGAACACCGTGATGTTCGCCGAGGAGTTGGCGGACCTGAAGGACCGGTATCCGACCCGGCTGCACCTGGTGCACGTGCTCTCCCGCGAGCAGGGCGAGTCGCCGTTGCTGTCCGGGCGGGTCGACGCCGAGCGGCTGGGCCGGCTGCTGGACACCATCGTGCCGGGCGACGCGATCGAGGAGTGGTTCCTCTGCGGCCCGTACGGGATGGTGGGCGACGCCCGGGAGGTGCTGGCCGCGCGCGGCGTGCCGGAGCAGGCGGTGCACGCTGAGCTGTTCCACGTCGACGCCCCGCCGGAGCCGGTCCGCCGCCCCGGCGACGGGCCCGGCGTCGGCACCGAGGTGACGATCCTGCTCGACGGCCGCTCCTCGACCTTCACGATGGGGCGTGCGGAACGGGTGTTGGACGCGGCGTTGAAGGTGCGCGGCGAGTTGCCCTACGCCTGTAAGGGCGGGGTCTGCTCGACCTGCCGGGCGAAGGTGGTCGACGGCGAGGTCACGATGGCCCGCAACTACGCCCTGGAGCCCGACGAGGTGGCCGCCGGATACGTGCTGACCTGCCAGTCCAGCCCGACCACCGACCGGCTCACCGTCGACTACGACGCCTGAGGGCGGCCCCCGGTTCGTCCCTGCCAGGTGGGCTGGATCACGTGGGGTGGCGGAGGCTCGCGGTCCAGTTATCCCTGCCGGCGGAGTTCGTCGTTCGGGTTGCGGCAGAACACGAGCGAAAGTGAGTGCACCGGGATCATCCCGGCCCTTCCGGCGGCCAGGTGGCGCAAGTCCGGCCGCAGCGGTACGAACGCCGACTGCGTGGAGGTCGCCGAGCTGACCCGGGCCGTGGCCGTCCGTCCGTGACTCCCCGACCGGGCCGGTGCTGGGTTTCGGGCGCCCGGCGTGGTCCGCCTTCGTCGCCGGCGTCCCGGTGCACCCCCGGTCCGTCGAGGCGGTGTCGATCTGACGTGGTCGAACCGGCCTGCGGCCGGCGACGTACGCTCGGGGGCGTGACGGTGAACCGGGAGATCGACGACATCCTGCGGCGCGGCGCGGACGGCGGGCGGATCACGCCCGAGGAGGCTCTGCTTCTCTACACGGACGCGCCCTTCCACGCGTTGGGCGAGGCGGCCGACGCGGCGCGCCGGCGGCGGTACCCGGACAACATCGTCACGTATCTGATCGACCGCAACATCAACTACACCAACGTCTGCGTGACGGCGTGCAAGTTCTGCGCGTTCTACCGGGCGCCGAAGCACAAGGAGGGGTGGACCCACCCCACCGAGGAGATCCTGCGGCGCTGTGGTGAGGCGGTCGAGCTGGGCGCCACCCAGGTGATGCTCCAGGGCGGGCACCACCCCGACTACGGGGTCGAATACTACGAGGAGCTGTTCTCCTCCGTGAAGACCGCGTACCCGCAGCTCGCCATCCACTCGATCGGCCCCAGCGAGATCCTGCACATGGCGAAGGTCTCCAGGGTGAGTCTCGACGAAGCCATCGCGCGGATCAAGGCCGCCGGCCTGGACTCGATCGCCGGCGCCGGCGCGGAGATGCTGCCCGAACGGCCGCGGAAGGCGATCGCGCCGCTGAAGGAGTCGGGCGAGCGCTGGCTGGAGGTGATGGAGCTGGCCCACCGGCAGGGCGTCGAGTCGACCGCGACGATGATGATGGGCACCGGCGAGACCGCCGCCGAGCGGATCGAGCACCTGCGGATGATCCGCGACGTGCAGGACCGGACGCGGGGTTTCCGGGCGTTCATCCCGTGGACGTACCAGCCGGAGAACAACCACCTGAAGGGCCGCACGCAGGCCACCACCCTGGAGTACCTGCGGCTGGTGGCGGTGTCCCGGCTCTTCTTCGAGACCGTGCCGCACCTGCAGGCGTCCTGGCTCACCACCGGCAAGGACGTCGGCCAGCTCGCCCTGCACCTGGGCGTCGACGACCTCGGCTCGATCATGCTGGAGGAGAATGTGATCTCTTCCGCTGGTGCGCGGCACCGCTCCAACCTGCACGAGCTGATCGGCATGATCCGCTCGGCCGACCGGATCCCGGCCCAGCGGGACACCCAGTACGAACGGCTCGCCGTGCACTGGACGCCGGCCGACGACCCGACCGACGACCGGGTGGTCTCGCACTTCTCCTCCATCGCCCTGCCGGGCGGCGGCGCGGGGATGTCGCTGCCGCTGGTCGACGTCCGCTGACCGGTCGACGCGGGTCGGTCGACGGGGGGAGCGACGGCTCCGACGAACGGGCCCTTTGTCGATCGTGCCCTCGGACGGGACGCCCGGATCTGCGTACACAAGGGGCATCTCGGTTGGTACGAACGACGCGCGTCACCCGGCCGGGGCTGCGACGGCGATCGCCGACGGGCTAACGTGCGGGTGGACTGCGAGGCGGATCGGCCGATTCCGTGACGAGGCAGGTCAGGGATGGTGTGATGGCTTCGCCGCGTCGATCGCCGGCCGACCAGGGCGGTCCGATCGCGGTGTCCTCCATCGACCCGGGAGGGTCGTTCACATAACGCACGGCAGTGGGGGCGGGATGGGTGACCATCCCGCCCCCACTGTCGCTGCCGGAAGCGTTGACCAGGGGTCCTGCCTGCGCGCCCTTCCGGGCGGCTGGCAGAGTGGGTGGGGTGAGTACGCCGCAGGGCCAGCGCGCCAGTCTGGACAAGCAGCCGCACGAGATCGCCGCGATGTTCGACGGTGTGGCGGCCCGCTACGACCGGACCAACACCGTCCTCTCCTTCGGGCGGGACCGGTTCTGGCGGTGGGCCACCCGGTCCGCGCTCGACCTGCGGCCGGGCGAGCGGGTGCTCGACGTGGGCGCCGGGACCGGCGTCTCGACCGAGGAACTGGCCAACTCGGGGGCCTACGCGGTCGGCGCCGACCTTTCCCTCGGCATGCTGTACGCCGGCAAGCGAACCCGGCCGAGGGTCCCGCTGCTGGCCGGCGACGCGCTGCGGCTGCCCTTCGCCGACGCCAGCTTCGACGCGGTGACCATCTCCTTCGCGCTGCGTAACGTCAACGACACCGACGCTGCGCTGCGCGAGCTGGCTCGGGTCACGAAGCCAGGTGGCCGGCTCGTCGTCTGCGAGTTCAGCACCCCGGTGAATCCGGCCTTCCGGACGGTCTACCTGTCGTACCTGATGCGGTCGTTGCCGGCGATGGCACGGGCGGTCGCCAGCAACCCCGACGCGTACGTCTACCTCGCCGAGTCGATCCGGGCCTGGCCGGACCAGGCGGCGCTGGCGGCGCGGATCGGCGCCGCCGGCTGGAGTCGGGTGGCCTGGCGCGACCTGACCGGCGGAGTCGTCGCGCTGCACCGCGCGGTCCGGGCGGAACCCACAAACCAGCTTTCGTGAATATCCGTATTTAGTCCATTTTGCCCCGTAGGCTCACTGCATGACGGGACTCGACCGGACGGACGGAACGGCACCCACCGACGACGACGACGCCGAACTCATCGCCCAGCTCAGGGCGCTGGCCGGCGCGGATCCCGCGGACGTGCGTCAGGTGGTGGCCGAGGTGCTGGCCGCCCTGGACCGGGCGGCCGGCGGGGCGCTGCGTGAGCACCTGCCCGCCACGATCCGGGCCGAAGCCGGTCTCGATGCCGCCGCGATGCGCCACTGAGCGGCCTGTTTCCGGCAAGTTAGGTATCCCTCACCAGGTGCCGTTGTAGCGCCGGTCATAGACTCCACACCGGTTGGCTTGTGAAGCATTTCACGAGCGTGCGGGAGGAGGCGCGGATGACCACGGTGGAGAACGATGCCGAGGTGATCGTCGTGGGCGCCGGTCCCGGTGGGTCGGCGACCGCGTACCACCTGGCTCGGCACGGCGTGCGGGTGCTGCTGCTGGAGAAGACCGAGTTCCCCCGGGAGAAGGTCTGCGGCGACGGACTGACGCCACGTGCGGTGCGGCAGCTGATCCGGATGGGTGTGGACACCTCGACCGAGGCGGGCTGGCTCCACAACCGTGGTCTGCGGGTGATCGGTGGTGGGGTTCGACTCGAACTGGACTGGCCCGACCTGGCCAGCTTCCCCAACTACGGGCTGGTGCGCACCCGACTGGATTTCGACGACCTGCTCGCCCGGCGCGCCGTGGCTGCCGGCGCCAAGCTGTGCACCAACGTGAACGTCACCGGTCCGGTCCTCGACGGCGACGGCCGGGTGGTCGGCGTCGAGGCCGAGACCGGCCCCGAGAAGGAGCCCGCCACGTTCCGCGCCCCGCTGGTGGTCGCGGCGGACGGGGTATCCGGTCGGCTCCCGCTCGCGCTGGGGCTGGCCAAGCGGGAGGACCGGCCGATCGGGGTGGCCGTCCGGCGCTACTACCGCTGCCCGGCCAAGCACGACGACGACTACCTCGAGTCCTGGTTGGAGCTGCGCAGCAAGGGCAGCGACGCGCTGCTGCCCGGGTACGGCTGGATCTTCGGGCTGGGTGACGGCCGGGTGAACGTCGGCCTGGGCGTGCTCAACTCGTCGGCGGCCTTCGGGAAGACGAACTACCGGCGGCTGCTCACCGACTGGCTCGCCAACACCCCCGAGGAGTGGGGGATGACCGACGAGACCAACGCCGAGGGACCGATCCTCGGGGCGGCGCTACCGATGGGCTTCAACCGGGTGCCGCACTACACCCGGGGAGTGATGCTCGTCGGCGATTCCGGTGGCATGGTCAACCCGTTCAACGGCGAGGGCATCGCGTACGCGATGGAGTCGGGTGAGCTGGCCGCGGAGATCGCGGTTCAGGCGCTCGCCCGGCCGGCCGGCGCGGAACGGGAACGGGCGCTGCGGGCGTACCCGACCGAGCTGAAGGCGCGGTTCGGTGGCTACTACCGGCTCGGCGGCGTGTTCGTGAAGCTGATCGGCCGTCCCGAGGTGATGCGGGCCGCCACGAGGTACGGCCTGCCGCACCCGATGCTGATGCGCTTCGTGCTCAAGCTGCTGGCCAACCTGACCGACCCGCGGGGCGGGGACGCGACGGACCGGGTCATCAACGCGATGACGAAGGTGGCGCCAACCGTGTAGCGCACGAGTGAGCGGCGAGTCGCAGCGTGGCGGCCAACGCACGCTCGGTGGAGAGGCCAGGTCCGGGTCCGCTGGCGGCCCCGGAGCGGGGACAGAGATCGACCCCCCGCCGGCAGTGGCGGGCGGGGACGTGAATAGTGTGATTTCCGCCAAGCACCGAGGGCAGGGAAGGACGGAGCAGGAGAAACGATGTCGCTCTCGCCTTACGTACCGATCATCGGGCTGTTCGCCCTCGCCGCCGGGTTCGCGTTGTTCTCCGTGGCGGCCGCCCGTTTCGCCGGCCCGCACCGTTACAACAAGGCCAAGCTCGAGGCGTACGAGTGCGGCATCGAGCCCAGCCCGCAGCCGGTCGGCGGCGGCCGGTTCCCGATCAAGTTCTACCTGACGGCGATGCTCTTCATCGTCTTCGACATCGAGATCATCTTCCTCTACCCCTGGGCGGTCTCGTTCGACGCCCTGCCGATCTTCGGCTTCGTGGAGATGGTCCTGTTCATCGTCGCGGTCTTCGTCGCGTACGCCTACGTGTGGCGGCGCGGCGGCCTGGACTGGGACTGAGGGAGAAACTCAGATGGGTATCGAGGAGAAGCTCCCCGCCGGTGTCCTGCTCACCTCGGTGGAGAAGCTGGTCAACTGGTCGCGTAAGTCATCGGTCTGGGGGGCCACCTTCGGCCTCGCCTGCTGCGCCATCGAAATGATGGCGGCCGGCGGCCCGCACTACGACATGGGCCGCTGGGGCATGGAGGTCTTCCGTGCCTCGCCCCGACAGGCCGACCTGATGATCGTGGCCGGCCGGGTGAGCCAGAAGATGGCCCCGGTGCTCCGGCAGATCTACGACCAGATGGCCGAGCCCCGCTGGGTGTTGTCGATGGGCGTCTGCGCCAGCAGCGGCGGCATGTTCAACAACTACGCGATCGTCCAGGGCGTCGACCACGTGGTCCCGGTGGACATGTACCTGCCCGGCTGCCCGCCCCGGCCGGAGATGCTCATCGACGCGGTGCTCAAGCTCCGCGAGAAGATCATGCACGAGCCACTCGGCGCCAACGGCCGCAAGATGTTGGAGGCCCGTAAGGCCCGTGGCGACGTGCCGGTGGTGCCGTACGGCTCGATGCCGTCGTCGTACCGCAGCGACAAGGCCCGGCGGGCCGAGTGGACAAAGGCTGTCCGCGAGGGCCGTGAGGAGCAGCTGCGGATCGAGAACTGGATGAAGGCTCAGAACCACCTGCACCAGCATGGGGGTGTCAAGTGACCACGGCTAACGACGGCGGCGTGCCGGTACCGGTGACCCCGGCCGGCGCCACCAGCGGCGCCCCGGCCGAGCACCCGCCGGCCAGCCCCGCCGGCCGCGGCATGTTCGGCAACCAGGGCACCGGTGACGTCTCCGGCTTCGGCGGTCTGGTCCGTCCCGGCCACGCCGTCGAGGACACGCCCCGCCCGTACGGCGGGTACTTCGACGAGGTAACCGACGCGCTGGAGGAGGCGTACCCGGGCTTCGCCGACGCGATCGAGAAGGTCGTGGTGGACCGGGACGAGCTGACCCTGCACGTCCGGCCCGAGCGGATCGCCGAGGTCTGCCAGGTGATGCGGGATGACCTCGCGCTCCGCTTCGAGCTGTGCTCCTCGGTGTCGGGGGTGGACTACCTCGGCGCCGACGAGCGCCGGCTGCACGTCGTCTACCAGCTCACCTCGATGACGTACCGGCGTCGGGTCCGGCTGGAGGCGGCGGTCTCCGTCGAGGACCCGCACCTGCCCAGCGTGGTCAACGTCTACCCGACTGCCGACTGGCAGGAGCGGGAGACGTACGACATGTTCGGCATCGTCTTCGACGGTCATCCCAACCTGACCCGGATCCTCATGCCGGACGACTGGGAGGGGTACCCGCAGCGTAAGGACTACCCGCTCGGCGGCGTGCCCGTCGAGTACAAGGGCGCCGAGATCCCGCCGCCGGACCAGCGGAGGTCGTACCAGTGAGCGCGAGGAGTGAGCTTGCGAGCCCCGCAGTCGCGAACGGAGGGCAGGCACGGTGACCGCTTCGAACTACGCCACCGAGCGTGAGACCACCGAGGGTAAGGTCTTCACCGTCACCGGTGGGGACTGGGACACCGTGGTCTCCGGCACCGACCCGATCAACGACGAGCGGATCGTCGTCAACATGGGCCCGCAGCACCCGTCCACGCACGGCGTGCTGCGGCTGATTCTGGAGCTGGAGGGCGAGACGGTCCGGGAGGCCCGCTCGGTCGTCGGCTACCTGCACACGGGGATCGAGAAGAACCTGGAGTACCGCAACTGGGTCCAGGGTTCGGCCTTCGTGACCCGGATGGACTACCTGTCCCCGCTGTTCAACGAGACGGCCTACTCGTTGGCGGTGGAGAAGCTGCTGGGCATCGAGGACCAGGTGACCGAGCGGGCTACCACCATCCGGGTGCTGATGATGGAGCTCAACCGGATCTCCTCGCACCTGGTCTGGCTGGCTACCACCGGCATGGAGCTGGGCGCCATCTCGATCATGCTGTACGGCTTCCGGGAGCGGGAGTACATCCTCGAGATCTTCGAGATGATCACGGGTTTGCGGATGAACCACGCGTACGTCCGGCCGGGCGGTGTCGCGCAGGATGTGCCGGACGAGGCCATTGTCAAGATCCGCGAGTTCCTGACGCTGATGCCGAAGAAGCTCAAGGAGTACGAGGACCTGCTCTCCGGCCAGCCGATCTGGATCGAGCGGACGAAGAACGTCGCGGTGCTGGACGTGACCGGCTGCGTCGCGCTCGGTGTGACCGGCCCGGTGCTTCGTTCCGCCGGCCTCGCCTGGGACCTGCGCAAGACCATGCCGTACTGCGGCTACGAGACGTACGAGTTCGACGTTCCGACCCACACCGACGGCGATGTCTGGGGCCGTTACCTGGTCCGGCTCGCCGAGATCCGCGAGTCGCTCAAGCTCGTCGAGCAGGCGTTGGATCGGCTGAAGCCGGGTCCGGTCATGGTTGCCGACAAGAAGATCGCCTGGCCGGCCCAGCTCGCCATCGGCGTCGACGGCATGGGCAACTCGCTGGAGCACGTCGCCAAGATCATGGGTCAGTCGATGGAATCGCTGATCCACCACTTCAAGCTCGTCACCGAGGGCTTCCGGGTCCCGCCGGGTCAGGTGTACGTCGGGGTCGAGTCGCCGCGCGGCGAGTTGGGCGTGCACGCGGTCTCCGACGGCGGTACCCGACCGTACCGGGTGCACTACCGGGAGCCGAGCTTCGTCAACCTCCAGGCGCTGCCAGCGATGGCCGAGGGTGGTCTGATCGCCGACGTGATCGCCGGCGGCGCATCGCTGGACCCCGTCATGGGGGGTTGTGACAGGTGAGTGCGAAGAGCGAGCGTTCCCGGGCGGCTCGGGTGGGACGTGGTCGCGCAGGAATGCGAGTCGAGCTTGCGAGCCCCGCAGTCGCGAACGGAAGGCGACGCTGATGACGACGACGTTCACTGACGAGACCCGGGCCCGGGCACGGGAGATCGTTGCCCGGTACCCGGCCGACCGGTCCCGCTCGGCGCTGCTGCCGCTGCTGCACCTGGTCCAGGCCGAGGAGGGATACGTCTCCCCGGCCGGCATCGCGTTCTGCGCGGAGGTGCTGGGGCTGAACAAGGCCCAGGTCGGCGCGGTGGCTTCCTTCTACACCATGTACAAGCGTCGACCGACCGGCGACTGGCTGGTCAGCGTCTGCACGAACACGATGTGCAACGTGCTCGGCGGCCAGGAGGTCTACGACACCCTCGCCGAGCACCTCGGCGTCGGCCACGACGAGACCACCGCCGACGGATCCGTCACCCTGGAGCACGCCGAGTGCCTGGCCGCGTGCGACTACGCGCCGGTGATGACGGTCAACTACGACTTCTTCGACAACGTCGACCCGCAGACCGCCGTCGGCGTGGTCGACGAGCTGCGCGCAGGCGGCCGGCCGATGCCTTCCCGGGGCGCCCGGCTCTGCCCGCTGAAGGAGATGTCGGTCCAGCTCGCCGGGTTCGCCGACGCGCGCGAGGGCGCGGTCGCCGACGGGGTCCCGGGTGCGCCGACCCTGCGTGGGTTGCGGCTGGCGCAGGAGCACGGCATCTCGGTTGCCGGCTTCGACCCGAACACCCCGATCCGGAGCAAGGCCGAGGCCGACAGGGCCGCCGAGAAGGCGAAGGCGGAGGCGGCCGCGAAGGCGGCGGCCGCGAGCAACGCCGGCACGGGCGAGCCGGCGCCGGCGGCCGAGGCCGCCGGCAGCACGACCCGCGACGTGAAGGCCCCGGACGACAAGTCGCCCGAGGTGCGGGCCGCCGAGACTCGCCAGCCGGACGCCGGGACGGCGGTCCCTGACGCGCCGGGCACCAAGGTGCCGGCGGACGGCCCACCTCCGGCGTCCCGCGACGCTCAGCAGGCCGAGGCGGCGGGCGTGGCGGCGAACCCGCCCGCCGGTGATGCGAAGCCCGCCGGCGACGGGGCCGCAGCGCAGGAGCGCAACCTCAGGGATGCGGAGTCGGGGGCCGGTACCGGCTCCCCGACCACGAGCGACAGGGGGGCCCAGAAGTGACCACGCCTCGGCCGGAGACGCTGGCCAAGCTCACGCCGGTGCTCACCAGGCGCTGGCTGTCGCCCGACGCCTGGCGGATCGGCGGCTACGAGAAGCTCACCGGGTACGCGGCGCTGCGCAAGGCAGTCAGGGCCCACCCGGACGACCTGATTCAGCTGATCAAGGACTCCGGGTTGCGCGGTCGCGGCGGCGCCGGCTTCCCGACCGGCCTCAAGTGGGGGTTCATCCCGCAGGGCGATGGGAAGCCGCACTATCTGGTGGTCAACGCCGATGAGGGCGAGCCGGGCACCTGCAAGGACCTGCCGCTGATGACGCACGACCCGCACTCGCTGGTCGAGGGCGTGATCATCGCGTCGTACGCGATCCGGGCCAACCGCGCCTACATCTACGTCCGGGGTGAGGCGGTGCACGCGGCGCGCCGGCTGCGCAACGCGGTCCAGGAGGCGTACGCCAAGGGCTACCTCGGGAAGAACATCCTCGGCTCCCGGTTCGATCTGGACCTCGTGGTGCACTCGGGCGCCGGGGCGTACATCTGCGGCGAGGAGACCGCGCTGCTGGACTCCCTGGAGGGCTTCCGGGGCCAGCCGCGGCTCCGCCCGCCGTTCCCGGCGACCCACGGCCTGTACGCGAGCCCGACCGTGGTGAACAACGTCGGCACCATCGCCAGCGTCCCGTACATCGTGCTCGGGGGCGCGGACTGGTGGCGGACGATGGGCACCGAGAAGTCCTCCGGGCCGATGATCTACTCGCTCTCCGGGCGGATCGCGAACCCCGGCCAGTACGAGTGCTCGATGGGCATCACGCTCCGCGAGCTGATCGAGCTGGCCGGCGGCATGCAACCCGGGCACAGCCTGAAGTTCTGGACGCCGGGCGGCTCGTCGACGCCGCTGCTCACCGCCGAGCATCTGGACGTGCCGCTGGACTTCGAGGGAGTCGCGGCGGCCGGGTCGATCCTCGGCACCACGGCCACGCAGATCTTCTCCGACCAGGACTGTCCGGTGTACGCGACCTACCGGTGGTTGGAGTTCTACCACCACGAGTCGTGTGGCAAGTGCACCCCGTGTCGTGAGGGCAACTACTGGATGGTCCGCGTCTACCGCCGGATCCTGTCCGGCCAGGGCACCCAGGATGACCTGGACACCCTGCTGGACACCTGCGACAACATCCTCGGCCGCTCGTTCTGCGGTCTGGGTGACGGCGCGACCAGCTCGGTGACCTCGTCGCTGAAGTACTTCAAGCAGGACTACCTCGACTACATCGAGGGACGTACCGCGCCGAAGCTGTCCGACAAGCAGTTGGTGGGAGCCCACTGATGCGAGCGCGAGGAGTGAGCGGAGCGAGCCCCGCAGTTGCGAGCGGAAGGCGAGCGTTGCGAGCGCGAGGAGTGAGCGGAGCGAGCCCCGCAGTTGCGAGCGGAAGGCGAGCGTTGCGAGCGCGAGGAGTGAGCGGAGCGAGCCCCGCAGTCGCGAGCGAAAGGCAAGCACTGTGACCGACGTTGCCAGGAAGACCGATACGGTCACCCTCACCATCGACGGGGTCGAGGTCACCGCGCCGAAGGGCGCGTTGCTGATCCGGGTCGCCGAGCAGATGGGTGTCGAGATCCCGCGGTTCTGTGATCACCCGCTGCTGGCCCCGGCCGGTGCCTGCCGGCAGTGTCTGGTCGAGGTGGAGGGGCAGCGTAAGCCGGTCGCCTCCTGCACCCAGACGGTCGCCGACGGCATGGTCGTGCGGACCCAGCTCACCTCCCCGGTCGCCCAGAAGGCGCAAGAGGGGATCATGGAGCTGCTGCTGGTGAACCACCCGCTCGACTGCCCGACGTGTGACAAGGGCGGCGAGTGTCCACTACAGAATCAGGCGATGTCCACCGGCCGCGCCGACTCCCGGTTCCACGAGCACAAGCGGGAGTACGAGAAGCCCCTGGAGATCAGCACCCAGGTGCTGCTCGACCGGGAGCGCTGCGTGCTCTGCCAGCGTTGCACCCGGTTCTCCGAGGAGATCGCCGGTGACAAGTTCATCGACCTGATGAACCGGTCGTCCGCCGAGGAGATCAACATCTACCGGGACGAGGAGTACGGCGCAGCCGACGACGGGGCCGGTGACGTCCCCTTCAACTCGTACTACTCCGGCAACACGATCCAGATCTGCCCGGTCGGCGCGCTCACCGGCGCGCAGTACCGGTTCCGGGCCCGCCCCTTCGACCTGGTCTCCAGCCCCAGCACCTGCGAGCACTGCTCGGCCGGGTGCGCGCAGCGCACCGACTGGCGGCGTGGCAAGGTGCTGCGGCGGCTGGCCGGCGACGATCCGGCGGTCAACGAGGAGTGGAACTGCGACAAGGGTCGTTGGGGCTTCCGGTATGCCCGCGCCGACGACCGGCTAACCACCCCGCTGGTACGCGACGCGCAGACCGGTGAGCTGCGCGAGGCGTCCTGGAGCGAGGCGCTGACCGTCGCCGCCGAGGGGTTGCGTGCCGCACGGGACGGCGGGGAGGGCACGGCCGTGCTCACCGGCGGCCGGCTGACCGTCGAGGACGCGTACGCGTACGCCAAGTTCGCCCGGGTCGCCCTGCACACCAACGACATCGACTTCCGGGCCCGGCCGGTCTCCCGCGAGGAGGCCGACTTCCTGGCCAGTTCGGTCGCCGGGGCCACCGACGTCACCTACGCCGACGTCGAGAGGGCGCCGGCGGTGGTGCTGGTCGGCCTGGAGCCGGAGGAGGAGTGCCCGATCCTCTTCCTGCGGCTGCGCAAGGCATACCTGAAGAAGACTCTGACGGTGTACGCGATCGCACCGTTCGCCACCCGCGGCCTGGAGAAACTCGGTGCCAAGCTGGCCCGGGTGGTGCCGGGTGAGGAGGCCAGTGTGCTCGCCGAGCACGCTACGGTCGCCGACGCGTTGAGCCAGCCGGGCGCGATCCTCATCGTCGGCGAGCGGCTGGGCGCGGTGCCGGGCGGCCTTTCCGCCGCCGCGGACGTCGCCCGGCGGACCGGCGCCAAGCTGGCTTGGGTGCCGCGGCGCGCGGGTGACCGCGGCGCGCTGGACGCCGGCTGCCTGCCCAACCTGCTCCCGGGCGGCCGCCTGGTCACCGAGCCCGCGGCGCGGGCGGAGCTGGGCGAGGCGTGGGACATCCCGGCCGGTGTCATCCCCAGCCAGGCCGGCCGGGACACCGACGGCATCCTCGCCGCGGCGGTCGCCGGCCAGCTCGGCGCCCTGGTCGTGGCCGGGGTCGACCCGGCCGACCTGGCCGACCCGCGACTGGCTGAGGAGGCCCTGGCGGCGGTGCCGTTCCTGGTCAGCCTCGAACTGCGGAACAGCGCGGTGGCGCGCCGGGCGGACGTGGTCTTCCCGGTCGCTCCGGTGGTCGAGAAGGACGGCAGCTTCCTGAACTGGGAGGGGCGACTGCGCTCCTTCGACGCGGTGCTGCACACCGCCGCGATGACCGACGGGCGGGTGCTGGACGCACTCGCCGCGCAGCTCGACGTGCGGCTGGGCACCGGCGACGTGCCCAGCGTCCGCCGGGAACTGGGCGGCCTGCCGCAGACCCGCTCCACCCGGCCGGCCGCGCCGTCGGTGGATCCGGTGGCCGTGCCGCAGCCGGGCGCCGGGGAGGCGGTGCTGGCGACCTGGCACCAGTTGATCGACCTCGGCAGCCTCACCGACGGCGACGAGCACCTCGCCGGTACGGCCCGGCCACCCGTGGCCCGGCTGGGCAGGGGCACCGCGGAGGCGGTCGGCGTGGTCGACGGCGAGCCGGTGACCGTGGGTACGGACCGGGGTGCGATCACGCTGCCGGCGGCGGTGACCGAGATGCCGGACGGCGTTGTCTGGCTGCCGACCAACTCGCCCGGCTCGACGGTCCGCCGCAGTCTCGGTGCCGGGTCCGGGGCGATCGTGCGGGTCAGTGCCGCGTCCGCCGTGGCCGTGCCCGAACAGGGCGGCGTGCCGGTCGCCGCCGACGCCGCCGGGCGCCCTGGCCCGCTCCTCAACTCCGGGGGTGCCCAGTGAGCCCCGCACCCGCGAACGAAAGGTGGGCACGGTGACCTTCCTCGCACAGGACCCGACGCTGGCCGACTTCGGCCGGGACCCGTGGTGGCTGGTCCTCGGCAAGATCGTCTTCGCGTTCGCGTTCGGTCTGCTGGCCACGCTGCTCGGCGTGTGGTTCGAGCGGCGCGTTGTCGGCGTCATGCAGGTGCGGCCCGGCCCGAATCAGGTCGGCCCGTTCGGCCTTCTCCAGACCCTCGCCGACGGTCTGAAGATGGCCTTCAAGGAGGACATCCTTCCCCGGACGGCGGACAAGGTCGTCTACTTCTTCGCCCCGGTCATCTCGGTGGTCTGCGCGGTCACCGCCCTGTCGGTGATCCCGTTCGGCCCGATGGTCAGTGTCTTCGGCCACCGGACGCCGTTGCAGGTCACCGACGTGCCGGTGGCGGTGCTGGTGCTGCTGGCCTGCTCCTCGCTGGCCGTCTACGGCATCGTGCTCGGCGGCTGGGCCTCCGGCTCGACCTACCCGCTGCTGGGCGGCCTGCGCTCCAGCGCCCAGATGATCTCGTACGAGGTGGCGATGGGTCTGAGCATCGTGGCGGTGTTCATGACCGCCGGCACGATGTCGACCAGCGGGATCGTCGCCAAGCAGGGGGACGGCACGCGGCTGAGCCTGTTCGGCGCCGAGATCCCCGCACCCGGCTGGTACGCGATCCTGCTGCTGCCGAGCTTCATCATCTTCTTCATCGCCATCGTCGGCGAGACCAACCGGGCGCCGTTCGACCTGCCCGAGGCCGAGTCGGAGCTGGTCGCGGGCTTCATGACGGAGTACAGCTCGCTGAAGTTCGCGCTCTTCATGCTCAGCGAGTACGTGGCGATGGTGACGATGTCCGCGGTCACCGTGACGCTTTTCCTCGGCGGATGGCACGCCCCGTGGCCGATCACCATCTGGGCGGGCGCGAATTCCGGCTGGTGGCCGATGCTGTGGTTCTTCGGCAAGGTTGTCGCGCTGGTCTTCGTTTTCGTCTGGCTCCGGGGCACGCTGCCCCGGCTGCGCTACGACCAGTTCATGCGGTTCGGCTGGAAGGTCCTGCTCCCGATCAACCTGGTCTGGATCATGGTGCTCGCCGGTCTCCGGTCGATCGAGGACTGGGACAGCCGCAGCAGGCTGATCGCGATCGGCATCCCCGCCGGCGTTCTGCTGCTCGTCACGCTGTTCTGGCCGAGTCGCACGTCGACGCCGAAGCCGACCCTGGCCGAGCAGGTCAACAACCGTCCACCGGGCAGCTTCCCGCTGCCGCCGCTGGACCTTCAGGTACCACCGAGCCCGCGGACCCGGCGCGTCGTCGCCGAGCGGGAGCCGGCCAACGTGGCCGCCGGCACGGACTCTCAGGAGGTGTGACGTGGGCGCGATCACCGGAACGTTCAAGGGCTTCGGGGTCACCTTCTCGCACATGTTCAGGAAGGTCGTCACCACCGACTACCCGTTCAAGCCGCCGGTGTCGGCGCCGCGCTACCACGGGCGGCACATCCTCAACCGGCACCCGGACGGCCTGGAGAAGTGCATCGGCTGCGAGCTGTGCGCCTGGGCCTGCCCGGCGGACGCGATCTACGTCGAGGGCGGCGACAACACCGAGGAGCAGCGCTTCTCACCCGGCGAGCGGCACGCCAGCGTTTACCAGATCAACTACGCCCGCTGCATCTTCTGCGGCCTGTGTATCGAGGCCTGCCCGACCCGCTCGCTCACCATGAGCAACGAGTACGAACTGGCCCGGGACAACCGGCAGGACCTGATCTTCACAAAGGAACAGCTGCTGGCGCCGCTGCTGCCCGGCATGGAGCAGCCACCACACCCGATGCGGTTGGGTGACAGCGAGAAGGACTACTACGTCGGCGCGCTGGAGAACCCGGGCACCTCCGCCGGCGCGGAGCGCTCAGCGATGGGGCCCGGCCGCTACCAGCTCGACGCGCACCCCGGCGTGACGTTCCCCGGCGCCGAGCAGGCCGCGCACCGGGCGGACAAGGGAGACGGAGCATGACCACGCAGACGGTGCTCGCCGCGGCGGGATCGGTGTCCGGCGGTGAGGCGGTCACCTTCTGGCTGCTCGCCCCGCTGGCGCTGCTCGGGGCGATCGGCATGGTCGCCGCGCGCAACGCCGTGCACTCGGCGCTCTGGCTGGTGCTGACGATGCTCTGCCTGGGCGTGTTCTACGTGCTCCAGGCGGGGCCGTTCATCGGCATGGTGCAGATCATCGTCTACACCGGCGCGATCATGATGCTCTTCCTGTTCGTGCTGATGCTGGTCGGCCGCGACGCGACAGATTCGCTGATCGAGACGCTGCGCGGTCAGCGGGTCGCGGCGGTCGTCCTGGGGGTCGGCTTCGCGGCCCTGGTGGGCACGGGGGTGTACCGGGCGCTGGACGGCGGTGCGGCCGCCGGCCTGACGGCCGCCAACGCCGAGGGCAACGTGCAGGGTATCGCCCGGCTGCTGTTCACGAAGTACGTCTTCGCGTTCGAGCTGACCTCGGCGCTGCTCATCACCGCGGCGGTCGGTGCGATGGTGCTCGCCCACATCGAGCGGCGCAAGGAGGACAAGATGGACCAGATCGCCACCATGAAGGCACGGTTCCGTCCCGGCAACTACCCCGGCCCGAAGCCCGGCCCGGGCGTCTTCGCCACCTCCTCCTCGGTCGCCACTCCCGCCCGCTTGCCGGACGGTCGGCTGACCGAGCGGAGCACCCCCGAGATCCTGCCGGTACGCGAGCTGACCGCCGAGGAGACCGCGCTGAAGGGGACCGACAAGTGAGCGAGTTCTTCTCGGTCGAGCCGAACTACTACCTGGTCCTCGCCGCGGTGCTGTTCACCATCGGCGCCGCCGGGGTGCTCATCCGACGCAACGCGATCGTGCTGTTCATGTGCGTCGAGCTGATGCTCAACGCGGCCAACCTGACCCTGGTCACCTTCAGCCGGATCAACGGTGACCTCAACGGTCAGATCATGGCGTTCTTCGTGATGGTGGTGGCCGCGGCCGAGGTCGTGGTCGGCCTCGCGATCATCATGGCGATCTTCCGGACCCGGCGCTCCGCGAGCGTCGACGACGCCAACCTGCTGAAGTACTGAGGGGCCTGCGGTGATGGAGATTCTGGCGAACGCTCCGGTCGAGCCGGCGGGCACCGTCACGTACGCGCCGGCCGACGGCCTGCTCGGCAGCGTCTGGCTGCTCGTCGCGATTCCGCTGGTCAGCGCGGCGATCCTGCTGCTGCTCGGCCGCCGGGCGGACCGGTGGGGGCACTGGCTCGGCGTCGCGTCGATCGGCGTCGCGTTCGCGCTCGGCCTGACCTACTTCCTGCAACTGCGCGGCCTGGAGAACCGGTCCGTCGAGCTGAGCCTGTGGGACTTCATCGCGGTCGGTGACCTGCGGGTGGACTTCGGTTTGCTGTTCGACCCGCTGGCCGCGGTCTTCGTCCTGCTGATCACCGGCGTCGGCTTCCTGATCCACCTGTACGCCGTGGAGTACATGGCGCACGACCCGGGCCGTCGGCGGTTCTTCGGGTACTTCAACCTGTTCGTCGCCGCCATGCTCCTGCTGGTGCTCGGCAACAACTACGTGATGCTCTACTTCGGCTGGGAGGGCGTCGGTCTGGCGTCGTACCTGCTGATCTCCTTCTGGTACGAGCGGCCGAGCGCCGCGACGGCGGGCAAGAAGGCGTTCCTGATGAACCGGGTCGGCGACGCCGGCCTGGCGATCGGCATCTTCATCATGTTCGCCACCCTGGGCACCACACAGTACGACGAGGTCTTCTCCGGTGTCGGCGGGCTGACCGCCACGACGGTTCTCGTGCTGGGCCTGCTCCTGCTGCTCGGCGCGACCGGCAAATCCGGTCAGTTTCCGCTCCAGGCGTGGCTGCCGGACGCGATGGAGGGCCCGACCCCGGTGTCCGCGCTGATCCACGCGGCCACCATGGTCACCGCGGGCGTCTACCTGATCGCCCGGTCGAACCCGATTTTCTCAGCGAACGCGACGCTCCAACTGGTCGTGGTGAGCGTCGGCGCGCTGACCCTGCTGATCGGCTGCGTCATCGGCGCGGCCAAGGACGACATCAAGCGGGTGCTCGCCTGGTCGACGGTGAGCCAGATCGGCTACATGTTCCTCGGTGTCGGTCTGGGCGGCGCGGCGTATGGGCTGGCCATCGTGCACCTGCTGGCGCACGGGTTCTTCAAGGCCAACATGTTCCTCGGTGCAGGCTCGGTCATGCACGGAATGAAGGACCAGGTCGACATCCGGCGCTTCGGCGCGCTGTCGAAGTACATGAGGATCACCTGGCTGACCTTCATGACGGGCTGGCTGGCGATCATCGGTCTGCCCCCGTTCTCCGGCTTCTTCTCCAAGGAGCCGATCATCGTGGCCGCGTTCGAGCGGGAGGGCTGGACGGCCTGGCTGTTCGGCGGGGCCGCGCTGCTCGGTGCCGGGTTGACCGCGTTCTACATGACGCGGTTGTTCGTGCTCACCTTCCACGGCCCGGCGCGGTGGACCGAGGACGTCGACCACCCGCACGAGTCACCGAAGCTGATGACGATCCCGCTGGTTCTGCTCGCCGTCGGCTCGGTCGCCGCCGGCGCGCTGATGGCCGGTCCGGTCCCGTCGTGGCTGGAGGCGACCGCCGGTCTGGGCGGCCAGCCGGAGGCGCACGAGGCGGTCCTGTCCCATCTCGCGATCACGATCCTGTCGATCGTGGTCACCGTGGTCGGCGCCGGCCTGGCCTGGTTCCTGTTCCGGGCCGGCACGGCCATCGCGCCGCAGCCGGCCGGGGTGCTGGTCACCGCAGCCCGGAAGAACCTCTACACCGACGCCGTCAACGAGGCGGTCTTCGAGAAGCCGGGCATCTTCCTCACCCGGGCGCTGGTCTTCCTCGACAACCGCGGTATCGACGGGCTGGTCAACGGCCTCGCCGCCGGGGTGGGCGGCGGCTCCGGCCGGCTCCGGCGGCTGCAGACCGGCTTCGTCCGGTCGTACGCCACCTCGATCCTGGCCGGTGCGCTGCTGGTGGTGGCGGCCTTCCTGGCCGTCGAGGCGGGGTGGCTGGCGTGAGCGACCTCAAGAGGCTGTCGGCCTCTCCCGCGGCCGTCGCCGGCGGACCGCGCAGTGACGACGGAGGTAAGGCCGCATAATGTCCGACTTCCCGTTCCTCTCGGTGCTCACCGTGGCGCCGCTCGTCGGCGCCCTCGTGGTCGCCGTCCTGCCCCGCCGCCGGCCGGAACTGGCCAAGCAGGTGGCGCTCGGCTGGTCGGTGCTGGTGCTGGCGCTGTCGGTGGTCATGTGGGTCACCTGGCAGACCGGCGGCGAGCGGTTCCAGTTCCGCGAGTCGTACCCCTGGATCCCGAACTGGGGCGTCAACGTCACCTTCGCCGCGGACGGCATCGCGCTGGTGATGCTGATGCTGATCGCGGTGCTGGTGCCGCTGGTGATCCTGGCGTCCTGGCACGACGCTGACGCGTCGAAGCGGTCGGTGCCGGTCTACTTCGCGCTGCTGCTCGTCCTCGAGTGCACGATGATCGGTGTCTTCGCCGCGGCCGATGTGTTCCTGTTCTACGTGTTCTTCGAGGTCATGCTGGTGCCGATGTACTTCCTCATCGGCAGCTACGGCGGCCACCAGCGGCAGTACGCGGCGGTGAAGTTCTTCCTCTACTCGCTGGTCGGCGGCCTGTTCATGCTCGCCGCGGTGATCGGGCTGTGGGTGGTCGGCGGGAAGACCTTCGACTGGGTGGCGCTGAGCCAGGTGGACATCTCCACCGGCACCGAGCGCTGGCTCTTCCTCGGGTTCTTCCTCGCGTTCGCGATCAAGGCACCGTTCTTCCCGTTCCACACCTGGCTGCCGGACGCCGGTGGCGCGGCGCCGGCCGGCGCCGCCGCGCTGCTGGTCGGCGTGCTGGACAAGGTCGGCACCTTCGGCATCCTGCGCTACTGCCTGCCGCTGTTCCCGGACGCGGCGAAGTGGTTCGCCCCGTGGGCGCTGGCGCTGGGCCTGATCGGCATCATCTACGCGGCGCTGCTCGCGGTCGGCCAGAACGACCTCAAGCGGCTGGTGTCCTACACCTCGATCGCGCACTTCGGCTTCATCGGTGTCGGCATCTTCGCCTTCACCAGCCAGGCGGCCACCGGCGCGGTGCTCTACATGGTCAACCACGGCCTCGCCACCGGCCTGCTCTTCCTGGTGGTCGGCATGCTGATCGCCCGGCGTGGCTCGGCCCTGGTCAGCGACTTCGGCGGCGCCGGCAAGCTGGTGCCGCTCCTGGCCGGGGTGCTCTTCTTCGCCGGCCTGGCGTCGCTGGCGCTGCCCGGCACCGCGCCGTTCATTTCCGAGTTCCTGGTGCTGATCGGCACCTTCACGGTGAACAAGCCGGTGGCGGTGATCGCCACGCTCGGCATCATCCTGGCCGCCGCGTACGTGCTGTGGATGGTGCAGCGCACCACCCAGGGCACCCTCAACCCGGCGCTGACCGAGGTCGACGGCATGAAGCGAGACCTCAACCTGCGTGAGAAGGTCGTGGTGGCGCCGCTGATCGCGCTGATCCTGCTGCTCGGCTTCTACCCGAAGCCGGTCACCGACGTGATCAACCCGGCCGTGCAGGCCACCATGCAGGACATCGGCAGGACCGACCCGGCCCCGTCGGTGGGCACCGTCCAGGAGGCCCACCGGTGAGCCCCGCAGTCGCGAACGAAAGGTTGCTCCGGTGACTGAGCTGAAACTGCCGTCGATCGACTACGCGGCACTCGCGCCGACGCTCATCATGCTGGGCGCCGCGTTGGTCGGTGTCCTGGTCGAGGCGTTCGTGCCGCGGCGACTGCGGCACGTGGTGCAGCTGTCGGTGGCGCTGCTGGCGGTGCTCGCCGCGCTGACCATGGTCGTGCTGAACGCCGACGACCGCCTGATCACCATCGGCGGGGCGATCGCGGTGGACGGCCCGGCACTGTTTCTCCAGGGCGCCATCCTGGTGCTGGCCGCGATGGCGCTGCTGCTCATCGGCGAGCGTTCGGTCGAGCGGGGCGGGGCGTTCGTGGCCCAGGCGGCGGTCACCGCCGAGTCGGCCGACGACCGCCGGCAGGCCGAGGACGCCCCCGGTGCGACCGAGGTGTACCCCCTGACCACCTTCGCGATCGGCGGCATGCTGATCTTCGTAGCGGCCAACGACCTGCTGACCATGTTCATCGCGCTCGAGGTCTTGTCGCTGCCGCTCTACCTGCTCTGCGCGCTGGCCCGCCGCCGGCGTCTGTTGAGCCAGGAGGCGGCGTTGAAGTACTTCATGCTCGGCGCGTACGCCTCGGCGTTCTTCCTCTTCGGCGTCGCCCTGGTGTACGGCTTCACCGCCGGCATCCCGGACCGCCCGGCCGCCGTGGACTTCGCCACGGTCAACGCTGCCGTCACCGACAGCACAGCCAGCCCGCTGCTGCTCTTCGCCGGCATGGCGTTGGTCTCCATCGGCCTGCTGTTCAAGGCCGCCGCCGCGCCGTTCCACGTTTGGACGCCGGACGTGTACCAGGGCGCACCGACGCCGGTCACCGGCTTCATGGCGGCCTGCACGAAGGTCGCCGCGTTCGGGGCCCTGTTGCGGGTCTTCCACGTGGCGTTCGAGGGGGCCCGGTGGGACTTCACCCCGGTCCTCGGCGTGGTGGCGGTGCTGACCATGCTGGTCGGGGCGGTGCTGGCGGTCACCCAGACCGACATCAAGCGGCTGCTCGCGTACTCCTCCATCGCCAACGCCGGCTACCTGCTGGTCGGCGTGCTCGCCCCGAACTCCGGGGGCATCTCCGGGACGATGTTCTACCTGGTGGCGTACGGCTTCGCGGTGCTCGCCGCGTTCGCCGTGGTGACCCTGGTCCGGGACGCCGACGGGGAGGCGACGCACCTGTCCCGCTGGGCGGGCCTGGGGAAGCGCTCGCCGTTCTACGCAGCGCTGTTCACCATCATTCTGCTCGCCTTCGCCGGCATTCCGCTGACCAGCGGATTCACCAGCAAGTTCGCGGTCTTCGGGCCGGCGTTGGAGGGCGGGCAGGTCTGGTTGGTGATCGCTGGTGTGCTGACCAGCATGGTGCTGGCCTTCCCCTACCTGCGGGTGGTCGTGATGATGTGGCTCTCCGAGCCCGGTGAGTCGACCCCGGCCGTGACCGTGCCGGGCGGGCTGACCTCAGCCGCGCTGATGATCGGCGTGGTCGCCACCCTGGTCCTCGGCGTCGTCCCGGCGCCGCTGCTCGACCTCGCCACGGGTGCCGCCGAGTTCGTGCGCTGACAGCCGTTCCGGATGCGGGGCCGGGACGCGTGCGCGTACCGGCCCCGCATCCGTTCGTACCGGTGCGGCCATCCCGCCCCCGCGCTGGTCGAACGGGTGTGGCATGGTGGGAGACGTGGTGAATCCGGGTGAGCGTTCAGGTGCGTCCGGCTCGGGGGGCCGCCCGCGCCGGAGGAGCACGGGTCAGTTTGGCGCGCTCGGCCTGTATCTCGCCGACTCCCGCGTCGAGGAGTCGGTGCTGAGCGTGCTGGAGGCCGTCGAGGACGAGCTGCGGGCCAGCGTCGCGAGTGCCGACCCGTTCGTCACCGAGGCCGCCCGGCATCTCGTCGAGGCCGGTGGCAAGCGGTTCCGGCCGTTGTTGGTCGCTCTCGGCGCCCAGTTCGGAGACCCGGCACGCGCGCAGGTCGTGTCGGCCGCAGTGGTGGTGGAACTCACCCACCTGGCGACGCTCTACCACGACGACGTGATGGACGAGGCGCCGGTGCGTCGGGGCGCTCCCAGTGCGAACTCGCGCTGGACGAACTCGGTCGCCATCCTCATCGGTGACTATCTCTTCGCCCGGGCCGCTGACCTCGCCGCCGCCCTGGGCACCGAGGCCGTACGCCTGCAGGCCCGCACCTTCGCGCGGCTGGTGCACGGTCAGCTCGCCGAAACCATCGGTCCGCGGCCCGGGGACGACCCGGTGGCGCACTACCTGCACGTGATCGCCGAGAAGACCGGCTCGCTGATCGCCACGTCGGCCCGTTTCGGTGGGCTGTTCAGCGGCGCCATTCCGGCGCACACCGAGGCGCTCGCCGGCTACGGCGAGACCATCGGGGTCGCCTTTCAGCTCTCCGACGACCTGCTGGACATCGCCAGTGATTCGACGCAGTCGGGCAAGACGCCGGGCACGGATCTGCGGGAGGGCGTTCCGACCCTGCCGGTGCTGTACGCGCTGGCCTCCGACGACGCCGACGTCTCGTCGGTGCGGCTGAGGGAGATCCTGGCGACCGGTCCGCTCACCGACGACGACCTGCACGCCGAGGCCCTCGGTTTGCTCCGGGACAGCCCCGCGCTGAAACGGGCCCGAGAGACGGTGCGGTGCTACGCCGAGGATGCCCGGGCCCAACTGGCCCCCCTCCCCGACAGTCCAGCCCGCCGCGCCCTCGAATCCCTCTGCGACCACATCGCCGACCGTACGAGCTGACCGGGAGCCCCGGCGACCGCGAGGTCAGCCCCGTACCGCGGGGAGCGCACCGGAGGGTACCGACGCCGTGCGCCGACGGCGGGGAGCGCGGCGAGGGCCGTGATCCGAACGACCCGTTCGAGTCGCGTTCGGACCACGCCTCGTGTCGGGCTCGGCACGTCTCGTTGATGACGATCTGGCATCCACCACCCGAACAGGCATTTCGCACCGGGCACGCATTTCATATGGTGTAAGTCCCCGGCTGCGGAGGTGGTTGTGCGCGACCCCTTGGCGGAACCTTCGGATCTGATCCGGAGCGTGTCCCGTGCGCTGCGAGTGCTCGAGTCGGTCGGCCGTGCCCCGAAGGGACTGACCGTCAAGCAGATCGCGCGGCGGTGCGAACTGACCGTCGCGACCACCTACCACCTCGTCCGGACGTTGGCCTACGAGGGATACGTGATCCGCCGCGAGGACGGCACGTACATCGTGGGTCTGGAGGTGGCCGACCGCTACCGGGAGCTGGTGACGGCCTTCCGTGGGCCGGCGGCGGTCGGGGAGTGCCTGCGGCGTGCCGCCATGGACACCGGCTACAGCCACTACCTCGGAAAGTTCGTCGGTGGCCAGGTGGCCGTGACGGCGGTCGCCGAGGGACCGCGCTCGCCGTTCCTGGAGGACCTCGTCCCCGGCTTCGCCGAGGGGGCGCACGCCACCGCGCTGGGCAAACAGCTGCTCGCCACGCTCACCGTCGAGCAGCGGTTCCGTTACCTGCGGGAGTACGGCATGCATCCGTTCACCTCCGCCACGTTGACCACGGTCGAGGCGTTCGAGGCCGACCTGGCGGCGGGGGAGCGGCGGGGGATGCAACTGGACCTGGGGCAGTACCGGCAGGGAGTCGCCGGCGCGGCGGTGCTGGTGAGCCCCGACAAGGACATAGAGCGCCGCGTGGTGCTCGCCTGCGCGCTGCCGGCCAGCGAGATGATGACCTCGGCGCGGGTGGTCCGGGCGAAGCTACTCACGACGGCCCGCAGCATCGCCGACAGTATCGCCGCCGACAGCTGACGCACGACGTCCGTGGCCCGACTCCGGCGGGCTGCCCCAGCCGCTCCCGGTGCCCGCTCCCACCCCCGGACCCACGGCCGGCCGCCTGATCCGTCGACGCGGAAGGGCCCGCTCCCCGGGGTGGCCCGGGTGGGAGCGGGCCCTTCGCGGCGGTCCAGCGCCGAACCGCCCTGAGGAGGGGTCTTAGCTGCCGATCGGGCCGCCGTCCAAGCGCCAGGTGACCACCACACCCGGCTTGGCGTAGTCGCCGTCCGGCCAGTTGGAGGCCGGCTTCTCGACGGAGGCACCGGAGATCTCACCGGGGTGCTGCACGGCCACGAAGACCGAGCGGTTGTCGCCGGTGATGAACGGGCCGCAGGCCTCCGCACCGACGGGCACGGTGAGGAACTGCTTCAGATGACCCCGCTCCGGGCCTTCGATGGCGGTGGCGAAGAGGCCGTCGTTGCTGCCCAGCGCGTTGCCGTCGGTGGCGATCCACAGGTTGCCGGTGGCGTCGAACGCGACGTTGTCCGGGCAGGAGATCGGGGACACCTTGGTCTTGTCGTACCCGGCGAAGTAGGTCGACGGGTCCGCCGGGTCGCCGGCGACGATCGGCACCGACCAGGCGAAGGTCTCGGCCGAGTTGTCGCTCCGGTCCTCGACCAGCTCCAGCACGTGACCGTGCCGGTTGGCGGTGCGCGGGTTCGCCTCGTCCGCCTTCGGGTTGCTGCCGGTGCCCCGCCTGCTGTTGTTGGTCAGCGCCACGTACACCTTGCCCGTGTGCAGGCTCGGTTCCACGTCCTCGGGCCGGTCCATCTTGGTGGCGCCGACCTTGTCGCCGGCCAGCCGGGTGAAGGTGAGCACGTCGGCGGCGGTCATGCCGTCGACGTACGACCGGTTGCCGCTGACCAGCTTGATCCACTGACCGCGGCCGTTGAACGCCCCGTCGGCGGGGAGCTTGCCGGAGCCGTCGATCTCGTCGGCGCTGGTGTAGTCGAGCTTGGCGACGTAGAGGGTGCCGGACTCCAGCAGGGTCAGGTTGTGCCGGCGGGCGCGCCAGGAGTGGCCCTTCATGAACTTCTTGTCCGACACGAACTTGTACAGGTAGTCGAACCGCTCGTCGTCGCCCATGTACGCGACCACGTGGCCGCTCTTGGCGACGATGACGTTCGCACCCTCGTGCTTGAACCGGCCGAGCGCGGTGTGCTTGCGCGGGCGGCTGTCCGGGTCGTACGGGTCGATCTCGACGACCCAGCCGAACCGGTGCGCCTCGTTCGGGTGCTTGGTCAGGTCGAACCGCTCGTCCGCGCGGTCCCACTTGCGGCTGCCGCCCGGGTAGCGGGAGCTGGTGCTGATGCCGTAGCGGGCCAGCTTCGGCTTCAGCTCCTCCGGCGCGCCGTCGCCGCCGACGAAGTACTGGTTGAAGTTTTCCTCACCGGAGAGCACGGTGCCCCACGGGGTCACGCCACCGGCGCAGTTGTTCAGTGTGCCGATGACCGTACGGCCCTTGGGGTCGGCGTCGGTCTTCAACCAGGCCGAGCCGGCGGCCGGCCCGGTCACCTCGAACTTGGTGCTCAGGGCGGTGACGCGGCGGTTGAAGTGCCGCCGACCGGACCTGACCGCGCGCCACTCGCCGGTGCCGCGGACCCGGTCCAGCTCCACCACGGACATGCCGTGCGCGGCGATGGCGACCTTCAGCTGCTCCACGGTCAGCGCGTCATTGCTGGTGAACCCGGGGAACATCAGGTTCTCGTCGGTGTACTCGTGGTTGACCACGAGCAGGGCGCGGTTCCGGCCGAGGGGCAGCACGCCGACGAAGTCGTTGTTGTAGCCGAACTGCTTCGACTGCGCAGCGGCCGTCTGGCGGTTCAGGTTGAAGTCGGGGGCGCCCGGCACCACCTCGTCGCCCCACCGGATGACGACCGAGTGGTCGTACCCGTTCGGGACGATGAAGCTGTCCAGGGTGTTCGGCGGGACCGGCTTGAAGGCCAGCTCGCCGTTGCCGACGCCGCCGCGGGGGCGGCCGAAGCCGGCGACGTCCGGGACCGCGGGGGCGGCCGAGGCGGCACCGGCGCCGGTCAGCGCACCGGCGGCAGCGCCGCCGAAGCCGAGGACCAGCGCGCCGACCGCGCCGGCACGGACCACGCCGCGGCGGCTGACCTCGGCGTCCACCAGGTCGCCGAAGTACGCGTTGTCCGAGGTGTTGGGAACCGGGTGGTCGCAGGCGTTGCCGCACCGGTACAGACAGGTCATGGCGTCACGGCTGCCGTGGCGGGTGTTGCCCAGCAGCGGGAGCAGCCGAGGACGGTCGCTCATGTGGAGGAGCCTCCTGGATGGGGTTGGCGCACGTCGGTCAGCTGAGACGTGCGTACCCGCCGGACGCTAGGAGGAGCCGATGGCCGGTCGTCGGCGTCGATGTGAATCACGCATGAACAACGCGCCCGGGGTAGCCAGGGTGACCTGCGGCTGAACCGACTGGCGTGGTGGTACGTATGTCCGTGCGAAGGCCTGCCGGACTCGCGTCGGAAGCGAGGAGACCGCCATCAGCGACCACGACGCCCACCTGCTCCGCGCCCTGCACGACGAGCACGCGGAGGCGCTGTACGCGCACGCCCTGCGCCTGGTCAACGGGGATCGGCAGCGGGCCGAGGACCTGGTGCAGGAGACCCTGCTGCGCGCTTGGCGGCATCCGGAATCGCTCGACCCGCGTCGCGGCTCGGTCCGTGGCTGGCTGTTCACCACCGCCCGCAACCTGGCGATCGACGCCTGGCGTCGCCGGTCCACCCGGGTCGGTGAGGTCTACACCGACGAGCTGCCCGAGCCGCCGGAGACGGTGGACGAGGCGGAACGCGCGGTGGAGGCGTGGACCGTCGCCGAGGCGCTGAACCGGCTCAGCGCCACCCATCGTGAGGTCCTGGTGGAGTGCTTCTACCAGGGGCGGTCGGTGGCCGAGGCCGCCACGCGGCTCGGGGTGCCGCCGGGCACCGTCAAATCCCGGACGCACTACGCGCTGCGTTCACTACGGTTGGTCCTGGCCGAGATGGGAGTGACGGGATGACCCGGTGCGAGTTCGCGCACGACGACGGCGCGTACGTGCTGGGTGCGCTGGCGCCGGCCGAGCGGGCGGCGTACGAACGGCACCTCGCCGGTTGCGTCGAGTGCCGCCAGGCGGTGGCCGAGATCGCCGTCCTTCCCGGACTGCTCGGGCGGCTCGACCCGGCGGGCCTCGATCAGTTCCTGCCGCCCCGGGAGGAATCCCGGGTGTCCGACCTGCTCGCCGCGGCGCGGGAGCGCCGGCGCCGGGAGCGCTCGGCCACCCGGCACCGGTTCGCCCTCGTCACGCTGGCCGCCGCCGCGCTGGCGCTGGTGGTCGGAATCGGCGCCGCCGCCGTGCTGCCCGGTCGGGTGTCGGGCCCGGATGCGGGCGTGCGGATGGTCGCCATGCAACCGGTCGCCG
This sequence comes from Micromonospora sp. WMMA1363, assembly GCF_030345795.1. Classification (NCBI taxonomy): domain Bacteria; kingdom Bacillati; phylum Actinomycetota; class Actinomycetes; order Micromonosporales; family Micromonosporaceae; genus Micromonospora; species Micromonospora sp. WMMA1363. Next base: position 4,681,928 of record NZ_JAUALB010000001.1, read on the forward strand.
GCACGGTGCCGGTGCACGCCGAGATCGGGCTGACCGGCACCGAATGGGGTACCGAGGTGAGCATGCGCTGCGGCTACGACGGGTCGGTCGGCTACCGCAAGGCTTCCGCCTTCCGGCTGGTCGCCCGCAGCGCCGACGGCAGCACCGAGCAGATCGGTTCCTGGCTCGCCGGACCGGGCGACGACCTGCGGATCACCGGCGCCACCCGGTTCACCGACGCGGAGCTGGTCCGCCTGGAACTGGTCCGCGCCGACGGCACCCCCGTCCTCGCCTACAACGTCCGCTGACCCCATCCCCAGGCGCCTCACCCACCCGGCCCCTCACCGTTCTTCGCGACCCTGCGCCCCGGGTAGCGGCCCCGATCCGGGCGAAGCGGCGACCAGGACTCCAGGATCGCGGCGGGGGATGGCGGAGGTGGGGCGGCGGGCGGCGTGGAGGGCGTCGGTGGTGAAGATGGCGAGAGCAAGCCAGACCAGTGCGAAGCCCGCCAAACGGGCGGGGGGCATGGGCTCGTGGAAGACGAGGACGCCGCAACCGAGCTGAAGGATCGGGGCGAGATACTGGAGCATCCCCAGACTGGTGAGCGGCAGCCGGTTGGCCGCACCGGCGAACATCAGCAGGGGGGTCGCGGTCGCCGCGCCCGCCGCGACCAACAGGGCGGCGTGCCCGGCCGACACCGCCCCGAAGGTGGCCTGGCCGGTGCCGCCGAGCCACGCCAGGTACGCCAGCGCGGGCAGGGCGAGTACCGCCGACTCGACAAGGAGACCCTCGGCGGGGGGTAGACCGAGTCGTTTCTTGACCAGCCCGTACCCCGCGAAGCTGAACGCCAGGGCCAGCGCGAGGTAGGGCAGGCGGCCGTAGTCGACGGTCAGCACCACGACGGCCGACCCGCCCACGCCGAGCGCCGCCCACTGCGCGGGGCGCAGCCGCTCACGCAGCACGAACACGCCGAGCAGCACGACGACGAGCGGGTTGATGAAATATCCGAGGGCGGTCTCCACCACCCGCTCGGAGTTGACCCCGTAGATGTAGGTGCCCCAGTTGAGGGCGATCAGCGCGGCGGCTGCGCCGACTCCGGCCAGAGCGCGCGGTCGGCGCAGCAGCGCCCGCAGGAAGCCGCTGTTGCGCAACGCTGCCAGCACCAGCGCGACGAAGACCACCGACCAGACGATCCGGTGGGCCAGGATCTCCAGTGGACGGGCCGGCTGAAGCAGCCTCAGGTAGAGCGGGAGGAAACCCCAGAGCAGGTACGCGCCGATGCCGTACAGGTAGCCGAGCTGACGAGGCGTCACGCCTCCACGGTAGGGGGCCGCATGGTGCCCGGCTCCTTGCTGGTGACCGGGCTCACCCGCTGATCGAGCTCCATCCACCCGTCCGGCTGCCGGAGCGGGGCAGACCGACCTTGGCGTAATTGCCGGCCTGCGCGCTCCACCGACGCGGCGGTCAGTCCCGATCCAGGATGGCGCCGAGGACCCAGGTGACGACGCCGACGAACAGTGCGCCGAGGACCGCCGCCGGCCAGAACTCGTCCACGTGGAACGGCAGCCCGGCCTGGCCGGCGATCCAACTGGTCAGCAGGAACAGCAACCCGTTGACGACCAGTGCGATCAGCCCGAGGGTCAACAGGTAGAAAGCGCAGCCCACGGTCTTGATGACCGGCTGAAGTACCGCGTTGACGACGCCGAAGATCGCGGCGACGAGGACGAGCGTGGTGACCGTCTCGGTGGCCGAGGTCGATTCGAGTTCGATACCGGGGATCAGTAGCGTGGCCAGCCAGAACGCCAACGCCGTGATGGCCAGGCGGATCAGGAGCCCTTTCAGGAAACCCATGGCGGAAGATGCTGCCACGAACCGATCTTCGGCGGAACCCTCCCCGACGCCCGATCCGGCGAACGCCGGCGGCCTGGTGGTGCTCGTCCCAGCCGGGCCGTCGGCTGCCGAGGAGCGTCGCGTTGTCGATGCGCACCGGTCGCCCGATTGGGCGGCCTGGGGTGGACCATCCTCACCGGCGGGCCGGCTGGCCCACCAGTTGTGCCTCGATCGGTGACGGAGCGAGCCGGGCCCACCGCAGGGCCCGCCGGTTGACCACCGCCACCATGTCCTGACGGATCCGGGTGAGCCATTCGGCGGAGGCGCCGAGTCCCAGCGCCCGGCCGGCGAGTGCCGCCTCTGCCGGGTCGAGTGGCTGAAGGACCGCCAGGTCGGCACGGCCGAGGGTGGCCACATCGGCTGCGGTCAGCTCGTCCCGGATGAGCAGCGTGGCCTGCCAGGGCGGTCCCGGCTCCGGGCCCGGCGGAAGTGGGCCGGTGTCGACCACCAGCAGTAGCGGGCGCAGGGGTGATCCAGGCTCACCGCCGGGCGGACGGCCCGGCGGCAACAGCGGGATCGTCGTGCCCGGCGTACCCACGCCCCGCCCGAACGGCTCCCACGCGCGGGGACGGGCGGTCTGCACCACGACCCGGGCGCCGAGCGCCAGCGCCCGTAGGGCGAACAGCTGGCCGGCGCGGAGCCCGCCGACGAGTACGACGCGGGTGCTCTCCGGACGGAACAGCCGGACCGTGAGGGCGCCTCCGTGTCGGTTGGCGCCGACCATCAGGCCGGCGTCGCCGACGGACAGTTCCGGGGCCGCACGCCCCGGCGGCCCGCACCCCGGCAGGGCCAGCGGCACGGTGGCGACCAGCCCGGCGAACTGCTCCCCGTCGAGCCGCCGTGCCCCGCCACCGAGAGCGGTCACCGTGCGGTGCAGCGCCCGTTCCGCCGCGGACAGTTCGGCCGGCGTGCCGGCGGCCACCCGCACGGTCAGTTCGGACGGTGCCGGCCCGGGGCCGGCGGTCCACGGCCCGGCGCTGAGCGAGACCGTGATCGCGGTGGCCGGAAGGGCACGCAGCCGGGACACCAGCCGCTGGTTACCGTCGGTGCGCGGGTCGGGCCACCGGTCGAGGTGAAAGGTAGCCTGCCAGCGGTCACCGAACCGGAGTGCGGGCCAGGTCTCCCGCACCGGCCCGCCGTCGTGGTGGGCCAGCTCCGCCAGTATCCGCAGCGCCGCGTGCTCGCCCATCGGACGGGCGGACACCGGACCGAGCTGACGGATGATCCGCCGCAGGGTGCTGTGCAACGCCCGGCGTAGCTCCTCCTGACCGACCCCGTCGACGCGGAGCACTCGGACGGCGAGCACAGCCCGCTCGCGGCCGGGTAGCCGTCCGTCGGTGAGCTGCCGATAGGACGTCGCCACCGTGCCCCCGCCGAGCGCGACGGCCGGTGCGGGCGCGCCCGTCAGCAGGAGCTGGATCCGCACCGGAGGACCGTCCGCCGGGGCGGCGGAGAGCAGCGCGGCCGGCGGTGGCACGGTGCGCGACCCGTCGCTGATCAGCTCAACCGGGTCGACGATCTCGAGCAGGGCGACCAGCCCGGTGGCGTCGTCCAGCACGGCGGCCGACGCGCCGACCAACTCGGCGGGCCGCACGACGGCTCCCGGGTCGGCCAGCTCCAGCAGGTCGGCCGGTGTGGCGTCCGCTGCCAGGGCACGTCGCCGGGAGGCGTAGGCCAGGGCCACCCCGAGCCATTCGAAGAGCCAGCGCTTGCGCCAGCGGGATCCGGCCAGGGCGAGCACCAGCACCGCGACCGTCGTCGTCGCCACCGTCGCGACCGCTCCCCGCCCCAGGGCCGCGACGACGACCGCCACCGCGACCTGGCCGGCGACCACCTGGCCGGCCAGCAAGCCGGGACCGAACCGTCGGTGGCTCGGGTTCCACTGTGGCGGCAGGACAGCGGGAACGCCGCGGGCCGGGGTGGGAGTGGGCCGGTCGGCGTGGCCGTCGGTGTCGGCCGGACCGAGGGGGGCGGTCGACGTCCGGGTCGGTGTGCCCGGAAAGAGGCCCGTCGGAGTGGTCGCCGACACCGCACCTCCTCCACCGGTCACGCCCCGCGATGTGGTTGGTGCCCATCGTAAGGGTCGGGGCGTCGTGGCGGGGAGTCGCGGTTGTCCACAGGGGAGCCGGAAGGGGTAGCAGAACCACGACCGTCCGGCTACCGTCAGCGACGAGTTTTGCTGACCCGCGCCCGCCACGGTCGACGTCCCAGGCGGCGCGAGCGGCGCGCTCCCCGAGCGAGCGCGCCGGCGGCCAGCCACGATCCAGGAGGCGAGGTGACGTCCGGAGTGTCCGAGACCCAGGCGGAAGCCGCGGTGATGCAGCAGACCGCCGCGAAGTTCGAGCAGGTGGACCAGTCGTTGCAGGCCATGCTCAGCAGCCTGATGGTCGAGCTGGAGGTGTTGCAGCAGGCCTGGCGGGGCGCCGGTGGGCGATCGTTCGAGCAGGTCAAGCAGCAGTGGGCGCAGGACCAGGCGGCGTTGCAGCGGGCACTGCGGGAGACCGCCACGGCCATCCGCACCGCCGGTCAGCAGTACGACGTGTCGGACACCGAGGCGGCCAGCCGGGTGTCCACGACCAACCGCGGCGGCATCCAGCTGCCGTTGTAGACCCGGGGACCGAGCAGGGAGACAAGAATGGAGCACGGTGTGCTGGTCGTCAACTTCGCCGCGTTGCAGCAGGCCAGCGCGGACATCCAGAAGGCGTTGAACACGCTCGTCGCGCAGCTCGGTCAGCTCGAGCGGGACGCCGCCCCGCTCGTCGCGAGCTGGTCCGGCGAGGCCCGCGCGGCGTACGAGCAGCGGCAGGCCCGCTGGCGGTCCGCCTCGCAGGACCTGCAGCTGATGCTGCGCGACATCAAGCTCGCGGTCGACGACTCCGCGGCCGACTATCTCGACACGGAAAAGCGCAACGCCAGCCTGTTCCAGTGACCCGCTGTCGCGCGGTGGCGCCGCCCCGCCGGGGCGGCGCCACCGCACGGATCGTCGCCGGTCGGCCGGTGACACCAGGGCGGCTTCACGTCGAGGGAGGCATCCAGGGCCTGGCCCGACGTGGCGGCGCCGTTGGCCGATGCGGCCGTCCCCGATTGGGGTTGCGATGCGGCGGTGGTCAGACCGGGCCGGGTGGCCGCCATCGGCGGCGAACGCCCCGGGGCAGGACGAGAGCCAGCAGCACGGCCACCATGACGACCGCGCCCCCGGTCCCGGCCACCAGCAGCGCCCGATCCCGGGCGTCCGCCCGCCGCGCCTGCTGCGCCAGCAGCGCCGGGTCTGCCCGGTCGCCGAGCAGCGCCGCGGCGGGCCGGGTGCCCGCCGGCCCGCCGTTGCTCTCGGTCAGCGCGCGGTACGGGTTGAGTACGCCGGCACCGTACCCGGTGCCGGGAGCGGGATCGGCGGTCGCCAGGATCCGCTCCGTCACCCCGGCCGCGTCCAACTCCGGCCGGTACTGCCGGAGCAGGGCTGCCGTGGCGGCCACGAAGGGCACCGCGTAGCTGGTGCCCTCGGCCCGGTGGTGCCCCTGCCGGGGCGCGGCGATCACCACGTCGCTTCCCGGCGCGACCAGGTCGACGTACGGGCCGATCTGCGAAAACGGGGAGCGTGTCCCGTCGGCGCCGATCGCACCCACTCCGAGCACCCCGTCGTACGCGGCTGGGTACGGCCGGGGATCGCCGCTCTCGTGCAGGTTGCCGGCGGCGGCCACCACGACCACGTCGCGGGCGAGCGCGTGGGTGACGGCGTCCCGGACGGCCGGCTCGTCCGCGTACAGCACCACGGAGAGGTTGAGCACGTCGGCGCCGTTGTCGACCGCCCAGCGGATCGCCCGAGCGAAGTCACGGGCAGTGACCGTACGCCCCGACTCCCGGCCGTCGATCACCTGCTGCTCGCTGACGCGGACCGGCAGGATCCGGGTGTCCTGGGCGAGGCCGGAAAAGGCGACGCCCTCGCGGCGGGCGGCGACGATGACACTCGCGACACCGGTGCCGTGGCCGGCGCAGTCCAGGGTGCCGTTCCCGCCCGGGTCGAGCAGGTCGGTGCCGGTGTCGACCCGACCGGCGAGTTGCGGGTGGGTGGGGTCCACGCCGGAGTCGACCACCGCCACCGTCACCCCCGCCCCGGTGGCGAACGGTGCCAGCCGTTCGGGGGCGTACCGCTGCTGCGGCCACGGGGTGGCGGTGATCGGGCGGGCCGGCGCGAGCGGGGTCGTGCACGTCGGTGCGACCTGGGCGGCCCGGCCGGCGAGACCGGGACCTGCCGTGCCGGCGGGGGGCATACCGGGACCGGCCGGCCGAAGCGTCTCCGGGCCGACGGGGGTTGGCCCGGCTGGTGGTCGCGGTGCTGCCGGACCGGCGCCGAGGAGATCGCGGGCATCGGCGGCCGACACCGGGTGCGGTGGGCCAGCCGACGGCGCGGGACCGGCCGTCAGCGTCGCCACCACCACCGCGAGAGCGACGAGCGGCGGCACGGGGCTCCAGGACATCGACCGCCTCCGTATCGTGTCGACTCCGGGACGCGATGTTATCGGCTGACACGACCACTGGTCGGCTCGGCGCGGCCAGCCATTGTGATCTTGCTGCGACCTTGTAGGTTGTAGGCGATACCTGTGGCTTGTTGCCGGGGAGGAGGGGTGGCCGTGACCGAATGGGAGCCGGCCACCGAGCCGGAGGCGGCGCTGCGCGAGGCGCTGCTCGCCAACGACCAGCAGCGCTACTTCCGCATCCTGGCCCGGACGGACCTGTTCCTGCCGGTCGCGGAGCCGGCGCTCACCGGCCAGGCCGCGACGGGTTGGGGCACGTGGACCACTGGTGGTCGTACCCACGTCCTGGCCTTCACCTCCGCCACCGCGATGAGGGCCTGCCTCGGCGAGCACGCGGGGGCGAGCCGGCGCACGGCCTACGGCGAACTGGCCGGCCAGTGGCCGAACCACGAGTGGTGGCTCGCGGTCAACCCGGGACTGCCCATCGAGGGATACCTGCCGGCCTGGTACGTCGCCCAGCTCGCCCGCGGCGACGTCAGGCTGCCTGGCCGCACCATGGGCGCCCGGGCGCGGCTGGAACGCCCCGAGACCCTCGCCCGTGTCCGCGGCCCGGGAGACGGGGACACCGAGCCGGCCGCCGGCCTCCAGGGACGCGTGCCGAGTGCTGGCGCGGCCCCTCAGGGCACGAGCCCGCCGCGACCGGTTTCCGAGCCCGCTCCACCGCCCGGGACACCGTTGCGGACCCCGGCCGAGGTCCGTGCCGCCGCGTTGCGGCGACCGCTGACCGAGCCCGGCCGGACGTCCGTGCCGGCGGCCGCTGGGGACACGGGAGGGCTGTGGCCGTCGCCGGCTCGGGGAGCGGACCGTCCCGGCCGGTTCCCCGCCGACGTGTCGGCGAACAGCCCCTCGGACGGGGAGGCGGACCGGCCGCCCCGCCGTTCCTTCTTCGAACCCGCGTCCGGTCGCGTCAACCGCGAGGATCGGGCCGTTCCGCCGCCCCGATTCGCCCGTGGCGGCCAGCCGTTCCCGCGCCGCCGGCCGCTCACCGCCCCGGTGCCCGACGCCCCGACGCGGGCGTTCCCCGCCGGGGAGGAGACGCCTACCGCCCCGGCCCACCAGGACACCCCGACCCGAGCCTTCGCGACTCCTGGCGACACGTCGCAGGCACCCCAGCGGCGGGCCCCGTTGCAGACCTCGCAGCGGCGGGCCGCCGGGGAGGAGGCCCGGACGATCCGCCTTCCGGTGCCCGACCCGGCGACCCTGGAGGCGTACGCGCGCCGGGCGCCGGACCAGGAGTCGAGGCAGACCCTGCCGCGCCGCCGCCCCACGCCGCCGCCTCCGGAACCGGAACCGGCCTCGATCGCCGAGCCGGTCTCCGGGTCGCCGGCACCTCGCCGAGGGTTCACTCCGATCGTCATCGAGGGCACGATCATCGAGACACGGGACCTGATCGCACCCCCGGGCGACCCGCACCGCGCCCGCGCCACCGGGCTGCGCGACGACCCGGGCGTAACGCAGCCACCGCAGGGTCCCGCCGTGGTGAAGGGGGAGCGGGCGGCGGATGCGTGGGCGCCGACCAGGCCGGATGCCGGGCGCCCGGGGCTCACCCGACACCCGGTGGACGCCCGGCTGGCCCTGGACCCGCAGCGTCCGGTGTCCGAGGTCACCGGCGGCACGCAGGATCGGACGATCCCTGTCGCCGAGGTGTCGGATCCCGCTCACGTGCCGGGCGCGGCAGCTGGTGCATCGGCTGCCGCGGGATCGGCACGTCCCGCGGCGGCACCGGCCGATGCCGATCCGGTGGGCGCCGCTCCCGATCCGGCCATTCCGGAGGGCTTCGAGCCGGCAAACGAGGTCGAGGAGGACCTGCTCGAAGCGACCGGATCCGGGAGCACAGACACGTTCCTGTCGACGCTCCTACTCGCCCGTGTGCTGCTGCCCGTGGCCCCTGACTCGACCGCCGACAGCCGCCCCGGCGAACCCGGGTTCGTCTGGCGTACGGACGAGCTGGACGGGGAGACGTTCGTCGTCGTGTACACCTCCCCGGAGCGGCTGGCCGAGCACACCGACGCCCCTGTCGACACGGTCCGGGTCCGGTTCCTACAGCTCATCCAGCGCTGGCCGGACGAGTCGTGGTCGTTCGCCGTCAACCCGGGCACCCCGGTCGGTGCGAAGCTGCCCGGTGAGCAGATCGTCGGGCTCGCCAACTGGGCGGCGGAGGTGGGCCTCGGCGCCGAACCGGAGGCACCGCCCGCCGAGGAGGCACCGGCCGAGCGGCCCGGCGACAAACCGCCCGCCCCGGACCCCAGCCGCCCCGTGGTGATGCAGAAGGCGGTCGCCCCGAGCCAGCTCGCGTACTACCTGGAGCGCGGCTACGACCGGGTCTCCGGCTTCGTGCACCGGGCGGGCGAGCTGGCCCACCTGACCACCCCGGAGCAGCTGTACGACGCGCTCGGCCTCGGCTACCCCGACTCGCCGTTCGACCGGGCCGCCGACGAGATCTACGTGCTGCGCTGGCCGGCGTACCGGCCGAGCCTCTACCGCATCCCGTACGGCGGCCAGAACGAGACCGCGATGCGGGCGATGGAGGGCTGGATCATCGAGCGGCCCCCGTTCCGCGGCAACGGCTTCGCGCCCGGCGACAGCAGCGACGTGGTGGCGGAGTTCAAGGTGGACAGCGCCCGGCTGCCACACGGTGCTCAGCTTTGGCGGCTCGGCGCGGACGGCACCGAGCGGGTGGTGGCCGCCCTGGACGCCGATGAGTTGCTGTGGCGGGAGGCGGGTGACGGATGATCCGGGACGGCTACGTGGCCCGCTGGCGGGGGCGTGAGTACCAGGCCAGCCCCGACGGTGACGACGTGCGGCTCTACCAGCCGGGCCCCGGCGAGGGCTTCACCGAGGCGCACCCCGGCCGGTACGTGTCCGTGGTGCCGACGGCCGACGTCGACGAGCTGGTGTACGTCCGGACCACCTGCACCTGGCAGGGGCAGCCGTTCATCGTGCTCGCCGAGCACGGCGGCTGGCTGCGTGTGGAGTACACCGGCGGGCGGTGGCCGGTCGCCCAGGCGATGGGCCTCGAGGCCTTCGACTTCGGTGTCTACCAGGGCTGGGCGCCTGCCGCCGAGGTCGGCGACCTGCGCGAGCAGCGCGTCTAGCGCCTACGACTTCGCCCAGCGCAGGATCTCGCCGAGCACCACGTCCCGGGCCTCGACGTGCGGGAAGTGCCCGACATGGTCGAGCAGCCGCCACTCGTACGGGGCCACCACGTACCGCCCGGAGCCTTGGGCGGTACGTGGCAGGGACGAGTGGTCGAGCGCGCCGTGCAGTTGGAGGGTCGGCGTGACCAGGGGCTTCTGCATGAGCCGCACGAACCGGTACCCGTGCAGCCGCAACACTGACCGGAACGCCCACCGGTAGCCCTCCAGGGCGCAGAACGCTGCCTGCGGAATCCGCATCGCTTCCCGGCAGCGGGCGGCGTACGCGGGAAAGGTCGGGCCGTTCACCCACCGCGGGCCGCCCCAGCGGCGCAGCGTTTCCTCCACCGCCGCCGCGTCGTCGCGGGTCAGTACGTGCTCGTAGCGGGGAAGCTGGAACCTCAACGCTGGCGTGGAGGCCGCGAACTGGCCGCGCGGATCGGCGAAGATGGCGGCCCGGAGTCGTAGCGGGTGCGGCGCCCCGAGCACCACCAGCCGTCGGGCCAGCGACGGATGAAACGACGCCACCGTCCAGGCGATCAGCCCGCCGGCGCCGGTACCCACCACGGTCGCCGACCGCTCACCCAGCGCCCGGATCAGCCCGGCGATGTCGGCGGCCAGCGTGTATCCGTCGTACCCGCGGGGCGGCTTGTCGCTCGCCCCATAGCCACGCAGGTCGACCGCGACGGCCCGGAAACCGGCGTCGGCGACCGCCGGCAGCATCTCGTGCCAGGCCCACCAGTGCTCCGGGAAACCGTGCAGGAACAGCACCATCGGGCCGGTTCCGGCCTCCACCACGTGGAACCGGCTGCCGTTGGCCCCGACGAACCGGTGCGTCCACGGCCCCTCGGTGAGGACGCAGGACTCGTCGACTGGCTCGCCGGGCTGCTCGGTCATGGGCACAGCCTAGGGCCCGGTCCGCCTTCGGCGGGCCGGCCGACCCGCCGGGGTGGCCAGGATCGCTCGCTCAGCCGACCGAGCTGATCTTCAAGAGGGTGGCGGGGGCGTCCGGACCTCCACCGAACGGGGCGATGCCCGGGCAGGTCACCTGCCCGGGCATCGTGTCGACGACTCAGCTCAGGAGAAGCGGACCTTGACCGAGGTGCCCTTCTGCTTGAGAACCTTGATCTTCGTGCCGGTCGCGGGGAGCTTGACGCCGTGGTTCGGCAGCTCCGCGTACCAGTACTTCTTGGTGTCGTCGAACAGCGGCTGCGCGGCCTGGCCACGGATGTACTGCGGCTGGCTGTTGATGTGCAGCGTGAACGAGTCGGCCTTGTGGAGACTGAACGGCGCGTCGTAGACCTGGACCCGGGCGCGCCAGGCCTGGCCAGTCAGGTTGTAGATCGGCTGGGGTCGCGAGTCGATGATCAGGTTGCGGCCCTCGCCGGGGTGGGCGAACGTGTCGTTGTCCGCCCAGCGGGTGTTCCAGTAGGAGATCAGCAGGCCCTCCTGGTACGCGTAGTGGTCCACGTAGTCCGGTCGGGTGTCGCTGTAGCCGAAGTAGTACGGGCCGGTCTTGAGGTACTTGTCGTACGAGACGTATGACCGGTGACCGGCGATGTAGTAGTTGTCGAAGAGCCTGGTGTAGGTCTCCTCGGCGAGAGTCCAGCCGCCCAGCGACCAGTCGCCGGCGCCGTTCTCGGCGCCGTCGCTGAGCACGGTCTGGCCGTCGGCGGTCACGGTGATCGCGTCACCGTAGAAGCCGCCGTCGGAGACACCGCCGTCCGTCTGGTAGCGCAGCCGGAACTGCACGAGCTTGCCCGCGGCGTGGTCCATGGGGATGGTGATGTCGACCCACTCGCCGTCGCTGCTGCCGTCCAGGGCGAAACGTCCGGGAGAGATCTCCTTGAGCGGCTTGCCGCCGGCGGTGCCGGGAAGCGGCGTCCAGGTCTGGCCGCCGTCCAGCGAGATCTCGAAGAACAGGTAGTCGTAGTCGGCCTCGATGTTGTAGCGGCCCTTCATCGACAGCGACGCCGACGACTTCCCGGTGAGGTCCAGGGTCCGGGTGAGCGCGTTGTTGAGGTCGTCCTCGTTGCCCGAGAAGAACTGCTTGGTGCCCTCGAACGGCTTGCCGTTGTCGAAGGTGTACTCCCGCTGCGGAAGCACCACCACGGCGGCCTGCGGCTTGTCGGAGTTGTACTCCTGTGGGCCGAGGGTCATGGTGCGCTTCTGTCCGGCGACGACCACCTCGTAGTCGAGCCAGCCGAGCTGGAGCTTGTTCCAGGCGCCGAGGTCGCCGCCGCGCTCGCCGATGCCGCCGTCGTTCTTGCCGCCGAGGCGGCTCTGCGCCATCAGGGTCCAGTGTTCGTTGTTGTTGTCCCCGCCGCTGAGGATGTTGTAGTCGTCCGGCAGGCCCAAGTCGTGGCCGTACTCGTGGTAGAAGACGCTGCGGCCGCCGTTCTCCGGCTGGATCGTGTAGTCGCCGATCCACACGCCGGTGTCGCCGATCTGGGTGCCGCCAGCCGGGAAGTTGGCCGGTCCGGTCCGACCCTGGTCGGAGGCGAACGCGTACCAGCGGTGGCTCCAGATGGCGTCCTCACCCTGATGCGGGTCACCATCGGCCATGTCGCCGCCGGAGTGGACGATCTGGAAGTGGTCGATGTAGCCGTCCGGCTCGTTGAAGTCGCCGTCGCTGTCGTGGTCGTACCGGTCCCACTGGTCCATCGCTTTGACGTCCGCGGCGATCTGGGCGTCGGTGCGGCCGGCGGCCCGCTGGTTGGTGACCCACTGGTTGGCGGCGTCGCGCACCAGGGCCCAGACGTTGGTGCAGACGTTGCTGCCGCACACCGCCGGGTCGTCGCCGTTGGCGTCGGTCGGGTCGTCCTGCGACCGGCCGTAGCGAGCCTCGTTGTACTTCACCTTCACCCAGTCGGTGACGGTGCCGTCGACGCTGTAGCGACCCGAGGACTGTGCTTCGTAGTACTGCCTCAGCGATTCGTCACCCGGCTCGGTGCCGAAGTACAGCGTCCGGTAGTAGTCGGAGCTGTAGTCCGGCTGCCACACGGTGGAGTTGTCCTCCGCACGGCGGGGCTCGGGGATTTCGTTGCGCAGCGGCCCGTCGAAGCGCGCCGGCCCCGGCCAGCCGGGGGCGGTGTCCTGGTCCGGGTAGGACGGGTGCCGCTCGTTGCCGAACTCGGCCAGGATCACGAAGATCCGGTCGGTCTTCTCCCGGGCGAGTTCGACGTACTGGTCCTTCTTGCCGTGACGGTCGCGAGCCGCGCGGTTCTTGGTGCCCGGTGCGCCGCCGGCCGTCTCGCCGACCTTGACGACGGTGCTGCCGTTGATCTGCTGCGCCTTCACCCGGCCCGAGAGTACGTCGCTCAGGCCCTCCTGGCGCAGGGCGCGGCGCTTCTCCTCGAGCGGATTGGGTAGGTCATGGTCGAGATGAGCAGGCTCGGCCACCGACGGTGCGGTCGTCGGCAACTTCGGCTGCGGCGCGGCAGTGGCGGACGAGGCGCCCGCCACTCCTGTCGCCGCCAGCGAGAGTCCGAGCAGACCCACTGCGACTTTGCGCACGTGGAACCTCCGGGTGTTGGGGAAATCAGCCCTACGGGGCAAGGGCCGGCGAAGATCGATTTCCGCGGATGGGACCACTGGTGAACTTAGACAGTCACGTGACAGGTGGGAAGACGCTCACATCGATTTGTCGCAAGAAGTTTGTTGGCGATGCTGGCCCTGTCACAACCCGGCCCATCTCCTTGACGGCGCTGACCTGCGCGGCGGCGAGTGGGTGACGACGTTCGCCCGCCGCCCACAAGCCCACCGTCACGATCTCGTCATCGGTCAGGGCCCCGTCGGCGGCGGCGTGGTCAGGTCGCGCCGCCGTCCGGCCGCCGACTCACGTGACCTCTGCTGTGCCGCCTTCACGATCTCGCGTTGGCCGTTCGGGAAAGGTACTTCAAACAGGTAGATATAGCGCCGTGGATCGCGAGAAATCCCAGCACCGCGACGATTGCCGCCGTCCCGAGCGTCCGGCCGGTGAGGCGGGACGCTCGGGACGACGCGGAGCCGGAGGACTCACCTGGGAGCCCTGATATCCGACCTCCAGCAGCGTGACGCACATGTCGGCCGCGTACTCCGGATGGTCACGTCGGAAGGTGACCGTCAGTCCTCGTCGGACTTCCCACCACTGATGCCAGCAGCGATCAGATCCATCACGGACGAGTCCTGGAGCGTGGTGACGTCGCCGAGGGACCGGTGTTCCGCCACGTCCCGCAGCAACCGGCGCATGATCTTTCCCGAGCGAGTCTTCGGCAACTCGGGAACCAGCATGATCTGTCGCGGCTTGGCGATCGGACCGAGCGTACGCGCGACGTGGTCGCGTAGGTCGGAGATGAGCTGTTCACCCGCCTCACCCGTCGTCTCGGTGTTGCCACGCGGAATGGCGAACGCGACGATCGCCTGCCCGGTGGTGGGATCGGTCGCGCCGACCACCGCCGCCTCAGCCACCGACGGGTGCGACACCAACGCCGACTCCACCTCGGTGGTGGAGATGTTGTGCCCGGAGACCAGCATCACGTCGTCGACGCGGCCGAGCAGCCAGACGTGCCCGTCGTCGTCCTTCTTGGCGCCGTCACCGGCGAAGTAGACCCAGTCGTCCCCGGTGCTGGCACCCGCCCCGAAGCGCGACCAGTAGGTCTCGATGAAGCGGTTGTCGTCGCCCCAGATCGTGCGCAGCATCGACGGCCACGGCTCGGTGAGCACCAGGTAGCCACCGCCGCCGTTGGGCACCGGCTGACCCTGGTCGTCCACCACGTCGGCGCTGACTCCCGGCAACGGCGTCATCGCCGATCCGGGTTTCGCCTCGGTCACACCGGGCAGCGGGGAGATCATGACGGCACCGGTCTCGGTTTGCCACCAGGTGTCCACGATGGGCAGCTCACCCCGGCCGACGTGCTGCCTGTACCACATCCATGCCTCGGGGTTGATCGGCTCGCCGACGCTGCCCAGCAGCCGCAGTGACGACAGCTCGAAGCCGGCGGGGATGTCCTCACCCCACTTCATCATGGTGCGGATCAGCGTGGGAGCGGTGTAGAGGATGGTGACCCGGTACTTGTCGACGATCTCCCAGAACCGGCCCTTGTGCGGGGTGTCCGGGGTGCCCTCGTACATCACCTGGGTCACGCCGTTGGAGAGCGGGCCGTACACGATGTACGAGTGGCCGGTCACCCAGCCGATGTCGGCGGTGCACCAGTAGACGTCGGTGTCCGGCTTCAGGTCGAACACCGCGTGTGCCGTGTACGACGCCTGGGTCAGGTAGCCGCCGGTGGTGTGCAGGATGCCCTTCGGACGGGCCGTGGTGCCGCTGGTGTAGAGGATGAACAGCGGGTGCTCGGCGTCGAACGCCGCCGCCACGTGCTCGGTCGACGCCCGCTCCACGGTCTCGTGCCACCAGTGGTCCCGCGCCGACCAGGCGACCTCCTCGCCGGTGCGACGAACCACCAGCACGTGCTCCACCGAGGGACAGTTCGCCACCGCCTGGTCCACGGTCGGCTTGAGGGCGGACGGCTTGCCCCGCCGATAGCCGCCGTCCGCGGTGATCACCACCTTCGCGGTGGCGTCCTGGATCCGGTTGGTCAGCGCGTCGGCGGAGAAACCCCCGAAGACCACGCTGTGCGTGGCGCCGATCCGGGCGCAGGCCAGCATCGCGACCGCGGCCTCCGGGATCATCGGCAGGTAGATGGCCACCCGGTCGCCGGCGGTCACACCCAGGTCGGTCAGCGCGTTCGCCGCCTGGCAGGTGAGCTTGTGCAACTCCGCGTAGGTGATGGCGCGGGTGTCGCCCGGCTCACCCTCCCAGTGGATGGCGACCTGGTCACCTCGGCCGGCCTCGACGTGGCGGTCGAGGCAGTTGTACGCCACGTTGAGCTGACCGCCGACGAACCACCGGGCGAACGGCGGCTTCGACCAGTCGAGCACCTGGTCCCAGCGCTTGGCCCAGGTCAGCCGGTCCGCCTGCCGCGCCCAGAAGGCCAGCCGGTCGGCGTCCGCCGTGCCGTACGCCTCCGCGGTCACGTTGGCGTTCGCGGCGAGTTGTGCCGGCGGCGGGAACTGGCGGGTCTCGTTCAACAGGTTGGCCAATGCCTCGCTCATGCCGTACTCCCTCGTCGCTCGGGGTGACCTGCATCATCCTCCGGCACGAGGTTAGTCGGCGCGCCGGGCCGAGGCGACCACCGAGGGCGTTCCTCCGCGCCGAGCGGCCGCCACCACGCGCCGGGCGGCCGGGTGGAAGGAGAGCCCTCGTCAGGCATGCGTTGCGGAGGGTCCCCTCGAGAACACGGGTGGTGGTTCACCGAGTGGCGGCGGTCGCGTTCCCCGCGGCTCGACGGCGGGCGGGCCCGACGGTCGATAGCGTGACGGGGTGACCGACGACCCCCTCGCCCCGCTCCTCACGCTCGCCGACATCACCCCCGCTGTGGAGCGGGCCCGCGAGCGCTTCGACCAGGCGTTGCGGCATCGCGCGCTGCGGCGGCACGGCGGCCAGGTGGCGGCCGAGGTCAGCCTCCGGTCCGCCGTGGCCAGCGCCGCTTTGGAGGGGGCCGCCCACGAGCGCGAGGAGGTCCGTGCCGGGACCGTCACCGATCCGGTGCTCCAGGGCGCGCTGCGGGTGGCCGGGGCGCTGCCCGGGCTGACCGACCTGTGGCCGAAGGCGCCCCGCCAAGCCCTCGCGAAGCTGCATGTTCTCGCCGCGCGGGACGTGGTCGCCGAGGCGGACCTGGGGCGGCCCGTGAACGACGGGTTGGTGGCCGCACGGATGGCCGGGCTGGCGGCCCTCGTCGCCGGCGGCACGAAGGTGCCGCCGCTGGTGCTGGCCGCCGTGGTCCACGGCGAGCTGCTGAACCTGCGGCCCTTCGCCGGCCCGTCCGGCTTGGTCGCCCGGGGCGCAGCCCGGCTGGTGCTGATGTCCAGCGGGTTCGATCCGCGCGGGCTGCTCGCCGTCGATGTGGGCCACCGCGAGCGGGAGCCGGAGTACGTCGGCTCCGCCGGTGCCTTCGCCACCGGCACGCCGGACGGGCTGCGTTCCTGGCTGCGGCACTGCATGGCCGCCGTCGAGGTCGGGGCGGATGAGCTCGCCGTGGTCGGCGACGAGGTGTTGGCGGCGTGACCAGGAGTAACCCCGGAACACGATGACCCGAGGCTGACGCCCCGGCTTCCGTGGGTGGAGGTGGCGTCAGGCGCGCAGGCCGTCATAGGCAAGGGCCAGGAGGCGTTCCGCCCGGCCAGGGTTGTCCGCCGCCCGCCGCCCGCCGCCCGCCGCCCGCCGCCCGCCGCCCGCCGCCCGCCGCCCGCCGCCCGCCGCCCGCCGCCCGCCGGTCCTCGACCCGTCGACAGGGGGCCGCTGACACCGGCCTACCGGCGCGGCGCCCTGGTGATCTTGCTTTGGAGGGCGCGGCGGGCGATCGGCCCGAGGTCGTCGACGATCTCGATCAGCACGGCGAGCTGGTCCAGGGCCGCCATAGCCCGTTCGGCGGCGGGCCGGTCGACTCCTTCGTACAGCTCGAGGCCGATGAAGGCGGCTGACACCGCTCGGGCGAGACCAGAAACGTCGGCCACCTCAGCGAAGGGTGACCCCGCCAGCAGCCGGCGCAGCACCGAATCGATCTCGTCGACCCACAGCTGGAGCGCCTCCCCGGTGGGGGCGGCGAGCCGCTCGTCGCTCTGCGCGCCGGCGAGCATCTGCGCCAGGACCGACACATTGCCTAGTACGCGCTCCTCCTCGTGTAAGGCGCGACCGAGGTCCAGCAGTTCCCGCAGCGACCGCACCTCACCCAGCCGCGGTGACCACTCGTCGACCCGTGCGGCGGTGGCCGTGCGGCAGGCCGCCGCCAGCAGTTCGTCGACCGTCCCGAAGTGGTAGAAAACCAGGGCCTGGTTCACCCCGGCGGCGGCGGCGATGGTGCGGGCCGAGACTCCCGCGATGCCGTGCTGCCGGATCGCGGCCAGAGTGCCGTCGAGTAGTCGGCGCTTGGTGTCGGACATCGCTTCCCTCCCGGCCGGTGTGGCGGTGCGATCATCGCATCGCCGACCAACTGCGCGAACCACGTCACCCCGGGCAGCCGCAGGGTCCAACCAACCCAGGCCCAGCCCAGGTGCAGGTGTTCGAGAGCGCGGGCGACGGCGGCCACCCCCCGTTCGTGTGACCGCCGCCGCCCACGTACTCGGCCCGGTGCTGCTGGTCGGCGACCAGGATCGTCAGGTGCACCGGGTGCCGCCGCGCCAGGAACCGCCAGATCGTCGCGCACGGCCCGCACCCGGCGTCCAGCCGCAGCACCGCCGGCTCTCCCGAGACGTACGGCCGCCAGCGTGGCCACCAGTCGCGTACCGATCGCCGCCAGGCCCGCCACTCGTGCCCGTGCCGGCCGGCCAGGGCGTGCACCTCGTGTGGGCGGGCGACGGCGGCACTGAAGGCGACAGCAGTGACGGCAGCGGCGAGTAGGGCCAGGCTGTGCCCGGCCGCACCGGTGAGTACCAGGAGGGCCACGCCCGCCACCTGCATCGGGTTCGCGAGGTAGGCGTACGGCCCGGTGGTGACCAGCCGGGTGGGTGGATCCCACGGGTACGGCGTGCCCCCGCCGCGCACGGCGAACTCGTGTACCGCGGCCAGCGCGGGCGTCGCCACCAGCAGGGCCAGTTGGGCGAGCAGCAGCAGCCGGCTGCGGGACGAATCGGTGATCCCTGCCCAGGAGCCGTCACCCAGGTCGAACGCGAGGGTGGGCACGAACCACAGCAACAGGGCACCAAACACACCGATCTGGAGCAGGACCCGTACCCGCAGCCTCGTCCCGTCGGCGCCGTACCGTCCCAGCAGTTGCGCCGGCAGGGCGACGGTGGCGAGCCCGACGCCCTCGCCCACCAGCCAATGTGGCCCGAGCAGGACGAGGGGATGCAAGGCCGGCATCGCCACCGCGTCGAGCCAGAGCAGCAGGCCCGCCCACGTCCGGCGTGGCGCCGGCTCCTGCTCGTGCTCTTCGGGCATGGACCCCTCCCCAGCTTTGAGCGATCGCTCAACCACAGAGTAGGCAAGATTGAGCGATCGCTCAAGTGGGGGTCGGACCCTGCTCGGGAAGCGGCGCACACGGGGGTTCCGGCGTGCGTCGGACGGCTGGGGAGGACGTTTCCGCCGAAAGCCGATCCGCAGTCAGCCGCGCCGCCCCAAGCTGCGCAGCCACGCGGCCCGGAACAGCTCGCCGACCGGCACGTGGTGCGCCGAATGGTCCGTGTGGGCGCACCACTTCGAATCTGACGACGGTGACGTCACGGCCCGGTGCTGGTCCGGCGATCCCGCGACCCGGCGTCGCTGCTGGTCAGAGCGGGCGGCTGGAGCTGATCCTCGGGCCTCCGGCGGAGGATGGCGCCCCGATCAGGCAGCGGGAGCGGTGCGGGTCCGGCGGTGGCGTCCGTACCAGGCGATGCCGATCGCGACGCCCACCCCCACGCCGAGCGCCGCCGCCGCGACCGGGACGGCGGGACGTTCGCGTAGCCGCCGGCCCAGCGGGACCGGGTGCCGGAACTCCAGCACCGGCCACGAATTCTCCAGCGCGAGCTTGCGCAGCTGGCGGTCCGGGTTGACCGCGGACGGGTGGCCGACGCACTCGAGCAGGGGCCGGTCGGTGTACGAGTCGGAGTACGCGTACGAGCTGCTGAGGTCGTACCCCCGCTTGAGCGCCAACTCGCCTACCGCGTCGACCTTGCTCGGGCCGGCCGCGTAGAACTCGATCTCCCCGCTGTATCGGCCGTCGACCACGCCCATCCGCGTGGCGATAACGTCGGTCACCCCCAACAGCGCGCCGATCGGCCGGACCATCTCCTCGCCGGATGCGGAGACCAGGACCACGTCCCGCCCAGCCGCCTGATGCTCCTCGATCAGGGCGGCGGCTTCCGCGTACACGTAGGGGTTGATCAGCTCGTGGAGCGTCTCCGCGACGATCTGGCGGACCTGCTCCACCGGCCAGCCCTTGCACAGGGTGGCGAGATAATCCCGAGTCCGGGTCATGGTCTGCTCGTCGGTGCCGCCCAGCCGGAACATCAGCTGTGCGTACGCCGACTTGACGACGTCACGCCGAGTGATCAGGCCGTCCCGGTAGAACGGCCGACCGAACGCCAGGGCGCTCGACTTGGCGATGACGGTCTTGTCCAGATCGAAGAAAGCGGCGCTTCGGCCCACGGCGCGAAAGTCTAGCCCGATGGTCTATGGTCTGCGGGTGCCCGGGGGCTACCGACCCCTAGGACCTGCGGATCAGTCAACATCAGGCTTGCAGTGCGTGACCACGGTCACACTCTGCGAACACAAATTCGCAGGGAGTGGAGGCTACACCACTCGACGTAGCCAGGTTCGCTCAGGCAGACTGTCGGCACGACGAGCGTTCATGTCTACGACAACCGGCAGACCCTCGGCGGTTGCACCCCCCCGTGACCGCTGAGTGGGTTCGGCTCGACCCCCCCGGAGCCGAACCGCTGACGACCCCCGTCTCCCCCCGACGGGGGTCGTCCCTTTCCCGCTCCCCTTCCGGCCCAGATGACGCCGCGTCTCCCAGGTCGACCGGGCGGGGCGACGGGCGGAAAGTCAGCGAATCGTCAGCGAACGTCAGCCGAACCCGGTCGGCATAGTCCTCGGGCGTGTGCGTGTACCGGTCCAGCGTCGTCGACGCCTTTTCGTGCCCCACCACGCGCCGCACCACGTTGACCGGCACCCCGCCGGTCACCAGCCACGTGATGTACGAGTGCCGCAGGTCGTGGAACCGCAGGCCGCCGAACGCCGAGGCCGCCGTGTGCGCCACCGCCGCCGCCTCCGTTGTGAACTCCGCCCGATGCTCCCGGCCGTCCCGATCCGGCCACACCGCCAGCCACCGGCCCGGTGCCACCTCGGCGACCCGGCCGAGCAGCCCGGCACGCACCAGCGACGGCAGCCAGACCCGCCGCCGGAAGTTCGACCGTCGCTGCGGCCCGCCGTCCCGGTCGGCGAAGACCAGCGCCCGGCCGTCCGGCGATGCGCCGTTTTCGCGTCGGCGGCGCAGCTCGTCGACGAGGAACGGCGGCATCGGCACCGCCCGCACGCCGGCCCGACTCTTCGGGTACGCCCGCAGCATGGTCCCACCGTGGGTCTCGACCGCCACCTGGGCGACGTGGAGGAGACCTCGGTCGAGGTCGACCGCCTCCCACGGCAGGCCCGCGCACTCACCCCAGCGCAGCCCCGCCCCGGCGGCGGCGCACACGATCCCCCGGTGCTCGGTCGGGACGGCGGGCAGCAGCCGGCCGAGGAACGCCTCCCGGCTGACCGTGCCCGGCCGAGCCTCACGCGCCCGGTTGCGCGGCACCCGGACCCCGTCGCACGGGTTCACCGCGATCAGCCGCGCCCGGATCGCCGTCTGCATGATCATCGACAGCAGCCCGAGGTGCTTCGCCGTCGTCGAGGGCGCCAGGGTCCGGCCAAGGGTGGTCACCCACTCCTGCACCGCCAGATAGTCGATCCGACCCAACGGCCAGTCAGCCCACTGCGGCAGCAGATGCGCCCGCAGCATCGATTCCGTCCGCTCGGCCGTCCGAGCCTCCACCGACCGCCCGGCCAGCCACCGCGTCACGAACTCACCGAATCGCATCCTGCCTGCGTGCGGGTCGACGTACGTGCCCTTGTTCAGGGCACCTTCGACCTCAGCGAGGTAGGCGTTCGCCTCCTTCTTCGTACGGAAGGTCTTCGCCTTCTGCCGGTCCGCCGAGTCCCGCCAGTTCGCCCGGTACGTTCCCGCCGGGGTCTTGATGACGAAGCCCACGGTCACCAGCCTCCACGCGGCGCGTCAGTGCCGGTGGCAGCGACGTCGCCCGAGGAACCGTCGAGCCAGGCGTGGAAACGGCTACGCGGGACCACCCAGCGCCGCCCCAGGCGTTCAGCGGGAATGTTCCCGGACCGGACCAAGGTGTAGGCCGAGCTGACCGACAGGGACAACATCACGGCCACTTCCCTGACCGTGTAGACGGCCCGGACCGGTCGGGGTGAATGGTCACCGGGGGTGACTTCGCCAGCTCGAGGCCCGGCCTGCCGGGGCGCGAACGGCACGACGATGGACAAGTTTCCTCCCAGGGGTTCAGGCCGCGATGGCGGCGGGTTGGTCGGTTGCCGAAACGGCGGCGGCTGTTCGTTGCCGTGCGGTGTCGAGGTCGGTGCGCCATCGGATGCGGGCGGAGATGGCGCGGAGGAGGCGGTGTTCCAGTGGCGGCACGTCGGGGTCCTCGGGTCGGGCGAGTTCGAAGTGGTACCGCCTCGGTCCGTCTGCCTCGTCGGCCGCCGCCTGGTCGTGGTCCTCGGTGTCGGCCATGCCGCCGGCCAGGATGGCGCGGACCCAGGCCCGGTTGTCCGCCCGGTGGTCGGCGAGGGTCTTCCCGGACCACTGTCGGGAGACGAGGACACGCCGGCCGGTGAAGCCGAGGGTGGCGCTTTGGTGGACCTTCCCGGTACACCGGCCAGGCGTCAAGCCCGCCTTGACGCCGTCCGGCTGAACTCCGTAGAGCAGCCAGTTGGCGCAGGTCGGCGAGCACGGCAGCACCGCAAGCTCCGCGTGCAGCCGATCGAAGTGCGCCTTCTGCGCGTCAGAGCGGGGCTTGGCTTGGTCGGTCAGGTCCTTGGTGACGTACTTCGTCACATAGCGGATGGACCGTTCCGCATCCTTGGTGCCTTGCTCGATGCCGCGTGCGTCGATGCGGCCGAGGCGGGCGACGTAGGCGGGTCGGCTGTCGGGTTCCTCCAGGGCGTCGAGGGCTTCACCCCACGTCGGCAGCGGCTTCCGCGTTCTCGGGTCGACGTATGCCTGTCGGTCGACGTCCCAGACCGGCGGCTTGTCCACCGAGTACACAGGCTCGTTGAACGGCGGCCACCACACCTGGTGGTAGGTGGCGGCGGCGATCTGCTTGAGCAGCCGGCGCGGGAGGGTGCCGCGGATCGCGAAGTGCGCATGCGGGGCGAGTCGCCGTTGCAGCTCGACGGCTCCGGCGTATTGGACGTTCCAGCCGGCGGCCCGGCGTACGTTTTGCCACCACCGGTCCAGCACCCGGGCGAAGTGGATCGCATCGAGTGCGGCCCGCCGGTAGTCGTAGGTGGTCGGGTCGACGGGGGTGCCGAGCACGTCATCGTGCGGTCCGTGCCGCTGGCCGCACTCGCAGGGGGCGATGTAGGGGCCGCGCCGTAGGTGGGAGTGCACCGGCCCGTGTGAGCCGAGCGTGAGGGTGACGAGCATGGACGGGCGATGGGTCTTGCCGGTCTTGCCGGAGTAGGCCCGGCCGACCGTGCGTGGGTCGACGGGCAGCCGAGGCAGGTCCGGTGAGTCCTGCCGCCGCCGCGTCGACCGTTTCCGCCGGGGCCGCTCGTCGCGGTCTTTCGGGGTTAGGTGCCCGCGCAGGCTCGTTTCGCCCAACGCCTCGTCCAGTTCCGCGATCGCGGCGTCGATCTCGGCCAGGTGCGTGACCCGCTCGTCCGGGGTCATCGGCTGGTACTGGACCGCTTCCCGCTCGAACTCCAGGTGTGCCCGCACCCGCACGAGGGCGAGCGCGTCCTCACCCGGCTTGTCGGGGCGGACGGCGGGTTCGTCGGCGAGGTGCCAGCCTTCCCGGATCTGCTGGATTCGCAGCCGCCGGCCCCGCTCCGCACACGGCTTGCACTTGACAGCGAGGGTGGCCCCGCAGGGCACCTCGACCACTTCGGTTACGCCGGTGGCGGTGTCGGTGCGGCGCAGGGCGAGGGGGCGGACGCAGACGCCGTGTTGTTCGGCGAGCTGCTTGAGCGCGTCCTTGGCGAGCGGCTTGCGCATCCGGTCGGCCCGGGACCCCGGCCGAGGCCGCTCGACAGCGTCGAGGGTCGGGGTGGTGGTGGGGATGAGTTCGAGTTGGTTCACCGGTCAGCTCCCGGGCCGGTCGGGGTGCCGTTGCGGGGCGTGAACGCCGCCGCTGGGACGGGCACCAGGCCGGGACGCCGTTCGCGGTCGGCTGGCGGGATGGGCCGCAGGATCACCGGCCGAGGCTGGTCGTCGTCGGCGTCCGGGACAACGGTCGTCGCCTGGTCGTCGTCGGTTGGCACCGACAGTGGATCGCTTCCGGTTTGCACGTCAGCCCACCGCTGGCCAGCCGGCGTGTCCAGAGGCAGCGGCGCGGTGGAGAAGACGAGTTTGGACAGGCCGAGGAACGCCAACGCCGGGACGGCGGACAGTAGCCAGCCGGACAGTCCCGGCTTGGCCACGGCGAGCTGCGTGGCCAAGGAGAGCGCGACGGCGCAGACGAGGAGGAACATGGGGTAGCCGATGGGTCCGCCGGTGCGGCGGCGTTGCCGGATGGTCAGCAGCGCCGCCATGGGCAGCAGTTCGGAGATGGCGGCGTTGGCCCAGCCGAACCAGCCCCCGGTACCGGCCGGGGAGTTGGCCATGGTCCAGTCATGCACGTGGGTGAACGAGGCTGCTCCGGCGAGTCCGCCGACGACGAGGACGATGAGGACCAAGACCACGCCCTCTATCCGTTGCGGGTTGGTCTTCACCGGGTCACCCCCTGCTCGTCGGTGGTGTGGTCGAGGCGGCGGTAGGTGCGGCCGAGGTGGCGGATGCCGTCGTCGGTGAGGTAGGCGAAGCGGACCCGGACGGGCTCGCGGACGCCGTCGAGGACGACGAACCCCACCCCCGCCGCCGTTTCGGGGATCCGGTCGCACAAGGCGCCCCGGTCGCGGGCGGCGTCACCGAGGACCATGTCCACCTGCTCCGGCTCGGTCAGCCGCAACCCGATCCGGGTCGGGAACAGGTCCCGGAACGGCAGCACGTCCTTACGCGGGTCCTGGAGTGCGGCGATGACGTGCACGCCGACCGCCCGGCCCTGGGACAGCAGGAGGCCGAGGGATTCCTTGATCCGGTCGCGGATCTTTCGGTCGGTGATGTAGGCGGTCAACGCGGCCAGCTCATCGATGACCAGGACCAGCAGCGGTTCGGCCACGGTCGGCACATGCTGACGGGTCACCCCGCGCAGCCGCGCCGCCCGCAGCCGCATCCGCTTCACCGCCTCGTCCAAAACGCCGGCCATGCCGTCGGGATCGTCGTAGGCAAACCGGGCGAAGAACGGCACCCCCGCCGCCAACTCCATCCCGCCCTTCGGGTCGAACGCCCACACCTCCACCAGCCCGGAACGGATCCCACCGGCCAGGGACCGGACGAGCGACCAGAGCACCGAGCCCTTGCCCGCCCCGGTCGCCCCGGCGACGAGCACGTGTGAGCCGGCCAGCCGCAGCCGATACGGCCGCCCGTCTTCGCGGACGCCGAGGGGTAACCCGTCGAGGTCGGGCACCTCAGTGACGGGCATAGGTGCGACGGTGCCGGCGAGCGGGTCTCGGCGCATGAAGCGGACCACCACCCGATCGGGACGGTCGGTGGAGCGGGCCTGGCCGGTGTGGAGGCGGAAGGCGTAGGCGAGACGTTCCGCCGTTTGGCCCCAGTCGTCGGGGACCTGGCCCGGCAGCATCCGGACGGTCAGCTCATCGCCCCACCGGTCACACCGCACCCGCAGCAGCCGGGGCACGTACCGGTCACCACCGAACACGGTCGCCAGACCGCAGGTCGCCATCACCGACGCCCACCGAGGCCGATACACCACCAACGCCCGAACCCGGGCAACGAGCGGGTACCAGCCGAACCGCAACCACGACACGGGATGCCACCGCCACCACCCCAGGCAGCCGGCCGCAATTGTGGTGACGACGGCGGCCAGGGCCACGCCACCGAACTCCGCACGGATCCACAGCGCGAGCACGGTGGGAGTGGTGAGCCACCAGTAGCGGACGGCCAGGACGGTGAGGCGAAGCAGTCCCCGGGCCAGCCACCAGAACACCAACAGCCAGCCCGGAACCCGCCAGGCCGGAAGGCGCACATTCATCGGCGCCACGGGGATCTTGTCCCCCGGAATGATGTTGATCAGAGGCACACGCCACCCCCCTGACCACGACGGCCACGGCCACGGCCGAGGGTGGCGATGCAGGACCGGCACGACATGCGCCGCAGGTCGAACCGACGCGGCTTCACCCACCGGCAGCAGCGGGGGCAGCGGATCGCGTAGACCAGGCCGGAAGCCGGCGGCAGCCGCAGCGCCGACCGGACGACCGCCTCCACCTCCCGGTAGGCGTGCCGCAGGTCGTCAAGACGTCTCCGGGCCACAAGCAGCAGCGCGCCGACCAGCAGCGGCACCGCAGCGATCAGGGCAGGGTGAACTACGGTGGGCATCACGCCCTCCTTCACAAGACGAGGGATGAGGTGAGCGCGGGACGGGCCGGGACTCTTGGCGGGGAAACGACCCGCCCCGCGCGCCAAACAAGAACCGCTCAGGCGGCCACCGAACCCGGCACCGGCACCGGCACCGGCACCGCCGACGCCGGCCGGATCGCCGCAGCCCGCAGCGAATACGCCATCCGAGAACGGCAATCACCCGACGGACGACCCGGCTTGCACCGCTGCGAATCCACGTACGGAGTCAGGGTCAGGCCCTCGAACTCCACCGCCGGCGGATAACCCGGCACCGTGGACGGCGGCGCCACCGGCTGCTGCGCCGCGACCACCTTCACCTTCACCTCGGTTGACCGGCCGAACTTCCCGGCCTCCGGGTCCAGGTCCATCACCCGCACCACCCACACCCGCTCCCCGGACTCCTTGTCCCGCGCCTGGTTATCCGCCTCACCCCGCCGCTCAAAATCAATCTGCGGCGACACCCCCAGGCACAACGCCCCGGCGGGGAAGACGTACTCGGACGGGACCGGCACCTTCAACGTCATCGGAACCAACGAACGACCTCCAGAGCTATGAAGCCAACTCAACCAGTTGACTTGTTAAGTTGCGTCAAAGGTAGGCGCCCCGAACTCGACTTGTCAAGTGATGAATCGAGCTGCGTCAGTCGAGCGGATAGACGTCTTCGAGATCGTGGCGGCGAGCCGGCAGTAGGAGATCCACGGCAAGCAAGGGCTTGCCGGAGCGATCGCAGACAGACAGCAGCACCGTCAGCACCGGTTCATGTTCGCTGATCTGCAAGTGTTGGGCTTCCTCGACGTCGGGGATGCGCGCCGAGATCCGCTCGCTGACGTGATCGAAGCGCACCCGCTTGCGTGACGCGACATGCCGGAGCAGACCCTCCGGAAGTGGGTCGCTACCGCCGACCCCCGTGCCGTCAGCCAGGTCGGCAGGCAGGAACGCGGTACCGAGTTCAACCGGCCCGAGCCCCTCGACGGTGATGACGCGACGGCGCGCGACGACCGGCGTTCCGGGCTCGACCCCGAGTGCAACTGCCGCCCTGGGCGGAGCCGGTACCTCGCCGGCGGCCAGCAGGATGGAGCGTGCCCGTTCGTCCTCTTCCAGCACTGCGTACCGGCGTTCGCGCTGCCGTTGGTTGGTATCGCCAGGCGGCCCGAGGGCGAAACGGCCCTTGCCTTGCCGGCTTTCGATCCAGCCGTCTTGCCGCAGCATGTCCAGTGCCCTGACCACGACCGGGCGTGATGCGCGGAACTCCCGGATCAGTTCGGTCTCGCTGGGCAGCATCGAGCCGGGCGGGTACGTGCCGTCTTCGATGCGCTGCTGCACCGCGTTGACGATCACGACATACTTTGGCGGCGCAACTTCGATCGGCACCGGTTCACCCCAGACGACAACTCAGCTTGTCAACAGGCTATCTGCGCTGCTCAGGTTCTGTCCAACGCCCCGCGTTGGTCATCATGCTCGGCCTGGGCGTGAAGGTGCTCTGCCACTCCCGCAGCGCGCCCTTCAGGCGGGCGTTCTCCGCACGTAGGCCAGCTTCCAGGCCATCGCGAGCGGTCAGCTCGTCAACGACCGCGCGGAGGAAGCTGTACACCTGCTCCTCGGCCAGGCCGCGCCGCCCGATCCTGGTGCGACGGAACCGGATTCGCTTCACCTGATCTGGGTGAAGTCGGGCCAAGCGCGACGCTGCCCAGAAAACGCCAACCGGATGCGTGGTCACCGTAACCTCCTCGATGTTGGGACCGTCGTAGATGCTTGTCGACCTGCCGCGCTCAGCCCTGTACGGCCTGGGTGAGCAGGTGGTGTGCGTCCGGTGACGGGAGCAGCAGCCGAGGTGAGTTGCCTCAAGCCAGCGCGCTGCACGTAGATCTCTCGCCGGTCCACGGCGTTGCCGGCCCGGTCGAGCGCGTAACCGAGCAACCAGACCCAGCCGTGGTATGTTGCCCGATCGCAGACCTTGATTACTCGGAAGATCAGCGACCGTTCCCCGCTGAACTGCACCGACGCATCGCTGCCGACGAGCAGAACGTCGCCCGGCTTCGGATCCATCACCGCCAGCCCTTGTTGCAGACTATGGATGGGCACCGAAGCAGGCGGGCTCCGGCCACGACCGACACCGTGATTCCGCCTGCCAGCACCTGCTCCGGTGCCCTGCTCAAGAGGCAGCCGCTACGGCAACCACCGCCGATCGCGTCTGCCTACCGGTGCCGGCGCAGTCCGGGCAGCCCCGACGTTGCAGCCGGCTCGGATCACTCGGCGCGCGAAGAGAACGCCGAGGACTGGCCATCTTCCATCCCCGCCCCTCGCAGCCCGAGCAGGCGACGAGACGGGGCCAGGCATGACACGCCCCCCGACGCGAGGGGTGCGGCTCTGGTGAGGTGCGGCGACACGCTGTGTGGCCTGGGGATGTGTTACTGGTTGTGATGGTGAAAGGGATCCTCCCGCTATGTTCGTCGGTTGCGAGACACGAACATCAGCAAAGAGGGAGCCCGGTGCAAGAGTACGCATCCGAGACGGCGGACGATGCTTTCGCCGGCTCATCCGTGCGGTTCGGCGCGATGGTGGACTTCCTGTCCGGTGAGCATGCGGCGGGGATGACTCACGCCGAACTGGAGGAGCGGCTGCATACCGATGGCATGCGGTTGCTGTGTCAGTTGTTGCAGGACAGTCTGGATCTTCGTGCCAGTCGGGAGGAACGGCTCGACGAGGTGACCGACGCCGATAGCCATCTGCGGGGGTGGGCCGAGCGGGGGCGGCAGCGGACGCTGGCCACCCGGTTCGGTGAGGTGGTGGTGACGCGTATCGCCTACCGGGCGCGGGCGCGGGCCGATCTGAACCCGGCGGACGCGGTGTTGAACCTGCCCGTGGAGAAGCACTCGCATGGACTGCGCCGGTTGGCCGCGGCCGAGGCGGCCCGCGGCTCGTTCACCGACGCGGCGGCCGCGATTGAGCGGGCCACCACGGTGCGTATCGGGAAACGGCAGGTCGAGGCGTTGGCCGCCGCAGCGGCGATAGATGTGGATGCCTTCTACACCGCCCACGCCCCGGACTGGTCGGCCGATGATGATGTGCTGGCGTTGTCCTTCGACGCCAAAGGGGTGGTGATGCGCCCCGACGGGCTCCGCGCGGGCACCGCCAAGGCCGCGGTCAGCCAGAAACTGGCCGGCCGCCGGTCCAAGGGCGAGAAACGCAACCGCAAGCGGATGTGCGAGGTCGCCGCGGTCTTCGACGTGACCGGCAAGCCGCGCACCATCGCCGACATCCTGCCCGAGGACCCCGAAGCGGCCCAAACTGCTACCCCGGCGCCGGTCACCTCCGGCAAGTGGCTGCACGCCAGCGTGACCGACGACGCCGCGGCGGTGATCGCCGCCGGGTTCGCCGAGGCCGACCGCCGCGACCCCGACCACGCTCGGACCTGGATCGCCCTGGTCGACGGCAACACCCACCAGATCGACCGGATCCACGCCGAGGCCAAAACCCGCAAGATCACCTTGCCGGTTGTTGTGGACTTCATCCACGTCATCGAGTACCTCTGGAAGGCCACCTGGTGTTTCCACCCGGAGGGCGACCCGAACGCCGAACGGTGGGTCCGCGCCCAGGCCCGGCAGGTGTTGGCCGGACGGGCCGGCATAGTCGCCGCAGCCATCCGACGCAAGGCCACCTACCACGGCCTGGACCCCGGCAAACGCAAACCCGCCGATGTCGCCGCCGCCTACCTGCTGGCCAAAAAACCGTACCTGGACTACCCGACCGCGCTGGCCAACGGGTGGCCGATCGCCACCGGGGTGATCGAAGGCGCCTGCCGCCACCTGGTCAAAGATCGTATGGACGTCACCGGCGCTCGCTGGGGCCTCGACGGCGCCGAAGCAATCCTCAAACTCCGCACCCTGATCAGCAACGGCGACTTCGACCAGTACTGGACCTGGCACCTGGCCCAGGAACAACAACGCATCCACAACAGCCGCTACCTCGGCGGTGCCATCCCACAATAGACGATCACCTCAGAGGAGCCGCACCCCGACGCGAGCGTCCCCCGTCCACACACCGAAGGACCCGAACACCGCCCCCCGCCACGGCCGCAGCCGACCCGGCACCGGCACGAGCGGCCCGGCGCCATGTCGACCCGTGCACCTCGGCGGCCTGTACATGCACAATTGCGGTGGGTGAGACCTCCATGGTGGAGATAGAACACCCGGTGATGAAGACCGATCGAGGACCGAATCAGTACCTATGACGGACATCGAGCGGACACCATGAGGACCTGCGTTGAATTCAGGACCTCCGACAGGCGAGCGTGGAGATAGCCCATCAGGAAGGCATCGAGGATGGCCCGAGACCGCCGCGAACCTCGCACCGTGCTGGAGCACCTGATCCAGCAGAGCGACCGCACGTACGAGGAACTGGCCGACGAGTTCAGCCGCATGGACCCCCGCGCGGCGATCAGCGCCCGGCACCTCGGGCGGCTGGCACGTGGCGAACGGGATCTGGCCTCATCAACGCCCGGCACCCGGCGGGCGTTGCAGGCCATGTTCGGTAAGACCGCCGATGAGTTGCAGCGCTCCTGGGTACCCCACCAGTTGACCCCTGCGCCGGGCCGGCAGCTCATTGTCGAGCCGTTCGGTGCCGGCCCGGAAAGGAACCTCCTCGCCATGGCCGCACAACGCGCCCGTCAATACGCCATGCTCGCCGCCGAGTCGACCTCCCCGGCAGCCATCACCCAGCTCACCGAGGACGTGCAGCGCCTCGCCCTGGCCTATCCGCAACGCCCGGTCGGCCAGATCCTGCCGGACCTGGTCGAAACCCAGGACACCCTGTTCACCCTGCTCGAACGCCGCCAACCGCCGACACAGTCGCGCGATCTGCACTTCCTCGCCGGCATCACCAGTGGCCTTCTCGCCAAGGTCTCGCATGACATGGCCGACCCGCACTCGGCGATGTTGCAGGC